>JAZKGI010000065.1:0-11769 GCA_040385995.1 Pseudomonadota bacterium
AATTCATCGCCCTGGGCGCCGGCTCGGTGCAGGTGTGCACCGCCGCCATGCTGCACGGCTTTCGCATCGTCGAAGAGATGAAGGACGGCCTGTCGCGCTGGATGGATGAAAAGGGCTACCGTGGCATCGCCGACTTTCGCGGCAAGGCGGTGGCCAACACCGTCGACTGGAAATACCTGGACATGAATTATCAGGTGATCGCCCACATCGACCAGGAAAGCTGCATCAAGTGCGGCCGCTGTTATGTGGCTTGCGAGGACACCTCGCACCAGTCGATCGCGCAGCTGATCGACGCGGCCGGCGCGCGCACCTATGAGGTGATCAAGGACGAATGCGTGGGCTGCAACCTGTGCGAAATCACCTGCCCGGTGCAAAATTGCATCACCATGGTGCCGCAGCAAACCGGCAAGCCATATATGAACTGGACCGAAGACCCGCGCAATCCGCACGCCGGTCCGGTCTGAAAAACGCGGCGATGTGATTGACAGGCTGCTAGCGATGGATGAGTTAAGGAGAGACGTGTGAGGAGTGAGTTTTCTGGCAGCGCCGAGTTGTGGAACGAGGATCTGGCCCCCACCAGCGCCGCCCAGCGCACCTGGCGCTGGCACCATTTCGCCGCGCTGTGGGTGGGCATGGTGATGTGCATTCCGGCCTACACCTTGTCGGCCAGCCTGATCGACAGCGGCATGTCGGGCTATCAGGCGGTGCTCACCGTGTTCCTGGCCAACGCCATCGTGCTGCTGCCGATGCTGCTGATCGGCCACGCCGGCGCCAAGTACGGCATCCCGTACGCGGTACTGGCGCGCGCCTCCTTCGGCACCCGCGGCGCACGCCTGCCGGCCCTGATGCGCGCCATCGTGGCCTGCGGCTGGTACGGCATCCAGACCTGGTTTGGCGGCCAGATGATCTACACCTTGCTGGGGGTGCTGCTCGGCCGTCCGCTGGGCGGCGACCAGATCGCCGGCTTGGGCATCAACGGCGCCCAGCTGGCCTGTTTTCTGGCTTTCTGGGCCATCCAGTTTTACTACATCCTGCACGGCATGGAAGCGATCCGCAAGCTCGAAACCTATACCGCGCCGCTCAAGATAGCCATCTGTTTCGTGCTGCTGGGCTGGGCGTACAACAAGGCCGGCGGCTTCGGCCCGCTGCTCGAGCAGCCGTCGCAATTTGTCGCGGGCGGTAAAAAGGCGGGCCAGTTCTGGACCGTGTTCTGGCCGTCGCTCACGGCCATGGTGGGTTTTTGGGCCACCTTGGCGCTCAACATCCCGGACTTCACCCGCTTCGCCAGATCGCAGCGCGATCAGCTGATCGGCCAAAGCGTGGGCTTGCCGCTGCCGATGGGCCTATTGGCCGCGCTGGCGGTGATCGTCACCTCGGCCTCGGTGGTTTTATACGGCAAGGCGATCTGGGACCCGGTCGACCTGGCCAGCCGCATGAGCGGCGCGGCGGTGCTGATCGCATTGATCATCCTGCTCATCGACACCGTCAGCGTCAACCTGGCCGCCAATCTGGTGGGACCGGCCTACGATTTTTCTTCGCTGGCGCCCAAGCGCGTGTCCTACCGGGCGGGCGGTTACATCACCGCCTCGATCGCGATCTTAATGATGCCGTGGAAAATACTGGAGTCGACCGAGGGCTATATCTTCACCTGGCTGATCGGCTATTCCGCGCTGCTGGGACCCATCGCGGGCATCCTGATCGTCGACTATTTCCTCATCCGCCGCACCGAACTCGATGTGCCCCAGCTATACCGCGAGGGCGGCGGCTATTCCTACCGAAAGGGCTGGAACCCGGCGGCGGTGGCCGCCTTCCTGGTCGGCGTGCTGCCCAACCTGCCGGGATTTTTGAACGCCGCCTTCCCGCACGCCTTCCCGCAGGTGGCGGACGGCTTCAAGACTATATATACCTATGCCTGGTTCGTCGGGATCGCCCTGTCGGCGTTGTCCTATGGGCTAATGATGCGGGGCAGTGCGCTGCCTTCACCCAACCCGGCACCGGCAACGGCCGTGACCTTCTAATCTGGAGAAGCATATGACTACCCTTATTCGCGGCGGCACCGTGGTCAACGCCGACCGCGCCTTCAAGGCCGACGTGCTCACCTACGGCGACACCATCGTGGCCATCGGCGAGAACCTGGAAACGCCGCCGTCGGCCAAGGTGATCGACGCGAGCGGCCAGTACGTAATGCCGGGCGGGATAGACACCCACACCCATATGAATCTGCCGTTCATGGGCACCGTCACGGCCGACGATTTTTTCACCGGCACGGCGGCCGGCCTGGCCGGCGGCACCACCACCATCATGGATTTCGTGATCCCGGCGCCGCGCCAGTCGCTGCTGGAGGCTTACCACATCTGGCGCGGCTGGGCCGACAAGTCGGCCGGCGACTACACCTTCCATGTGGCCATCACCTGGTGGGACGACAGCGTGCACCGCGACATGGGCACCCTGGTGCGCGAGCATGGCGTAAACAGCTTCAAGCACTTCATGGCATACAAAAACGCCATCATGGCCGACGATGAAACGCTGGTGAAGAGCTTTCGCCGCTCGCTCGAACTGGGCGCGCTGCCCACCGTACACGCCGAAAACGGCGAGCTGGTATTCCAGTTGCAGCAGGACCTGCTAGCCCAAGGCATCACCGGGCCGCGCGCCCATCCCCTGTCGCGTCCGCCGGCGGTGGAAGCGGAGGCGGCCAACCGTGCCATCGCCATCGCCAATGTGCTCAACACCCCGGTCTATATCGTGCACGTCTCGTGCGCCGAATCGCTCGACGCGATCACCCGCGCGCGCGCCAACGGCCAGCGCGTGTATGGCGAGGCGCTGGCCGGCCACCTGGTGATCGACGACAGCGTCTACCAACATCCCGATTTCGACTTCGCCGCCGGCCACGTGATGAGCCCACCGTTTCGCGGCAAGCACCATCAGGCCGCCCTGTGGCATGGTCTGCAAGCGGGCAATCTGCACACCACCGCGACCGATCACTGCACCTTTTGCGCCGAGCAGAAAGCGGCCGGGCGCGACGACTTCACGCGCATTCCGAACGGTTGCGGCGGGGTGGAAGACCGCATGGCGGTGGTGTGGGACGCGGGCGTCAACAGCGGCCGGCTCACCCCGTCCGAGTTCGTGCGCGTGACCTCCACTAACGCGGCCCAGATCTTCAATATGTATCCGCGCAAGGGCATCGTGGCGGTGGGCTCGGACGCCGACCTGCTGGTGTGGGACCCGCAAGGCAGCCGCACCATCTCGGCCAAAACCCAATTCGCCAAGGGCGGCTTCAATGTGTTCGAGGGGCGCACCGTGCGCGGCATCCCCAGCGTCACCATCGCGGCCGGCAAGGTGGTGTTCCAGGACGGCCAATTGAGCGCGGTCGAGGGCGCCGGCCGGTATATCGAGCGGCCCGCCTTCGGCGCCGCCGCGCTGTAAATCAACCAGAATGGAGTGCCGCACATGAGTGAGTTGCGTATTGATGGGGCGCGGCTGTGGGCCGCGCTGATGGAACTGGCGCAAATCGGCGCCACCGCCAAGGGCGGCGTCAAACGCCTGGCGCTGACCGACCTGGATAAACAGGGCCGCGATCTGGTGGTGGGCTGGGGCCGCGCCGCCGGCCTGGCGATTACGGTCGACCAGATCGGCAATGTGTTCATGCGCCGCGCCGGCACCAACAACGAGCTGGCGCCGGTGGTCACCGGCAGCCATATCGACACCCAGCCGACCGGCGGCAAATTCGACGGCAACTACGGTGTGCTGGCCGGCCTGGAAGTGGTGCGCACCCTGAACGACTTCAATATCGAGACCGAGGCGCCGATCGAAGTGGTGTTCTGGACCAACGAGGAAGGCTCGCGCTTCGTGCCGGTGATGATGGGCTCGGGCGTGTTTTGCGGCGCCTTCAGTCTGGAGACGGCTTACGCCGCCAAGGACATCGAGGGCAAGACGGTGGGCGAGGAATTGGCGCGCATCGGCTACCTGGGCGAGCAAGTGCCGGGCCGGCATCCGATCGGCGCCTATTTCGAGACCCATATCGAGCAAGGTCCGGTGCTGGAAGACGCCGACAAGGTGATCGGCGTGGTGCCGGCGGTGATGGGCCTGTCCTGGTACGACTGCGTGGTGAGCGGGATGGAGGCCCATGCCGGACCGACCCCGATGGGCCTGCGCAAGGACGCGCTGCAAGTGGCGACCCGCATCATGCAGGAGGTGGTGGCCATCGCCCACCGTTATCCGCCGTACGGGCGCGGCACGGTGGGCATGGTGCAGGTGTTCCCCAACAGCCGCAACGTGATTCCCGGTCAAGTCACTTTCAGCATCGATCTGCGCAATGTGGACGCGCCGCTGCTTAACACCATGCACGAGGAAATGCTCGCTTTTATCGAACGCACCCGGCTCGATTCCGGGCTGGCCATCAGTATCGAGCGGGTCTCGTATTATCCGCCTTGCCCGTTTCATCCGGATTGCGTGGACGCGGTGCGCCGGGCCACCGCCAAGCTGGGCTACTCGACCATGGACGTGGTGTCGGGGGCCGGACACGACGCCATTTACGCCGCGCGCCTGGCGCCTTCGGGCATGATATTTGTGCCCTGCAAGGACGGCATCAGCCATAACGAGATCGAAGACGCGAAACTCGAGCATCTGGAAGCGGGCTGCAACGTGTTGCTGCATGCCATGCTGGAACGGGCCCGCGTGGTGTGAGCGGGATTTGAAGCCTGCGCAAGCTGTTCGCCATCGACCATGCGGCAAACAGCGAACTGAAACGAATTCTGAAACCCTATGTGACGGCGCAGGCCCGAGGCTGGACGCTGGCCCAATCCGCTACTTACGATGTTTCTATCGCCTCATTTGAGCTATACTTGTATCTCAAAGGAGGCAATTATGTCGAACGCCAAAGCGGTCGAAAAATCGGTGACAGTAGCGCGCGCCGCCAAGGTCAAACTTGCCCGGCAGAGCGCCAGCGGCGCGTTCACCCAGCGGAGAGCGGTGGCGCGTGAACCCATGGTTGTCGATGGCACCCAAATTTACCGGTTCGATCCCCAGGCGCGCATCACCCTGATCCGCCAGGGCATCCCCGCGTCGATGATCGGCAACTTGTCGTCGCGTATGGGAATGAGCAAGGAACAGTTGTTGTCCAGCCTTGGCCTATCCCGTGCCACCATCAGCCGCAAAGAAAGGGACGGCACGGTGCTGTCCAAGGACGAATCCGAACGGGTACTGGGCGTCGAAACGTTGATCGGCATGGTGCAGACCATGGTCGAGCAGTCCGGCGATCCCGTCGGTTTCGACGCGGCACGTTGGGTGTCCGACTGGCTGACCAAGCCGCTGCCGGCGCTGGCGGGCGCGACACCCGCCAGTTACCTGGATACCTTCGAGGGCCAGAAACTGGTTGCCGAACTGCTCTCCATGAGCCATAGCGGGGCGTACGCATGACGGTGTCGGTTTGGCGCATCGCGGTTGAAGCGCCAACGTACAGTGCCAATGATCTGAGCGGAACCGGTGCCAAGATGACGGGCGGGCGCTGGAACAGCAGGGGCACACCTGTTGTCTACTGCGCAAGCACTATCGCGCTGGCCATTCTCGAGACCGTGCAGCACCTGCGCAGCGGCAGCCTGCCCTTCAATCGTTACCTGGTGCGAATCGACGTTCCAGACATGGTTTGGAACGCGCACCAAGTGCTCGACCCGCTGCCCGGTGGTTGGGACGCGATTCCGGCCGGATTGGCGGCCAGGAGAGCGGGCGATGCCTGGATCGCATCGGGCGCCTCGGCCCTGCTGCTGGTTCCCTCCGTGATCGTGGCCGAAGAATCCAACGTACTGATTAATGCACAGCACAGTGACGCCGGCGCGATCGTCGCCACCACCCTGAAACGCTGGCATGTCGATCCCCGGCTATTCCCCTGATGGCCAGTTCGGTGGAAAGCCAACGATGCTCACGGGACGCATATTTTTATTGATCATTTTTTCTCCATGGCTTACTATTAACATATTCGTTAATTATCTAATTAAATAATCATGTTGCTTGATAAAGTCTTTGAAGCCCTGGCGTCCGCTCCACGCCGCAAAATTCTCGCCTACCTCGGCGAAGCGGAAATGAACACCTCTGAGCTGGCCGAGCGCTTCGCCATGAGCGCGCCGGCGATCTCGCGCCACCTGTCGATTCTTGAGAACGCCAACCTGGTGACCAGTGAGCGACGCGGGCAATTCGTCTTTTACACGCTCAACGCCGGCAATGTGGCCAATGTCCTGACCAGCTATGCGCTTGAACTGTGCCCGGTCGGACGACCGCTCAAGCGGGAATCGGAAGCGATGATCGCGACCGGCAAATCCAAAAAAAAGCTGAGCTGACATGATGACTACTCTGCCACGCAGTCTGAACCTGCATCGCGTCTCCAGCCACGATGCGCGCAGTGTGGTCGATGGCACGATTCGCTACGATCCCGTGAAATCGATCTGGTTCTGTGGCATGGCAAGCGGCGCCTTGATCGGTGGCGCGGCCACCTTTTCATGGACCGCGTTGTTCGTTTTCGTGGTGATGACCGCGTCGGTTCTGCTGTTTGGTCATTCGCTGGGCAGCCATCGCAAGCTCATCCACAACAGCTTTGCGTGCCCGAAGTGGATGGAGTATTTCCTCGTCTACTGCGGCGTGCAAGTCGGCTTGGCCGGGCCACTGGGTCTATTGCGTCAGCATGAGTTGCGCGATTACGCACAGCGCCTGCCTGATTGTCATGATTATCTGCGGCACGGGAGCGGATTCTGGCGCGACGCCTGGTTGCAGATCCATTGCGAACTCGTGCTCGATGCCGCGCCTGCCATCACGCTTGAGCCGCAAATCGAGCATGACCGCTTCTATCGCTTCTTGGAACGCACCTGGATGCTTCAGCAGTTGCCGCCCGCCTTGATGCTGGCCGCGATGGGTGGCTGGAGCTTGGTTTTCTGGGGCGTGTGCGCCAGGATCACGGCTGGCGTGTTCGGTCACTGGCTGATCGGTTATTTTGCCCACAATCATGGACCGATGCATGTGACGGTCGATGGGGCCGCCGTCCAGGGACACAACATTCCAGGTGTTTCGGCAGGGCTCCTCGGTAGGGAAACTCCTACTTCATGCCAAGATGGTCTCCGATGACTGAGGCCGCGGCGCTATGTATCCTAGCTGATACCCGAGTCGGCGCCGGCGCGCGCACGCGTTTCCGCCCGCACACGGCCCAACCACTTTAGGGAGAAGTCATGCGCGCACTTGTCTATCATTCCGCCCACGAAGTTAAAGTCGATACCGTACCCGACCCCGTGATCCAGGAGCCCGACGACATCATCATCAAGATCACCGCCACCGCCATCTGCGGCTCCGACCTGCATCTCTACCGCGGCAAGGTGCCGGGCATGAAATCGGGCGACATCATGGGCCATGAATTCATGGGCGTGGTGGTCGAGAAGGGGCCGGGCGTGACGAAGCTGGAAAAGGGCGACCGCGTGGTGGTGCCTTTCGTGATCGCCTGCGGCAGCTGTTTTTTCTGCGATATGCACCTGTTCTCGGCCTGCGAGACCACCAATCCCGACCGTGGCACCATCATGAACAAGAAGAGCCTGCGCTCGGGCGCGGCGCTGTTTGGTTTTAGCCATTTCTATGGCGGCGTACCGGGCGGGCAGGCCGAATACGTGCGCGTGCCGAAGGCGAATGTGGGCCCGATCAAGATCCCCAACACGCTGGCCGATGAAAAAGTGCTGTTCCTGAGCGATATTCTGCCGACCGGCTACCAGGCGGTGCTCAACGCCGGTGTCGGTCCCGGCTCCAGCCTGGCCATTTTCGGCGCCGGGCCGGTGGGCCAGATGGCCGCCGCCTGCGCCCGCATGTTGGGGGTGGACACCATCTTCATGGTCGACCACCATCCTTACCGGCTGGAGTTCGCGCGCGCCACGTATGGCGTGATTCCGCTCAATTTCGACGAGGTCGACGCCGCCGAGGTGATCATCGAGTCCACCGCCTCGCGCGGGGTGGACGCGGTGATCGACGCGGTCGGCTTCGAGGCCAAGGGCAGCACCGTGGAAACCGTGATGACCAATCTGAAGCTGGAGGGCAGCAGCGGCAAGGCGCTGCGCCAGTGTATCGCGGCGGTGCGGCGAGGCGGCACGGTGAGCGTGCCCGGGGTGTACGCCGGTTTCATTCACGGCTTTTTATTCGGGGACGTGTTTGAAAAAGGCATAGGGTTCAAGACTGGCCAGACCCATGTGCAGCGTTTCATGCCCGAGCTGCTGCAATTCATCGAGGAGGGCAAGCTCAGTCCAGAGATCATCATCTCGCACCGGATGCCGCTGGAGCAGGCCGTCGAAGGCTACAAGATGTTCGACAAGAAGGAAGACAACTGCCGCAAAATCGTGCTGCGGCCTTAACCGGCACGATCGGCAGGTTCGGCACGCTCATGACTTGATCGCCGCGCCGCTATTGCGGCGGCGCGCGCGGTCACAACGCCGGGTCGGAGGGGGGGAGCGAACCGGCGCAGGAAGTCGAGCAGCACCTGCGCGGCCAGATCGGCGTCGTCGGCGGTCATGGTTTCCAGGGGATTGTGGCTGATGCCGCCATTGCCGCAGCGTGTAAACAGCATCGCCACGTCGGTGACGGCGGCCATCGCCATGGCGTCATGCCCGGCGCCGGACGGCAGCGCGAAGCATGGTAAGCCGCCGCGTTCGAGCGCGTCGCCCAGCTGACGCATCAACCACGGCGCGCATGGCGCCGAGTTGGCCGCGACGATCTGGCGCGTGGCCGGCTCGACGCCTCGCCGCGCGCAAATGATGCCGATCCCGTCCAGAATGTCGCGCACCGCCGCCAGCCGCACCGCGTCGTCCGCGGCGCGAATGTCGAGCGACAGGTGGCACGCGCCTGGTATCACGTTGACCGAACCATTCGGCACCGCCAGTTGGCCCACGGTGCCCACCAGCGCTTGCGCTTCGCCGCAGCGCCGCTCGACCAGCAGCACGATCTCGGCGGCGGCGGCGGCGGCGTCGCGACGCATCGTCATCGGTGTGGTGCCGGCGTGGCCGGCCAGACCGGTCAGCTCGACCAGATAACGCGAACTGCCGGCGATCGCCGTTACCACCCCCAGCGGCAGGTCGCGTTCGAGCAGCACCGGGCCCTGTTCGATGTGGACTTCGACAAAACCGAGCAGGGTGGCCGGGTCGCGCGCGATGGCGCCGATGGCGCCGGCGTCGTGGCCGGCGGCGGCCAGCGCCGCGCGCAGGCTTACGCCGTCGGCGTCGCACAGCGCCAACAGGGACGGGTCGAAGCGGCCGGCCACCGCGCTACTGCCCAGGAAGGTGCTTTTAAAGCGCACCCCTTCCTCTTCGGCGAAGCCGATCACCTCCAGATGGTAGGGCAGGGTTTCGCCACGCTCGTGCAGATGGCGCACCAGCGCGATCGGTAGCAAAATGCCGAGCCGGCCGTCGTATTTGCCGCCATCGCGCACGGTGTCGTAGTGTGAGCCGGTGATCAGGGTCTTGGCGTTCGGCGCATGGGAGTGGTAACGCCCGACCACGTTGCCGACCGCGTCGATATGGGTCGTCATGCCGGCTTCGCGCATCCAGTCGGCCAGCTGGGCGGCGGTTCGACGGTGCGCGGCGGTGAGGTAGGCACAGGTCAAGTCGGCCGGGCTGTCGCTCCACGCCGCCAGCGTTTCGCTCCACGCCATAACGGCCGTGCCGAATTCGAGCGTCAGGCCGAGCAGCTCGTTCAAGCGCAGTTCGGCGATGCGTTTTATCTGGCGCAGACACTCGGCGATTTCGGCCTCGCGCGGCTGCTTCAGGCGGCGCGCGAAGGTGGCGATAATGTGCTGGCGGCTCAGGCCCAGGCCGTCCGGACCTTTTACGGCCAGGATGAAGGGAAAGCCGAATTTGGCGTTGTAGTCGGCGTTCAGACGCTGCAAGGTGGCGAATTCCTCGGCGCTGCACAGGTTTAAGCCTGACTTGGCTTGCTCGGCGCGCGATTCGGCCGTCAGCTGGCCGGCGATAGCGGCCTTGCCGGCCAATTCGGGATGGGCGCGGATCAGGCCCAGTTGCTCGTCGGTTGAGGCGGCACTGACAACTTCTTGCAAGGCCAGTTTGAGCGCGGTGGCGGTGGCGAACGGGCGGCAGTTGGCGGCGCGTTCCGGTATCCAGGGCGAGTGTTCGTAGATGCCGCGCAGGTGTTCGCTAAAGGCCGGCGCCTCGCAACGGTTTAGTTCGGAAAGTGTTTTCATGATGTGGAGGTCTGATTCGGTAGGTCTCGATCATATCCCAACAGGAAGGCTCAACTATACGCCGCTAAGCATATGCAAATTTCTTGATCAATACGACCGCGACCCAGTTTCCACCCTGATTTTGCGGATGCGCAATAGTTTGATAAAGAAGTTCGGGTGAAATTATTGTGTTAAAAAAATATGATAACATTCTATTTTTTCGAGATTCTGCTTATGACCGTGAGGCGACAAAAAAATTGATTGGACTTTTTTTGCTACCGGGCAAGTTAGCAAAATTTTCTTCAACGATAATCTGATACCGCGAGTTTTGCCAATGGCGCGTCATGATGATCATTATCATATTAAAGTCATTTGAATTTTATGTTAAAAAAATTGCTACTTATATTTTTTATTTGTCAAATACCTGGCTTGTCATTTGCAGATAAGGCTGAGTGGGAATTTCGTTATAAGCCTCTAGTGGGTGAATATGAAATCTATAGCGGCGAATTAGATGATGCAAGTAAGCCGAATAAAAGTGGAGCCAGTATATCAATTAAAATTATTGGTGATGCTGCAAAGCAAATATTTAATAATCTTGGTCAAAATGTAAAAAATGAGTGCCAGGCTGAGCTAGGAGAGAAAATGCACATGAGAAATGATGTGGTGTGCTATCTGAGTAAGGATGGTAAGTATGTTTGTTTTATTGGCGTCAATTTAAAAACCGGTAAAAGCACGCTTGGTGTTATTTGCTGATTGCGCTTCAAACGGTGCGCGCTCGCACGCGTCGTGCATAAAAACGCACCAATCTGCCAGCTTCTTTAGCGCTGCACCAGCGCTTTCGCGGCGGCGCTGACCTGGTCGCGCAGCCATTTGTGTTCCGGCGCCTGGTGCACCCGCTGGTGCCACAACTGATAAAAGCGCATTGGCGGGAATTTGACCGGCACCACGAAGCTTTTCAGCGGCAGCGTCGTTTCATAAAAGCGCATGAACTGGCGACCCGTGGTGAGCACCAAATCAGTCTGGGTCAGCATGAACGGGATCAAGCCGAAATAAGCCGATTCCACCGCCACGTTGCGGCGCAGGTTGTGACGTTCCAGGTAGGCGTCGATCACGCCCAGGTAACCGGGCAGCATCGGCGAGGGCGCCACGTGCGGCAGGCTCAGATAGTCTTCCAGCGTCATGGCGTCGGGCGCGGTGCGGCGCGCATACGGGCTGTCGGCGCGCATGGTGCACACGATGGGGTCTTCGAACAGCTTGGACATGTGCAGGTGCTGGGGCGGTTCATCCCAGTTGGCGATGACCAGATCCATATTGCCGTCCGACAGCAGGGTGATGTAGTCCACGCCCGGCCCCAGACCGTGGATCACCACCCGGCTGCGCGGCGAACCACGCCGCAGCAGCGCCACCACATTGGGCAGAAACTGGCTGTCGAGGTAATCGGGCGCGGCGATGTGAAAGGTGCGCGCCTCGTCCAGGGCCACGAACGGCTGCTTCTTGATGAATAGATTTTCTGTCTCGTCGAGGATGCGCTTGGCCGGCTTGAGCAGGCTTTCGCCATGCTGGGTCGGCACCATGCCGCGCGC
>JAZKGI010000066.1:0-4570 GCA_040385995.1 Pseudomonadota bacterium
CACGCCGGGTGGTGTGGCAGGGGAGCGGTCCATCAGGACCGCCCCCTATGCCGATCCGCGTTGGCCTTACACCTGGTCGGCGATCAATTCGCCCAAGCCGGCGGCGCGAAAGCCTTCCACCGCGCGCGGATCTTTCCAGAACCCGGAGCGCGACAACATGCGCAAGGAACTGTTGGCCACGCGCCGCATGCCGTCGAAATCGACCTTGTCGGTGAAAATTTCGCCGCCGATCGCATCGATGTCTTCCTTGCTGAAACCTTCGGCCCGCAAGTCGCCTTCGACCCCGGTGCGGTCCGACAGATTCAGGTCGGTGAAAATGCGTGGCATCAAATCGGTGAGCAGGGTGCGCTCGCGGTCCGACAGGCGCGGCCAGAACGCCACCATCAGATTGGAAAAATAGGTGTTATGGGCCGCTTCGTCGCGCGCATGGGCCAGCACGATGTTGCGCAGCGCCGGGTAGACCGATTTATCGGTGGCCTGGGACAGGCTCGATGCGATCATGGTTTCATTCACGCAAGCGATGGCCAGCAGAATCAGCCGGTTGTCTTCCGGATTGGCGGTGCGGCACATTGACATGACCGCGTCCATCGCCGAATTGCGGTAACGCAATTCGTAAGGAATCTCGCCGTCGTCGGCCAGACTCTTGCGCAAATTGACGCACATGAGCGCGTGGAAGCCCTCGTCGGTATAGACCCGGTAAGCGTCGTTGATGGTTTCACGCGCGATATCGCTATCCATGACGAACATCAGGGCGGGATTGACCATTTCGATCTCGATCGCCTCGGTGCTGGCCAGATAGCGATACAAATGCCGCCTTTGCAGAGCGCGCACGGTGGCGTCGCCGCGTTTGGTCACCAGAGGGTGGGCGTTGATACGCACCAAATTAGGCGAGAAAAAATTCAAATTCGGATCGTCGTACGCGTTTGTCTCGTGATTCACCGATAACCACTTCACCGAAGCGTTCTTGTCCCAATCATTACCCCACATATTACCTCCACTCCACATATACTGCTTTCACAAAGGCCGATTGCCGTGGCCAGAAAACGGTGCTCAGGTTCTTTAGAGATACATGCCAATGTCCGAAACAAAAACGCCCGCGATGCGTCCCGATGCGACGCTGCGGCAGGATTATCTTTAAATAACTTTTACAAGGATGATGCATTTTTCATTATATTGCTTGCAGTAAGTAGCGGCAAGAATTTTTATAATGATAAGGAGTAAATCGGCCGCCATATTGATATTGATGAGGAGACCGCATAATCGTGGCGGCGATGCACGCGGTGGCTGGTCGCGCCTGGGCAGGGTCGCCCGGATAGGGTCGCCCGGACAGGGTCGCCCGGACAGGGTCGCCCGGATAGGGTCGCCCGGACAGGGTCGCCCGGACAGGTCGCCCGGACAGGGTCGCCCGGACAGGGTCGCCCGGGCAGGGTCGCCCCGGCGCTTACGACATGTAGCCGGTCGACAGCGCACTGTCCCAATCCGGGCGCTGGCGCGCGCGCGCCAGCTGCGCCATCGCGCGGTGGTCGTATGCCACGCTGAGCAGCGAAGGTACCCAGGCGCCGTCGATCCGTTCCAGCAACGCGTAGCGGGCGTCGGGCGAACCGCTTTCGATCACGTGGGGATAGGGATAGTCGTCGGCAAAGGCCGGATGGCCGACGCTGCCCGGATTGACGATCAGGCTGGCGCCGCAACGCACGCTGCGCGGTACGTGGCTATGGCCGCACAGAACCAGCGCCGCGCGCGCCTCGCCCAGCCGTTGCGCCACCTCGGCGCGACTGGCGGCGCGGTCGCCTGTTTGTAGCAGGCAAGTGTTATCGCTGGACGGGGTGCCGTGGCACAGCAGCACATCGTCGCGCCAGCGCGCCATCGGCGCCAGGGTCGCCAGCCAAGCCAAGTGGCGGGCATCGAGCTGTTCGTGGGCGTAACGGTCGGACGCGCCGGAGGCGGGAGTGAGCGCGAGAATCTGGCGTTCGTGATTGCCGGCCAGATGCAACCAATCTTGCGCCATCAGGTAGTCGGCGGTTTCCCTGGGCAGCAACGGCCCGGACAGGCTGTCGCCCAGATTAAGCACCGCGTCGACCCCACGGCGGCGAAAATCGGCCACCACCGCCTCCAGCGCCGGCAAATTTCCATGAATATCGGATACGACGGCAATGCGCATAGTTTTCCCCGGCAAGTGGCATCAAGTAGGCGAACTGAATCATCGCCCAAGCGGGAGCGAACTGGCAAGCATAATTAATATGCAATATTTGGCGTGGGGGCACATGGCGACGGCGCCGACTCGACGATAGACACGGCGATGCCGGCATCGATCAGATCGAACAGCTCGATGATGTCCGCGTTGCGCATGCGTATGCAGCCATGCGACAGCGGCACCCCCATTGGCGCGCTGTCCACACAGCCATGAATGTAGATATAGCGGCGCATGGTATCGACCGCGCCGAAGCGGTTCTTACCCCGCTCGCAGCCGCACAGCCACAGCACGCGGGTCAAGACCCGGTCTGGCGCGACCCGGTCCGGCGCGACCCGGTCTGGCGCTACGCGATCGCGCTGCTCGTCGTAGTGGTCGCCATCGTCGCCGTCGGCATACACCTCGCCCGTCGGTCGGCGCCCGACGAACACCGTGCCCGACGCGCAACCCGCGCCGATCTTGGCGCGCACCCGGTGCGCGCCGCGCGGCGTGCAGCCGCTGCCCGATTGCTCGCCGGCGCCGGTTTTGGCGGTCGAAACAGCGTAGTGGCGCAGCACGCGGCCGTCGCGCAGCAGCTGCAAGCTCTGCTCGGCGATATTGATGATGATGCTCTGTTCCAATTGGCCCCCGCCTGCGCGCGGGCGCCGAAACGCCACGCCGCTGTTTGCGCTCGTCGCAGTATCGGCGCACGGTGCGGCGCTGTCAAATGGCGGCGGCGCCACGGGAGCGCCGTGCGGCGCGCGCAATCTGCTACGCTGTGCTTCCATAGTTACTTTAGCAACCGGCGTGCTAAACCCCACCTCAGTGATACACAAGGAAATGATGAAAGCACGCGAACCATTCCGCGCCAGCGGCGATTTCAAGTTGGACGAAGCCGAGGCCGACGCCGTCAAGTTGGGCGCGGCCGCCAAGAGTGGCAACTCAGCCCTGAGCAAAGCGCAGTGCAAGGAGCTCGATCAGGAAGAAACCCTGGCCCTCACGGCCCAGATCGAGCAATGCCAAGCCATGCTGTACGCGGAGCGCGAACGCAAGGTGTTGTTGGTATTGCAGGGCATGGACACGTCCGGCAAGGACGGCACCGTCAAGGCGATATTTCGCAACATCAATCCGATGGGCATACGCGCCGTCGCCTTCAAGGCGCCCACCGGAAACGAGCTGGCCCACGACTACCTGTGGCGGGTTCATCAACAGGTACCGGGTCTGGGCGAGATCGCCATTTTCAACCGCAGCCATTATGAAGATGTGCTCATCACCCGGGTGCAAGGCTGGATCGACAAGAAGGAATGCGCGCGCCGCTATGCGCAGATCCGCGACTTCGAGCGCATGCTGAGCGAAACCGGCACCGTCATCGTCAAGGTGTTCCTGCATATTTCCAAGGACGAGCAGCGCCAGCGTTTGCAAGAGCGTCTGGACGACCCCGACAAGCAGTGGAAATTCGACCCCCACGATATCGCCCAGCGCGCGCTATGGTCCGAATATCAACGCGCCTATCAACAGGCGATACGGGAAACGGACGCCGATCATGCGCCCTGGTACGTGGTGCCGGCCAATTCCAAAACCCAGCGCAATCTGGCGGTGGCCGGCGTGCTGCTCGAAACGCTGCAAGGCATGAAGCTGGCTTTTCCGCCGCCGGATCCAAAATTATCGTCCTATCGGGTGGAATAGGGAGCGCGCCGAGCGGGGTATAGGGGGCGACGGCGTCGAAGCACCGCAACGCGGGCCAGACCTGCGTGTGCGCCAACCGCATCTTTGTGCAGGACGGCGTGAATCAGGCGTTCGCCGCGAAGCTGGTGGCGGCGGTGGCCAAGATCCGGGTCGGCGATGGCACCGAACCCGGCGTCACGCAAGGGCCGCTGATCGGCGACAAGGCGGTGCGTAAGGTGAAGGAGCATGTGGCCGACGCCCTGGCCAAGCACGGCCGCCTGCTCGCCGGCGGCAAGCGCCACGTGCTGGGTCACGGCTTTTCGAGCCGATCGTGATCGCCGACGCCACCCCGGCGATGCGGGTGGCCAGCGAGGAAAGCTTTGGGCCGCTGGCGCCGCTGTATCGCTTCGGCAGCGACGTGAAGGCGCTGGCCCTGGCCAACGCCACCGAGTTCGGCCTGGCCATCTATTTCAATTCGCGCGACATCGGCCGCGTCTGGCGCGTGGCCGAAGGGCTGGAAAGCGGCATGGTGGGTGTGAACTCGGGCTCCAACGAAATCGCGCCGTTCGGCGGGGTCAAACAACGCGCCTGGGCGCGAGGGTTCGCACTACGGCATCGACGATTATGTGATCATCAAATATATCTGCATGGGTTGCATCCAGGGGCATGCCGACGGGCGACAATCTACCGGACTTAAGCCGATGAGCCTAAAAATCGATTCGCGACGTTCAAATA
>JAZKGI010000067.1:0-66051 GCA_040385995.1 Pseudomonadota bacterium
TCCAGTTGGTGAAGTTTACCAAACTAGAGTGTCCGAAAAAGTCAGGGTACCTCAGGGCGCGCCAGTGCATTCCAACAAACGCAGGCTGAGCTCGTCGGTGTACTCGCGCACATTTGCCGCGATGGCATCAAGACGCTGGCGCAGCCACACACTGCTTGGCACCTTCGACAGATGAAGCGCTTTCCTGAAAAAACGGTCGTCGCGAAACGGCTCGATGGCTTCAACATCGCTCTTGTTCAGGCACAGCAGCGGTCATGCTCTTGGCGATGTCGGACGTCTTCATGCCTTGCGATACCGGGAATCTGGAATCGAGAACCGCCTCCACTTGGGCCGCCTCAAAGCATTGCCCAATCAGACCAAGCCCGCCGTGCGAGGTTAATTCCAGGTTGCGCGATTGTTTAACTTCAAAGCGTGGCATGATCGGTCGGGTGAAAGCAGAAAATTCAATATTTTACTTTGTAATCAAGGACTTGATCAACTATTGGATGAGCTGGAACACGGATTCAGGTATATGTAAATAAGTGAATAAACTATATTTCATATAAAGCATTATCTTTCTGACTTCTTATGACCAACGGTTCCATGATTTCCCAATAAATATTTGCGATTTGGCAAAGAATATTGGTAGTCAGTTTGTGCTTAGTCGACTTGCAATGTTGTAATATAACGGTGGGGTTATATAAGAATAAAAATTCACATAACTTGATTGAAGGATCGATATGAATCGACTTTTTCGGTATCTAGCAGTAAGTATTTTGACAAGCGGGCTGTTGGCCGCCTGTGGCGGCAGCACATCCGACACCGGAGCGGCCGCCAGCGATGGCGCCACGCCGAAAACCTTGGCCAGCGTCAGCACCATGGTCGCCGCAGCCGCCGCGTCGAGCACCCAGTGGACGTTTTGCGCCAACGAGGGCAGCCGTTGTATCTTCACCGGCAACCAGGCCGTGCGTTTCGGCACGGGCGACCGTTGGGTCAGCAAGAACTTCGATTGGGCTTCCACCTGTAACGTCGGCACCTTCGGTGATCCGGCGCCCGGCCAAGTCAAACATTGCGAAATCACCAGCAAATGGGAATTTTGTGCCAACCAGAACGAGCGCTGCGGCTTTGGCGACACCCAGACCGTGCGTTACGGTACGGGTAACACCTTCTTCAGCAAAACCGTGACCAACGGTATCGCTTGCAACAACGATGAATTTGGCAACCCGGTTCCCGGGGTGGGAAAACATTGCGACCGGGCGGCCACCACCTGGACCTTCTGCGCCGATGAAAACGGCCGTTGCAACTTCAGCGGCACTAAAGTGGTGCTGTACGGCACGAACGGTAAATACGTCACGCGCACCGCCAGCAACGGTGTCGATTGCAACAATGGCGTCTTTGGCGATCCCGTACCAGCCTTCAAAGCCTGCTTCATCCCGGGCGAGCCGATCAATGACGTGAGCACGCCGGGCAACCCGCCGCCGCCACCACCTACCGGCGGTACCTGGAACAAACAAACCACGTTCAATCTGGTCAACGGCACCCGTGGCCGCTATGCCGACTCACAAGTGTATTGGGCGATCATTGGCAAGGATTGGAATACTGGCAAGTTTGTCTATGTTGACGTAAATGGCAGGTTCATCCCGATGTCGACCAACGACAACGGCGCGCTGAACAAAAACGGCCAGTCGTATACCAATTACTTCCACTCGATCGCGCAAGGCCGTTCGATCACAATCCCGCCGCTCAATTCGGCACGCTTGTTCCTGAGCGTCGGTTCGCCCATGTACATCAAGGTCAACTCCGATATCAATGGCAACATCGGCTACGCCGGCGCCAACATTGAAAATCCAGCCGATCCGAATATCGATGTCATCTTTGACTTCGTGGAAATGGCGATCGTGCCGGAAGCTGGCTTCTTCGGTAACACCACCCGCGTCGATCAGTTCGGCTTCCCGGTCTTGTTGCGTTTGCAGGGCTTGAATGGCTACGATCAAACCGTCGGTGAAACCGAAGGGCGCGACGCGCTATACAACCAGTACCGCAATGCCGTGCCAGAGCAATTCCGTAGCTTGGCCGACTCGCCTTACCGTATCGTGGCGCCGGCCCATGCCACCTTCAACACTGGCGGTCGCAACGGCAACTACCTGGATGGCTACATCAACGACATCTGGAACAAGTATCGCTCGCAACGTCTGACATTTACCAACCAACAAGGCACCTTCAGCGGTCAAGTCTCGGGCGACACTTTCGAGTTCACCGATGGCAAGGGCACCTACAACGTCAAGAAACCGAACACCGCCATGGCTTTGCTGGGTTCCGGCACCTTGGCGGACGCGAGCGGCACAGTGGGTGGTACACCCGCATACGACAAGCAATTGCAAATTCAAGCGCAATTGTGCGCGGCGCTCAACCGCCACGTGGTCGAAGATCCAGCCAACTGGGCCAACGCCAATGCCTACTATCCAAATGGTCAACCGTCGAACTCGTATTCCAAGTTCTGGCATGACCATAGCGTCAACCGTCTCGCCTATGGTTTCGCCTATGACGACGTGTGGGAAAAGAGCTCTTCCCTGCACACCGTCGCCCCGACCGTGGCCACCGTCACGATCGGCTGGTAAGCACGCTATTTCGATGATGGCTCCGGCAACCCCGGGGCCATGTCGTCACATATATATATAGGATAGACATGAAACTATTAATGAAATATCTCGCGATGTGCATCGTGAGCGGCAGCCTGCTCAGCGCTTGCGGAGGCGGCAACGGTAGCAATGACCAAAACGGCGCCGTGGCGCTGACCGAAGCGGCGACCGTGGCGGCGGTGCAAGGCGCCGTGGTGTCGTGTTCCGCGACCACTTGGGTGGCCGGCACCAATTATCCACTCGGCACCGTGGTCCTGTACCCGCCGAACGGCAGTTATTACAAGGTGGTCAATGTCGGCAGCAACGGCAGCGACGCTACCGTTCCCACCATCAGCACGTACTACTGGGCGCCGGCCAATTGCGACCCGTCACCGCCGGCACCGCAAAATTGCGGCAAGATCTGGACCGCCGGCATCAATTATCCGCTGGGACAGATGGTGCTCTACCCGCCAAACGGCCAGTATTACAGGGTGATCAACGTTGGCGCCAACGGTAGCGATGCCACCATCCCGCCGATCAGCACCTATTACTGGGGCAAGGCCGCTTGCGGTACGCCGCCACCGCCACCCCCACCTCCACCGCCACCGCCAGCCACTTGCAATGCGCAAAACTGGACCCAAGGTGTGATCTATCAGCGGGGCGCGGTCGTCAAATACCTGCCCAACGGTAATTACTACAAACTGGTCAACGTCGGCGGCAACGGCAGCGACGCCACCGATCCAACCATCAGCACCTGGTACTGGTCGCCCACCTCCTGCGGTGGCGGCGGCTCTTCCAATAGCATCGTCGGCGGTTATTACCCGAACTGGACCCCGGCGCCCCTGCGCATCCGCGACATTCATCCACGTTACAACCTGATCTACCTGTTTTCCGCCACCCCGGTCGGTGGCGCGCCAGGCAGCACCGGTGAAGTGGTGTGGAACGCGCCTGGCAACGGCAAAGGTGCCGCCACCCATCTGGTGGAGGATATCAAATTCGCCCGTACCAGTCAGGGTCGCAAGATTATGCTGTCGGTCGGCGGCGCAGGCAATGGCATGAGTTTCCCGAATCGTAATAAATCGCAAAACTTTGTCAACAGCATTGTCCGGATTTATGACCAATTGGGCGGTATCGATGGTATGGATTGGAATACCTTCGAAGGTTCACAGTCGCCAGACACCAATGAAATGATTTGGATTAGTCTGGAATTGAAGCGTCGCTTCCCTGGCTTTATCATTTCCGCGCCGCCGGCACCTTGGAATTCGGTCGATAAGGCGTTTTGCCAAGCAATGGTCAATGCGGGCGCCATGGATTACGCCGCGCCCCAATATTATGACGGCCCTGGTTTGAACGAGCCTGCTTATGTGACCAAAAACGTGGGTGAATGGGTGGCACTGCTGGGCGCCAAACGGGTAGTGGTTGGCTTCGGCATTAATAACGCGGCCAATTACATGACCAGCGACCAGGCGATTTCCGCATGGAGGCAAGTCAAAGCCAATCATCCGGCCATCCGCGGTGGTTTTGATTGGGAAATCAATACGGATGAACGTCAAGGATGGCCATTCGCCAACGGCGTGGCCCCTTTGATTAATCCTTAAGGACCGCGGCTACTTGCGGCGGGCCGTAGCCGCCGCGCTAGCGCCAGCCGTATCGGCGCCGGGGCGGCAGCACGTATCGCATGCATGAGGTGACCAGGCCGGGTTCTTACCCGGCCTTATTATGTGCGGAGCGATCAGAAAAATGGCGCTGCGCCAGCCGCTAAGTGCCCGCTTCCTTGTGAATGTCGCGCCAGCAAGCAGCCTGATTGTGCTAGGATCTGGCTTATGTTCGCTCAAGCCCTTTTCAGCCCCGCCCAGCAAAAGTTGCTCGCCTTGCTCTTCGTGCGGGTTGACGAAGGCTTCCATTTGAACGAAATCATGCGTCTGACGGGCCTGGGTAGCGCTTCCGCGCAACGCGAGCTGCGTCGCCTGTATGAGGCGGGCTTGATCAGTTCTGAACGCATCGGCAATGTGCGCCTGTATCGGCCCAATAAGCGCAGTCTCGTCTATTCCGAGCTGAGCGGATTAGTGCAAAAGACCCTTGGCTTGGTCGGCGTATTGCATGCGTCGTTGACCCGCTTGCCCCATCCATTGCGCATCAGTTTCGTGTGCGGCGTCGAAGCACAGCAAACCAGCCTGGTCGCCGCGCCTATCGAGTTATTGCTGATCGGCGAAGAAACCCATTATGGCGAAATCTTGTCCGGCTTGGCCCCCGCCGAGCGGGCGCTACGCCGCAAGATCAATCCCAATTTATACTCGGTAGCGGATTATCAGCGTCGGCTGCGTGAGCAACAACCATTTCTACTTCAAGTATTGCAACAGCCGAAGCTTTTTATCATTGGCGATGCCGACCTGCTCGATAGCATGGCCGCCTGATCGATTGCATCAGTGCCCGCTTGGCTGGCAGCGTGGCGCCACACTTCCATGCCAAGATTGTTGCCGAACTAAAGCCTTGGTTTTTCATCTAAGAAGACGTGCGCGCTTGTGATTCCCCCCGTTTGTGTCCTACTTGCCACATTGCTCGTGAGAAGCGACGGGGCGGTGGTTTGCGCGCGACAGGCGGGCGTATAATTTTTCTATGGATAGACTACAAGCGTTTGGACAAATCGTGGCGCAGGCGGCCCGCGGTGAACTCGTATTTCCAACCAGTGTCAATGCCGCGCTTAAGTTACAGCTGGCCTTGGCGAACCCGACTTGTCATATTGAAGAGGCCATCAAACTCGTGTTAAGCGAGCCCTTGTTGGCGGCACGCATCGTTGCCATGGGAAATTCGGCCTTGTTCCACCGCGCCGGCAACGATCCCGTCACCAGCGCCCGCGCCGCCGTGATGCGCATGGGGCAGCGCAATCTGTATTCGCTGGTGGTGGCCCTGGTGGTGCGCCAATTCGGCAGCAAGATCAGCGACCCTGCGGTGCGCAAAAAGGCCGAGCAATTGTGGTTGCATACTCTGCATGTGGCGGCGCTGGCTTACGTGATCGCGCGCCGCGTGACCTGTGTGGATGCCGATACCGCCTTATTTGCTGGCATCGTGCACGAAATCGGCAGCTTCTACCTGCTGTCGCGGGCTGATGAGTTTCCCGGCTTGCTCGATGACGATCCGGAGCACTGGATGGAACCGGCCGAGGAAATCATCGCCCGCGAAGTCATGAAGCGGCTACTGATACCGGATCTGGTCAGCACGGCCATCGAAGCGCTGCGGGATGGCATGCTGGGCTTGCCGCCGGAATCCCTGTTGGATACCTTGTTATTAGCGAAACAATTAGCACCCGTGGCGTCGCCGATGAGCCGTCAGGCGCCCACCCCCATGGCGCAAACGGATTCCGTGATCGACTTTGTGATCGATAGCGACACGTTGGCCGACGTCATGGACGAGGCGGCTCAACAAGTCGCTTCCATGCGCTCAGCTTTGCTGGTCTAGCGGGATGGGGTTTCGCATGCTCGTTGTTGGCGCTTAAACATGGGCCTGCGCACGCCACGTCGCCCGCTGCGAGTGGCGCATGGTGCGCTTGCCAGTGCGCCGCTATGGTTTCGAGCACGGTTCCCGCGGCGTGCGGCCGTCCCAATGCTTGCGCGCGCTGTCGCATCGCCGCCAGCGCGCCAGGATCGGCCAGCAATTGCCTTACACGAAATTGCAGTCCCAATTCGTCGTGGGCCTTGAGCGCGGCCCCCTGTTCTAAAAGATAATCGGCATTGCGCTCTTCTTGGCCGGGAATGGCGGTATTTAGCAGCATCGGCACGCCCATGGCCAGGCACTCCGAGGTGGTCAAGCCGCCCGGTTTGGTAATCACCAGATCGGCACATGCCATTAATTGCTGTACCCGCTGGGTATAGCCGTGCACCGTCAAGCGCTGAGGATGGTGGCATGCCAGCGCCTGCAAAGCTTTTAACACGTTTTTATTGGAGCCCGCCACAGCGATCAAGGCAAAGTCGGCTTCGATGGCCAGCAAGCGCGCCGCGATCAGTTCCAGCCGGCCGAGTCCGGCGCCACCGCCCATGAGCAGCAGGGTGGGGCGCTTGGCGCCTGCCGGCATGGCGCGCGCGTGCGCCGAGGCGGGCTGGAAGCCGGGCATGACGGGAATACCGGTGACGTGGATACGTTCGGGCGCCACGCCGGCCGCGGCCAGACGAAAAGCGACTTCGTCGTTGGCGGCGAAATAACCCGCCATATGGTCTTGCACCCACATCCGATGCAGGCCGAAATCGGTTACCTGCACCCATACCGGGCACATCGACCGGCCTTTGGCGATGCTCGCGGACAGGATTTCCGCCGGCAAAAAGTGGGTGCAAATGATGGCGTCGGGCGCGAAGCCTTCAATTTTTTTCAGCAGCCCCCGCATGTTCGAACGCTCCAGCACGCGCCGCAGCTTGTGCGACGAGCTGTCCGGCTGTGCCTCATGTGTAATTTGGTACAAGGGCGCCCAAATCGCCGGGTATTTGTTGAGCAGGCGAATATAGAAATCGGTATGAAGCTGACGAAAACCGGCCGGCGCATATTGCAGCACGTCCACATGGAGTGCCGTGATCGGCGTCGGGTGGGCCTCGGCGGCGTAGCCAATGGCTTCGGCGGCGCGACTGTGGCCGGCGCCGGCGGAGACACTCAGAAGCAAGATCTTTTTTGGTGTCATGGCATACTCGTCGCCGCCGTGTTGTGGTCGAAATGGCCGCCGCTTTGGGCGCCGCTCGCTGCTTCCCGTGCAGACCGGAGGCGCGCGCGCAGGCCGTGCGCTTCGATTTACCATGATTTTTGCTACCCGCCTTGACAAACATCTGTGCGCTTGTCAATTAGTCCGCTGAGGCGCGGCCGGGGTTCCCGCCGCAACGGCTGAAAAGCCGAGCGGCGGAAGGTTTGTGCGCCAGATCAAAGACCGCCCGCGAGGGGCGGCCCTAGCCCGGGTGGCCCTGCCCCGGGCGGCCTTATCCCGGGCGGCCCTATCCCGGGCGGCCCTATCCCGGGCGGCCCTGCCCCGGGCGGCCCTATCCCGGGCGGCCCTGCCCCGGGCGGCCCTAGCCCGGGTGGCCCTACCCCGGGTGGCCCTGCCCCGGGCAAGCTGATCTTACGGAAGTGCTACCAGCCGCTGTTGTTGGCGCCGCGGTTGATACTGTACTGATTGTTGCCGTTGCTGATCGCGCCCACTTTGGAGCCGCTCACTGTGACGCCGCTGAAATTGCCGTTGCCGGTGACATTGCTGAAATACATGCCATAGTTACCGGAGTTATTGATCTGCACATTATTCAGTGTCAGATTCGAAATGGCATGGCCAAAGCTGAGCAGTACGCCGTCGTACGTGCTGTTATTTAACTCCAGCGTATCGACCACGATAGGCGCGGTGATATCGATGCCCTCGGCAAAGATCCACAGGGCGCCGATGCTGGCGTTCCAGTTCGGTTCCCAGCCGCCCGTGCGGGTCAAGGTGTTGCGGCGCACCTCGGTGGTGCCCGAAAACGGCACCGAGTTAAAGCGGGTCGAGATGGTGATGCCGGCCGAGGACGTGACGGTGTCGGCGCCTATGTTGTCGAACAATTTATTGGCCTGGCCGCCGTAAATGGCGAAGGTATTGGCCAGGATGGGCAATTGCGCCGTGTTGAAACGGAAGGTGTTATTCACATTGGCGCTGCCGTTCGACCACATGGCCATCGCGTCGTCACCCGTGTTGCGCAGGTTCATATTGCTGACGGTGGTGTTGAGCACGCCGCCCGACAGATTCACGCCATCGGCCCAGGTGTCGCGGATACGGCCATTGGTCATGAGCAGCCCGTTGGTGCCGGGCGAGGCCCACAAGCCCACTTTCATGTGCTCGACCCACACGTTTTGGATCAGCGACGTGCTACCGAAATTGCCTTCGAACGCGGCATGGTCGGCGGCGTCGTTGCGCACCGTGGAATCGCCGCGAACGGTCAGATCGCCGATGGTGACCCGGCCGCCCACGGCGTAAAAGCCGCCCTTGCCGTTCATGCCCTGGAGCGTGGTGTGCCACATGCCGGCGCCGTGCACTTGTACGCCGTCCAGATTGATGCGGTCGGCCAAATGAAAGGTACCGGCCGGTATCCACACGTTTTTGCCTTGCGACTTGGCGTCCCGCATCGCGTTGTTGATCGCGCCGCTGTCGTCGCGGCCATCGTTGGCCACCGCGCCGTAATTGTTGATCGACACGAAATTGCTAGGCATGCCGTACGGCTGATCGACTTGCTCCAGATCGACCAAGTCGATTTTGTAATAGTTGGCCGTGTCGCCGCCGTCTTTTTGCAGACGCACCACCGCGCCTTGGGCGATATTCAAGCCGGTGAAGCTGCTCTCATCATAGAAGCGATGCGCGCGGCCGTTGCCCGGATTATCGTTAAACGGATAGTCGCCATACAACCAGGCGAAACGCGAGCTCAGATCCAAGGTGCGCACCTTGACGCCGTTGATGTACAAGCTCAAGGTGTTATTGGTGCCGCCGCCCTGGGACGCGTCGGCCATGCTGTAGCGCACGGTGAGCGCGTTGGCCGCCTGCTTCGCGGTCCATTCGACGAAGTGGCCGGTGTTAAACAGGGTAATATTCTTACGCCCGGACGACTCCGCGTCTTCCGTCAGATAAGTGGTGCCGGGGCCGCCGGGGGCGACATTCGACTTGCCGTCTTCCGCTTCATATTCCACATACGGCAAGGTGGCGCCGCGCGCGGCCAGCGCGACCCCGCCCTGCACCCGCACCGCGTCGATATTGACAGCGCCGGAATTGCCCGGATCGACCTGGTAGCTGATGGTGTTGACGCCGGCGCGCAGCGTGAGCGTTTCGGCGCGGTCTTGCCAAGCCGTCGGGCCGCCGGTGGGCGCCAGGCTGGTGGTGGTGGCATACAGGCCGTTGACATACACGTTCAAGGTATTGGTGTTGCCGGTGCCATTGGCATAGCGCAAATTGACCGGACGGGCGCCGGCGGCGCCGGCTTTCACTGTCAGCACCACGCGGGCGCCGACGGTTGAAAACGCTTCCAGATAGTTGCCATTGCTGAACACGCCGCCGGAGATGAAGTTGTTTTCCGCTTCATAGGTGATGTCGGCCGCGCCGATCGCTTGCCCGCCGGCCACGTCGCTGATCGGCGCGCCAGGGATATAGCAGCTTTTCGGTCCCGCGATGGGGTCGCCGAACACGCCGTTGTTGCAGTCGATACCGTCGTTGCCATTGCGCGTGACAAAAGTGCCCTTGGCGCCATACAGCACCACGGCCGCGCCGCTGAAGTTGCAGCGCCCGTTTTCCTTGGCGCACAAGGTCCAGGTGGTCTGGGCCCGGTCGCAATGCTTGCCGACACCGAAAGCGGGATCGCCAAATGTCGCGTTGTTGCAGGCCAAACCATTGCTGACGGTTTTGGTGAAGAAAGTGCCGCCGGCGCCATAGCGCACGGTTTGCGTATTGCCAAAGGCGCACTGCTGGTTTTCGTTGCCACAAAATTCCCATTTGCTGGTCACTTCGCAGTGTTTCGCCACGCCATAGGCGGGATCGCCGAAGGTGGCGACGTCGCAGGCGGTGCCCCAATCGACGTTCTTGCTCACCCAACGGTCGCCCGTGCCGAAGCGCACGGTTTGCGTGCCATTGAAGAGGCAGCGGCCGCCTTCGTTGGCGCAGAACGTCCACTGCGTGGTGGACGACGCCGCCAACGCCGGCGCGCCGGCCGTGGCCAACGTTGTGGACGCCTCGCTCGCGGCGGTGGCGGCCGAGCCGATACCGGACGAGTTGCCGCCGCAAGCGGCTAGCAGCCCGCTGGCCAACACACTCACCAGCACATACCTGAAAAATCGGTGCATATATATTCCTGAACAAGTAATGTGAAAAATTATTTTTATATCGCCCCTCAAACATCCTACACAATTAGATTGCCGTAGGACACCGTTGAGGTCTCAACAATTATTGTGGCGGGTCGCGCGGTCTCGCCACTGTCGTTGCGCTGCGGCAAATATATCGCCAACTGTTGAGATGTCAAGCCTGTCGTCCACAAGTCCGACAGGCTGCTAGGGCCGCTGCGCCGCGATCCAGCGCTCGACCTTCGCTTCCAGCAAATGTAAAGGCAGGGTGCCGTCGCTGAGCACCACTTCATGAAAGCGCGGCAGGCTGAAGCGCTCGCCCAGGGCGGCCACCGCGCGCGCCCGTAATTCGGCGATCTTGAGCGCGCCGATCTTGTAGCCCAATGCTTGCGCCGGCCATGCCATGTAACGCTCGGTTTCGCTCTTGGCCACGGCGTCGTAACCGAGCGTGTCGCGCATGTACTGGATCGCTTGCTCGCGGCTCCAGCCCTTGGCGTGCAAGCCGGTGTCGACCACCAGTCTTGTGGCACGCAGTAACTCGTCGGTCAAATGGCCGACATAGTCGGCCGGATCGCCATACAAGCCCATTTCCTTGCCCAGTGTTTCGGCATACAGGGCCCAGCCCTCGGTGTAAGCGTTGTTGCCGCCAAACTTACGAAAATTGGGCAAGTTCATCTCTTGCATCAGGGCCAGATGGAAGTGGTGGCCCGGCTGGCCCTCATGCAGGAACAGGGTGACCATGCCGGTGCTGGGGTAGTGGCGCGGATCGTTGACCACCGACCAAAAAACGCCTGGCCGCGAGCCATCGGCCGCCGGCGGGGTGTAATGGTCGGCCGCCGTGGCGCGGCTCAGCTCGGGCTCCAGCCGCAAGTCGAGCGGGGTCTTGGGTACCAGGGTAAACAGGGCCGGCAGCTTGGCCCCCAACGTGCTGTTGAGCTTGCGGTACACGTCTTGGACTTCTTGTTCGGTTGTAAAAGGGTGGAATTTATCCTGGGCCGCGACCCAGGTCGGCAAGCCGGCCGCCGGCCCGTGGTAACCGAGTTGCGGTCCCAGCAGCGTAAATTGGTCCTGGATGCGCGCCACTTCCTTTAAGCCGATGGCGTGAATCTGTTCCGGGTTCAAGCTGGTGGTGGTCTGGCTGGCCACCCTGGCCAAGTACCAGGCGGCGCCATTCGGCAACGCGCTCCAGCCGCTGCTGGCGCGGCAGGCGGGCAAGTATTCGTCGCTCAGGAAGGCGTTCAGTTTGGCCAGGGCCGGCATCAGGCCGTCGCGGATGCTGACCCGGTAGGCGGCGCGCAGACGTTGGCGGTCGGCCGCCGAAAAGTCGGCCGGAAAGCGCTTCACGGGAGTGTAAAACACGCTCGCTTCCGGGGTGGCGCTGGCCAGTTGGCGCAATTGGGGCAAGGCCGAGCGCATGATCGAGGCCGGTTGCACCACCCCTTGCGCGATGCCGGCGCGCAGGTTGGCGATGGCTTGGTCAAGCCAGGCCGGCAGCTGGTCCAGGCGGTGCAGATAATCCTGATACTGTTTCACCGTCAGCAGCGGTTGCGCGCCTTCGCCGCCCGCGTAATTGGCCAGCGTCACGGGCAAGCTATCCATCTGATTGAGCGGCAGCAAATGCTCGGGGAAGGGCGCGAACGACAGAACGCTGCCCAACTCGTAGCGCAAGATGTCGTAATTGGTGCGCTCCTTGTCGTTGAGCGCCGAGCGCGCGATGGCCGCCAGGCGCCGGCTGAACTGGCGGTAGCGGGCGAACTGTTGGCGGCGCACGGCCGGCGCGATACTCATGCCGATCTGGTCGTTAAAACGGCTGTCGCCGCTGTCGGTGGCGGCCACCGGTTCGTAGCGGGCCAGCGCGTCGTAATAGGCGTCGGCCAGCGTTTGCAGGCGGCGCCCGGCGGGGGTGGACGGGGCGCCGGCCGGCGTGGCGGCCACAGCCGGGGTCAGCGCCGCAGCCACGGCAGCCGCCGCTGGCGGGACCGCTGGCGCGGCCGGCTCGGCGGCGCCGGCGGCGCCTGACATGAAGACGGCGGCGAGCAAGGCGCCGGACAGGAAGGAGCGATGTTTCATGTGTGATCTTCTGGTGTAAGTGAACAGGAAATAGGCGGCATCAGGCCGGCGGCGCCGATGCGCTCACGCGGCCAGGCGGGGCGAGTTGTTGTATCACGAATATAGCGGTCTGTCCCGCTGTCTATTTGGCATCGGCCGGCACGCTGGCCAGCACCGCCTGCCAGTCCAGCGCGATCGGGCGGCAGGCGGGGCAGGGCTGGGCGGCCAGCATGGCGTCGGCTTGGCCGATGCGCTCGGCCGTGAGCGGATGCGAGGCCAGCCAGGCAGGCCCCTCCCCGGCCTGACCCGCCTCCCGCGCGCGTTGTTGCAGCGTGCGGAAAAAGGCCGGCATCCCGACCGGGCTGACGCCGGCGCGCAGCAGGGCTTGGAAACCGAGCCGGTCCGCCTCCTGCTCCAGTTCCCGGCTGAAATAGGTGCTGCCCAACTGATGCGCGAGCGCGGCCGCCACCGCGCTGACATCGCCCACCGTCAGAGCGAGCACGGCGGCCAATCCCAGGTTGCCGATCATGTGCCGTAGCGCATGGCGCCGTTCGATGTGTTGCACTTCATGGGCCAGCACGGCGGCCAGCTCGCCGCCGTTGGCGGTGGCGCGCAGCAAGCCGCTATGCACCACCACGATCCCGCCCGGTATGGCGTACGCGTTCAAACTGGGGTCGCGCTGGATGATCCAGCGGTAACTGTAGGGCGAGCCGGCGGTGAGCCGGCCGCCGATGTGGTGCAGCGCGGCCTGGGCCGGGCCGCTGTCGATCAGGCTGGCACGCGCGCGCAACTGGATTAGCATGGCCTGGCCCAGCTTTTGCTCGAACGACAGCGGCAGCCGGCGCGCCAGCGCCTCCGTCAGACGCGGTGCGCCTTGCCACAGGGCCCACCCGAGCGCCAGCGCCACCAGCAGCAACAGGGCGCCGGCCGCGCCCAGCCACATCCAGGTCTGGCGCACATGGTCGCCGCGCGCCTGCCACTGCGCGCAGTGGGCTTGCAGCGCGGGCGGGGCGCTGGCGCACAAGGTTACGCGGTCGGCCTCGCCGGCCGGGGCCAGCGAGCAGGGACGCCGATCCGGGTCCAGCCAATTCAAACGCAGCTCGGGCCGCTCCAAGCCGCCCACGCTCACCACCAGCGCGGCGGCGTCCAGCCGCAGGCCGGCCTGCTCGGCCACCAGGTGCCCGTGCTCGAAGCGGGCCGTCACGGCCAGACCCGCGGCCGGCTGGGCCGGGCCGAACAAGCGCGCATTGAAGTTTTGCATGAAGGGCTTCCTTAAAATAAAAGCAAGAGCTGGCCGGCTTATGCCTGTGGTTTATAGCAGAAGTGTGCCAGAATCGAAGCCCATTCCACTTGCCCCCTTGTCGATCATGCGTTTGCTCCCCCTTGTAGTCGGATTGCTGTGTTCCACCGCCGTCCAGGCCGCCGAGATCAGCCTGCTTGGCTTATTTTCCGGTAAAGCCATGCTGGTGGTCGACGGCGCCGCGCCCAAGACCTACAAGGTGGGCGAGAACCTGGCCGATGGCAGCAAATTGGTGGCGGTGGGCGACGGTTTCGTCACGGTCGAGGAAAACCGCAAGCGCTACACCATCGCCCTGGGCCAGTACGTGGGCCGCAGCGGCGCTGGCGGACAGCAAAAGATCAGCCTGGCGCCGGACGAGCGCGGCCATTACATGACGAATGGCCAGATCAACGGCCAGCCGGCCCGCATGATGGTCGACACCGGCGCCACCATGGTGGTGCTGCCGGCGGCCGACGCGGTGCGCATGGGGATCGATTATAAGAAAGGCGGGCGCGGCTTTTCCAACACCGCCAACGGCCCGGTGCCGGTATACGTGGTGCGGCTGGACCGGGTGCGGGTGGGCGAGGTGGAGCTCAATCAGATCGAGGGCATGGTGCAAGAGAGCGGCTTGCCCATCATCTTGCTGGGCAATTCCTTCCTGAACCGCTTCGACCTCCAGCGCGAAGGCGGGCAGTTGACCCTGACCAAACGCTACTAGCTTATTGAGGTCTATTAGGCGCGGCGCGCCGGGCCCGGCGCCCGCGCGCCGATTTCGGCCAGGCCGCTCTCGTACAAGGCCGCCACCAGGTCCGACTGCGTCACCATGCCGGCGAAACGGGCCTCGCCATCGACCACGGCGATCTGGTGCAGACCGGAATTGGCCATCAGCGGCACCAGGTCGGTGATCGGGGTGCCGATGCCCACCGTGCGCGGGCGCGCCGCCATGATCTGGCCCACCACCTCGGCCTTGTCCGAGTGAGTGAAAGGGCTGGGCCGCAGAAAGTGCCGCAATTGCGCGCGCAAGCCGCGGTAATCGTCGATCCCGCCATGGCGCAGGAAGTCGCTCTGGGTCGCCATGCCGATCACGCGCCGGGCCCGGTTCAACACGGGCAGGGCGCTGATGCGGTGCTCGCGCATCAGGCGCCAGGCCGCCTCCAATCCCGCGCCGAATTCGGCGCTGATGATGTCTTTCGACATGATGTCGGCGCAGGTGATGACGCCGAAGCGTCGCTGATGGGCTTGCATTTCCGTTTGCAGGAACAAGGTGGCCAGCTCGTCGCGACTGATGTCGATCACCTGGCCGTAACGCGCCAGTACGGCGTCCAGGTCGGCGCTGGTAAAGCCCAGCCGTTCGGTGGGCGCGGCGTCGCGCGTGGCATGCAGGCTGTGCTGGGTTTGCGGCGGCGTCTGCCGGTGCGGATAGCGTTTGCCGCTCAGGTTGTTGTACACGATGGCGCCGGCCACCAGCAGCAGCGTGTTTGCGCCGGCCGGCGCGAACGCGAAGCCGTAGCCGGCCGCGTGGATGGCCGGCCCGCCCAGCACGGCCGTGAGCGCCACCGCGCCGCCGGGCGGATGCAGGCAGCGCAAGGCGAACATGGCGCCGATCGCCAGCGCGCCGGCCAGCGCCGCCACGGCCGGCCCGTCGCCCAGATAGCGGGCGCAGCTGATACCCACCAGGGCCGAGATGACATTGCCTCCGATCACGGACCAGGGCTGGGCCAGCGGGCTGGCCGGCAGACAAAACAGCAACACCGCCGAGGCGCCCATGGGCGCGATCAAGACCACGCCCCGGGGACCCAGCCAGACCAGGCTGAGCAAACCGGTCAGCAGCAGGCCGCACAGGGCGCCCAGGCCGGCCCGCCACTGTTCGCCGCGGCTGGCGCCGCTGGGCGCCGGCCACCAGCGGCCCAGCCGCTTGAAGTCGTGCCGCCGCATGCTTAAGCGGGCAAGCCGTGCGAAATGAGCTCCAGCGGCAGCGCCGTGCTGCTCTTGATCTGCTCCATCGAAAAGGCCGACGAGATGCCGCTTAACTGCGACACTTTGATCAATTTCTTGTAAAACACGTCATAGCCGCCGATGTCGGTGGTGACCACCTTCAGCAGATAATCGACGTCGCCGCTCATGCGGTGAAATTCCTGCACCTCGGGCAGGGCCACCACGGCGGCGGCGAAGCGCTCCAGCCATTTTTCGTCGTGCTCGCTGGTGCGCACGCTGACGAACACCGTCACCGGCAAGCCCACTTTTTGCCGGTTGACGATGGCCACCCGGCTCAAGATATAGCCCTCCTCCTCCAAGCGTTTCACGCGTTTCCAGCACGGGGTGCTGGACAGGCCCACCCTCTCGCTGAGGGCGGCGATCGACAAGGTGCCGTCGGTTTGTAGGGCGGAGAGAATGGCGCAGTCGAACTTGTCAAGTGAATTCATATTCGATTTCTAAATTATATAGAACAGGCGTTCTCGATATTACCGCAAAACCGTAAAGTTTTGGAATAACTTAGCGGGTCAAACGGGCTAGACTGGTCGCCTTCGCCATGGCCCCCGCCATGGCCGGCGCCATCGCCATGTTGGCTGGCGCCGTAGCGACCACCGCCACCGATATCATGCACACTGAAATTTACCTCGACAGCAACGCCACCACGCCCGTGCTGCCGGCCGCCGCCGCCGCCGCCCTGCACGCCATGGCCCAAGGCTTCGGCAATCCCAGCAGCACCCATGCCAGCGGCATGCGGGCGCGCGCCATGATCACGGCCGTGCGCCAGCGCGCCCAGCGGCTGCTGGGGGTGGGCGCCGGCCAACTGATGTTCAATAGCGGCGCCACCGAAGGGATACAGACGGCGGTGCTGTCGGCATTGTGCGCGTTGCGCGAACGCCAGTCCAGTGGCGCACGGATCGGTTCCCTGTTGCTGTACGGGGCCACCGAGCACAAGGCCGTGCCGGAAGCGCTGGCGCACTGGAACCGCCTGCTGGGACTGGGGCTGGAGGTGCGCGCGCTCCCGGTCGACCAGGACGGCCGCCACGATCTGGGCGTGTTGCGCGCGCTGGCCGGCCAGACCGCCCTGCTGTGCACCATGGCCGCCAACAACGAGACCGGGGTGCTGTCCGACCTGGCCGGCATCGAGCGCGTCTTGCACGACAGCGACAGCGCCGCTTACTGGCTGGTCGACTGCGTGCAGGCACTGGGCAAGCTGGCGCTCAACCTGTGCGCCACCCGCATCGATTACGCGCCGTTTTCAGGCCACAAACTGTACGCGCCGAAAGGGGTGGGCATGTTGTACGTGCGCGCCGGCGCCCCGTTTACCGCCTTGATGATGGGCGGCGGCCAGGAGAACGGCTTGCGCTCGGGCACCGAGAACATGGCCGGCGTGGCCGCCCTGGGCGCGGTGCTGGCGGCGCTGGAGGAGGGCGTGGGGTTCGCCTCGCACGCCACCATGGCGCAATGGCGCATGCAGCTGGCGGCCAGCTTGCGGCGGGCTTTGCCGGGCATCGTGTTTAACGCGCCGTTCGCCCTGTCGCTGCCGACCACGCTCAACTTTTCCGTGCCCGGCTTGACCGGCCGCGAACTGCTCGACTTGTTCGACGCGGCCGGCATCCGGCTCAGCGGCGGCAGCGCCTGCTCGGCGGCGCAATCGGTGCCCAGCCCCGTGTTGGATGCGATGGGCTTGCCGCTCTGGCGCAGCGGCGCGGCGATCCGCCTGTCGTTCGGCGGCATGACCAGCGCGGCCGAGATCGCGGCCGCCTGCGCCCGCATCGAGCGCTGCGGCGCCGCCCTGGAGGCCGGCGGGCCGCTGGCGTCGGACATTCCGGCCGAGCGGCGCGACGGCGCCTTGCGCTTTGGCGCCGGCGACGCCTCGAGCTGGCTGATCAGCGACGCGGCCAGCGCCGGCTGCATCATTATCGACCCCTTGCCGGCGCTGGCCGGCCGGCTGGCCGAGCATGTGCGCGGCCACGGTTACCGGGTGCTGGCCCTGCTCTACACCAGTTTGGGCGAGGATGGCGGCGCCGCGCGCCGGGCCCTGGCCCAGATTTTGAACGAACAGTGCGTCGATGGCGCCGCCGGCGACGAGCTGGGCTGGCCTAACCGGTCGCGCAAGGTGACCCTGGGCGACGGCGGCGCGGCCCCCGCCCTGGTGCTGGGCCGGCTGCTGCTGGCGCGCTGCGCGCAGGCCGACGGCCGCGCCGCCTATCTGCTGGGCGACGCCGCGCGCGGCACGCTGGTGGCGCAACTGGGCTTCATCGGCGAGCTGGCGCCGGCCGCGCTGGCGCCCGGCCTGCTGGGCGACGATACCGTGCTGTGCGCCCGACGCGATCCGCTGGGACTGATCTGCACCAGCTTGCGCGCCGAGCGCCTCACGCCGGCGACCCGCCCGGACGGCGAGCTCGCGTGCGACGATATCGCCGCCTTTTTCGCCGCCCATCCGCACGCCGTGCTGGTCGATGTGCGCGAGCCCTACGAGCACATGGCCGGCGGCGGCCTCGGTCCGGGCGGGCGGCCGGCCATCAACGTGCCGCTCGGGCGTCTGGCCTCGCGCCTGGGCCAGTGGCTGGAGCAGGCGCCGGTGCCGCTGGTGTTTTTTTGCCGCGGCGGCAACCGCAGCGCCAAGGCGGCCGCCTGTTTGCACCGGCTCGGTTACCGTCAGGCCTACCATGTGGCGGGCGGCCTGGCGCTGTGCGCGCCCATCCCCGAGGCGACAGGCTGCTAGTGGCCCACGGTCCGGCCGCCCGCCCCGGCCGGATTACTACCGAAACTTACCTGCCATTGGCGCGCCGCGCGCATGGCCGGCGCCGCCGGCCAGCGCCGGCCGCGCCCTGTTTCTTATAGCGCGGCAACTGTCGTTTAACTTCCGCCAACAAAGTGCCCCGATGCCGGTTTTCCGCGCATAAAGTGACCGTGATTTACTCAAGTGTTCGTTAGCGCACAGTCATCACCCGGCCTAAGCACTACGATTCCTCCAAGAACCAATTTCCCATTCTAAGATTCGTTGCATCTCGCTTCATCGGCGCGTGACGGCGAACTGCCGCGTCCTGGTACGCGTACAAGCGAGGTCCTATGTTGAAAGAGTACTCAAAATTCGTGGCGCACCGGTTTATCGACTGGAAAGACGCGCTATCGGGCGGTCTGGCCGTCGATCAAGAAATGGCCGACGATCTGCCGCTGCGCGCCGAGTTGTTTAGCGCGATGCAAATGGCGGCCCACGGCAAGACCCTGGCCGCCTCGCACCAGCTGGGCACGCGCGGCGGCGCCGACCGCCTGCTGGCGCGCCTGGCCGACAATGGCAGCGTGATCACCACCACCGTCAACGACTTGACCACCGCGGTCAAAAACGGGCGCCAGATCACACCCGCCTCCGAGTGGCTGCTCGACAATTTTTACCTGATAGAAGAGCAGATCCGCACCGCCAAGCGGCATTTGCCTAAAAATTACAGCAAGCAATTGCCCCGTCTGGGCAAAGGCCCGGCTGAAGGTTGCCCGCGGGTTTATAAAATCGCGCTTGAAATCATTTCGCATGGCGATGGCCGGGTCGACCCGGAAAGCCTGTGCCGCTTCGTGGAAGCCTATCAGGAAGTGGCCACCCTGCAATTGGGCGAGCTGTGGGCCATTCCCATCATGCTGCGCCTGGCGCTCATCGAAAACCTGCGCCGGGTGGCCGCGCGGGTGGCGGAAAACCGCATGCAGCGCGACCTGGCCAACACCTGGGCCGACCAGATGACCGAGATCGCCGACAGCAATCCGAGCGGCTTGATCTTGCTGGTGGCCGACATGGCCCGTTCCAACCCGCCCGTCACCAGCGCCTTCGTGGCCGAGCTGGCGCGCCGCCTGCAAGGCCAGAGCCCGGCCTTGACCTTGGCCCTGTCCTGGGTCACCCACCGTTTGGCCGAATCGGGCTTGACCATCGAGCAGCAAATCCAGGCCGAGATCCAGCAGCAGGCGACCGAACAGGTGTCGATCGCCAATAGCATCGGCAGCCTGCGCTTTCTGGGCACCATGGATTGGCAAGAATTCGTCGAAACCATGAGCGTGGTCGAGCACACCCTGCGGCTCGACCCGGCCGGCGTGTACGCCAGGATGGAGTTTTCCACCCGCGACCAGTACCGCCATGTGATCGAGCGCGTCGCCAAGCATAGCGCGCGCTCGGAGCTGGAAGTGGCCGAACTGGTGCTGCAATTGGCGCGCGCCCACGCGCCTGACACGCGCAACGGCCACGTCGGGTTTTACCTGATCGGGCGCGGCGTGCGGCTGCTGGAAAAGCAAGCCGGCGTGCGTCTGCCGCCGGTGCAGGCGCTGGAACAAACGGCGCGCGCCGCGCCGCTGGCCGTGTATCTGGGCGCGATCGCCTTGCTGACCCTGGTGGTCAGCGCGCTGTTGCTCGAACGCGCCATGCGCGAGGGCGTGCACGGTTGGCAGCTGGGGGCGCTGGCGCTGCTGGCCGTGATCGGCACCAGCCAGTTGGCGGTGTCGCTGGTCAATTGGGTGGCCACCCTGATCACCACCCCGCATCCGCTGCCGCGCATGGATTTCAAGAGCGGCATCCCGGCCGACGGCCGGGCCATGGTGGTGGTGCCCACCCTGATCTACAGCCGCGACAACGTGGCCGATTTGTGCGAGGCGATCGAGGTGCGCTACCTGGCTAACCGGGACGACAATCTGCGCTTTTGCCTGCTCACCGATTTCGCCGACGCCGGCGCCGAGGTAATGCCGGACGACGCCGCCCTGCTCGAGCAGGTCGGCCAGGAGATCGGCCGGCTCAATGAAAAATACCGCGGCGAGAGCAGCGCCGACGGCAGCGGCGGCCCGTTCTTGCTGCTGCACCGCCCGCGCACCTGGAATCCGCACGAAAAAGCCTGGATGGGCGAGGAGCGCAAGCGCGGCAAGCTGTCCGATTTGAACCACTTCCTGCGCGGCGGCGCGCGCGAGAAATTCTCGCTGGTGGTGGGCAGCACCGACGGCCTGGCCAGCATCAAATATGTGATCACGCTCGACACCGACACCCAGCTGCCGCGCGATTCGGCGCGCCAGTTCATCGCCACCATGCTCCATCCGCTGAACCGGCCCCAGTTCGATCCCGCCGGTCGGCGCGTGGTGGCCGGCTACGGCATCTTGCAGCCGCGCGTGGCGGTCAGCCTGCCAAGCGAAAACGCCTCGCGTTACGAACAGCTGTGCGGCGGCGAGCCGGGCATCGACCCCTACACCCGCACCGTGTCCGACCTGTATCAGGACGTGTTTTACGAAGGCTCCTTCATCGGCAAGGGCATCTACGATGTCGACGCCTTCGAACAAGTGCTGGGCGGACGCCTGCCCGACAACCAGATCCTCAGCCACGACCTGCTGGAAGGCTGCTATCTGCGCGCCGGCCTGCTGAGCGACTCCCAATTGTATGAAGAATACCCGGCCAAATATAGCGACGACGTGAACCGGCGCCAGCGCTGGATTCGAGGCGACTGGCAACTGATCGGCTGGCTGTTCGGGCGCGTGCCCGGCCACGGCGGCAAGCGCGAACCGAATCCCTTGACGGCCCTGTCGCGCTGGAAGCTGTTCGACAATTTGCGCCGCAGCCTGGTCTCGCCCGTGCTCACCCTGTCCCTGCTGCTGGTGTGGGCGGCGCTGCCCGAGGGCGTGTTCTGGACCTGCGTGGTGTTCGGCGTGATCTTCCTGCCGCCGCTGGTGGTGGCGCTGTACGACCTGGTGAAAAAACCGCGCGACACCTTGTGGGCCCAGCATATGGCGGCCTGGCAGCGCCGTAGCGGCCTGCATTTTTCGCACGCCATCCTGACCCTGGTGTTCCTGCCCTACGAAGCGTACTTCAGCGCCGACGCCATCGTGCGCACGCTGTGGCGCGTGCTGGTATCGCGCAAGCATTTGCTGGAGTGGCGCGCCTCCGGCCTGGCCCGTTCCGGCGCCGGCCTGGCAGGCAGCTGGCGCACCATGTGGTTCTCGGTCGCGCTGGCCGTGAGCACCGGGGCCGCCCTGTTCGTGTGGCGGCGCGAGGTGTTCCCGCTGGCCGCCGCGCTGCTGCTGTTCTGGGTGGTGGCGCCTTGGGTGGCCTGGTGGATCAGCCGCCCGATCGAGCGCGACGTGGCCGAACTCACGTCCGAGCAAACCCATTTCCTGCACACGGTGGCGCGCAAAACCTGGGCCTTTTTCGACACCTTCGTCGGCCCGGAAGGCAACTGGCTGCCGCCCGATAACATGCAAGAGCATCCGGTCACCGTGGTTGCCTACCGCACCTCGCCCACCAACATGGGCCTGGCGCTGCTGGCCAACCTGACGGCGCACGATTTCGGTTATATCGGCGGCGGCGAATTGCTCAGCCGTACCGAACACACCTTGCACAGCATGAGCAAGCTGGAACGCCATCAGGGCCACTTTTACAACTGGTACGACATCCAGAGTTTGAAGCCGCTGCATCCGGTCTACATCTCCACCGTGGACAGCGGCAATCTGGCCGGCCATTTGCTCACCTTGCAACCCGGTCTGATGGCCTTGTTCGACCAGCCGATCCTGGGGCCGCAACTGGCCTCGGGCCTCGAGGCCACCTTGGACGTCCTCCATGAAGCGGCCGCCACCCTGGCGGCCGGCGCCCCGGCGGCCGGCGCCCCAACTGCCGCCGTGCCGGGCGCGGCCGCTTCCGTCGTGGGCGCCAACGGCGCCGGCGCCGAACTGCAAGCGGCGCTGGACAGCGTGCGCGCCGACCTGGCGCCGCTGCGTCCCGACGCCGCCTCCAGCCTGACCGACTGGCACCGCTACCTGAGTCGGGCCGAAAGCGGCGCGGCCGGCCTGCTGCCGCTGGCGGCGCGCTGCGACGACGCCGCCGTGCTGATGTGGGCCGAGGCGCTGCGCCGCCAAGTCGGCGCCGCCCTGGCCGACTTGAGCGCGCTGGCGCCATGGGTGACGACGGCGGCCGACGCCGTGTTCGACGCCCATTTGACGCGCATGCCGACCCTGCGCGAGCTGGCCAATTTCAACCCGGCCGCCAGCGCCCAATCCGATCTGGCGCCGGCCGAGCGCGAGCGCCAGCACACCCTGGGCCAGCTGGTGGCCCAGGGCAGCGCCGTGGCCGCGGCCCGCATGGCCAGCGTGGTACGCCTGGGCGACCAGGCGCGCGAATTCGCCCAGATCGAATACGGCTTCCTGTACAACGCCGCCACCAAACTGCTGGCGATCGGCTACAACGTGAGCGAGCGCCGGCTCGACGCCAGCTATTACGATCTGCTGGCCTCGGAAGTGCGGCTGGCCAGCTTCGTGGCCATCGCCCAGGGCCAGCTGCCGCAAGAGCACTGGTTCGCGCTGGGCCGCCAGCTGTGCATCGTGGCCGGCCAGCCGGTGCTGCTGTCCTGGAGCGGCTCCATGTTCGAGTACCTGATGCCGCTGCTGGTGATGCCGAACTACCCGAGCACTTTGCTCGACCAGACCTACCGCTCGGTGATCGAGGCGCAGATCGACTACGCCAAACAGCGCAACGTGCCGTGGGGGATCTCCGAATCGGGCTACAACACGGTCGACGCCAGTCTCAATTACCAATACCGCGCCTTCGGGGTGCCGGGCCTGGGCTTGAAACGGGGCTTGGCCGACGATCTGGTGATCGCGCCCTATGCCAGCATGATGGGGTTGATGGTCAACCCGGAAGCGTCCTGCCAAAACATGCAGCGCATGCAGGCGGCCGGCTTCATGGGCCGCTACGGCTTCTACGAAGCGGTCGACTACACCCCTTCGCGCCTGCCGCGCGGGCAGAACTGCGCCGTGATCCGCTCTTTCATGGTGCATCACCAGGGTATGGGTTTCCTGGCCCTGAGCTATCTGCTGCACGACCGCCCGATGCAGCGCCGTTTCGAATCCGATCCGCTGCTGCAATCGACCTTGCTGGTGCTGCAAGAACGCAGTCCGCAAGCGGGCGCCTTCTATTCCAACACCACCGAGTTGGCGGCGCTGCGCACCACCACGCCGGATCAGGCCATGCCGATGCGCATTCTGACCCAGACCAGCAGCGCCATGCCGGAAACCCAGCTGCTCTCGAACGGCCGTTACCACGTGATGGTGACCAGCGCCGGCGGCAGCTACAGCCGCTGGAAGGATTTGTCGGTGACCCGCTGGCGCGAAGACAGCACGCGCGACAACTGGGGCAATTTCTGCTACATCCGCGACCTGGAGGATGGCGATTTCTGGTCCACCACCTACCAGCCGACCCTGGTCGAGCCGCGCAAATACGAAGTCATCTTCTCCGAAGGGCGGGCCGAGTTCCGCCGCTCCGACCAGGGCATCGATCTGTACACCGAGATCGTGGTCTCGCCCGAGGACGACATCGAAATGCGGCGCACCCGCATCACCAACAAGTCGGAACGCCGCCGCACCATCGAAATCACCAGCTTCGCAGAAGTGGTGATGGCGCCGGCGGCGGCCGACGCGGCCCACCCCGCGTTCAGCAAGCTGTTCGTGCAAACCGAGATCCTGCGTCACGAAAACGCGATCCTGTGCACCCGCCGGCCGCGCGCCAAGGATGAGCAGATGCCGTGGATGCTGCACCTGATGATGGTGCACGACGCGGTGGTCGGCGACGTCTCGTTCGAGACCGACCGCGCCCAATTCATCGGCCGCGGGCGCTCGGCGCTGGCGCCGCGCGCCCTGAGCGGCAACGCCCCGCTGTCGGGCGGCGAAGGCTCGGTGCTCGATCCGGTGGTGGCGATCCGCTACCAGATCACGCTCGAACCCGACCAGGTCGTCATCGTCGACATCGCCACCGGCATGACCGACACGCGCGAGGCGGCGGTACACCTGATCGACAAATATCAGGACCGCCATCTGGCCGACCGCGTGTTCGAGCTGGCCTGGACCCATAGCCAGGTGGTGCTGCGCCAATTGAACGCCAGCGAAGCCGACGCCCAGCTCTACGCGCGCCTGGCCAACACCGTGATCTATCCCAACGCGGCCCTGCGCGCCGACGCCAGCATCCTGATCAAAAACCAGCGCGGCCAGTCCGGCTTGTGGGCTTACGCGATTTCGGGCGACTTGCCGATCGTGCTGTTGCAGATCAAGGACCCGGCCAACATCGAGCTGGTGCGCCAGATGGTGCAAGCGCATGCCTACTGGCGCTTGAAAGGCCTGGTGGTCGATCTGGTGATCTGGTACGAGGACTTGTCCGGTTACCGCCAGCTGCTGCACGAACAAATCATGGGCTTGATCGCCTCGGGCATCGACGCCCAGTCGATCGACCGGCCGGGCGGCATCTTCGTGCGCATGGCCGACCAGATCGCCAACGAAGACCGCATCTTGCTGCAATCGGTGGCGCGCGCCATCCTCAGCGACAGCCGTGGCACCCTGGCCGAGCAGATCAAGCGGCCCGGTTCGGCCGTGCTGCGCATGCCGGCCCTGGTGCCGGACGCGCGCAGCGAATATCTGGGCGGCGCGGTGGCCGTGAGCCGCGCCCCGCGGCGCGAGCTGATACTGGAAAACGGCCTGGGTGGCTTCACCCCGGACGGGCGCGAATACGTGATCACCCTGGGCGAGGGCGTGAGCACGCCGGCGCCATGGTCGAACGTGCTGGCCAACGCCCAATTCGGCACCGTGGTGTCGGAAAGCGGCCAGGCCTACACCTGGAACGAGAACGCGCATGAATTCCGCCTCACGCCGTGGCATAACGACCCGGTCTCCGACGCCAGCGGCGAAGCGTTTTATCTGCGCGACGAGCAAAGCGGCCAGTTCTGGTCGCCCAGCGCCTTGCCGGCGCGCGGCACCGGCGACTATGTGACGCGGCACGGCTTCGGCTACAGCGTGTTCGAGCACAAGGAAGCGGGCATCCATTCCGAGCTGTGCACTTACGTGACGCTGGACGCGGCCATCAAGTACAGCGTGATCAAGGTGCGCAACGATTCGGCCGTCACGCGCCGCCTGTCGGCCACCGGTTATGTGGAATGGGTGATGGGCGACATGCGCACCAAGTCCACCATGCACATCGCCACCGAAGTGGACGCGATCAGCGGCGCGCTGTTCGCCAAGAACGCCTATAACACCGAGTTTTCGGGCCGGGTCGGCTTCTTCACGGCCGACGCCAGCAGCCGCTCGGTGACCTGCGACCGCAATGAATTCATCGGCCGCAATGGCAGTCTGGCCAACCCGGCGGCGATGCGCCGCGCGCGCCTGTCCGGCAAATCGGGCACCGGACTCGATCCGTGCGCCGCGATTCAGGTGCCGTTCGACCTGCTGCCCGGGCAAGAGCGCGAGATCGTGTTCATGCTGGGTGTGGGCGGCCGGCGTAACGCCGACGCCAGCAGCCTGGTGCAGCGTTACCAGGGCGCGGCCAGCGCGCAGGAAGAGCTGCGCAAGGTGTTCGACCATTGGGATAAAACGCTGGGCGCGGTGCAAATCGAAACCCCCGATCCGGCGCTCGACGTGATCGCCAACGGCTGGCTGATGTACCAGACCATCGCCTGCCGCCTGTGGGCGCGCAGCGGCTATTACCAGTCCGGCGGCGCGTTCGGCTTCCGCGATCAGCTGCAAGACGTGATGGCCATGATCCACACCGAGCCGCGTTTGCTGCGCGAGCATCTGATTCTGTGCGCCGGCCATCAATTCATCGAGGGCGACGTTCAGCACTGGTGGCATCCGCCGTCGGACCGGGGCGTGCGCACCCACTGCTCGGACGATTATCTGTGGCTGCCGCTGGCCACTTACCGCTACGTGGCCGGCACCGGCGACTTGAGCGTGCTGACCGAGCCGGCGCCGTTTTTGGAAGGACGCCTGGTCAAGCCGGAAGAGGATTCGTATTACGACATGCCGGCCAAGTCCAGCCAGAGCGGCGACCTGTACGAGCATTGCGTGCGCGCCATCCGGCACGGCTTGCGCTTCGGCGAACACGGCTTGCCGCTGATCGGCTCGTGCGACTGGAACGACGGCATGGACAAGGTCGGCGAGCATGGCAAGGGCGAGAGCGTGTGGCTGGCCTTCTTCCTGTACGAGGTGCTGCAACGCTTCGCGGAAGTGGCCGAACTGCGCCACGACGCGGAGTTCGCCCAGTTATGCCGCGACGAGGCGGTCAAGCTGGCCGCCAACGTCGAAGCGCACGCCTGGGACGGCCAGTGGTACCGGCGCGCCTATTTCGACGATGGCACGCCGCTCGGCTCGCACGAGAACGACGAATGCCAGATCGATTCGATCTCGCAGAGCTGGGGCATCCTGTCCGGCGCGGCCGATCCGCAGCGGGTGCATGGCGCCATGCAGCAGGTCGACGCGCGCCTGGTGCGGCGCGAATTCGGGCTGATCCAGCTGCTCGATCCGCCGTTCGACAAAGGCACCCTCAATCCCGGTTATATCCGGGGCTACGTGCCGGGGGTGCGCGAGAACGGCGGTCAATATACCCACGCCGCGATCTGGACCGCGATGGCGTTCGCCAAGATGGGCGACACCGAGCGGGCCTGGGAACTGCTGCGCATGATCAATCCGGTGCAGCACGGCAGCACGGCGGCCGGGGTGGCGGTGTACAAGGTCGAGCCGTATGTGGTCACGGCCGACGTGTACGCGGTCTCGCCGCATGTGGGGCGCGGCGGCTGGAGCTGGTACACCGGCTCGTCCGGCTGGATGTACCGCCTGATCGTCGAATCGCTGCTGGGCGTGACGCTGGCCGACGGCAAGCTGATACTGACACCGCGCATGCCGGCCGAGTGGCAGGGCTTCACTTTGCGCTACCGTTACGGCGGCAGCACTTACGTGATCCGGGTCGAGCACGGCGCCGCCGGCTTGACGGTGGACGGGGTGGCGCAGGAAGGCCACACCATCAACCTGAGCGACGACGGGCGGGAGCACGCGGTGCTGCTGCAATTGCCGGGCTAAGCCAAGCCGGGTAAACAAAAGAAGCAAACGAAGGCGGCCGATTGGCCGCCTTTTTCTTATGCGTGGCCGATGCGGCGTTCAGGCGCCGCCGATGGCGTCAATCCGATCGCTGCGGCCCAGTATGGCCTGCCAGCGCGCGGTCGGCAGCGCGCCCGGGTAGTGCACGCCGTCCACCACCACATGCGGCACGCCCCGGATCGCGTGTGTGCTTGCGCGCAGCGCGGCCGCCCACATGGCCAGCGCCGCCGCGTCGGCCCGCCAGTGGGCCTCGACCTCTTCCTTGCCGATGCCATGGCGGCCGGCCAGCTCGATCAGGTCGGCGCGCTCGCCGATGCGCCGGGCGCCGGAAAAATGCGCCGCCATCAGTTCGATGGCCAGGCGCAGCGCGCTGCCACGGCCGTTCGCCAGTTGTACCAACTGGTGCGCCAGATAGGTGTTGGGCAGGGTGGCGACGCGCGCATAGTCGATCTCGATGCCTTCTTCGCGCCCTTTCTCTTCCATTAGCTGAAACATCGCTGCGGCGCGTTCCTTGCCGACCCGGCGTTCGAAGAAATCCCGGTTGTCGACGCCGCCCGCCGGCAAATCGGGAGTGAGCTGAAAAGGGAAGAGGGTGGCCGGCATTCCGGTGGCCGGCATGCCGGTGGCCGGCACACCGGCCGGCGCCGACCGGGTGATCGCGCGCTCCAATTGGACCAAGCCGAGGTAACACCAAGGACAGACCAGATCATAAGTGATGTCAATCTTCATACTACAAACTCCTGTGGCAGGTGGATAAGCGTTTCGATATTAAGGAAACAGGAAAGCGGCCAGCGAAATGGTTCCCATCGCAAAGCCATGGTGAAGCCGCTCGCCGCGGGCCGGCGCACCGGCGCCCAGCGCCACAAAGAATGGCAACAGATGGTCTTCTTGCGGATGGCTGTGGCGGGCGAACGGCGCCAGCTGGCGGTAGTTCAAGAGCGCGGCGGTATCGGCCGCGTTCACCCGCTCGGTGATCCAGTCGACGAAGCTGGCCGCCCACGGCAACGCCTGTCCCGCTGGCATTTGCGGCCGCACGTCTTGGTGATTGTGGGTCAGGGATCCCGATCCGATGAGCAGCACGCCTTGCTGCCTGAGCGCGCGCAAGGCCCGCCCCACGGCGTAGTGGTGTGCCGGTGTGAGGCCGGGCTGGATCGAGAGCGTGGCCACGGCCGGCGGACCGTGCGGAAACAGCAGTGAGAGAGGGGTCCAGAGCGCGTGGTCATGGTAGAAAACGTGGCCGCCGAGTGCTTGTATGGGGGCGCCTGAGCCGGGGGCACCAGAGTCGGGGACGTCGAAGCCGACCGCGCCTATGCCGGCCGCGCCGAGTTGGCGTGCCACGCGCAGCGCCAGCATGGCCGAGGCGTCGGCCATGCCGACGCCCAACAACCTCCCCACGGTAGGCGCCTCGGTCTCCCAGTGGGCATTGACGACCAGTACCGCTTTCGGGGCCAATCGTGTGCCCAGGTCGCCAAGGGTACGCTTGAGCTGTTCGTCCCGGGCCAAAAGAAAGGGCACGGCGTGCGACAGGAACAGGGACGGCAGGGAGGGAAGGGTAAGTATGCTAGACATGGCGTGGGCGTGGTGGCAAAGAACGGACTCATGGTAGGTGCGCTGGTCCATCTAAACAAGTGATGTAATATTGGTGATCTCCATCTATAAAATGCATAACCATGCTCGACAATGTTAGCCTGAACCAATTGCGCGCCTTTGTGGCCGTCCATCAAGCAGGCAGCTTTACCCAGGCCGCCCGCCATCTGGGGCGCGCGCAATCGGCTGTGAGCCACGCGATCGCGGCGCTGGAGGACGCGCTCGGCGTGGCCCTGTTCGAGCGCGACATGCATAAGCCGCGTTTGACCGACGCGGGGCGATCCTTGCTGGCCGACGCTCACGCCATCATCGGCCGCACCGAGGAAATGAAGACGCGCGCCAAGTCGATCCAGCAACTGGACGCGACGGTGTTGTCACTGGCGGTGGATGCGTTTTTCCCTACCTCCTGGCTGCTACCGGCGCTGCAAGCGCTGCAAGCGAGCAAACCGCAGTTGCTGATCAAACTGTTCGCCGCCACCCTCACCAGCGGCGAATCCTTGCTGCTGGACGGCACCTGCGGGGTGGCCCTGGTAACGGCCGCGTCGCCGGCCGCCGACCGTGACCGGATAGAACGTCGCTATCTGTGCGAAGGTAAACTGGTCACCGTATGCGCGCCGTCGCACCCGCTCGCCCTTCTGGAAGGGGAATTGGGGGACACCGAATTCGAGCGCCACACCCAGCTGGTGGTGAGCGATTTTTCCGAGAAGATGGGCGGGTTCAGCCAGGGTGTGCGGGGTGAGCGCAACTGGTATGTGGGCGACTTGGCCACCAAGCATGATTTTCTGGTGGCGGGACTAGGCTGGGGCAGCATGCCGGCCGACCGGGTGGCTGTCGATTTAGCGCAGGGCAGGTTGGTGACGCTCAGCTCGCTCAGTTCGGGTGGCCGCTTAGCGCCGCTTGTGTTTGCGACTTCGATGTTACGCGGTCGCGCGCTGACGGGCCCGGAACGCGATTTGCTCGACCACATACGCCGGATGGCGACGGCCAGCGGCCGGCGCAAGCTTACAAGGTGAAGGGCGCGTCCACTTCGCCGTCCGGCAAGGCTTCCTCGATCATCACCACGCGGTCGCGCCCGCCGTCCTTGGCTTGTTGCAGCGCTTTTTCGGCGCGCTTGATGATCGATTCGGCCGTGTCGTTGGGCGCGTTGGTGGTCAAGCCGCCGGAAAAGGTGACGGTGCGGCCAGGAATGATGCTTTCCCAATCGCAGGCCGCCCACGCTTTTCGCAACCGCTGCATGGCGACCTGGCCTTGCTCGAGCCAGGTGGCCGGCAAGATGATGCCGAATTCCTCGCCGCCCAGCCGGCCGTAGCGGTCCAGCACCCGCAACAGGGTGACCGAGGCGTCCGAGGCGATGCGCAGCACCCGGTCGCCGATCTCCGGGCCGTATTGCTGGTTGACTTGATTAAAATGGTCCAGGTCGATGATGGCGAAGCAAAACGGATGGCCGGTGCGGTAGGCACGTTGCAATTCGAATGAAAGCAGCTCGCTCAAGCCACGCTGGTTCAGTACGCCGGTCAAGGCGTCGTGGCGCAACAGTTCGGCATTTTCCGCCGTCAAGGCGGCGATGCGCGCGTCCTTTTCAGCCAATTGCGCGCGCAGCGTGGCGCAGTGGGAACAGGCAGGGTCTGTGGTCATGGTGGCTCAGGTCGGACGTGGCGCGCGTTGGGAAAGCTGGCAGAAAAATGATGCGCTGTCTAAATAATAGACGATATATCCCCGCCGCAACGCATTGCGCACGCGCGGCCTTGGCGCGCATCCGCGCCAAGCCGAAATAGTCGGTAATCAGTGGTGAATGAACAACGGCCGGGCCTGACGCCGGATTAGCGCACCCGGCCGTGTGTCCACGGCCCGCCCCGGCGGCGTCCGCTCAGCAACAGCAAGCCGGCGCCCAGCAACAGAAGCGAGTAGGCGCTTGGCCGCACCGGCGGCATGGCGTCGACCGCCATGCCGGGGCGCGCCGTGCCCGCCGCTTGCGCGGCGCGGGCCGCCAGGGCGGTGTCGGCAAAATCGTCCACCGGCGCGCTCGCGGCCTGGGAGGGGGCGCTCAAGCTGGCGCTGCCTTGCAGAGCAATGACGGATGCGTGCGAGGAAAGGATGGGGACGGCCTGGACTTGTTGGGTCGCCACGGCCAATAACAGGGCCGTTGCCAGTTTACCGAGAGTGAGCATGATGGGTCGAATGACGCTTTATGTAAGTTGAAGTGAGGAAAAATGTATTGAGGAAACGTCAATTGACGCAACGCGGCAAATAGTAAACGAGTCATATTTTCCGCTCTGTGCGCTAGCTAACGTAGGCTTGCCCGCAATTGCCTTCGGACCCAGGCCGCCACGGCGCCTCAAAAACCGAAGCGGGCGCCCGCGCCCAGCAAGGTGGCCACGCCCAGCACGGCGAACAGGGCGGCCGCGATGCCGTGGACCAAGGGCAAGGGCACGGCGCTGGCGGCTTTTTCGCCCAGGTACACGGCCGGCACGTTGGCCAGCATCATGCCCAGGGTGGTGCCGGCCACCACGGCGACGATGGCGTCATAGCGTGCAGCCAGGGCGACGGTGGCGATCTGGGTTTTGTCGCCCATTTCAGCCAGAAAAAAGGCGATCAGGGTAGTGAGAAACACGCCGTAGCCGCCGAAGCTGATTTCGTCGCCGTCGATTTTGTCCGGAATCAGGGTCCAGCCGGCCATCAATATAAAGGAGCCGCCCAGTACCCAGCGCAGCAGGTCCGGTCCCATCAGGGCGGTGATCCAGGCGCCCAGCGCGGCCGCGAAGGTGTGGTTGGCAACGGTGGCCAGCAAAATGGCCAACACGATGGGGAGGGGGCGGCGGAATCGGGCGGCCAGGCAAAAAGCCAGCAATTGGGTTTTGTCGCCGATTTCAGCGAGGGCGACGATGCCGGTGGAGACGAGGAAAGCTTCCATGATGAGGGAGAGGTACGCGGGCCGGACGATTAACCAATGATGCAGGCGCGACTCCGGCCCATGCGGCCGCCCCTGATCAATGGTCTCGTCAAGTTGTTACACCATCTGCACCACGGCCTGCGGGCCGATGATGTTGATGCAGATTCTTTCAGCTGGCTGAAAGACGACTACTCCCCAATGCTCTGGCGACATGATAGCAGAACCGGGCCGCGCGTTGCCCGGCCGTTCGTGGCCCGGCCGTTCGTGGCCCGGCCATTCGTGGCCCGGCCGTTCGTGGCCCGGCCATTCGCGGCCCGGCCATTCGTGGCCCGGCCATTCGTGGCCCGGCCGTCGTGCCGCGGCGCCGCTCGCGCTGTCGCCGGCCGACCGGAAATGCTATTCTGCACGGCGCCGGCCTTGTTCGCCGGCGCCGGCCATCCATCGAGGACGACGAATGCTGCTTTCCCCCTTTTTGCGCGTGCTGGCATGCGTGGTGTTATGTCATGTGGCGCCGGCTCAGGCGCAAGCGGCACCGGCCGCGTCCGGCAGCGCGCTGGTCCTGGCGCTGCCGGCGCCGACGCGAGCCGACCCGTTCAGTCATGCGCGCATCGATCAGGTACGAGTGCGTCATCTGCGGCTGGACTTGAAGGCCGATTTCGCCAGCAAAACGCTGGCCGGCTGGGCCGAACTGTCGCTCACATGGCGCGACCCGGCCGCGCGCACGCTGCTGCTCGACACGCGCGCGTTGCGCATCGCGCGGGTCGAGGCGCGCGGGTCGAGGCGCGCGGCGGCCGCGGGGCCTGGGTCGCGGTGCCGTTCCAAATCGACCCGTCCGACCCGCGCGACCCGGTCATCGGCCAGGCCTTGCGCATCACCTTGCGCGGGCAGCCCGACCGGGTCCGGGTGCATTACCGCACCGCGCCCGAGGCCACCGCCTTGCAATGGATGCAGCCGCGCCAAACCTTGTCGGGCAAGCTGCCGTTCATGTTCAGCCAGTCCGAAACCATCGACGCGCGCTCCTGGGTGCCCTTACAAGACACGCCCGCCGTGCGCTTCACCTACCAGGCGCGGATCGATGCGCCGGCCGGCATGCGGGTGCTCATGAGCGCTGAAAACGCTGCCCGGCCGAACGGCGCGGGCGGCTGGCGATTCAAGATGGCGCAGCCGATTCCGTCGTATCTGCTGGCCATTGCGATCGGCGAGATCGCGGTGCGTCAACTGGGTCCCCGTTCGGCCGTCTACGCCGAGCCGGCCCGCATCGACGCGGCGGCCTACGAATTGGCCGACACGGAAAAGATGCTGCGCGCGGCCGAGGCGCTGTACGGACCGTATCGCTGGGGGCGCTACGACTTGCTGGTGCTGCCGCCTTCGTTCCCCATCGGCGGCATGGAAAACCCGCGCCTGACCTTCGTCACGCCGACCATGATCGCGGGCGACCGCAGCCTGGTCGACTTGATCGCGCACGAGCTGGCCCATTCCTGGTCCGGCAACCTGGTCACCAACGCGACCTGGAAGCACTGGTGGCTCAACGAAGGTTTCACCACCTATGTGGCGACCCGCATTGTCGAGGCGCTGTATGGACCCGAAGTGGCGCTGATGAATTTGCAGCTCGAGCAGGAAGAGTTATTCGCTTCGCTGACCTCGATCGCGCCGGCCAAACAAGCCTTGCTCACGCGCGCGCCCGACGCCGACCCCGCCAACACCTACACCGACGAGTATCTGGCCTATCCCAAGGGCGCCTGGCTGCTGCGCACCCTGGAGCAGCGCGCCGGGCGCGCGCTGTTCGACCCCTTTTTGCGCGGCTGGTTCGACCGGCACGCCTTCCAGAGCGTGGACACGGCCCAGTTCCTGAGCTACCTGCGCCGCAATCTGCTGCTGGCCCACCCGGAGGTGATGAGCGAGGCCGAACTTGACGAGTGGTTGTACGGCGGCGGCGTGCCGGCCGGCGCCCAGCGCGCCGCTTCGCCGCGCCTGGCACGGCTCGACGCCAAGCGGGTGGCCTGGCTCAAGGGCGAATTGCCCGCCGCGCGCCTGGGCACCGAAGCCTGGGTCGCGCTGGAGTGGATGCATTTTTTGAACGATATCGACGGCAAGGTCAGCGCCGAGCAGCTCGGTGAACTGGACCGCGCCTTCGGCCTGGCCGCCAGCGCCAACAATGAACTGACCTTCCGTTTTTACCTGGCCGCGATCAAGGCCGGCTATCCGGTGCGGGCGCCTTTGCAGGCGTTCTTGATGAGCGTGGGGCGCCAGAAGTTCGTGGTGCCGCTCTACACCGCGCTGCTGGAGTCGCCGGCCGAACGGCGCTGGGCGCTGGAGCTGTACGCCCGGGCGCGCCAGCGCTATCATTCGGCCACCCAGGCCAGCGTCGACAAGCTGCTGGAAAAGAAACAGCCATAAAATTTATATTATATAAACGATTTATAACTAATCCGCGCTGGAGTGCGATCAATGCCCATCATGAACCATCTGGCCGCGCTGGCCCTGATAGCCGGCGCCATGCACTGCCTGCCGTCGCGGGCGGCGCCGACCGCATCGACCGCGCCGACCGCGTCCCTCGCGTCGCCCGTCGCCGGTCCGGCGGCGCCCGCCTTCGATCTGGAGGCCGATGTCGCGCGTGCACTGGCCGCTTTCGATGTGCCGGGCATGGCGATCGCCATCGTCAAGGACGGCGCGCTGATCGCCGCCAGGGGCTTCGGCGTGCGCCAGTTGGGTCAGCCGGCGACGGTGGACGGCACAACCCTGTTTGAAGTGGCATCCAATTCCAAGGCCTTCACGGCGGCGGCGCTGGCGATGCTGGTCGACGAAGGGAAATTGAACTGGGACGATCCGGTCACCAAGCACCTGCCCGATTTTCAGATGTACGACCCGTATGTCACCGGAGCGATGACGGTGCGCGATCTGCTGACCCACCGCAGCGGTCTCGGTCTGGGCGCGGGCGACTTGCTGTGGTGGCCCACCACTACCTTCAGCAGCGACGAGATCATCGAGAAGCTGCGTTACATCCGCCCGGCCACCAGCTTTCGTAGCGGCTATGCATACGACAACCTGCTCTATATCGTGGCCGGCAAGATCGTCGCGCAAAAAGCCGGCATGCCGTGGGGCGCGGCGATCCGGGCGCGCATCTTGCACCCGCTGGGCATGGACGCGAGCACCACCAGCCTGGCCGAAAACGTCGGTATCGCCAATCTGGCCAGCCCGCACAGCAAGATCGGCGAGCGCACCACGGCCGTCAAGCCGATGCCGGTGGCCAATGCGGCCGGCGCGGTCGGCATCAACACCAGCGCCGAGGATATCGCCCGCTGGATGACGGTGCTGCTCGACGGCGGCCAGCTGGACGGCAAGGCCGGCCCGGACGGCGCGCCGGCGCGCCTGTTCAGTCAGGCGCAAAGCCGCGAAATGTGGAGCGCGCACACCCCGATCAAGATCGCCGAGCCGAAAGCGGGACTGGAGGCGACCAAGCCCAATTTCAGCGCCTATGGCCTGGGTTTTCAATTGCGCGACTACCAGGGCCGCAAGCTGGTTTTGCACGGCGGCGCGCTGCAAGGATTTTATTCGCGGGTGGTGATGGTGCCGGAGGCGAAGCTGGGCATCGCGATTTTGACCAACGCCGAAAATAGCGGCGCGATCTCGGCCCTTCAGTGGCGCTTGCTGGACCATTATTTGAACGTGGCGCCGCGCGACTGGATCGCCACTTACGCCCGGGTCGAGCGCGAAACCCATCTCGCCGAATTGAGCCGAGTGGGCATGGCGGCGGCGCGCGCGGCCAAGTCGCAACCGTCGCTGCCACTGGCCGCTTACGACGGCCAGTATCGGGACCCGTGGTATGGCGGCGTGAGCATCGGCCTGGAAGACGGGCGCCGTATGCTGCGCTTTGCCCGCTCGCCGGACTTGGCCGGGGTGCTTGAGCATTTTCAGCACGATACCTTTATCGTGCGCTGGAAGGAGCGCAACTTCAACGCCGACGCCTACGTGACGTTCGCGCTCAATCCCGATGGCAGCATCGAGCGCATGAAAATGGCGCCGGTGTCGGAGGACACCGATTTCAGCTACGACTTCGCCGATCTGTCGTTGACGCCCGTCAAACCGACCCCGGCGCCGGCGCGATAGGACGGCCGCTCGGTCGCCAGCCGGCGCCGGTGGCGCTTTACGGCCGCGCGAACTTGAAGGCCATGCGGCCGCTCTCGCCGGTGGCCGCGTAGCTGGCGCATTGCACGGACGCGCGCAGTGCGCGCTTGAGTAATCTTTATTTCTCTAAAGCATAATTCATGCATCAAAAAAATGGCAATCACAAAGCGGAACCTTCATGTTTACTTGATCACACATATTGCATAAAAATAGAAATAATTGATCAAAGTAAACATTTTTAGGTTAATCTCATGCCAATTAATCCATATCAATACACCCCAGTGCCCCAGCTCTCTGGCAGCTACCAGCCTGCATCTTCCGCCAGCGCGGCACCAGCCTCGCCGGCGTCTACGCGCCCCCCCAGCGCCGGTTTGTCGCGCACGTCCTCCCACGAAAGCGCTAACTCGCGCAAGTTGCGCGGGCAATTCGCCGCCCAGTCCGTGGCCGAGCCGCAGTCGTCCAAGGCGGCGGCCGCCACCGGCGCCGCAGCCAATTCCGAAAAATGGGCCAAGTATTCGCTCGATAGTCACTATCTGTTCCGCTCCAAAGATCGGGACGATAATATGGTGCAAGGTTTCTTCAGTCCCGATGTGAACTATGCCGAGAAATACCATAACGGCGAGAAGGCCAGCCGTGCGGAAATGATGATGGTCACGCTCGACCGCCCAGTTGGCGAGGTGCTGATCGAACTGGTCAAAAGCAAACGCGCGTTCGGTCAAAACGCCGGCGAGGTGGGCGGCATGATCAGCGACGGCGCCGAGGTGTCGAAGTGCGACAAAAAACGGGTCGAGGGAACGAAGCTGCAAAAAGATTACGAGTCGAACGCTTATAAAACTGCTTTACCCGGCGGCAAAACTCGGAAAAACCCGAAAAACGCGGTCATGTTCAAGCTGGAGGGCGACGTGGTCAACGTGGAGGTGTGTAGCCGCCTGATCAACAAAAAGACCAATGATGAGGTGGCGCATCCGCTCGATCGCTATATCAAGGCGGTGGACTTACACTACAAGTGATGCCTGTTTCGGCCCGGCCGGGCGAAAGTTGGCCGACGCCGGCTACTGCGGGCGCCCGCCCGCATGCGCCCGGGGCGGCTTCGGCCGCCCCGGGCGTTGTCGTTTACGGCATCATCACGGTTTGACAAATTTGAGCGTCATGCGGTCGCTCTCGCCGATGGCCGCGTACTTGGCGCGATCCTCGTCCTGGTTGGCATAGCGCGGCGGCAGCGCCCACACGCCATTTTTATGGTCGGCCTTGTCCTTCGGATTGGCGTTGATTTCCGATTTGGCGGCCAGCTTGAAGCCGGCGCTTTCGATCAGCCTGATCACGTAATCTTCATGCAGGTAGCCGCTGCTCGCTTGGGCGTCCTGTTTGGCGGCGGGCGGCAAGCGGTGATCGACCACACCGAACACCCCACCCGGCTTCAAGCTGTCGTAGACGCTGGCGAACAGGGTCTTCATGCTGGCCTCGCCGGCCGGAATCCAGTTGTGGATGTTGCGGAAGGTGAGCACCATGTCGGCGCTGGCTTTGGGCGCGAATCGGTAGGTGGTGGGGGGAGCGAACACGCCCAGTTGCACCTTGTCGAAGGCGGCCGGATTGGCGTCGAGTTTCTTTTGGAAGCGTTCGGCGCTCTGGCGTGCCCCTTCATCGCTCGACTTGGCGTCCGGGCCGGCGGCGATCAGTTTGCCGTTTTCGCGCAAATAGGGCGCCAGGATTTCCGTGTACCAACCCCCGCCCGGCGCTAGTTCAACCACCGTCATGGTCGGTTTGATGCCGAAAAAGCTGAGCGTCTCATACGGATGGCGGGCCGCGTCGCGCGCCACATTGGCTGGCGTGCGCTGGTTGCCGGCAATGGCCGCCTTTAACGCGTCCCCGCTTTGCACGGCGCCCGTCTGCACGGCGCCCGCTTGCACGGCGCCCGCTTGCACGGCGCCCGCTTGCACGGCGGCCGCTTGCACGGCGCCCGCTTGCACGGCGGCCGCTTGTACGACGCCGACCGCGCTACCGGTCAGCAGCGCGCTTAGAATCCATTGCTTCATGTGTTTCCCTTCATGAGTGTGAGTGGCGCCGGACGGCCACCCCGCATGATGATCGTGTAACCGGAAGTTCCGGTCAAGCGGATTTGGCGCGTGTTTCGGTCTTAGGCATGGTCCAGCATCCAGTCCTTGAGGCCGTCCACCCAGGACTTGGCCGGCAGGTTCAGGCGGCGTTTGAGCCCGGCCGCCCGGTCGTAGAGTTCACTGAAGTCGAGCCGGGGCGCGCGCTTGAAGGCGATCACCACCAGGTTGCTGTCGCCGGTTTCCGGCACCCATACCACGGCGTCGAACACAGCCTGCATGGCGCGCAGATTTTTTTCATAATTGGCCAGCTCGCCGAATACATTGGTCAGCATGATGCCGTCGGCGTCCAGGCAATCGCAACAAGCCTGGTAAAACGCCGGCGTGTCGAGCACCGGTCCGCGCGCCTGTTCGTCATACAAATCGACTTGCAAGATATCGACGCCGGCGCGGTTGGCCGGGTCGCACACGAAATCGAGCGCGTCCATCTGGCGCACGGCCAGCCTGGCATCGTCGGCAGGCAAGCCGAAGCGGGCTTCGCACACGGCGATCACGTTCGGGTTGAGCTCGACGGCCGTCACACGCGTGTGGGGCAGGCGGCGGTAGCAAAACTTGGTCAGGGCGCCGCTGCCCAGGCCCAGCTGCACCACGTGGCGCGGCTGCTCGGTAAACAGTAGCCACATCATCATCATTTGCACATAGGTCAGTTCGATCGCATCCGGTTTGGCCAAGCGCATCGCGCCCTGGACCCAGGCAGTGCCCAGATGCAGGAAGCGCACCCCGCGGTGTTCGCTGATGGTGGCCGGCGGATGGCCGGGCTGGTTGAACGCGGGCGGGCCGGTATGGGTGCTTGGGTCGGACATGGTGGCGGTGGCGGCGACTTTGGAAACGGCCCAGTGTAACCGTTGCCGCATGGTGGGTGTGAAACCCCCGCCGCGCTGCGGGGCGCGCAACACGGTTTGCATGGTTGGCGCGGTTTGTTTACTCAATGCGACAAAACGCTCAAAGCATTTACCCGGCCCTTATTTTAGCGACGATAACGCTTGATTCTTTAATGTGCTAGGACTATCGTAAGCTGGTAATGATGGTGGGAAACGAAATAAGCCATATAATCAAAATCAGTAATATAGTTAAAATGAACAATATAGTTAAAATGATCAAAGTTTATATCGTGATTTAAAGCTGGCGCTAGGATGCCGGCTTATATTTTTGCCCCAACGGTATGGAATATTCGATATACGCAAAAATGTTATCTTGAGAAGCGGCCGGTATTGTGGGGGCGGTCGCCGCCTTGGCGCCACGCGGAAGGGCGCGCCGCGGGCGTGCCGCAGCGGGCGCGTCACTGAGCTTGTGCGATGCGCTTTTATATTGCGCGCATGGTTGATTCAAGATCTGCCGCAATTGAGGCGCCAGGCATGGGACGGCCGGCGGCCGGTTCACACAGCGTCCGCATACCGCCATAGCGGCGCCATGGAGAATAAACTGTGAAATTTCTGAATCAGATAAAAATCGGAACGCGTCTGGGAGCCGGTTTTTCCGTGTTATTGATGATGACGCTCATTGCCGTGTGTATCGGTTGGCTTCAGTTGCGCGTGATGCAGGGCGATTTCAACGAAGTCACGGTCAATACCTTGCCTTCTATTTTGCTGGCCGGCGATATGCGTAGCGACGCCGAGGAAGTGCGGCGCAGTCAAATCCGGCTGGTGACCGAAGCGGAGCTCAGCGCCCGCAAACGCGTCATCAGCGATATCGACGATGTGCGCAGCTTGCTCAAGACGATTTACGATGCTTATGGCCAGGACATGGTGAAAGGCGAGCAGGACCGGCAGCTGTGGAAAGACTTGGGTGCCGCGCTGGCGGTCTACGATGATCTGTCGGTCAAGCTCGAGGTCATCGCGCGCACCGATACGGAAGAAGACGCGGGCGCCGCCCCCATTGCGGCCGAGGGCGCGGCCGCCCCGGCCGCCGAGGCCGCGACCGGCAAGGCCGCCGCCGCGCTGTCGGCACGGCTGGAAGAAGCCGTGTATGGCGACGCCTATTCCGCTTTCGCCTCCGTGATCGACAAGCTCGACAAGCTCAAGGCGTTCAATCTGCAACGCTCGCGCGACGCCGAGGCGCATGGCAAGTCGACTTTCAAGCGCAGTCAAATCGTGCTGGCCATCGCCGCCACCGTCACGCTGGCGCTGGGCGTATTGATCTCGCTGACCTTGACGCGCAGCGTGGTGGTGCCGCTGGCCCGGGCCGTGACCGCCTTGCGCGGCGTGGCGGACGGCAATCTCGACACCCAGATCGACGTGCGCGGCAAAGATGAGCTCACCGACATGCTGCGCGAACTGGCGCGCATGCAAGAGAGCTTGCGCACCGTGGTCACCGATATCCGCGATTCGAGCGAATCGGTGTCCAATTCGTCGGTCGAAATCGCGGCCGGCATTCTCGACCTGTCGGTGCGCACCGAACACCAGGCCGCGCAGTTGGAAGAGGCCGCCGCGTCGATGGAGCAGCTCACCGCCGCCGTCAAGCAAAGCACGCAAACGGCGCACGAGGTCGACCAGCTGGCCGACCTGGCCAGCGGCGCGGCCTTGCGCGGCAGCGAGGTGGTGGGCAAGGTGGTCGACACCATGCACGGCATCCAGCGTTCCAGCGACCGGATTTCGGAGATCATCGCCGTCATCGACGGGATCGCCTTCCAGACCAATATCCTGGCCTTGAACGCCGCCGTGGAAGCGGCCCGGGCCGGCGAGCAGGGCCGCGGCTTCGCGGTGGTGGCGTCGGAAGTGCGCAACCTGGCCCAGCGCAGCGCGGGCGCGGCCAAGGAAATCAAAACCCTGATCGTCAATAGCGCCGAGCAAGTCACCGGCGGCTCGCGGCTGGTGGAAGACGCCGGACGCAGCATGGCCGATATCCAGACCCAGGTCGACAAGGTCACCAGCCTGATTTCCGGGATCTTGTCGGGCGCCACCGAGCAGGCATCGGGCATCGCCCTGGTCAACCGCGCGGTCGGCGAACTGGACGCCGCAACGCAGATGAACGCGGCCCTGGTCGAGCAGGCCAGCGCCGCCTCGGAAAGTCTCAAGCAGCAGGCCGGCCGCCTGGTGGAAGTGGTGTCGGTGTTTCGCACCGACGGCGAAGAGGAGCAAGAGTCCGAGCAAGAGTCGGAGCACGACCCGGAGCAGGTCCGGGCCGACGAGGACCAAGACGACCCGGCCTTTCTGGCGATCGCCTCGTGAGTCGGCGCGCCGGCGGCGCGTCATCTTGTGCGCAAGTTCCTTTTTTTGTTTTGGTGCCGATCGACGGCCGCTTCGCGGCCGGCACAGGAGAGTGCCGCCCGACGGGCGACTTGCTCCGACCCGTCGAGTCAACCCTGGCGACTTTCCGACCAACGAATATTGGAGAAAACACATGCTCAAATCGAAGATGAAGCGCACCCGCATCGCCGCATTGGTGGGCCTGGCCCTGGCCGCCTCCAGCGCAAGCGCCGCCCCTGTCACCGGAGGCAAGGTGGCGTTTCTGATGCCCGACCAGTCCTCGACCCGCTATGAAGAGCATGACCGGCCCGGCATCGTGGCCGAAATGAAAAAGCTGTGCCCGGGCTGCGAAGTGATTTACCAGAACGCCGACGGCGACGCTTCGCGTCAGCAAAAGCAGTTCAACGCCGTGATCGCGCAAGGGGCCAAGGTGGTGGTGATCGACGCGGTCGACACGGGCGCCGCCGCGGCCCTCGTCAAGCAGGCCCAGGCCAAGGGGGTGAAGGTGATCTCGTACGACCGCCCCATCCCTGACGCCAAGGCCGACTATTACGTGTCCTTCAATAACGAGGGGATCGGCAAGGCCATCGCGCAATCGCTGGTGGCCCGCTTGAAAGCGAGCGGGGTCTCGCCCGACGCCGGCGGGGTGCTGGTGGTAAACGGCTCCGGCACCGACGCCGCCGCCGGCCTGATCAAGAAAGGCATCCACGACGGGCTGGCCGGCTCCGGTTATAAAACGCTGGCCGAATACGACACCCCGGACTGGGTGCCGGCCAAGGCCAAGCAATGGGTGAGCGGCCAGATCTCGCGCTTCGGCAAGAAAATCGTCGGCGTGGTGGCCGCCAACGACGGCACCGCCGGCGGCACCTACGCCGCGTTCAAGGCGGCCGGCGTGGAGCCGATTCCACCCATCACGGGCAATGACGCGACCGTCGCCGGTTTGCAACTGATTATCGCCGGCGACGCCTACAACACCATTTCCAAGCCAAGCGAAGTGGTGGCCGCCGCCGCCGCGAGCCTGACCGTGGCATTGCTGGGGGATGCCGCGCCCAAGGCCGACATCATGCTCTACGATACACCGTCGAAGCTGTTTACCCCGGCCGTGGTCACGGCCGAGAATTTGAAGGCGGAAATCGTCGACAAGAAGATCAACGGCAAGTCGATCCAGACCCCGGCCACCTTGTGTGTCGACCGTTTCGCGGCCGGCTGCAAGAAGCTGGGCATCATGTAAGCGTGTTACGGCCGCGCCGCGGACGGCCTTGGGGCCGCCGCGGCGCCCGAGGTGGCAAAAAAAAAGACGCCGTGGGCGTCTTTTAAATTCAGGGCTTACCGCATTACGCTTCGGCTTGTTCCTTGCGACGCCGGATCGCGTAGCCGACCACGGCCAGACCGCCCAGCATCATGCCGTAGGTGGCCGGTTCCGGCACCACGTCGATGGTGCCGGCGTAGCTGGCAGGGGTGCCGTAGGTTTCACCCGTGATGGTCAACACCAGGGTGCCGTTGGCCGGCACATAATTGAAGATACTGCCCGATACATAGTCGGGGAAGGTATCGACATACAGCTCGTAACCGTTGATATTGGCCGACGAGAACACGATCTTGCCGTGGTCGTTGGCAAAGTTGGCGAAAAAGCCAGACGCGTTGCCTGGGTCGCCGCTGTAGGCAAAAGTGAAGGTATCGGTGAACGCGCCCGACGTGGTATGGGTGGTGCCGAACGAGGTGGACCATGCGCCCGGACCGCCGTTCAAGGTGATGACGCCGGAATTGTAGTCGTTCGGTCCGGCCCATGCCGTGCCGAATACCGACGCCAATGCCGCCGCCAAAAAGATCGATTTTAATTTCATGTTAGTCGCCCCTGAAGTGTCACAAACTATTAAAAAAACAAGACTGCAAGTGAAAGTTATCTGGAACGTCACTTCCTGTCAATTAACAAAAAGACAATCGATGTCACGTTTTGGATAGGCTAAAACTAAGCTCCGGGCGTACTGGTCAGATTCCAAGAAAGCTTGCCGAAATTGTCGTAAATTTGTCACTTGAGCAGTGTTGTATTTTCAATACATATCTTGTCAATTTTTGCATTGCGTCAACAGTCGGGCTGGCCGTCCGGGCCCGGCGCCGGCGCGCGCCAGACCGGCGCCGCCGCTTGCGCTTGCCGCACCGCCATGCCGGTTCGGACGGCGCCGCCCGCCCTCACGCGGGGCGCGCGGCGGGGCGCTGCACCAGCAGCGAGAGCAAGGCCGCGCACAGGGCCGCGGCCGCCATCAGGGTGACCCCGCCGCGCAGGCTGGAGGCCACCGCCACCGCGCCGATCAGGGGTGGCCCGGCCAGCATGCCCGCATAGCCGGCGCTGGCCACCGTGGCGATGCCGCCCGCGGTGGTGTTGCCGAGCCGGCCGCTGGCGCTGAACACGGCCGGCACCACGTTCGACAAGCCCAACCCCACCAGCGCGAAGCCGGCCATGATGGTGGCGCTGTGCGGCAACACGATGGCCAGGCCCAAGCCCAGCGCGGCCAGCAGCGCGCCGCCGGCCACCACGCGCGGGCCGCCGAAGCGGCGCACCACGCGGTCGCCGACCAGCCGGCCCAGCACCATGGTGGCGGAAAAAGCGGCGAATCCGGCCGCCGCCCCGGCCGCCGAGGCGCCGGCCATGGTCATATACAAGCCGCTCCAGTCGACCATGGCTCCTTCCACCAGAAAGCACAGCAGGGCGATGGCGGCCAGGCCCAGCAAGGCGCGGCCGGGACGGGCCGGCCGGCCTTCGGTGCCGGCCGCCGGCGCCGCCTTGTCATGCTCGCCCAGGCCCAGGCCGGGCGCGGCGCCCAGCACCAGGGCCAGCACGATGGCGGCCGTCGGGGTCAGCAGCCAGACGCTGGGAATGCCCACATACAGCAGGGCGGCGCCCACCCCCGTGCCCATCAGCCCGCCCAGGCTGAAGGCGGCGTGGAAGGACGACATGATGGCGCCCGGCCAGCGCCGTTCCACCGCGCTGGCGTGGGAATTCATGGCCACGTCGAGAAAACCGTTGACCGCGCCCATGGCGAAGGCGGCCGCCAGCAGCCAGGCCAGGCTGCCGGCCCACATCGGCAGCGTCAGCGCGATGGCGAACAGCAGCCCGGCCAGACGGGTGCCGGGCCCGGTGCCGCCCAGGCGGGGCAGCACCCGGCCGCACAGCGGCATGCAAAACACGGCGCCGCCGGCCAGGGCCAGCAAGGCCATGCTCAACTGCGCGTCCGACAAGGCCAGACCCTGCTTGAGCGGCGGGATGGCGGCGGCCCAGGCGCCGATGCCCAGGCCGTTGGCGAAAAAGACGGTGCTGGTGGACCAGCGCGCGCGGCGCAGGGCGGGTTCGATCATGGCTTCGCTTTCATGGATGGGAAGGTGGGGCGGGAGAGGACGGGCCGGCTCGGTTCAAGCACGGGGTGGCCCGGCAAAATGGATACGGGTGCGCTCGCGCTCGACGCCGGCCAGACTGGCCGGGGCGGCGTCGTGTTCGACGATCAGGTGGGCGATGGCGCCCGGGCCGGCCACCGCGAACGGCGCGCCGGTGCCCAGCTTGGCGTTGCTGACGGCCACCGCCACGCTGGCGCTGGCGGCCACGGCGGCCCGTTTGAATTCGCTTTCTTCACAGTCGAAGGCGCTCGCGCCGCCGGCCGGATCGAGCGCGCACACGCCCAAAAAGCACAGGTCGGCGCGCAGCGTGTTCAGTTCGCGCACGGCGCGCGCGCCCAGGCTGGCGCCGCTGCGCCAATCGACCGGGCCGCCGATCACCACCAGCGCGATGCCGCGCCGGCCCGCCAGCACGGCGGCGATGGCGGGCGCGTTGGTGACCACGGTCAGGCCCAGATCGTCGGGCAGCAAGGAGGCGATGGCGGTGTTGGTCGAGCCGGCGTCGATCAGCAGCAACTGGTCTTGGCGCAGCAAGCCGACGGCGGCCGCCGCCAGCGCCAGCTTGCGCGCCTGATCCTGGTCGTGGCGCTGGCTGATCGGCCCGCTGGCCGCGGAGCGCGGCAGCACACCGCCATACACCCGCTCGCACAGGCCGGCGGCCGCCAGTTCGCGCATGTCGCGCCGGATGGTATCGTCGGAAATGCCGCATTCGCGGGCCAGATCGACCGCCAGCACCCGTCCGCCCGCCGCCAGGCGGGTCAGAATCAAGCGCTGACGCTGTTCGGGCAGGAGCTGGGCGGCGGGCGGAGAGGATGGTGGCAGGTGCATGGGCGAGATTGTGCGTTATCGTGCAGAAACGTGCAACATATTTTGTGCGATTTGTGCCGGGCGCAAGGTTGTGCGGGCTGGCCAATCATTGTTTTCGAACACTGTCTGCCAGGCATGTGCCTCAAACAGTGGGCTGGCGTACGGAACGCGCACATTCGTGCATCGATAATGGAGGTCCGACCATGGCGGGCCGCGACCGGCGGTCTGCCGACACTGTAGACTGGGGGTAATATGGCAACTCATCTGAAAGCGCTGCGTTCGCAAGTCATGCTCATCACCGGCGCCACCAGCGGCATCGGCCTGGTCACCGCGCGCGCGGCGGCCGCCAAAGGCGCCAGCCTGGTGCTGGCGGCGCGCGATAGCGCCGCACTCGACCAGCTGGCCGCCGAATTGCGCGCCAATGGCGGCCAGGTGCTGGCCGTGCCGACCGATGTGGGGTCCCGTGACGAGGTGGCCGCGCTGGGGCGCGCCGCGCTCAGCCACTACGGACGCATCGATAGCTGGGTCAACAACGCCGGCGTGTCGATCTTCGGCCGCCTGCGGGAGGTGCCGTTGGCGGATCAGGAAAAACTGTTCCAAACCAATTTTTGGGGCGTGGTACACGGATCGCTGGTGGCGCTCGACTTGATGAAGGAGGGCGGTGGCGCGCTCATCAATATCGGCAGCGAGGTGTCGGATCGGGCCGTGCCGCTGCAAGGCATGTATTGCGCGTCGAAACATGCGGTCAAGGGCTTCACCGATGCGTTGCGCATGGAAATCGAAAAGGACCGGGTGCCGATCTCGGTCACGCTGATCAAGCCGGCCGGTATCGATACCATGTTTGTTAACCATGCGCGTAACTATATGGATAAGGAGCCCGAATTGCCGGCGCCGCTTTACGCTCCGGAACTGGTCGCCGACGCGATTCTCTACGCCGCCGAGCACCGGCGGCGCGACATTTACGTCGGCGGCGCCGCCAAGATGGTCGCGCTGGAAGGGTTTGCGATGCCGCGCTTGCTCGACAAATTCATGCATCTGGTGATGTTCAAGCAGCAGCAGAAAAAAAATCAGCCATCGGCCGCCGGCCGTGGCGACGCCTTGTACGGTCCCAACGGGATGGATCTGCACGAACGGCAGGGCGGACATCGCCATCCGGTGCACGAACGCTCGGCTTATACCTATTTGACGACACGCGGCAAGCCCTGGGCGCTGTCGTTGTTGGCGGGCGGCGTATTGCTGACGGCGTGGAAAATGCGCGCCGCCACGCGCGCGCCGGCGCGCTGACGATTTATTTGTCTTGCGCCAGCGGCTTGGCCTTATCGATCACCTCGCGGCAATCGCCCTTGATGATGGCATTGTCGTAATTGGTCCAGCCATAGCTGTCGACGTAGCGCTTGTGCTGCTTGAACTGGGGGCTCAGGAAGCTCCATTCGAGCCGCTCGCCGGCGTAGCGGATGTCGCCCAGGTCGAGCAGGCTGTGAAACACGTTTTCGGTGGCCAGGCGCGCCTTGCGGTGGCGCGCCAGTTGCTTCACCTTGTCGGGATAGCGCTCGCGGTAGAGGTCCGAATACCAGACGAAGGCCGGCACGTGGAATTCGTACTGGGTATTGTGGCCGTGGAAGGCCAGGTTGCAGCTGCCGTCATACAGGGTTTGGCCGTGGTCGGCCACGTACATCAGCGAGCTGAGCTCACCATGCCGCTTGAGGGTGTCGATCACGTGCGCCAGGAACCAGTCGGTATACAGGATGGAGCTGTCGTAGCTGTTGTTGAGCTGAGGCTTGATCTTGGTGTCGGTGTAGACCGGCTTGTCCACGCCGAACAGCGAAGGTTGCCATTTGTCGAATTGCTTCGGGTAGCGCTGGCTGTAATTCCAGTGGCTGCCCAGCGAATGGAGCACGATCAGTTTTTTCGGGGCCGGGTCGGCCAGCGCGTTGTTGAGCGGATCGAACAGGATCTGGTCGAAATTGGAATGGTTGGTGAAGCCGCCCAGGTTGAGAAACTGGACCACGTCGGCTTCCTTGGCGAACACCGACACCGGGGTGTCGAACTTGCCGAACGAAATCTGGTTCGATAGCCAATAGGTTTTGAAGCCCGCTTCCTTGTAGGCGGTGAGAAAGGACTTTTCGGAAAAGCCATCCTTCAAGCTTTGGGTGGCCGGCTTGCGCGAGACCATCACCGGCACCGACAGGCGGGTCGCCGACACCGAGGTGATCACGTCGGGCAGGGTGACCAGGTTGCTTTCCTGTTTCAGCAGGGGATTGGTGTCGCGTTCGTAGCCGTTCAAGCTCCAGCGGTCATAGCGCGACGATTCGCCGATCACCATCACCACCACTTCGGGCCGCTTGTTGGCCCGGCTCTGGTGGGCGCTGAAGGTGAACTTGCTGCTTTTGACGCCCAGGTCGGCCAGGTATCGGCGCTCTTTATAGAAGTCGACCCCGCGCGCGACCAAGCCGAAGGGCCAGGAATTGCTGAACAGGTCGAAATCGAAGGGCAGGCCGGCCCAGTGCGGCAAGCGCGGCCATGTCAAGCCGGTGTGGTGGGCCGGCGCCGCGCTGGCCGAGGCGGCGTCGTCTTCTTCGGCGTCTTGTTCCTCGGCCTCGTCGGCGGTGGTGTCGCCGAAGCCGGAGGCCGGCACCGACTGCGGCGCCGCGCTCCCGGCGGCGGCGGCCGGGTGCGGGTGGGCGTGCACGCCGAATTCATAGCCGTAGCCGAGCACGCCGGCCACCACCGCCAGCGCCGCCAGGGCGACCGGGCGCGACACGTCGGACCAGTCCAGCGCGCGGGTCTGGAGCGCGGCGCGCCAGCTCAGCAGCCACCAGGCGATCACCGCCACCATGACCGCGCCCATCAGCCAGACCGTGTCGCCCAAAAATTCGAGCGATTCCTTGGGGCTGGTCTCGGCGATGATGCCCAGGTGGTGGGTGGAGATGCCTTGGCCGTAAAACACGAACAGATACAGTTCGGTGGGCAAGGCCAGGAAGGCCGGCAGCAGCAAGGGGTGAAACCAGGCCGGCCGCTTGAACAGGGCCCACACCGCGATCCAGGTCAGCGCCTGCACCCCCAGCATCGGCAGCGGCCGCCCGTAACCCTTGCCCAGCAACAGCGGCACGAAGGGAACGGCCGACAGCAGCAGATAGGTCAGGATGAGGAACAGCCGGGCGGGGCGAAGCAGGGGGCGCATAAGACGGGAAGAAGAAAAATGTGCGCCATTATCCGGCCTTTTGGCGGCGCGCGGTGCGCTTGTTGCGCCGTGTGGCATGGCCCGGGCCCGCGCCGCAGGTCAGGCCTGCCCGATTTTTATGCAGCGAATCGGGTAAACCGATTGACCCCATGTAACGCAGCGTCTATACTCGCGAGTTCTCGAATTTATTCTGCACATCGTATACGCGTTCCGGCCGCTCCTTCGCGAGTGGCTGGCGGCGCCTCCGCTGCCAGCGTGAAACGGGACGAGGTTTTAGTCGCCGGGCAACCGCCCGGGTTATTAATCGTAGTATTTTGTTGGATTTATAACGATGCCAACCATCAATCAATTGATTCGCCAGCCGCGTGTTTCGGTACGCGTCAAGAGCAAATCGCCGGCGCTGGAAAACAGCCCGCAAAAACGTGGCGTCTGCACACGTGTGTACACCACCACGCCAAAAAAGCCGAACTCGGCGCTGCGTAAGGTGGCCAAGGTTCGCTTGACCAACGGTTTCGAAGTCATTTCGTACATCGGCGGTGAAGGCCATAACTTGCAAGAGCATAGTGTGGTGTTGTTGCGCGGTGGCCGCGTCAAGGATTTGCCGGGTGTGCGTTACCATATGGTACGCGGCGCCCTCGATACCCAAGGCGTGAAAGACCGTAAGCAAGCGCGCTCGAAGTACGGTACCAAACGTGCCAAAGCAGGCAAAAAGTAATACCAAGTTTCGCTGAGTGGTAGCTAACAAAGTGAATGTAGTCGACCGCATCGGGTCGAGTAAGTGGAAGACTATGATGGTCGTCCGCGAGAGTGCGCAAGAACGCACCTCAACTGAAGATTGAAAGGAATTGATATGCCACGTCGTCGTGAAGTACCCAAGCGCGAGATTTTGCCAGATCCAAAATTCGGCAACACGGATGTCGCCAAATTTGTCAACGTGCTGATGCTGTCCGGTAAAAAATCGGTCGCAGAAAACATCATCTACGGTGCCTTCGAGCACATCAAAACGAAATCGGGCAAGGATCCGCTCGAAGTGTTCGCCACCGCGATCAACAACTGCAAACCGCTGGTCGAAGTCAAGTCGCGCCGCGTTGGCGGCGCCAACTACCAGGTCCCGGTCGAAGTGCGTCCAGTGCGCCGTATGGCCCTGTCGATGCGCTGGCTGCGGGAAGCTGCCAACAAGCGCAGCGAAAAATCGATGCCCCAACGTTTGGGCGGCGAATTGATGGAAGCGGCCGAAAGCCGTGGCGGCGCGATGAAAAAGCGCGATGAAGTCCACCGCATGGCAGAAGCGAACAAGGCGTTCTCGCATTTCCGCTTCTAATAAACGCCGGCTTTCGCAAGAAGCCGATCAGTATCTGTTGTTCGAGGCCGGGCTCATTTTTTGTACAAAAAATGCAGCCCGGTTTTGTCCATTCATTTAGGATTAATTATGGCCCGCAAGACCCCCATTGAGCGCTACCGCAATATCGGTATCTCCGCGCACATCGACGCAGGTAAGACCACCACCACCGAACGGGTGCTGTTTTACACCGGTGTCAACCACAAGATCGGCGAAGTCCATGACGGCGCCGCCACCATGGATTGGATGGAGCAGGAACAAGAGCGCGGCATCACGATCACGTCCGCGGCGACCACCTGTTTCTGGAAGGGGATGGCTAACAATTTCCCCGAGCATCACATCAATATCATCGATACCCCGGGTCACGTCGATTTCACGATCGAAGTGGAACGCTCGATGCGCGTGCTCGACGGCGCCTGCATGGTGTATTGCGCGGTCGGCGGCGTGCAGCCCCAATCGGAAACCGTGTGGCGTCAAGCCAACAAGTACAAAGTGCCGCGTCTGGCCTTCGTCAACAAGATGGACCGCACCGGCGCCAACTTCTTCAAGGTCTACGAGCAAATGCGCGCGCGCTTGAAGGCGAATCCGATTCCGCTGCAAATTCCGATCGGCGCGGAAGAGCACTTCCTGGGCGTGGTCGATCTGGTCAAGATGAAAGCCATCTATTGGGACGACGCGTCGCAAGGCATGAAGTTCGACTACCGCGAGATCCCGGCCGAACTGCAAGCGCAAGCCGACGAGTGGCGTTTGAAGATGGTCGAAGCGGCCGCCGAGTCGAGCGACGAATTGATGAACAAGTACCTGGAAGAAGGCGACCTGACGGAAACCGAAATCAAGGCCGCTTTGCGTCAACGCACCATCGCATCGGAAATCGTGCCAATGATGTGCGGCACCGCGTTCAAAAACAAGGGCGTGCAAGCGATGTTGGACGGCGTGATCGAATACCTGCCGTCGCCAGTGGATATTCCACCGGTCAAAGGCATGGATGAAGACGACCAGCCGACCACCCGCAAGGCCGAAGACAACGAGAAATTCGCCGCCTTGGCGTTCAAGATCATGACCGATCCGTTCGTCGGCCAATTGATTTTCTTCCGCGTGTATTCCGGTTCGATCAAGTCGGGCGACACCGTGTTTAACCCGATCAAGAACAAGAAGGAACGTCTGGGCCGCATTTTGCAAATGCATGCCAACCAGCGCGAAGAAATCAAGGAAGTCAACGCCGGCGATATCGCCGCCGCGGTGGGCTTGAAAGACGCGACCACGGGCGAAACCCTGTGCGACCCGTCGGCCATCATCACCCTGGAAAAGATGATTTTCCCGGAGCCGGTGATTCAGCAGGCGGTCGAGCCGAAAACCAAGGCCGACCAGGAAAAAATGGGCTTGGCGCTGAACCGTCTGGCACAGGAAGATCCGTCGTTCCGCGTGAAAACCGATGAAGAATCGGGTCAGACCATCATCGGTGGTATGGGCGAGTTGCATCTGGAAATTATCGTCGACCGCATGAAGCGCGAATTCGGCGTCGAAGCGACCGTCGGCAAGCCGCAAGTGGCTTACCGCGAGACGATCCGCAAGGTCTGCGAAGAGTCCGAAGGCAAGTTCGTCAAGCAGTCCGGTGGTCGTGGTCAGTACGGTCACGTGGTTCTGAAGATCGAGCCGCAAGAGCCGGGCAAGGGCTTCGAATTCGTTGACGCCATCAAAGGCGGTACGGTTCCACGCGAATACATCCCTGCGGTTGAAAAGGGTGTGCGCGGCACGCTGAACACCGGCGTGCTGGCTGGCTACCCAGTCGTTGACGTCAAGGTCACGCTGTTCTTCGGTTCGTACCACGATGTGGACTCGAACGAAAACGCGTTCCAGATGGCCGCTTCGATGGCGTTCAAGGAAGGCTGCCGCAAGGCCTCGCCGGTGATCCTGGAGCCGATGATGGCGGTCGAAGTGGAAACGCCGGAAGACTACGCCGGTACCGTGATGGGCGACTTGTCGTCGCGTCGCGGCATGGTGCAAGGCATGGACGAGATTCCTGGCGGCGGTGGCAAGATCATCAAAGCCGAAGTGCCGCTGTCCGAAATGTTCGGTTACTCGACCTCCCTGCGTTCCGCGACCCAGGGCCGTGCGACTTACACGATGGAATTCAAGCACTATTCGGAAGCGCCGAAACACGTCACCGACGCGATCGTGACCGCCAAAGCGAAGTAATCGTTTTTTGGGCCGCGCCCCGGCGCGGCCCACACACATTTAAATCATTGTTTTAAGGAAGAATAAAATGGCAAAAGGTAAATTCGAACGGACCAAGCCGCACGTCAACGTGGGCACCATCGGCCACGTCGACCACGGTAAAACCACGCTGACGGCCGCCATCGCGACCGTGCTGTCGAAAAAATTCGGCGGCGAAGCCAAAGCCTACGACCAGATCGACGCGGCGCCGGAAGAAAAAGCGCGCGGCATCACCATCAACACCGCCCACGTCGAATACGAAACCGCGAACCGTCACTACGCGCACGTCGATTGCCCAGGCCACGCCGATTACATCAAAAACATGATCACCGGCGCCGCCCAGATGGATGGCGCGATCCTGGTGTGTTCCGCCGCCGACGGCCCGATGCCGCAAACGCGCGAGCACATCTTGCTGGCCCGTCAAGTCGGCGTGCCTTACATCATCGTGTTCCTGAACAAATGCGATCTGGTGGACGACGCCGAGTTGCTGGAACTGGTGGAAATGGAAGTGCGCGAGCTGTTGTCGAAATATGAATTCCCAGGCGACGACGTGCCCATCATCAAGGGTTCGGCCCGTATGGCGCTGGAAGGCAAAGAAGGCGAAATGGGCGTTGACGCGATCATGCGTCTGGCCGAAGCGCTCGACACCTACATCCCGACGCCGGAACGCGCGGTCGATGGCGCTTTCCTGATGCCTGTGGAAGACGTGTTCTCGATCTCCGGCCGCGGCACCGTGGTGACCGGTCGTATCGAACGCGGTATCGTCAAAGTGGGCGAAGAGATTGAAATCGTTGGCATCAAAGACACCGTCAAAACCACTTGCACCGGCGTGGAAATGTTCCGCAAGCTGCTCGACCAAGGTCAAGCGGGCGACAACGTCGGTCTGCTGTTGCGCGGCACCAAGCGGGAAGACGTTGAGCGGGGTCAAGTGTTGGCCAAGCCGGGTTCGATCAAGCCGCATAACCACTTCACCGGCGAGATCTATGTCTTGTCGAAAGACGAAGGCGGCCGTCATACGCCGTTCTTCAACAACTATCGTCCTCAGTTCTACTTCCGTACCACGGACGTGACCGGTTCGATCGAGTTGCCAGCAGACAAAGAAATGGTCATGCCAGGCGATAACGTGTCGATCACCGTCAAGCTGATCAACCCGATCGCGATGGAAGAAGGTTTGCGTTTCGCGATCCGCGAAGGCGGCCGTACCGTCGGCGCCGGCGTGGTGGCAAAAATCCTGAGCGAAGCCGGCAAGTAATTCGGCTTGGTAAGGGCAGGGCCGCTTCGCCGGCCCTGTTGTTGGGAAACAAAATCTGCCGGCCGGCGTGGTGACGCGAAGTTTCAGTGCTATCATGTCGGCCCTGGCAGTGCCGCGGCCCATGCCGCTGCGTTTCATTTATTGCCGTGCGTGGTTAGCCCACCCGGTTCGCTCTTTTAAGGAAATAACATGTCCACACCAAATCAAAAAATCCGTATCCGCCTGAAGGCGTTCGACTACAAGCTGATCGACCAGTCCGCTCTGGAAATCGTCGAAACCGCCAAGCGCACCGGCGCCGTCGTCAAGGGCCCCGTGCCACTGCCTACCCGGATTCAGCGTTTTGACGTGCTGCGTTCCCCGCACGTGAACAAAACCTCGCGCGACCAGTTCGAAATCCGCACCCATCAGCGTTTGATGGACATCGTCGATCCAACCGATAAAACGGTTGACGCCCTGATGAAGCTCGACCTGCCGGCCGGCGTCGACGTGGAAATCAAGCTGCAATAATTCTGCGGCCGGGCGGCGTGTGCCGCTTGTGCCAGCAAGTCAAACCGGGTGGAGCGCAAACAATCGCGCTCCACCCGGTTTTTTTTCGTGCGCAATTCCACGTTTTGCTGTAAGGACACATACGATTCTTTTGGAAACGCACATGGCTTTGTTATACTTTATAGATCATCAGCATAGATGACACCTCAAGGGGAGACGCATGACAGCCAAGACCAGCAAACCGATATTGCAGATCGAGCACGATGGCGCGCGTGGCGCCGATCTCGGTTTCGAGCCGAGCGGCAGTTATGGTTTCATCCGTTACCTGGAGCATGGGGTGCCCAGCTCGCTGGTGCGCTGGCATTATCACGACGAATACGAGCTGCATCTGATTTGCGCCAGTAGCGGCAAGGTGTTCGTGGGCGATTATATCGGCCAGTTCGGGCCCGGCCATTTGGTGCTGACGGGGCCGCGCGTGCCGCATAACTGGGTATCGATCGATTTGCCCGCCGAAGGCATCAAGCTGCGCGACATGGTGATCCAGTTTCGTCACGCGCCCATGGAACCGTTGATCAGCGCGATTCCCGAATTGAAGGCGATCGCGCCCTTGCTGAGCCGGGCCAGGCACGGCATCGAATTTTTCGGCATGAGCGAGCAGGCCCGGCAACGCTTCGCGCATATCCGCGAGAGCAGCGGCCTGGCCCGTTTCACCGAATTTTTGACGCTGCTCGGTGAATTGGCCGAGACCGGCAATTACCGGCTACTGTCGACGGCGCCCATGCAGTCGACCGAGGACGATGCCACGCTGGCGCGGATCGGCACCGTGATCAATTTTATCGTGGAAAACTACAGCAAGCAGTTATCGATGAAAGAGTTGGCGCGCCAGATCGATATGTCCGAGCGCATGTTCACCCGGTTTTTCCGCACCGCCACCGGCAATAGCTTTACCGATTTCGTCAACCGGCTGCGGGTCAACAAGGCGTGCCAGCTTTTGATGGAAACCGAACGCTATGTCACCAATATTTGTTACGACGCGGGCTTTAATAACGTGGCCAATTTCAACCGGCGTTTTCTGGAATTGAAGGGCATGACGCCGAAACAATTCCGGCAGCAGGCATCGGGCCGCTTTGGCGCCTGAGGCTTGCGGCCGCCCGCTGCTATCCGGGCGCATCGCTGCGCCTGGATTGTTCGCGCAGAGCGTTACGCCGGTCGTGGCGCCGCGTTTATGCCGCTTTCGAATCGTTCTGGTGGGCGCCCTCGGCGGCCAGCTTGGCGCGTAATCTGAGCGCGGTGCTCAAACCGGCTGCTGGATTGACACTCAATTTCTTTTCCAGCAAATCGGACTGATTACCACTCGTGAAGAAGGCTAAGTGTTGCTTGTCGATGTTTTCGATCTGGCTGTTCAAGAACTTGATGGTGTCGGCGCCGAATTCCGTGTTTTTGCCCTTGGTCATATTCAGAATCGCCATCGCCGGCAGCAGCGAGGTTTCGATATAGTTGAACTCCTTGTGGTCGTTCATATGTTTTTTTTCGCCTTCGGTCGGATTGGCCTTGCTCGACAAGTGCTCGTGTAAGCTGTCGCTCAGATCGATCAATTGCAGCAGCACGGCGCGTTTTTGCAATTCGCTTTTCAGTTCCTGCACGTCGGCGTAATTTTGCGATGGCAGCGAGGTGAGATTGGCGCTCTTTTCAAAGCCGATCGAGCTTTCCACTTCGGCCGCGCTGCTCAGCGCCAAGGACATCGACGTGCCCAAGAAGCCGGGGAAGGTGGTCACGCCGTGGGCGGTGGTGATCGGGAAGTGCTTGATGTCGCCGCGGCCATAAATTTTTTCCTCGGCCGGGGTGACGGCAGCGTCATACAACTTGGTCGCCGTCCTGACCTTGGAATCGCTTTGTTTGTCGCTGCCTTCCAGCGAGTAGGCGGAAAACTTGTCCTTGTCGTCGGCCTGTGCCAGCGCTTGTTCGCTTCGTTTGACGTCGTAGTTGGTGTTCAGGTAACCGCCCCAGACGATCTTCGAGGCCAGGGTCCAGCGATGGAAATGGGGGCTTTCCGCCGCTCCATCTTCCCCGGTGCCGACCGGATACAGATGCAGGCGCAGATTCCATTTTCCCGACTTGTTGTCCGATCCGGACAGCAGGTACAGCTTGTCGAAGATTTTGGTCCTGGCCGAGCGCTTCCAAGCATCAGCGAGTAGATTGTTATCGTTAGAGATATGCCGCAAGACGCTGACCAGCTCTTCCTTGGAAATGCTGAGCAAACCGTCCGTCATGCCGACCGTGCCGGCGGGGTCGTTCTTGAAAGCCTGATGGGTGCGCTCGAGCATGGTGGCGATATGGTGGTAGATCGCCTTGTCTTTGGCCAGCTGGGGGTTGGGCGCCTCTTCGACGCTTTGGCCCCGGGCGTATGGGTGATGGGTGCCAGGGTGGGTGTATGGGAAACTTTGATATCGGGCATGATGACTTTCGGTTAGGTTCGCGTCCCTCCTTCCCTATGCGGCAATTGTCAGAGGAAGGGTGCGCATTCGGATGCCTATTACTCGGCGATTGTGGGACCGTTTAATTCGGATGTCGCCGCATGGCGTTTGACCTTGGTGTCGATAATCGGGTTATTGACTTTGGTATGTATTGAATATTGACTGCTAGTTCCTCTTCACATCCATGCGAGCCTTTTCGTGGCCGCCATTTTCCGCTCGCCGCTGAGGCGGCGCATGGCTGAATTGACGGCGACAGCCCGCGTCGCCGATACTCTTAACGTTGTTGTCCGGATCTCACCAGCGCGCCCCGCCATGCCTAAAACCATCCTGATCGTCGAAGACGAAAGCGCCATCGCCGACAGCATCGCCTACGCCTTGCGCACCGACGGTTTCACGCCCCTGCACGTGGTGCTGGGCGAGCAGGCGCTGGCGGCCATGCGCCCGGCCGGCCAAGCGTGGCCCGGCCAAGCGTGGCCCGCCGACGCCACCCCGGCCCTGGTGGTGCTTGACGTCGGTCTGCCCGATATGAGCGGCCTGGAGGTGTGCCGTCGCCTGCGCCAGTTCAGCGACGTGCCGGTGATCTTTCTGACCGCCCGCAGCGACGAGATCGACCGTATCGTGGGCCTGGAAATCGGCGCCGACGATTACGTCACCAAACCGTTTTCCCCGCGCGAACTGGTGGCGCGCATCCGCGTCATCCTGCGCCGGGTTACGCCGCCGGGGCGCGCGGCGGCGCCCCCCGGGGCGGCCCCGGCGCACGGCTTCGTGCTGCGCGCGGCCGAGGCGCGTATTGTGTATCGGGGCCGGGCGCTGGAGTTGACGCGCTACGAATATCTGTTGCTGGCGGCCTTGATCGCGCATCCCGGCCACGTGCTCTCGCGTGCGCAGCTGATGGACCGGGTCTGGAGCGACGCGCCCGACACGCTCGAGCGCACCGTGGACGCCCACATCAAGTCGCTGCGCGCCAAGCTGCGCCAAATCGACCCCGGAGCCGATCCGATCCAGACCCATCGGGGCATGGGCTACAGCGTGGCGCCGGCGTGAAGATCGGCCTGCGCATCTTGCTCGGCTACTGTCTGATCGTTGGCTTGGCCGCCTGGTTCGTGTTCAACGTGTTTGTCGAGCAAGTCAAGCCCGGGGTCCGCTCGACCCAGGAGGATACCCTGGTCGACACCGCCAATTTGCTGGCCGCGATGGTGGCGCGCGACGCGCAGGGCGGCAGCCTGGCGCGTTCGGCCGCCTTGATCGGCTTACCGGCCGACGGCCGGCGCCCGATCGACGTGATCATCAACGGCGTGCCCAAGAAAAGCCTCGATTACCGCATCTATGTCACCGACCGGCGCGGCATCGTGTTGTTCGATTCGAGCGGACGCGACGTGGGCCAGGATTATTCGCGCTGGAACGACGTCTACCGCACCCTGCGCGGCCAATACGGCGCCCGCAGCACCCGCGCCCGGCTTGACGACGACGCCAGCACCGTGATGCATGTGGCCGCGCCCATCACCGATGAGGCCGGCGCCATCATTGGCGTGCTGACCGTGGCCAAGCCGAACGCGAGCGTGCAAGCCTTTGTTGAACGCGGCCAACAAAAGATCGTGCGGCGCGGCGCGCTGCTGGTGGCGCTGTCGCTGCTGATCGGTTTGGCGTTTAGTTACTGGCTGGCTCAGGCGCTGCGCAAGCTGATGCGTTACATCGGCGATGTCGAGGCCGGCAAGAAGGTGACCTTGCCCAAGCTGGGCAATACCGAATTCGGCACCCTGGGCCGGGCGCTGGAGGCGATGCGTCACCGGCTTGAGGGCAAGGAATATGTCGAACAATTGATGCATACCCTGGCGCATGAATTGAAAAGCCCGATCGCCGCGATCCAGGGCTCGGCCGAGTTGCTGTCGGAAGACATGCCGGTGGCCGAGCGGCGCCACTTCCTGAACAATATCTTGAACCAGAACAGCCGGCAAAAACAATTGATCGACAAATTGCTGGCCCTGGTACGCGTCGAGCAGCAGCAGCAACTGAGCGCGCCGGAACGGATCGACCTGACTTCCCTGCTGGCCCAGGTGCAGACCGACTGCGCGGCCCGGCTGGCGGCGCGCGGCCTGCGCATCGAAGGGGAGGTGGCGCCGCTGACCCTGCGCGGCGATGCGCTGCTGCTGCGCCAGGCCTTCGGCAACCTGCTCGACAATGCGATCGATTTCGCGCCGCCCGGCAGCGTGATCGACTTGAGCGCGCAACGGCGCGGCGAGCACGCCTGCGTGGCCGTGCGCGACCGCGGTCCCGGCATTCCGGCCTACGCCGCCGCGCGCCTGTTCGAGCGTTTCTATTCGCTGCCGCGGCCCGATGGCGCCAAGAGCACCGGCCTGGGCTTGCCCTTCGTGCGCGAGGTGATGTTGTTGCATAACGGCAGTGTGGAAGTGGACAACGCCGCCGGCGGCGGCGCCCGCGCCAGCGTGGAGCTAGCGCTGGGCTAGCACTTCACACACGGCGCACGCTGAGCGCACACCCAGCGCACAGCGCTTGCCTACACTGGCGTCTCGTCCATTTCAGGAGCCGCCGTGCACAAGTCGCTGTTATTAAAAATTATGATGATCGCCGTGTTAATGGCCGTGATCGTCATTCCGCTGATGATGATTGAGGGTACTATTTCGGAGCGCATGGCTTACCACGATCAGGCCGTGCGCGGCGTCGCCGCCGATTCGGTGCGCGAACAAACCATTATCGGACCCTTGCTGGTGCTGCCGTATGTCGATGAGTACGAAGCGCCAGTGCCGATTCCCAATGACAAGCTGGGCCGCACCCGGATTCAAAAATTTGCCGCGGAAAGGCGGCTGCTGGTGTTTCCCAACGATTTACATATCGTGGGCAAGATCGAGACCGAGCGCCGTTACCGCGGCATTCACCAAGTGTTGGTGTATACCGGGCAGCACGGTTTTTCGGGCGACTTCGTTCTGCCGGCCATGACGGCCTTTGCGCGCCAACAGCCCGATTCGCGCTTGACCGTGGGCCAGCCGTTTGTCGCCGTGTCGATTGAAGATGTGCGCGGGATTCACAACACGCCCAGTATCACATGGGGTGGCAGGCCGATCGAGTTTGAGCAGGGTGCGGGCTTGCTGGCTTTCAAAAGCGGTTTGCATGCATCGCTGGCCGCAACCGACTTCGTGCCATCGGCACGCGTCAAATTCTCTTTCGATCTGGTCTTGGACGGCATCGAGCGTATCAATATCGCGCCGGTGGGCAAGAATAATCATGTCAACCTGAGCTCGAATTGGCCACATCCGCAATTTGGCGGCCGCTTCCTGCCGTCGGCCAAGCAGCGTTCGATCGATGAGCACGGCTTTAAAGTGATGTGGGACATCTCTTCGCTGGCCAGTCACGCGCAAAGCGAGTTAAATTTCCTGGAAAGGCCGGCGAAGGCGGGTACCCCTGGCGAAGCGGGCGGCGACAGATCGGGCGGACCCCAAGTCGAGCATTTCAGCGTGGCGTTCATCGAGCCGATCAATGTGTATTCCCAGGCCGAACGGGCCACCAAGTATGGCTTGCTGTTCGTGGCGCTCACTTTTGCCATCTTCTTCATCTTTGAAATGCTCAAGCGCTTGCCGATTCATCCGATTCAATATCTGCTGGTTGGCTTGGCCTTGGTGCTATTTTTCTTGCTGCTGGTGGGCTTGTCCGAGCACATCGCTTTCTGGCAGGCGTATCTGATCGCCAGCACGGCGTGCATTGTGTTGATCGGCTTCTATTTAAGTCATGTGTTACGCGACCGCCGCCGCGGCTTCGGTTTCGGGGTGGCGTTGACGGTGCTGTACGGCGCGCTGTATGGCTTGCTCAGTTCGGAGAGCAACGCGTTGGTCCTGGGCAGCGGTTTGCTGTTCGCCGTGCTGGCGGCGATCATGGTGGCCACCCGCAAGGTCGACTGGTATCAGGTCGGCTCGCCCAATTCGCCGCAGCCGGCATAAGCCTCCCTACTCGCCCATTCTTATAAGAAAGCCCCATGTCGATCTGGATTGATTTCCTCTGCGCCGCCCTCGTTGTCGGCCTGCCGCTGGGTACCCATGTGCGCCAGCAATGGGAGCGTGTCGCCATGCGCCACACGCTGGTAGCGCGCGGCCTGGAGCGCGATGCCGACCCGGTCCGGCCGCCGCCATCGGCCCGCTCTGGCAGCGCCGAGCGGGCCTGAATACAACATCGGCAAACGCCTCGACATACCTCGTATTTACTTGTTGCGTCAAGGGGTTTAAGGGGCTATACTTGCCGGCTTCGGTATGGGTTCGTCTGTTTTGGACACATACGTTACTTGGTAGTTAAACATCAGCCCCGCCCAATCGCAGGTGGGAATGGAGAAAAAATGAGCCTAGGCCTCCTCGGTCGCAAGGTTGGTATGATGCGCATCTTTACGGATGAAGGGGATTCGATTCCTGTCACCGTGTTGGACGTGTCGAACAATCGTGTTGCGCAAATCAAAACTCCTGAAACAGACGGATATTTCGCTGTTCAGGTCGCTTTCGGTCAACGTCGCGCTTCCCGCGTGAATAAATCGATTGCCGGTCACCACGCCAAAGCGGGTGTCGAAGCGGGAACGATGTTGAAGGAATTCCGTGTCGATGCCGCCCAAGCCGCCGAACTCAAAGCGGGCGACGTGGTTGCCGCTTCGCTGTTCGAAGTCGGTCAAAAGATCGACGTGCAAGGTATTTCCATCGGTAAGGGTTACGCTGGCGTTATCAAGCGTTACCACTTCGCTTCCGGCCGCGCAACCCACGGTAACTCGCGTTCGCACAATGTACCAGGCTCGATCGGTATGGCGCAGGATCCAGGTCGTGTTTTCCCTGGTAAGCGCATGACCGGTCACCTCGGTGATGCTACCCGTACCGTACAGAATCTCGTAATCGCCCGTATCGATGCCGACCGTCAGCTGCTGCTGGTCAAAGGCGCCGTACCAGGTGCGAAAAATGGCCAGGTGATCGTATCGCCAGCCATTAAATCCAAAGTTCAGAAGGGAGCTTAATTATGGAACTCAAGCTTCTGAATGAGCAAGGACAAGCAGGTTCGAACGTCGCTGCTGCCGATACCGTTTTCGGCCGTGACTACAACGAAGCCCTGATTCACCAGATCGTGGTCGCCTACGCCGCTAACGCGCGTTCGGGCAACCGCAAGCAGAAAGACCGTGAAGAAGTCCACCACACGACGAAAAAGCCTTGGCGCCAAAAAGGTACCGGCCGCGCGCGTGCTGGTATGTCGTCCTCGCCTCTGTGGCGCGGCGGCGGTCGGATTTTCCCGAACTCGCCTGACGAAAACTTCACCCACAAAGTCAACAAGAAGATGTATCGCGCAGGTATCTGCTCGATCCTGTCCCAGCTGGCACGTGAAGAGCGTCTGGTTGTGGTCGAAAGCCTGAGCATCGATGCTCCGAAGACCAAGCTGCTGTCGCAAAAACTGCAGGGCATGGGTCTGGAATCGGTCATGATCATCACCGACAATCTGGAAGAAAACCTGCTGCTGGCATCGCGTAACCTGCCGCACGTGCTCGTCGTTGAGCCACGTCACGCTGACCCGATGTCGCTGGTGTTCTACAAAAAAGTCGTGGTCACCAAAGCAGCACTGGCCATGCTTGAGGAGATGTTCGCATGAGCGGCGTAATCAAATTCAGCGAAGAGCGCCTGATGAAGGTGCTCCAGGCGCCGGTCATTTCCGAGAAGGCCACCATGGTCGCGGAAAAGAACGAGCAGATCGTGTTCCGCGTATTGCCGGATGCGACCAAGCCTGAAATCAAGGCAGCCGTTGAACTGTTGTTCAAGGTTGAAGTCCTGTCGGTGCAGACAGCCAATCGCGAAGGTAAGCAAAAGCGTTCGGGCCGTTTCAATGGCCGTCGCAACCATACCAAGCGTGCTTTCGTGTGCCTGAAGCCTGGCCAGGAAATCAACTTCTCCGAGGAGGCTAAATAATGGCACTCGTAAAGATGAAACCAACCTCACCAGGCCGTCGTGGCATGGTGAAAGTTGTGAACCCGGACCTGTACAAAGGTCGTCCGTTCGCAGCCCTGGTTGAAAAGAAATCGAAAACTGCCGGCCGTAACAACAACGGTCACATCACCACCCGCCACATCGGCGGTGGTCACAAGCAGCACTATCGCCTGATCGACTTCAAGCGTCAGAAGGATGGCATTCCGGCAAAGGTCGAGCGTATCGAATACGATCCAAACCGTACCGCGAACATCGCCCTGCTGTGCTATGCAGACGGTGAGCGCCAGTACATCATCGCGACCAAGGGCATGTCCGTTGGCGATTCGGTGATGAACGGTTCGGAAGCGCCTATCAAGTCGGGCAACTGCCTGCCTATCCGTAACATCCCGGTCGGTACCGTGATGCACTGTGTCGAAATGCTGCCAGGTAAGGGTGCCCAGATGGCCCGTACCGCCGGCGCCGGCGTGGTCTTGATGGCGCGCGAAGGCGTCTACGCCCAGGTGCGCTTGCGCTCGGGCGAAGTGCGTCGCGTGCATATCGAATGCCGCGCCACGGTGGGCGAAGTCGGTAACGGCGAGCACAACCTGCGTAAGATCGGTAAAGCCGGCGCCATGCGCTGGCGCGGTGTGCGGCCTACCGTGCGCGGTGTGGTCATGAATCCGGTCGATCACCCGCACGGTGGTGGTGAAGGTAAAACAGCAGCTGGTCGTCATCCAGTTTCGCCGTGGGGCCAACAGACGAAGGGTAAGAAAACGCGCCGTAACAAGCGCACGACTTCCATGATCGTCTCGCGCCGCGGCAAGAAATAAGGGGTAGCACATGACACGTTCATTGAAAAAAGGGCCGTTCTGTGACGCCCACCTGGTGAAAAAAGTTGAAGCCGCGCAAGCGATCAAAGACAAAAAGCCGATCAAAACCTGGTCCCGTCGTTCGACCATCATGCCTGACTTTATCGGCCTGACGATCGCGGTGCATAACGGCAAGCTGCACGTGCCGGTTTATGTTTCCGAAAACATGGTTGGTCACAAGCTCGGCGAATTCGCATTGACCCGTACCTTCAAGGGCCATGCAGCTGACAAAAAGGCTAAGAAATAATGGAAACCAAAGCTATTCTCAAGGGTGTGCGCTTGTCGGATCAAAAAGGCCGCCTGGTCGCTGATCTGATCCGCGGCAAGAAGGTCGATGCCGCGCTCAACATCTTGCAGTTCAGCCCGAAAAAAGGCGCTGCCATCATCAAGCGTGTGCTCGAATCGGCGATCGCCAATGCCGAGCACAACGATGGCGCCGACATCGACGAGCTGAAAGTGACGACGATTTACGTCGAAAAGGGTCCGGTCTTGAAGCGCTTCACCGCGCGCGCCAAGGGCCGGGGTGATCGTATCTCAAAACAATCCTGTCACATTTACGTGACTGTCGGTAACTAAGGAGTCACGATGGGACAGAAGATACATCCAACAGGCTTTCGCCTTTCGGTGACCCGTAACTGGGCCTCGCGTTGGTATGCAGGCAACGGCAATTTCGCTGCCATGCTCAACGAAGATCTGAAAGCGCGCGCTTACCTGAAAAAGAAACTGAAGAACGCTTCGGTGGGCCGCATCGTCATCGAGCGTCCGGCCAAGAACGCGCGCTTCACGATCTACAGTTCGCGCCCCGGCGTGGTCATTGGTAAAAAAGGCGAGGACATCGAAGTTCTGAAAGCCGCTTTGACCAAGATCATGGGTGTGCCCGTGCACGTCAATATCGAAGAGATCCGCAAGCCGGAAATCGATTCGCAATTGATCGCCGATTCGATCGCCCAGCAGCTGGAAAAGCGCATCATGTTCCGCCGCGCGATGAAACGGGCCATGCAAAACGCCATGCGTCTGGGTGCCCTGGGCATCAAGATCATGTCGTCGGGTCGTCTGAACGGTATCGAAATCGCTCGTAAAGAGTGGTACCGCGAAGGCCGTGTGCCTCTGCACACCCTGCGCGCCGATATCGACTACGGTACCAGCGAAGCAGCAACGACCTACGGCATCATCGGCGTCAAGGTCTGGGTATACAAGGGTGACCGCGCGCCAAACGGCGATGCACCAGTCATCGATACCCCGGCTGACGAGAAGAAGAGCCGCGGCCCGCGCCGTGACGATGGCAAACCAGCTGGCCGTCCGCGTCCAGCCGGCGCCCCTGGCCGTCCAGGTTCAACCCCAACTGGCGCTCCAGTCGTCCGTGCTCGTCCTGCAGTGGCAGTGAAGAAGCCGGAAGCGGCTGCTGCTGCACCAGCTGAGAAAGCAGGAGAATAACCATGCTGCAACCAGCACGCAGGAAGTATCGTAAAGAGCAGAAAGGCCGTAACACCGGCATTTCGCACACCCGCGGCACCGCTGTCTCGTTCGGTGAATTCGGTCTGAAGGCAGTTGCCCGCGGCCGTATCACGGCACGTCAGATCGAAGCAGCACGTCGCGCCATGACCCGTCACATCAAGCGCGGTGGTCGTATTTGGATCCGTATTTTCCCGGACAAGCCAATTTCGAACAAGCCAGCTGAAGTTCGTATGGGTAACGGTAAAGGCAATCCAGAGTACTACGTCGCTGAAATTCAGCCAGGCAAAGTACTGTACGAGATGGACGGCGTCGACGAGACTTTGGCACGTGAAGCGTTCCGTCTGGCCGCAGCCAAACTGCCACTGGCGACGACGTTTGTCATCCGCCAAGTCGGCCAATAAAAGGAGTTGTATATGAAAGCAACAGAACTCCGCGGCAAAGACCAGGCAGCTCTCCAGAAAGAGCTGAATGACTTGTTGAAGGCACAGTTCGGCATGCGCATGCAAATCGCTACGCAACAGCTGAACAACACTTCGCAACTCAAGAAGGTACGCCGCGATATCGCGCGTGTGAAGACTGTGATGAACTCGAAGGATGCCAAATGACCGAAACTACTAAAGTAGCGCTGAAGCGCACGCTGGTCGGTAAAGTGGTGTCCGACAAGATGGACAAGACGGTTACCGTCCTGATCGAACGTCACGTCAAGCACCCGCTGTACGGCAAGATCATCATGCGCTCGAACAAGTATCACGCGCATGACGAAAACAATGAAGTCAAGATGGGTGACACCGTCGAGATTCAGGAAGGTCGTCCGATCTCCAAGACCAAGGCTTGGACTGTAACGCGCGTTGTTCAGGCAGCGCCAGTTATCTAATTGCCTTAGTAGTACCAGTAGTGCCGGATGGGGCGGTCGCAGAACAACGCGGCAGCCAGCTTCCGGATAAAAGTTCTTGCGGGCCCGCCAGTATTGTGTGATACTAGCGGGCTTCGTTCATGTAACGCCGCATATTAGTCACCCAGGTGGCAGCGGCCGGAAAAAACGAAAGTTTTAGGAAAGTCCATCACCCAATCAGCGATGCCAGCAGGCGTTGTTGGCGGGACCAAGACTGACCGCAGGCCCACGCTGTGGGGATTCTTCGGCTTAAGTTGGGAAAGAGAATACTATGATTCAAACTGAAAGCCGGCT
>JAZKGI010000068.1:0-17339 GCA_040385995.1 Pseudomonadota bacterium
AGCGCTAGCCGACATGGTAGCCGAAGTCAACTTCCACTCAAAACGGCATTGGGCCCGTAATCTGACCTTGGGCCTGAGCGGTTTGGGTTCCGTCACCATCTACGGCAAGCCGCTCAACCGTCATGTCAGTGTGGATGGTCTGGGGAAAGTGACATGGAAGTAATGAGTAACCCATCGCGGATGGCAGGGCCCTCTGAGCGCATTCTTTTTTTTTACGCGACATGAAAAAAATCATTATTGCGATGTTATTCGCCACCGGGGTGCAGCAGAGCGTGCAAGCCGGATTTGTCGAAGGCGCGACCGCCTATAACAACAAAAACTATCCTTTGGCTTACAAGCAGATCGTGCCGCTGGCGAAGGCGGGCGACGCCGACGCCGAGCACTTGCTGGGCCTGATGTATTACATGGGGCGCGGCGTGGCCCAGGATTACCGCCAGGCCATGACGTGGCACCGCAAGGCCGCGCAGCAGGGCAAGGCGGACGCGCAGTATGTGGTGGGCGCCATGTATTACACCGGCAATACAGTGTTGCAGGACTATAAGCAAGCGATTAGCTGGTTCCGCAAGGCGGCCGAGCAGGGGCATGCCGAGGCGCTGCAAGTGCTGGGCTTGATGTATCGTTATCACATCGGAGGAGTGCCGCACGATAACGTGATCGCTTATATGCTGTGGAATTTGGCGGCGGCCAAGGGCTCGGTCAATGCCGTCGAACAACGCGCGGCGGTGGTCAAGCAAATGACGCAGGAACAGATCGAGGAGGGGCAGGCGCTGTCGGCGGCTTGGAAGCCGGGTACGCCTCTAACCTTACGCTCGAAGAGCGCGGCGGAATAAATCCGTCGCTCTGCCTCCAACCCGTCCCGGCAGACCGAGGGTTTGTCTTCCGTCAAGCCCCGCAGCATTTTGCTAGCTAGAAATGTCAATCGCACCCAGACGGGCGATTTCGTTCGCTTCAGCTGCAGCCTTTGCCAATTTGGCATCTTCGTAATCGACGCTGTCTCTGCGGCCTATTGCTGAATGTGCCCGTGAGGCTTTACTCATACGTGGGTAGGTGTATGCGTTTGCTCCATCCCAAAAGCCTACACCAACAGCGCACCAATAGGAAGAGCTGCCATCGCTGAGTAAAGTAAGATTTACATGAATCTTGCCTCTGAGATCGGCTCGTTCATTAAAGTGAACAGTAATATGAGCATCATCTCCGATTTGATGAATGCCTTTGCTAACCGTAACGGATGGCGATCTGCCGTCCCTTGCTAGTTTTTTCCATGCACTTTGGAGATTGGTTGCGCCCACATAATCGGTCGCTTTCAAAATAACGTCCATAAATTTATTTAAACCGACTTTAGTTAAGCGCTCCACTTCCAACTTTGATCGACCACTGTTGTGGTTAGGGTGTGCGCCGGTATTGGCATTCCACGCAGGATTTTGTGTTTGAAATGTCATTAAAAAATTCATGATTTTCTCCATGGAACTGAATGTATATGGCTCGAATTTGCTACGTCCATTTGATGTGGATACGGAGAATGCGAGCAAAAATAATGCCAACCACGTTTTTCTTAATTCGTGGGAAGGGTCTAGCGGAATATGCGCGCTGAGGCGATAATTAGCATGTAAATTGACATGTATATGTTTCCTACGATGGCGATGTCAAATTTACATTGTCTACGACAAATCCAGCGGTTCACGTTTTGCTAGACGGCAATTGTTTGCGCATGAACACAGTGGCTTGCGGATTGTCGTTGTAGCGCTCGCACGTCTGATAGCCGCGCCGGGTGTAAATATGCAGAGCGCCCTTGAGGTCGTCCTTGCTGTCCAGATAAACCCAGCGCGCGCCGCCCGCTGCCGCTTTGGCCTCCATGGCGTCGAGCAAAAGGTCGGCCAAGCCTCGGCCGCGAAAACCGGGTCGCACATATAAACGTTTGCACTCGACCGCCAGTTCGACCGAAGGCAGCGGACGCAGCACGACGCAAGCGCCCGGCACTTCGTCCACATATGTGACCCACAAGCCCGATGTCGAATCCGAAAGATAGGCCGCGATCTCGTCTAGCGTATCGCGTTTGGTCACATTGATGGCTTCGAAATATTCGCCCAGCAAAAGCTGCGCGTCCGAAAGGTGGAGGGGGCTGGCGTGAATAATGTTCATAGGGGGGCAAATAAAACCAGCTTAGCAGACCGGCCCGCCCGCCCCGCGCCGGCGACAGCGGCTGACCCGATATCGTACAATTGCCGTTTCATTAAGAACGAGGCATCCCATGCGCGCGATCGAAATCCGCCAGCCCGGCGCGGCCGACATGTTGACGCTGTGCGAGCGTCCCATGCCATCGCTCCAACTCGGCGAGCTGTTAATCAAGGTGCATGCGGCCGGGGTCAATCGCCCCGACGTGTTCCAGCGGCTGGGCCAATACGCGCCGCCGCCCGGCGCCTCCGATCTGCCGGGGCTGGAGGTGGCGGGCGAGATCGTCGATGGCGACCTGAGCGGCACCGACTTCAAGCTGGGCGACCTGGTATGCGCGCTGGTGCAGGGCGGCGGTTACGCCCAATACTGCGCGGCGGCGTCCGCCCTGTGTCTGCCCCTGCCGCGCGGCTGGTCGGCCTTGCAAGCGGCCTCGCTGCCGGAAACATGTTTCACGGTTTGGAGCAATGTGTTCGACCGCGCCCGTCTGGCCGCCGGCGAGACCTTGCTGGTGCAAGGCGGCAGTTCCGGCATCGGCGTGACGGCGATTCAACTTGCCGCCGCGCTCGGGCACCGTGTGTTCGCCACCGCCGGCAGCGACGATAAATGCCGCGCTTGCGAAGCGCTGGGCGCCGAGCGGGCCATCAATTACCGGAACGAAGACTTCACAAGCGTGGTCAAAGAGCTGACGGAAGGGCGCGGCGTGGACGTGATTCTCGATATGGTGGGCGGCGATTACGTGTCGCGCGAGCTCGCTTGTCTGGCCGACGACGGTCGCATCGCGCTGATCGCCTTGCTGGGCGGGGCCACAGCCCAGGTCGATCTGGGGCAGATCCTGCGCCGCCGTTTGAGCGTCAGCGGTTCGACCCTGCGCCCGCGCCCGGTGGCGTTCAAGGCGGCCATCGCGGCCAACTTGCGCGCCACCGTCTGGCCCTTGCTGGAGGCGGGAAAAATCCGGCCCGTCATTCATCATGTGTTTCCGCTGGAGCAGGCCAGCGCCGCCCACGTCATGATGGAAAGTGGTAGCCATATTGGAAAGATCATGTTGCAGGTGAAATAGTTCTGCGCGTCCAGAGTGGGGAGCCAGCTTCGCGCCATGCTGTCAAGCGCGATGTGCGCCCTGTCGCTTCCGGGATTGGTATTGTGCCGTTTGCTTGTTCTGGGCCCCGACCTCACGTTAAAATGGCGGGTTATTGGAATTTAGGCTACTATGCGTCGCAAACTTGTCGTTGGGAATTGGAAAATGAATGGCAGCATCGCCGGTAATTCGGTGCTGCTGTCAGGCATCGCGGCAGGCTTGACGTCGGCCAGCGCCGCCTGCGCGGTGTGCGTGCCCGCTCCCTATCTGGCGCAGTGCGAAGCACAATTGTCCGGCAGCGCGCTCGCATGGGGCGCGCAGGATGTGTCGCCCCATTTGACGGGCGCCTACACGGGCGAGGTGGCGGGCGGCATGTTGCTTGACTTCGCGTGTACATATGTGATTGTCGGTCACTCCGAGCGCCGCGCCTACCATGCCGAAAGCGACGAACTGGTGGCCCGCAAGACGCTTGCGGCACTGGCAGTGGGTTTGCGGCCCATCGTGTGTGTGGGCGAAACGCTGTCCCAGCGCGACGCCGGTCATGCGATGCAAGTGGTGAGCGCCCAGCTGGCGGCGGTGCTCGATGTGATCGCGCCTGACGATGTGGCGCAGTTGCTGCTGTCTTACGAGCCGGTGTGGGCGATCGGCAGCGGGCAGACGGCCACGCCGGTCATGGCGCAGCAAGTGCACCAAGCCTTGCGCGCGCAACTGGCGCGCAAAAACGCGACGGCGGCGGCCGGCGTGCGGATTTTGTACGGCGGCAGTATGAAGCCGGGCAACGCGAAAGAATTGATGGCCATGCCGGATATCGATGGCGGCTTGGTCGGTGGAGCAGCACTGAAGGCGGCAGATTTCTTGGCGATTATTCACGCCGCCGGTTGAATTAATTTAAAACTGAGAATGGAATAGCAATGAACACTTTGTTCAATCTGGTGGTGGTGGTGCAGGTTTTGTCGGCGTTGGCGATCATTGGCCTGGTTTTGCTGCAACATGGCAAGGGTGCCGATATGGGCGCCGCTTTCGGTTCCGGCGCGTCGGGCAGTTTGTTCGGGGCCACCGGCTCGTCGAATTTCATGTCGAAATCGACTGGCGTGGCGGCGGCGATCTTTTTCAGCGCCACCCTGGGCTTGTCGTTCATGGCCAATGAGCGCACCAATTCGGTCGGCGGCGGGGTGATGGAAAAAGTCACCCAGCCGGTGGCGCCGGTGAGCGGTTCGGCTGCGATCCCCACCAGTAAGCCAGCGGCCGCGCCCGCAGCCCCAGCGGCCGCGCCCGCGGCGGCGGCCCCGGCGTCGTCTGTGCCGGCAACCCAGATTCCAAAGTAAGACCCCAGGCTTGCCACCCGGTCGCCCGCGCTCGCCTCGAGCAGGGCGGCTGCCGGAGCGCGACGCTGGCGCCGTAGCCGCCAGTTGCACGCGATCACCTGCAAACCGTAGTAAGAAATATCGTTTTTCTCTTTGTTTTACCGCAATACGCATTAACAAAGGCGTGAAAGCAGAGTAGAATAGCGGCCTTAACGCCGACGTGGTGAAATTGGTAGACACGCTATCTTGAGGGGGTAGTGGCGAAAGCTGTGCGAGTTCGAGTCTCGCCGTCGGCACCAGAAATCAAAAAGCCAGCATTGGCGCAAGAGCCATGGCTCCTGCCTAAGCTGGCTTTTTCACGAGGATGTGTCGTTCGATCCTGGTCTGAGGTTGATTGGGGTCAAACGTTAAGTGCATTGCAAACCAGCGCGATGTCGTCATTTAACCGATCGTTCAACCTAAGCGCTTCAATGAACCTCGAAAATTATTTCCCCGTCCTGCTGTTCATCCTCGTCGGTATCGGGGTAGGCGTGGTCCCGCAAGTGCTGGGACGCCTGCTCGGACCCAACAATCCCGACGCAGCCAAACTGTCCCCCTACGAATGCGGCTTCGAAGCGTTCGAAGACGCGCGCATGAAATTCGACGTCCGGTATTACCTGGTCGCCATTCTCTTTATTTTGTTCGATCTGGAAACGGCATTTTTCTTCCCATGGGGCGTCTCGATGCGCGAACTGGGCTGGCCGGCATTTGTGACGATGATGGTATTCATCGCCGAATTCGCGGTCGGGTTTTGGTATATTTGGAAGAAAGGTGCCCTTGATTGGGAATAAGCCATGGCTATTGAAGGCGTATTAAACGAAGGTTTCATCACCACCACAGCCGATAAGCTGATCAATTGGGCGCGCACCGGGTCGATGTATCCGATGACGTTCGGTCTGGCTTGCTGTGCGGTGGAAATGATGCATGCCGGTGCGGCCCGTTACGATCTTGAGCGTTTCGGTTTCATGTTCCGTCCCTCGCCGCGCCAGTCCGATGTGATGATCGTCGCCGGCACCTTGTGCAACAAGATGGCGCCGGCGCTGCGCAAGGTCTACGACCAGATGCCCGAGCCGCGTTGGGTGATTTCGATGGGTTCCTGCGCCAACGGCGGCGGGTATTACCATTATTCCTATTCCGTGGTGCGCGGTTGCGACCGCATCGTGCCGGTCGACGTCTATGTGCCGGGCTGTCCGCCCACGGCCGAGGCGCTGCTGTACGGTATTTTGCAATTGCATAACAAGATCAAACGCACCAACACGATCGCCCGCTAACCGGCAGCCTGCATATGACAACAAAATTAGAAGTCCTGGAAGCCGCGCTGCACAGCGCGCTCGGCGAGCGCGCCAGCGTGGTCGTGGCGCTGGGCGAGGTGACGCTGACGGTGAAGGCGGCCGATTATCTGGACGCGATGACCGTGCTGCGCGATAACATTTCTTTGCATTTCGAGCAATTAATCGACTTGTGCGGCGTCGACTATCTGAGCTATGGCGAAGGCAGCTGGGACGGCTTGCGTTTCGCCGTCGTTTCCCATCTGCTGTCGGTCAGCCACAACTGGCGCCTGCGGGTGCGCGTGTTCGCGCCGGACGACGAGATGCCGCTGCTGCCGTCGGTGGTCGGCGTGTGGCGCGCGGCCAACTGGTTCGAGCGCGAAGCGTTCGATCTGTTTGGCATTCTGTTCGACGGGCACAACGATCTGCGCCGCATCTTGACCGATTACGGTTTCATCGGCCACCCGTTCCGCAAGGATTTCCCCGTCTCCGGCTATGTCGAGATGCGCTACGATCCCGAGCAAAAACGCGTGATTTACCAGCCCGTGACGATCGAGCCGCGCGAAAACGTGCCGCGCGTGATACGCGAAGAACATTACGGGATGAAATAAATGGCTGAGATTAAGAACTACACCCTGAACTTCGGTCCCCAGCATCCGGCCGCCCATGGCGTGTTGCGCCTGGTGCTGGAGCTGGACGGCGAGGTGATCCAGCGCGCCGATCCCCATATCGGCTTGTTGCACCGCGCCACTGAAAAGCTGGCCGAGCAAAAGACCTATCTGCAATCGGTGCCGTATATGGACCGGCTCGACTACGTGTCGATGATGTGCAACGAGCATGCCTATGTGATGGCCATCGAAAAGCTGCTGGGCCTGGAAGTGCCTTTGCGCGCGCAATACATCCGCGTCATGTTCGATGAAATCACGCGTCTGCTGAATCACTTGCTGTGGCTGGGCGCGCACGCGCTCGACGTCGGCGCCATGGGGCCTTTTCTGTACGCCTTCCGCGACCGCGAAGATTTGATGGATTGCTACGAAGCGGTGTCGGGCGCGCGCATGCACGCGGCTTACTATCGCCCGGGCGGCGTGTACCGCGACTTGCCGGATGCGATGCCGAAACACAAGGCTTCGATCATCCGCAACGCCAAGGCCATCGACCAGCTCAATGAAAACCGCCAGGGTTCGCTGCTCGACTTCATTGAAGACTTCACCCGCCGCTTCCCGACTTACGTTGACGAATACGAAACCCTGCTGACCGACAACCGCATCTGGAAACAGCGCACCGTCGGCATCGGCGTGGTCACGCCGGAAGCGGCCAAGGCCATGGGCTTTACCGGTCCCATGCTGCGCGGCTCCGGCGTGCAGTGGGATTTGCGCAAGCATCAGCCTTACGAAGTGTACGACTTGATGGATTTCGACATCGCTCTGGGCACCAATGGCGATTCTTACGACCGCTATCTGGTGCGCATGGAAGAGATGCGTCAATCGAACCGCATCATCAAACAATGCATCGAATGGCTGCGCAACAACGCCGGTCCCGTCATGACCGATAACCGCAAGGTGGCGCCACCGGGTCGGGTCGACATGAAGACCAATATGGAATCGCTGATCCATCACTTCAAGTTGTTTACCGAAGGCTTTCACGTGCCGCCGGGCGAAGCCTACAGCGCGGTCGAGCATCCGAAGGGCGAGTTCGGCATCTATCTCGTGTCGGACGGCGCCAACAAGCCTTACCGCATGAAGATCCGCGCGCCCGGTTACGCGCACTTGCAGGGCTTGGATGAAATGGCGCGCGGGCACATGATCGCCGACGCCGTCACCATCATCGGCACCCAAGATATCGTCTTCGGCGAAATCGACAGATAAGTCTTCAAAGGCATACACATGTTGTTATCAGAGCAGTCATACAAGAAGATCGACCGCGAGGTCGCAAAATACCCGGCCGACCAGAAGCAGTCCGCCGTCATGGCCGCGCTCGCCATCGCCCAGGATGAAAAAGGTTGGCTGGCGCCGGACACCATGCAAGACGTGGCCGATTATCTGGGCATGCCCGCCATCGCGGTGCAGGAAGTGGCCACTTTCTACAATATGTACAATGTGCGCCCGGTGGGCAAACACAAGATCACCGTCTGCACCAACCTGCCGTGCGCGCTGTCGGGCGGCGAGCGGGCCGGCAATTACCTGAAACAAAAGCTGGGCATCGATTACCGCGGCACCACCGCCGACGGCCTGTTTACCCTGGTCGAAGGCGAGTGCATGGGCGCTTGCGGCGACGCCCCGGTGATGCTGCTCAATAACAAAACCATGTGTAGCTGGATGTCGGATCAAAAGATCGATGCCTTGCTGGAGGACTTGAAGAAATGACATCGCTCCACAATCGACACATCGATCCCCTGATCCTGAAGGATTTGGACGGCAAGAATTGGCATCTGGAAGATTATGTCAAGCGGGGCGGTTATAGCGCCCTGAAGCGCATTCTGGAACAAAAGATTACGCCAGAACAGATCATCGCCGACCTGAAAGCGTCGGCCTTGCGCGGCCGCGGCGGCGCCGGTTTTCCCACCGGCTTGAAATGGAGTTTCATGCCGCGCCAGTTTCCTGGTCAGAAATACCTCGTCTGCAACACCGACGAAGGCGAGCCGGGCACCTTCAAGGATCGCGACATCATCCGTTACAACCCGCACGCCTTGATCGAAGGCATGGCCATCGGCGCCTACGCGATGGGCATCACGGTGGGCTACAACTATATTCACGGCGAGATTTTCGCCGAGTACGACCGTTTCGAAGAAGCGCTGGAAGAGGCGCGCGCCGCCGGTTATCTGGGCGACAAGATCATGGGTAGCGAGTTCAGCTTCCAGCTGCACGCCCACCACGGTTATGGCGCGTATATCTGCGGCGAGGAAACGGCGCTGCTGGAATCGCTGGAAGGCAAAAAAGGCCAGCCGCGCTTCAAGCCGCCATTTCCGGCCAGCTTCGGCTTGTACGGCAAACCGACCACCATCAACAACACGGAAACCTTCGCGGCCGTGCCCTTCGTGCTCAATATCGGGCCGGAGAAATATCTGGCGATGGGCAAGCCGAACAATGGCGGCAGCAAGATTTTCTCGATTTCGGGCGATGTCGAGCGGCCCGGCAATTATGAGGTGCCGATGGGCACCCCGTTCGCCAAGTTGATGGAATTGGCCGGCGGCATGCGCGGCGGCAAAAAGATCAAGGCCGTGATTCCGGGCGGCTCCTCGGCGCCCGTGATTCGTGGCGAACTGATGATGAACACCGATCTCGATTACGATTCCATCGCCAAGGCCGGCTCCATGCTCGGTTCGGGCGCCGTGATCGTGATGGACGAGACGCGCTGCATGGTCAAGGCGCTGGAACGGCTGTCGTATTTTTATTATGAAGAGTCGTGCGGGCAGTGCACCCCTTGCCGCGAAGGCACGGGCTGGATGTACCGCATGATTCACCGTATCGAACACGGCAAGGGCCGTCCGGACGACTTGGACTTGCTCAATTCGATCGCCGACAACATTCAGGGCCGCACCATTTGCGCCTTGGGCGACGCGGCCGCGATGCCGGTGCGGGCCTTCATTAAGAATTTCCGTGAAGAATTTGAATATCACATCGAGCACAAGCATTGTTTAGTGCCCGCTTACATCTAAGCTGCGTCAGGTAACGATTACTATGGTTGAAATCGAAATAGACGGCAAAAAAGTCGAAGTCCCTGCGGGTAGCATGGTCATGGACGCCGCCAACAAGTTGGGCACCTACATCCCGCACTTCTGCTATCACAAGAAATTGTCGATCGCCGCCAACTGCCGCATGTGTCTGGTTGAAGTGGAAAAGGCGCCCAAGCCTTTGCCCGCCTGCGCCACGCCGGTCTCGGCCGGCATGATCGTGCGCTCGTCCAGCGACAAGGCGGTGCAAGCCCAGAAAAGCGTGATGGAATTCTTGCTGATTAATCATCCGCTCGACTGTCCCATCTGCGACCAGGGCGGCGAATGCCAGTTGCAGGATTTGGCGGTCGGCTACGGCAAGTCCGAGTCGCGTTACGATGAAGACAAGCGAGTGGTGGTGCCGAAAGATGCCGGCCCCCTCGTGTCGATGCAAGAGATGGCGCGCTGCATCCATTGCACCCGCTGCGTGCGTTTCGGCCAGGAAGTGGCCGGCGTGATGGAGCTGGGCATGCTGGGCCGCGGCGAACACGCCGAGATCACGTCCTTTGTCGGCCAGACCGTCAACTCCGAAATGTCGGGCAATATGATCGACCTGTGTCCGGTCGGCGCCTTGACCTCGAAACCGTTCCGTTACAGCGCCCGCACTTGGGAATTGTCGCGCCGCAAATCGGTCAGTCCGCATGACGGCCTGGGCGCGAACCTGATCGTGCAAGTCAAGCAGGGCAAGGTCAAACGCGTACTGCCGCTGGAAAACGACGCCGTCAACGAATGCTGGATTTCCGACAAGGACCGCTTTTCGTATGAAGCCCTGGACAGCACCGATCGCTTGACCGTTCCCATGCTCAAGCAGGGCGGGCAATGGAAAGAAGTCGACTGGCAAACCGCGCTGGAATACGTGGCGCATGGTTTGAAAAACATCAAGCATGAACACGGCGCCGGCGCCATCGCCGCCCTGGCCAGCGCGCATTCCACGCTGGAAGAGATGGTGTTGCTCAAAAAGCTGGTCAGCGGTATTGGCTCGGACAATATCGACTTCCGCCTGCGTCAAACCGACTTCGCGCTCGACGGCCAGATCAAGCCATGGCTGGGCATGACGATCGCCGAATTTGGCGAGATCAAACGAGCCTTCGTGATCGGCTCGTTCTTGCGCAAGGACCATCCTTTGCTGGCCACGCGCTTGCGCGCCGCCGTCAAGTCGGGCGGCAAATTGTCCATCCTGCACGCGGCCGACGATGATCAACTGATCACCATCGCCAACAAAATGATCGCCGCCCCGGCCGACTGGCTGGCCGCCTTGTCGCAAGTGGTGGCGGCGGTGGCCAAGGCCAAGGAGCTGGCGGCGCCGGCCGGTTTCGAGCAAGTCGAGCCGTCCGAAGTGGCCGCCAAGATCGCCGCCAGCCTGATGTCGGGCGAACAGCGTGCCGTCTTGCTGGGCAATGCCGTGCTCCAGCATCCGCAAGCGTCCGCCTTGCATGCGGCGGCGCAATGGATCGCCGAGCAAACCGGCGCCAAGCTGGGCTACCTGACCGAAGCGGCCAATACGGTGGGCGCCCATCTGGTGGGCGCCGGTGCCAAGCAAACAGGCGCCGCGTTTGCCGCGCCGAAAAAAGCTTACGTGTTACTGCATGCCGAACCGGAACTCGACGCCGCCAATCCCCGCGCGGCCAGCGCCGCCCTGGCCCAGGCCGAGATGGTGGTGGTGATGTCGTCCTTCAAGCAGGGTATGGAGTACGCCGACGTGTTGCTGCCGGTGGCGCCGTTCTCTGAAACGGGCGGCACCTTTGTCAATTGCGAAGGCCGCGCCCAAAGTTTCAATGGCACCGTCAAACCGCTGGGCGAGACCCGTCCGGCCTGGAAAGTGTTGCGCGTGCTGGGCAACATCCTCGGCTTGAGCGGTTTCGACTACGATACCTCCGAAGCGATCCGCGACGAGTTGTTGGGCAAGGGCGTGACCGATGTGTCGGCGCAGCTGAGCAACAAGGCCAAGCTGGTCCCGACGGCGGCGTCTTACGCGGCCCCGTCCGGCGCCTTGCAACGTCTGGCCGACGTGCCCATCTATTTCGCCGACGCCCTGGTGCGCCGCTCCGAACCGCTGCAACGCACCGGTGACGGGCAAGCGCCCCGGGCCGGTCTGTCGGCGGCCCTGGCCGCCAAGCTGGGCGTCAAATCCGGCGACCGGGTGCGCGTCACCCAGAACGGCGGCAGCGCGCTGCTGACGGCGGCCATTCACGCCGGCTTGCCGGACAATGTGGTGCGGGTGGCGGCGGCGCATGCCTCGACCGCGGTACTGGGCGGCATGTTCGATGCCATCACCATTGAAAAAGCAGGGGAGGGACTGTAATGGCTCTGCCTGAAATCATTACCACCATTAACAGCACCGGTCAGGATCTGGTGGGCGCCAGCTGGCCCTTCTTCTGGACCATGGCCAAGATCTTGTGCGTGACCTTGCCCCTGATGGGCCTGGTCGCCTATTTGACCCTGTGGGAGCGCAAGCTGCTGGGCTGGATTCAAATCCGTATCGGCCCCAACCGTGTCGGGCCGCTGGGCCTGCTGCAACCGATCGCAGACGCGATGAAGTTGCTGTTCAAGGAAATCATCATTCCAAGCAAGTCCAGCAAGGCGCTGTTCGTGATCGGTCCCATCATGACCATCATGCCGGCCTTGGCGGCGTGGTCGGTGGTGCCGTTCGGCCCGGAGTTAGTGCTCGCCAACGTCAACGCCGGCTTGCTGCTGTTGATGGCGATCACCTCGATGGAAGTGTACGGCATCATCATCGCCGGTTGGGCTTCCAACTCGAAGTACTCCTTCATGGGCGCCATGCGCGCCTCGGCCCAGATGGTGTCGTACGAGATCGCCATGGGTTTTGTGCTGGTCATCGTGCTGATGGTGTCGGGCAGCTTGAATTTCATCGAGATCGTCAACGGCCAAAGCGTCGGGTATTTCGCCAGCCACGGCGTCAATTTCCTGTCTTGGAACTGGCTGCCGCTGCTGCCCGTGTTCGTGGTGTATCTGGTGTCCGGCCTGGCCGAGTGCAACCGGCATCCGTTCGACGTGGTCGAGGGCGAATCGGAAATCGTGGGCGGCCACATGGTGGAATACTCGGGCATGTCCTACGCCATGTTCTTCCTGGCCGAATACGCCAACATGATCTTGATCGGCGTGCTCGGCTCGCTGATGTTCCTGGGCGGCTGGTCGGCGCCGGTGGCGGGGCTGGAATTCATGGGCGGCTTCTTCTGGCTGTTTTTGAAGGCGTTCTTGATCGTGTCGCTGTTCATCTGGACCCGGGCCACGTTCCCGCGTTATCGCTACGATCAAATCATGCGTCTGGGCTGGAAGGTATTTATTCCATTGACCCTGGCGTACCTGGTGATCGTGGCTGCCTGGATGCAGACATCCTGGAATATTTGGAAGTAACGGAGCGAGGAATGAACAGAGTAAAAGATTTTTTCGGCAGCTTGATGTTGCGCGAATTGTTCAAAGGTATGGCGCTAACGGGCAAGTACATGTTCGCGCGCAAGATCACGGTGCAATTCCCGGAAGAGAAAACGCCGATGTCGCCCCGTTTCCGCGGCTTGCACGCGCTGCGCCGCTACCCCAACGGGGAAGAGCGTTGCATCGCCTGCAAACTGTGCGAGGCGGTGTGCCCGGCGATGGCCATCACCATCGAATCCGAACAGCGTGACGACGGCTCGCGCCGCACCACGCGTTACGATATCGATTTGACGAAGTGCATTTTCTGCGGCTTTTGCGAAGAATCTTGCCCGGTCGATTCGATCGTCGAGACCCATGTGCTGGAATACCACGGCGAGAAACGGGGCGATTTGTACTACACGAAAGAGATGTTATTGGCCGTGGGCGATCGGTATGAAGACGAGATCGCCGCCGCGCGCGCCGCCGACGCCCCTTATCGCTGACCGTTGCCGCGCCGCCCGCGCCGTTTGGCGGGCGCGGCCTGCGGCGGTCCCTCATCTGTACGTCTATTGGGTTTGTTATGGACTTTAAAACTTTTTTGTTTTACGCATTCTCGGCCATTTTGGTGTTGGCCGCGACGCGCGTGATCACGGCCCGTAACCCGGTCCATGCCGCGCTGTTCCTGGTATTGTCGTTCTTTTCGGCGGCCGGGATTTGGATGCTGCTCAAGGCCGAGTTCCTGGCCATCGTGCTGGTATTGGTGTATGTGGGCGCCGTGATGGTGCTGTTCCTGTTTGTGGTGATGATGTTGGACATCAATATCGACAAGATGCGCGAAGGCTTCTGGGGCTATTTGCCGGTGGCGGCCGGGGTCGGCGGCGTGATCGTGCTGGAAATGGCATCGGTGCTGTGGCGCAGCTTTCTGGAATTCGAGCCGCGCGCGCAGGCCGGGCCCAACATCGGCGGCACCAAGGAATTGGGCAAGCTGATCTACACCCAGTATGTGTACGGTTTCGAAATCGCCGCCGCCATCTTGCTGGTGGCCATCGTCGCCGCCGTGGCCCTGACCCTGCGCAAGCGTAAGGACACCAAATATTTCGATCCGGCCGATGCGGTGCGGGTCAAGCGTAACGACCGTCTGCGCATCGTCAAAATGAACGCCGTGGTCGAGCGCCCGGCGGCCGATGCCGGCACCAAGGAGGCACCATGACTTTATCGCTTGCGCACTACCTGGTCCTGGGCGCGATTTTGTTCGCGATCTCCATCGTCGGGATTTTCCTCAACCGCAAGAACATCATCGTGCTGTTGATGGCCATCGAATTGATGCTGCTGGCGGTGAACATGAATTTCATCGCGTTTTCGCATTACCTGGGCGACGCGGCCGGGCAGATCTTCGTTTTCTTTATCCTGACAGTGGCCGCCGCGGAATCGGCGATCGGTCTGGCGATTTTGGTGGTCATGTTCCGTAATCTGGACACGATCAATGTAGAAGACTTGGATAGCCTTAAAGGCTAAGTTTCAACCTCGAATAATAACGATTAAGGTTCATCATGGCGGGGCAACTACTTAACCCTAATCTCCTTCTTGCCATCCCAATGGCGCCGCTCGTCGGTGCCGCCATTGCGGGCTTGTTCGGAACCCAGTTCCTGGGTAATCTGGTCGGTCGCAAAACGTCGCATACGGTGACGATCGCGGGCGTGCTGATTGCGTTCATCTTGTCGTTTCAAACGCTGCTTAGCGTATTGGACGGTTCCACTTACAACGGCGTCATCTATAACTGGATGACGGTCGGCACCCTGAAACTCGAGGTCGGGTTCCAGATCGACGCGTTGTCGGCGATGATGATGTGCGTGGTGACCTTCGTCTCGCTGATGGTGCATATCTATACCATCGGCTACATGAAAGATGACGAAGGCTACAACCGCTTCTTCGCCTACATTTCCTTGTTTACCTTCGCCATGCTGATGCTGGTCATGGCCAATAACTTCTTGCAGCTGTTCTTCGGCTGGGAAGCGGTGGGCCTGGTGTCGTATCTGCTGATCGGCTTCTGGTACACGCGCCCGACCGCCATCGTGGCCAATATGAAGGCGTTCCTGGTCAACCGGGTGGGCGACTTCGGCTTCATTCTCGGCATCGGCCTGCTGCTCGCGTATGGCGGCTCGATGAATTACCAGGAAGTGTTCGCCAAACGGGCCGAACTGGCCGGCATTGTGCTGCCCGGCACCGATTGGATGATGTTGACCGTGGCCTGTATCTGCCTGTTCGTGGGCGCCATGGGCAAATCGGCCCAGTTCCCGCTGCACGTCTGGCTGCCCGACTCGATGGAAGGCCCGACCCCGATCTCGGCTCTGATCCACGCCGCCACCATGGTCACGGCCGGCATCTTCATGGTCTCGCGCATGTCGCCCCTGTTCGAACTGTCCGACACCGCGCTGTCGTTCATTCTGGTGATCGGCTCCATCACCGCGCTGTTCATGGGCTTTTTGGGCATCATCCAGACCGACATCAAGCGCGTGGTGGCCTATTCCACCCTGTCGCAACTGGGCTATATGACGGTGGCCTTGGGTTCCTCGGCCTATTCCATCGCCGTGTTCCACTTGATGACCCACGCCTTTTTCAAAGCGCTGCTGTTTTTGGGCGCCGGTTCGGTCATCATCGGCATGCACCACGATCAAGACATCCGCAACATGGGCGGCCTGCGCAAATACATGCCGATCACCTGGATTACCTCGCTGGCCGGTTCGCTGGCCTTGATCGGCACCCCGTTCTTCTCCGGTTTCTACTCGAAGGACAGCATCATCGAAGCGGTGCACGCGACCCATATCTGGGGCGCCGGCTTTGCCAACTTCGCCGTGCTGGCCGGCGTGTTCGTCACCGCCTTCTACTCGTTCCGCATGTACTTCCTGGTATTCCACGGCGAAGAGCGTTTCGGCAAGGCGCATGCGCATGACGCGCACCACCACGCGCCGGCGGCCGCCCACGGCGCCCACCACGATGGCCACGGCGATCATGGCGACCACCACGAGCAAGAGGAAGAGCATCACGGCCTGGCCCCGGGGCAGAAACCGCACGAATCGCCATTCGTGGTCTGGTTCCCGCTGGTGATGCTGGCGATCCCGTCGATCTTCATCGGCTACCTGACCGTCGGTCCGATGCTGTTCGGCGACTTCTTCAAGGGCGTGATCTTCGTCGGTGAAAACCACCAGGCGATGGAAGAGCTGACGCACGAATTCCACGGCGCGATGGCCATGGCGCTGCACGCGTTCACCTCGCTGCCATTCATTCTGGCCGCCGCCGGCGTGGCATCGGCTTACTACTGCTACCTGGTCAATCCGAAGGTGCCGGCCTGGTTTTACGCCAAATTCCACGCGCTCCACACGCTGCTCGACAATAAGTACTACATGGACAAGTTCAATGAAGTGGTGTTCGCCGGTGGCGCGCGCCTGTTGGGCAACGGACTGTGGAACGTGGGCGACAAGATGCTCATCGATGGCTTACTGGTGAACGGCAGCGCCAAACTGGTGGGCTGGTTCGCCGGCCTGACACGCATGCTGCAAACCGGTTATATCTACCATTATGCGTTTGTGATGATCATTGGCGTGCTGGGCTTCCTGAGCTATTTCGTGCTGTACGCCAAGTAAGCCGACCTGATAAAAGAATACTGACAACCATGATGCAGTCAACGATATCTACCCTACCTCCCTATCTGAGCCTGGCGATCTGGGTGCCGATCCTGTTCGGTCTTCTGGTGCTGGCCATCGGCCGCGACGACAAGCCGGGCTTCACCCGCTGGCTGGCACTGGCCGGCGCCATCGCCAGCCTGGCCGTCACGCTGCCGCTGATTTCCCATTTCGACAACGCCGCCCACGGCATGCAATTCGTCGAAAAGGCGGCCTGGATCGAGCGCTTCCAGATTTTCTACTCGCTCGGTATCGACGGCCTGTCGCTGTGGTTCATTCCGCTGACCGCCTTCATCACGGTGATCGTGGTGATCTCGGCCTGGCAGGTGATCGAGCAGCGCATCGCCCAGTACATGGGCGCGTTCCTGATCCTGTCCGGCCTGATGATCGGCGTGTTCTGCGCCATGGACGGCCTGCTGTTCTACTTCTTCTTCGAAGCGACCCTGATCCCGATGTTCATCATCATCGGCGTGTGGGGCGGCGAGAACCGGGTCTACGCCTCGTTCAAGTTCTTCCTGTACACCTTCTTCGGCTCCTTGCTCACGCTGGTGGCCATCATCTACCTGTATAACCAGTCGCATAGCTTCGACATCCAGACCTGGCACACCTTGCCGCTCACGCTGCGCGAACAGATCTTTATCTTCCTGGCCTTCCTGATGGCGTTCGCCGTCAAGGTGCCGATGTTCCCGGTCCACACCTGGCTGCCCGACGTCCACGTCG
>JAZKGI010000069.1:0-9123 GCA_040385995.1 Pseudomonadota bacterium
GCACGTCGGCGCTGCCGGACGAGGACGACACGCTGCGCCCGCCATGCTTGGCCACCCGCGCGCCGGCCGCCGCCGCCACGAACATGGTGGCGGTCGAAATGTTGAAGGTGTGGGCGCCGTCGCCGCCGGTGCCGACGATGTCGAGCAGGTGGCGGGTGTCGGCCATCGGCACCTTGGTGGCGAATTCGCGCATGACCTGGGCGGCGGCGGCGATTTCGCCGATGGTTTCCTTCTTCACGCGCAGGCCCATGGTGAGGGCCGCGATCATGGTCGGCGACATCTCGCCCGACATGATCTGGCGGAACAGGAACAGCATTTCGTCGTGAAAGATCTCGCGGTGGTCGATGCAGCGCAGTAGCGCTTCTTGCGGGGTGATCGGCATGATGCTTCCTTCTTCAATGAGGGCTCAGAACGGGGCCGGCGCGCGGGCGCGCCGCTGCCGCATCAGCGGTCGAGAAAATTCTTAAGCAGCGCGTGACCGTGTTCGGACAAGATCGATTCGGGGTGAAACTGCACCCCCTCGATGTCGTACTCGCGGTGCCGCACGCCCATGATTTCGCCGTCGTCGGTCCAAGCCGTCACTTCCAGGCAGGCCGGCAGCGAGGCGCGCTCGATCGCCAGCGAGTGGTAGCGGATCACGGTGAAGGGGCTGGGCAAGTGTTTGAACACGCCCACGCCGGTGTGGGCGATCAGTGAGGTTTTGCCATGCATGACCTGTTTGGCGCGCACCACTTTGCCGCCGAACGCTTCGCCGATGGCTTGGTGGCCCAGACACACGCCCAGGATCGGCAGCTTGCCGGCGAAGTGTTTGAGGATGGGTACCGAGATGCCGGCCTGCGCCGGCGCTTTCGGCCCCGGCGAAATACAGATGCGGCGCGGCGCCAGCGCTTCGATCTGGGCCAGGCTGATTTCGTCGTTGCGCACGGTGTGCACCTGTTCGCCCAGCTCGCCGAAATACTGCACGATGTTGTAGGTGAAGGAGTCGTAGTTGTCGATCATGAGCAGCATGTTAGATCTCCCCATCCAGGCCGTCTTGCACTTGTTCGGCGGCGCGCAGCACGGCGCGCGCCTTGTTCTCGGTTTCCTGCCATTCCATCTCGGGGATCGAATCGGCCACGATGCCGGCGGCGGCCTGCACATACAGCATGCCGTCCTTGATCACGCCGGTGCGGATGGCGATGGCCACGTCCATCTCGCCGCCGAAGGAGAGATAACCGCAGGCGCCGCCGTAGATGCCGCGTTTGGAGATTTCCAGTTCGTCGATCACTTCCATGGCGCGCACCTTGGGCGCGCCGGTCAGGGTGCCGGCCGGGAAGGTGGCGCGCAGCACGTCCAGATTCGACAAGCCGTCTTTCAGTTGGCCCTCGACGTTGGAGACGATGTGCTGCACATGCGAGTACTTTTCGATCACCAGGCGGTCGGTCACCTTCACGCTGCCGATCTCGGAAATGCGGCCCAGGTCATTGCGGGCCAGGTCGATCAGCATCACGTGTTCGGCGATCTCTTTCGGGTCGGCCAGCAATTCCTTCGACAGCGCCTCGTCGCGTTCGGGCGTGGCGCCGCGCGGGCGGGTGCCGGCGATCGGGCGCAGCGTCACTTTTTTGGGCGCGTCGGCCGGGCTTTCGTTGCGCACCAAAATCTCGGGCGAGGCGCCGACGATTTGCATGTCGCCGAAATTGTAGAAGTACATATACGGCGAGGGGTTCAGCGAACGCAGCGCGCGGTACAGGGTGAGCGGCGAGTCGACGTAGGGCTTGCGGATGCGCTGGCCGATCTGCACCTGCATCAAGTCGCCCGCCATCACGTATTGGTGGGCCTTGGCCACCGCCTTCAGGTAGTCTTCCTTGCTGAAGTCGCGGATCGCCTCGGTGCGCACCGAGCTCGATGTGACGGGCGCCTCGACCCCCCGCCGCAGCATCATGCGCAAATCCTTGAGCCGCTGGCGGGCCTTGGAAAACGCTTCCGGCTGGCGCGGGTCGGCATACACGATCAGATACAGCTTGCCCGACAAATTGTCGATCACGGCCAGTTCCTCGGTCAGCATCAGCTCGATGTCGGGCAAGCCCAGATCGTCCTTGGGCGCGCCGCCGGCCAGCTTTTTCTCGATGTGGCGCACGGTGTCGTAGCCGAAGTAGCCGGCCAGGCCGCCGCAAAAGCGGGGCAGGCCGGGGCGCAGCGCGACCTTGAAGCGGGCCTGGAACTGTTCGATGAAGTCGAGCGGATTGCCTTGGTGGGTTTCGCTCACCTGGCCGTCGGTGACGATCTCGGTCAGGGTGCCGGTGCTGCGCAGCACCGTTTTGGCCGGCAAACCGATGAAGGAGTAGCGCCCGAAGCGCTCGCCGCCAACCACCGATTCGAGCAGGAAGGTGTTTTTGCCGTGCTGCTGGGTTTGCGCCAGCTTGAGGTACAAGGTGAGCGGCGTTTCCAGGTCGGCGAAGGCTTCCGAGATGAGAGGGATGCGGTTGTAGCCCTGGTTGGCCAGCGACTTGAATTCGAGTTCGGTCATGTTTGTCTCCATGCCGCCGGATCGGTGCCGGCGGTGGGGTTGCAAAAAACCTGCCGGGTGCGTGGGCACGCGCGGCAGCAATCAATACGGCTTACTTAGCCCAGGATTGCCAGCGTCGCCAAAGCCAGGCCTCAATCGAGCCCGGTTGTGTGACGGTGTGTTTTTTGTCGAGAAACATGTCTGGTAAACAGTCTGCGGTTAGTTGTGCGACCTGATCAAGGCGGCTGCGGCAAGCAGCGTGTCAACTATACCATCGGAATCGGTGTCGTGTATAGATTGTCCGTGATTGTAACCGTAGGGCACGGTCAGCACCGGGCAGCCGGCCGCCCTGGCCGCTTGCGCGTCATTGGACGAGTCGCCGATGGCCACCACCCGGGCCGGCGCCAGGGCGAAATCGGCGCACACTTGCGTCATCGGCAGCGGATCGGGTTTTTTGCGCGCCAGCGAGTCGCCGCCGTACACGATGTCGAAATAGTCGGCCAAGCCCTTGCGTTTTAATAGAGGCAAGGTGAAGCCGATCGGTTTGTTGGTCACGCAAGCGAGGCGCAGGCCGGCGCCGCGCAGCGCGTCCAGGCCGCTCAGCACTTCTGGATACAGGGTGCAAAAGTCGCCGTTGATGGCGAGGTAATGGCGCTGGTAGGCCGCCATCGCCGCGTCGGCGCGCGCGGCCACCTGCTCCGGTTCGAAGTCGAGCGCGAGCACGCGCGCGATCAGGTTTTCCGAACCCTTGCCGATCATGGGCGCGATGCGGGCCGCGGCGATGGGCGCCAGGCCGAAGTCGGCGCGCATGCGGTTGAGGGCGACGTGAAAGTCGGGCAGGGTGTCGAGCATGGTGCCGTCCAGGTCGACGATCGCGGCGCGCACGCCGCGCAGGGCGCGCGGGTCGCCCATCTTATACACCGGCCAGTTGGTCACGCATGGCGTCGATGATGGCGCGGTAATCGGGCTTGCCGAAGATGGCCGAGCCGGCCACGAAGGTGTCGGCGCCGGCCGCCGCCACCGCCGCGATGTTGTCGATCTTGATGCCGCCGTCGACTTCAAGCATGATGGCGCGGCCCGACTGGTCGATGCGGCGGCGCGCCTCGGCCACTTTGTGGAGCGCCTCGGCGATGAACGATTGGCCGCCGAAGCCCGGATTGACCGACATGATCAAGATCAAGTCGATTTTGTCCATCACGTGGTCCAGGAAGTGCAGCGGAGTGCCCGGATTGAACGCCAGGCCGGCCTGGCATCCCTGGTCGCGGATCAGCTGCAAGGTGCGGTCCAGATGTTCGGTCGCTTCGGGGTGGAAGGTGATGATGTTGGCGCCCGCTTTGGCGAAGTCGGGAATGATGCGGTCGACCGGCTTGACCATCAGGTGGACGTCGATCGGCACCGTGATATGGGGCCGGATCGCCGCGCAGATCATGGGACCGATGGTTAGGTTGGGAACGTAATGATTGTCCATGACGTCAAAATGGATAAGATCGGCGCCGGCGGCGACGACGTTGCGCACCTCTTCGCCCAGGCGGGCGAAGTCGGCGGACAGGATGCTGGGGGCGATGCGAAAGGTGGACATGGTGTTGTGCCGGTGATGGGGATGCGCTATTTTACGCCGGGCGGCGGGCGCGGCCGAGCGAAAGCGGGTGGCGGCGGTGGCCCATGGCGGCCGGCGATATTATTTTTATAGCGCAATACCTTGCGCATGGCACCGATTTCGGGTGCAATGTAATCTCATGAACGATCACCATCAGGCTGGCGCGGCATTGGCGCGCGGGCATAGACAGCTTTACTTGAGGAATATCGATGGCTTCTTATGAATTTACTGTTTCGGTCCGCACCCAGTATCTGCCGGAGCAGTCCGATCCCGATCGCACCAGTTATGTATTCACGTATTCGATCACGATCAAAAACACGGGCACCATCGCCGCGCAACTGATTTCGCGCCACTGGGTCATCACGGACGCCAACAACCACGCCGACGAGGTGCGCGGCCTGGGCGTGGTCGGTCATCAGCCGCTGTTGCAGCCCGGTGAGCAATTTGAATACACCAGCGGCACGGCCCTGGCCACGGCGCAAGGCTCGATGGTGGGCGAATATTTTTGCGTGGCGGAAGACGGCCATCAGTTCGAAGCCAAAATTCCCGAATTCGTGCTCTCGCTGCCGCGCACGCTGCATTGACGCGGCGCCGTTGAGCGGCCCGTCACGCGGCGCGGCGCGCTCCCCGCGCTTGCTGTGTTTCCCGTGTCTCCAGTCTACGCATCGCGCTTGCCTGGCTGGTCTGTGGACTCGGCCGGCGGCGGTAAAACCTGCCGCTCCTGCGTCGGCCGGCCCGAAAACATGGTCCACCAGACGATGAACACCAGCAAACACAGCGCGAAAATCGCCTCAACCATTAACAGCCACATAGTCATCCCCATGTCATCGATACGTCTGAGTTTACTCGCTTCGGCCGCCGCCGTCGCCTTATTGCTGGCCGGCTGCGCCAGCGCGCCCGTGCCCCCTGTCAAGCCGACGTCGCAGCCGGCGCCGCTCAAGCCGGCCCCCGCGCCCCTGCCGGGCGCGACCCCTGGCGCGGCCGCCGCGCCGCAATTGCTGCCGGTCGACTTCGCCGCCTTGCCGGGCTGGCAACGCGACGATCTGCGCGCCGCCTGGCCGGCTTTTTTGTCGTCTTGCAGCGTGTTGGGCAAGCGGGCCGAGTGGAAAGAAGTGTGCGTGATCGCGCAGCAGGTGCGGGGCGGCGAGGAAGCGAGCATTCGCCTGTTTTTTGAAACCTTTTTCGTGCCTAATCAGGTGATCGCGCCCGATGGCGCCGACACGGGCTTGGTCACCGGTTATTACGAACCGCTGTTGCACGGCGCGCGCAAGCGGGGCGGCCCGTTTCAAACGCCGCTGTATAAGGTGCCGGACGATTTGCTGACAGTCGATTTGGCCAGTGTGTATCCGGAATTGAAAGCGATGCGCTTGCGCGGACGTCTGGTGGGCAAGAAAGTGCTGCCCTACGGGACGCGGGCCGAGATCGAGCAAGCGACCGATGTCGGCGGCAAGGAGTTGATGTGGGTCGATGACGCGGTGGAGGCATTTTTTTTGCAGGTGCAAGGTTCCGGCCGGGTGCAGATGAGCGACAGCCAGGAAACCGTGCGCATCGCCTATGCCGATCAGAACGGCCATCCTTATAAATCGATTGGACGCTATCTGGTCGATAAGGGCGAGCTGAGCATGGAGCAAGCCTCGGCCCAGGGCATCAAAGGCTGGATCGCCGGCCATCCCAGCCGTCAGCAAGAGTTATTTGACGCCAATCCCAGCTATGTATTTTTTAAAGAAGAAAAGCTGCCCGATCCCAAGGTCGGCCCGAAAGGGGCGCTGGGGGTGGCGCTGACGCCGCAGCGCTCGGTGGCCATCGATGCCCAGATGTTGCCGCTGGGCGCGCCATTGTTTTTGTCGACCACGCTGGCCAACAGCGACACGCCGATGCAGCGCCTGGTGATGGCGCAAGACACGGGCGGCGCCATTCGCGGGGCGATCCGGGCCGATTATTTCTTCGGTTTTGGCGCGGAGGCGGCCGAAAACGCCGGCCGCATGAAGCAGCGCGGCATGTTGTGGGTGCTGCTGCCGAAGAAGGTGCCGCCGCGCGAGTAGGCGTGTTAGGGAAACGCCGCGCCATCGGTGGGCAGCAAATTGGTGTTGAACTGCGCTTCTGCGGTGGATGCTTGAGCCGGCGTCCGGCCGTATGGTCGGCTTGCGGCGGCCACTGGCCATGGGCGAGCGGCGCGCGCGGCGTGATCCGCTTGCGCGCTTATGCGCGCACGCTGCGCAGCGGCGAAAAGCACAACATGGCGGCGGTCAGCGCCACGCCGCCGGCCGCCACGCACGCCAGGCCGGTACGGATGCTGAAGTGCTGGGCGACGGCGCCGGCCGCCAGCGCGCCAAGCGGAGCGGTGGCGACGGTCAGGAAACGCATGGTCGAGATCATGCGTCCGAGAAAAGCGTCCGGTGTAACTTTTTGCCGCAAGGACATGTAAGGAATGAAAAACAGCATCACGCCGCAGTCGAAGAAAAAGGTCAGCACGCCATAAGCGAGGGCGCTGGCCTGGGCGCTGCCGAACAGGGCCGCCGGAATGGTTGGCACCAGCATGAAACCGAGTGTGGTCGAACCCAGGCCGATCAGGACGGTGCGGCCGGCGCCGAAACGGCGCGTGAGCGGCTTGACCAGCACCGAACTGACAAACACGCCCAGGCCGCCCAGCGTTTGCACCATGCCCAGCACGCCGGGCGTCATGCCCAGTTCGCGGGTGGCGAACAGGATGGTGAGCGCGGCGTAACCGTAAAACAGCAGGTGCCAGCCGCCGGCGCCCCAGGCCAGCGCGCGCAGCAAGGGTTGGCCCCAGACGAATGCCAGGCCCGCCTGCATGTCGCGCAAGGGGTGTTGTTCGGACCGGGCGGGGCGGGGATCGCGCACGCGCATCTGGCGCAGATTGAAGACCGAAATCAGGTAGGCGGCGGCGGTCACCAGCACCGCCACCGGTGCCGTCATCAGTTGCACCAGTAGCCCGGCGATGCCGGGGCCGATCAGGCGTGAGGCCGAATCGGTGGCGGCGAACTTGGTTTGCGCGTCGATCAAGCCGTCGCGGCCGACCAGGTAAGTGAGAAACACCTGTTCGGCGCCGCCGCCCACCACGAAGCCGGTGCCGATCAAAAAGCCGACCGCGTACAACCAGGGCATGGAGAGCATACCCATCCAATAAGCCAGGGCCACGCTGGCCAAGGCCAGGCCGGACAGCAGTTCGCTGCCTAACATGATGGGCAGCTTGCTGCTGCGGTCCAGCCACACCCCGACCGGCAGGCCGAACAGGGCAAAGGGCAGCGCTTGCAGGGCGACCAGGATACCCATCTGGGCCGGGTTGGCGTGCAGCAAGAGTGCCGCGCATAAAGGTAGCGCCAAGCCCGTGATCTGGGCGCCGAAGCCATTGAGCACGCTGCTGAACCAGAATCGGCGGAAATCCGGGTTGCACAGCAGTTTGTCGGCCTCAAGCTTGTCGACGATGAAGTGGCGGGCGGTCGATAGGATAGAAGGCTCGGCTCTATTTTTGGGGACGCGCCGGAGGGACACTGCGCAGGCTCAAATAATACCAGCGCCGGCTCGGTATATATAGGGCGGAAACGCTACAATCTGTGCCACCCGTGCCACCAATGAGGAGACCGCATGCAATACGAAGACTTGATCGTCGAAGTCCACGATAAAGTGGCCTTGATTCGGCTAAACCGGCCCAAGGCGCTCAATGCCTTGAACGAGCGCATGATGAATGAGCTGGGCGAAGCCTTGCATCGCTTCGATGCCGATCCCGCCATCGGCTGCATCGTGTTGACCGGCAGTGACAAGGCTTTCGCCGCCGGGGCCGATATCGCGGCCATGGTCGACTACACTTACCCGGATACCTATCGCGATAATTACATCACGCGCAACTGGGAACATATCCTGCGCGTGCGCAAGCCGGTGATTGGCGCGGTGGCCGGCTATGCCCTGGGCGGCGGTTGCGAGCTGGCGATGATGTGCGATTTTCTGATCGCGGCCGATAACGCCAAGTTCGGCCAGCCGGAGATCCGGGTCGGGGTGACGCCTGGCGCCGGCGGCACCCAGCGCTTGCCGCGGGCGATCGGCAAAGCCAAGGCGATGGACCTGTTGCTGACGGCCCGCACCATCGATGCGGCGGAAGCCGAACGGATCGGCCTGGTGTCGCGGGTGGTGCCGGCCGAGAAGCTGATCGAGGAAATCTTGGCCGCGGCGGCCGTCATCGCCGCCATGCCCACATCGGTGGCAATGATGATCAAGGACGCCGTCAACCGCGCTTTTGAAACCACCCTGAGCGAGGGGGTCGCGTACGAGCGGCGCCTGTTTCATGCCGCGTTCGGCACGCCGGCACAGAAAGAGGGCATGCAGGCATTCCTCGAAAAGCGCTTGCCAAACTTTGACGGGCTTTGATATAGTTCGCCTCCCCGCAAAAGCGCATCTCGATGCTGCCTGCGGGGCGGGTCCGAAAGGACCGCCAGGGAAAAAGAAGTGGTTGACGAAAAACGCAGAACGCCGCATAATCTCATCTCTTCGCTGCTGACAAACAAAACGCTTTGTCACTAAGCAGCAGCAACACCGAATCAGTTCTTTAAAAATTTACAGTCGATAAGTGTGGGCGTTTGATGAAAGTGCGGCAACCGGGCTTCGGCCTGGTTGTATAACTTACAGCATCAAATGCTCACGAAAGAAGAAAAATAGGATGTTCGCAAGAACAGCCTGTCAGTATTTTGAGTGAGCGGTTCAGAAATGAACCTGGATGGCAGCGATGCTATCCGACCTGTCGGAAACGACATTAAACAGAGATTAAACTGAAGAGTTTGATCCTGGCTCAGATTGAACGCTGGCGGCATGCCTTACACATGCAAGTCGAACGGCAGCACGGAGCTTGCTCTGGTGGCGAGTGGCGAACGGGTGAGTAATATATCGGAACGTACCCTAGAGTGGGGGATAACGTAGCGAAAGTTACGCTAATACCGCATACGATCTATGGATGAAAGTGGGGGACTCGCAAGAACCTCATGCTCGTGGAGCGGCCGATATCTGATTAGCTAGTTGGTAGGGTAAAAGC
>JAZKGI010000070.1:0-85639 GCA_040385995.1 Pseudomonadota bacterium
AAAAAAGACCAAATTTATTTGTTAAGCGAGTATATAACCAAGCGGGTCTTGACACGTATGAGCATGGTTACGGCGGTGCTCATTATGATAAAGAAATAGCCTGGGCTTACTACCTTAAGGCTGCTCAGCTTGGTAGCCCGGAGGCGCAGATGGCGCTGGCAGACGCGTATGCAAAGGCTGGGCGCTTCCAGGAAGAAAATACGATGGCGCAATGCGCTTATCAGCAAGGTCATGGGCCAGCTGCGTTCGCATTAGGCGTGGATATGCGTGCTTCACAAGGTAATTTTTTAAAAGCGATTACGTACTTTCAAAATGGTACAAAGTTTGGAAGCCATGATTGTGCAGTCGCCCTTTCTCAGCTCTTTGGAAAAGGGTTTTGGGTGACGACTAGCGAACAGGAGAAACCGTTGTTAACGGCTCTCGGCATTCACGTTGATCCAGAGCGCTATCAACGATATAGGGCTATAGCCGACACATTAGAAATCAATCCCGACCTAAAGCTGGCCCGTCTGGATCATGTTTTGCCCTTGCCACCCGCTAAATTGGCAGAATGGAGTGGCGTAAGCGACGCGGTCGAGCCCGAGCCCAGCGGGCGTCCAAGTTACTGATGTAGTGCGCGGCAGCTCGGCCCGTAGGGACAACGCTAGTGCGTCAGCGGCGACTGGCCAAGATAGTTAAGTCTAGCCGTTTGTCGAACCTCGTGACAAACGGCTAGGTAGTAGGTAGCCCGCCAACCCGGGCGTCGTGCGCCCGGCGTGTCAGCACTACTGCTACGGCAACAACTCAATCTCTGCCAATTGGAAATACAGCCCGCCGCCGTTATCCCGGCCGATCACGGTGGGAACAAACTGTATGCCCCAGGTGCCATAAGTCTGCGGCAGCGTGACCACGGCAATACCCTGCGCGTCGGGCTGAACGCCGAATTCGCCCACCTCGACCCAGCTGCTGTTATCAGGGCTGGTCAAATAAATCCGATAGCGCCCGGGGAAACCCTGCGGCACACCGTTCATCATGCGGGCGGCGAGTTTCACCTTGCGCACCGAAGGCAGACTAGGGCTATTGATCCAGGCGGCGACGAATGTGCCGTTATTATTGGCCGTGGTTGGGAAAGGATTCGAGCTATAGGTCGTGTTGTACTGATGGTCGGTCAATGCCGCCACGTTCCAACCGGCCAAGGTGTTATTCGACACGGCGTTACCAAGATTGTACGCAGCCGATGTCGGTGGCTGTGGCGGCGGTGGCTGCCCGCCACTGGTGCCGCCCTGCGTGGGCATGAGCTCGATTTCATTCATTTGCAGATAGTAGCCGCCGCCGTCATCCTTTCCGAATTCTTCCGGAATAATCTGCGCGCCAAACGTGCGCACCAAACGGGGCAAGCCGATGGTGGCGATACCGTTGCCATCGGGCTGCACGGTAAACACGCCGAAGTCCTTCCAACCGGTGTTGTCCGGGTTGGTCAACAGCAGACGATAGCGAACCGGAAAACCAGCCGGCTTCTGATTGACCATGCGGGCATGCAGTTTCACCGAGCCGACCATATAGCCGCCGGCCGGCCGGCCGGGCAAATACACCGCCACATGGGCGCCATTGGTGTTTTGCGCGCTTGGCATCGGGTTGGAACTATAGGTGCTGTTCTCGTCCTGGTCCACCAGTTTGCTGGCCGACCAGCCCGACAATTCATTGTTCGATGTCGCTGATCCGGCACGCCAAGGTTTCTCGCCCACGCAGCCGACACCATGTTGTTGGCAGCAAAAGTGATTGTCCCGCTTTTCCCAACTGGCAGTGCCGGTCGCGCGGTAGGCATCGAATGTGGCCACGCCATCTGCCTGTCCCAAATCGCGTCCGGCCGACAGCGGAACCAGTCCATAGGAGTTTGCATTGTCCACTTGCAGCTCTTGGAAATAATTGTGCATTTGCGCTATCAGCGAAGGACTGCGCGAGGAAATGGCGTGCGCTTCGCAGATATTGCGCGCCTGAATGTCGAGCCCTTCATAGCGTTGCCAACCCTGTTCGCTGGCGATAAATTTAAACTGCGGCATGGATTGCGGATCACTCACCCCGCGCGCCGCCAACTGGTCACGCTGATAGCCCGACAAAATGGCGACGTTTTGGAAGTTGGTATTGTCACCCGGTTCCTCCACCGGATCGCCATAGGGATGAATCGCCACGCTCCAGTCAATGCTGGTGCCCAGGCGGGCCCAAATGCCGTCGAGCAGAATTTTCGAGCCGATATGGGTGGGATCGCTGGCGCCCGGATTTTGCCATAATTTGTCCAGACTGGCGTGCATCAGCACGCCCGAGGTGTGTCGACCGATCGCGCGATGGGCCGTTTTCATCATGTTGACGTACTTCTCAATCCACGTTTGCAATTCCTGATCCGACAGCGAGCGGGTGTTGGTGCGCACCACCGGGCTATAGTCAAACCAACCGCCGCTGGCGGCTTCGTTCCAAATGACGAAGTGCGATATTTTCCCGTGTTCGCCACCGGCCCGGTAGCGGTTGGCGAGGAAATTGACGTAATCTTCCCAATCCTCCATCGCGTCGTTGCGCGGCACGCAGCCCTCGTAGAGCCGACCACCGTCCCAGGCAAAGCCATTGCAGCTGGGATAACGGTATTGGGTGGGCGAAGACCACAACACCACGGCCGACTGAATGCCGTTGTCGGCGTCGCGCCGGAAGATGCGGTCCCATTGGGCGATTTGCGGTGAGCTCAGACAGCGGTAGCGATGATAGCCTTGGGCGACGCGCTCGGCGTTGTTCGCCGGCACCAGCTGATACGAATTCGGGCAATTAATCGGTTGGCTAGACGAGGGTGTCGACGATTCCAGGCCCGACCACCAGACGTTATAAATCTTGCTGCTCAAGCCGATTTCGGTGAATTTTTGATAGCGCGCGTCCAGATTGCCAGGGTAAGCGTCTGAATACTGCACATCGTTAATGCCCTGTTTGCCGACCGGGGCGACGTAACCGTTGCTGATGTCGCCGGCGACGGCGCCGCCGCTCACGGCGAGCGCGCCCGCCAGCGATAGCACTAGCGTTGCGACCTGTCGGTGAATATTTTTCATGGTATGCATGGGTGCTTTCGTAGTATCGAAAATGGGTCTTGTTGCTATTTTTTAATTCAATTGCTTATTTGGCCCCTGCATTGCCTTTTTGTAATTTTACGGTGCAAAATTTCTGCGCCGCGTGACCGCCATTATGAATAGTAATGATGAAAATTCAAGTGAATAAAATGTAAGCTTCATCGTCCGGAGAGCATTCCGCCGCGCTGTGATACCAATTAGAGCAGAGGAAATGCGGTCAAGATAACGGGATGCCGGCTTATCAGTGCTCGATTCACGGGCATAGTTCCGGATCAGTTAAATGAAAGTTAATTTTGTGGATAAGGAAGCGCCAGACGCTGGGATAAATAGCATCGATCACTTTAAAATGGTATTAATGTGGTATCAAATAAAAGAATATACAGCGAAAAATAGTTAATACTTTTTTGCTGTGAAATTAATATTATTTTTGCGTGCAGAGCTAAAGCGCGCCGACCGGCAGCGCAGTGCGTGCCGTTACTGATTGACCATCTGAACGATCACCAGGCGGCCGCCGGCTTCTTTCGACAGCAGAATCTGTTTGCCGTCTTCCAGCGCCACCTTGCCGCCGACCGGCACTGCCGTCTTGCAAGATACATCGGTCAGTTCCGGCATGTTTTCATTGACCAGATACCACGTCGCGTTATGGAACACGAAATAACCTACCCGTTTCTTATGCGCCTCGCTCAGCTTTTCATCTGGAAAAACATCGCGTTTCACATGCCAGAGGAATAAAGACTGGCTGTTATAGACCATCAAACGGTGATTGTCGGGGCGGTAACTGCCGCCATCCTCCCAGGACGAATACAAATTCAATACAGGTAAGGGACCGGCGAAAGCGGTATGGCAGAACGGACAGACCGGACGCGTCTTATTGTCGAACACATACCATTGCTGTTGGCAGTCGGCATTGCCGCACGGTTGCAACAGATCGATCGTCTTGACTAGCGCGCCCTTCCACTCGTCGGCGCTGGGGCGCGCCTGCGGCCGGTGCAAGCCGTCGATGAAGGCGCGCGCGAACAGCGCCGTCAGATAAGGGCCGGTAAGCTGATAAGGCAAGGCCTTGGTATCCTTCCAGGGCAGCTCGGCGCTGGCGATATGGTCGGGCCGAATTCGGTTCGCATCGTCATCCGGGTGCTCGATGAACAGCGCCTGGGCGCCCATCGCCAATTGCTCGTCCCGGTGCGGATCGTCCATATCGTGGACCCGGTCGCCGCGCAGCGGGTGGCGCACCAGCAGATACATATAGATCAGCGTGGCCAGCGCATGCTGGTCGGTGGCGATGGAAGGCAGTGTGCGGCGCGCGTCGTCGCGCGGCAGATGGGCCGTCATCACGCATTCGGGCGCGATAAAATCGGGGGTGCCAACCACCTCCGGCGCGAATTTGCCGGGCACGACCAGGCCATCCATGTCGATCAGGCAGGCGCGACCCGTGGTCGGATCGGTCAGCACGTTTTTATAACTGAGGTCGGAATGGGCCAGGCCTGCCGCATGCATGCGGTGCACGGCGCGCGCCATCGTCAGGCACACCTTCAGGCACAGCATCCAGTTGCCCAGTTCGCGTGGGTCGAGATGCTTGCTGCGGTTCGACGCCGAGGTAAACCATTTACCTTCTTTTTCCCGGCCCTTGATGCCGAGCCGGTCGCCGTCGCGCGAGCCGTACTTAAAAAAGAAATTGGCGTCGTAAAAAGGCGCGACCACGCCGATGCGGCCGCCGTATTCCAGCGTGGTGGTGGGCCAGCAAAACAGACGCTTCCAATAGTCGCCGCCGGCCTGGTTGAAAATGCGTTCCCGGTAGATGCCGGTGATCGCGGCCAAGCGCTCGCGCGTGGCGTCATCGGCCGGGCCGCGAAAAAACGCGACGACATAATCGCGTTCGGGTGAACAGTACACGTCCTTCATGCCGCCGCTGGCCAAGATCTGGTCGACGAAACGCACCACGCTGCCGTCGGCGGCGGTGACGCTGATAACGGCGCTCATGGCTGGCCATCCCGGTAAATGAGGGCGATGGTGCGGTCGTCGTGATTACCGTGCGACCAGAAATCGAGCCATGTCAGCAGCCGCTCTTGTTGGGCGCCGTCGCCCAATTCGGTCAGGCCGACGCTGCGATCCAATTCGCGCCACAGCTGGTCCCATGGCGCCGGCCTGGCCAGTGCGCTGTCGCTCTCGAAGCAGGGATCGCTGACGCCATCGGTCATTAATATCAGCGCCGTCATGTCGTCCACCAGCGCGAAGCCGGTGCGCCGCTTCAGTGCTTCCTGCGTCACTTCGGACGCTTCAAGAAACCGGGTCTGGCCCGAATACTGGCCGCTGTCGACGGCCCCGAGCAAGGTCGCGCCATGCCCGGCCCGGTACACGGCGACCGCGCCGTCGCCCACCCAGTACGCCGCACACAAGGTGCCGAAGGGGTAGCGCTTGCACGCCGCAATCAGGGCGGTGCTGGCAAAGTCCTTGACGTCCGGTGTCAAAGCGTCTTGCCGGGCCGCTTCCTCATGGACCGCCTTGAGCGCGTGGTAGGCCGCGTGCCCAACCGCCGAACAGAGATGCTGATGCAGGCGCGCCCGCGCCTGTTCCAGCGCTACCGCTCCACCGGTCGACGCCGCGCCGGCCAACTGGAACGCCTGCGCGGCCAAGGCGATGGCGGCGCCGGCCGCGCCGTTCAGTGCGCCCGTCAAGTGACGCTCGGCCTGCTCGCAGATGAGCTGCGCGCCGCGCCGCGAATATGGGGCGCTGCCGGCGCCATCGGCCACCGCCGCCACATACCAGTCCGATTCGGGCAGGTAGCCGATGGCGAAATGGTCGTCCCGGAAGCCGCCCTTGTGGGCGTGCGAACGGCCGCGTTTGCTGGCCGCCAGCACGCGAAAGGCCGGGCCGGCCACGGCGGCGCTGGCCTGATCGGGCTTCCAATACAGGGCCTCGGGTGGGGATGGCAAATCGCGCCACATCGATTTCGGGTCCGGATTGACCAGCAGCGTGAGTTGGACTTGGCGCAGTCTGGCAGGCGCCTCGTCCGTGAAGCGGTAGCTGAGCGTGACGGCGTGCTCACCGGCGCGGCGCGGCGTGCCGCTCACCAGGGCGCTGCCGTTGGCGCTGTCGGCCGCCAGGCCGAGGCCTTCGGGCAGCGCGATCGCCTCGATGCGAAAGGCGGGCACGTCGCCCGGTTCGACGGTTGGCGCCTGCGCATACGGTTCGCCTTCGCGCGCGTTCGGCAGGCGGAAATGCAGGTCGCTAAAACGGGGCGGTGGGGAGGGCATGGCGGTCGCGGGTTCCGATTGGTTGACGTGGATGCGTGGGCACCATCGGCTTAGCCGCGGGCGCGGTCGACATCGAAGCCGTCGCCATCGGATTGGCCGAAATAGCCCTCTTTTTGGCAGCTGGGACAAGTTGCGCTCCCCGGTCCGCTCAGGCACATGATTCGCCCGCAGTTGCACATGGCAAACCCGATCGGATTGCCGCAATGGGGGCAGCCGGGCGCGCCGCGCAGCGTGTCCGAGCTGACGCTGCGGGCCAGGCCGCGCGGGTCGGACAGGTCGTCATAGTCGCTCTCCAGCGGGTACACGCCGGTGAGGTGGAACAGGTCCACGTTCAACTGGAATCCGGGCCGGTTCAGCGACTGATTGACCCGTTCGTATTTGATCAGATAAGGCAGCCTGTTGTTCTGACAGCGGCCCGTCAGGATCACAAAATCCTCGTCCACCGCGCCCGCTTTTTCGATCTCGCTCACCCGGTTCAAGATCGAATGATCCAGCTTGGCCAGGTTCACGCCGCCGGCGCAGCTCATGGCCACGCTGCGGCTTTGCGCCACCACCGACATGGTGACCCAGTCGACGAAGCGCTTGAAGTCTTCGTCGCCGGCAACGTCGAGCAGCAGCACGTGCTCGGTCACGCGCTCCAGTGTGGCCAGCGAGGCGTGTTTGCCGATGCCGATCGCCACCAGCGTGGCGCGCTGGCGGAACTGCCGGTTCCAGCGCGCCACGGCCGGCTCGATATCGTCGGTCGGTTTGCCATCGGTCATCAGGTACACCACCGGCCGCCAGTCGCCCTTCCGGTCTGGCGTGGACTTGACCACCGAGCGCTCGATTTCATCCATCAGGTGCTCGAGCGCCGCGCCCAGCGAGGTGCCGGAACCGACCGGCAGGCGCGGCGGATAAAACATCGCCACTTCGGTCAGTGGGCAAAGGGTGCGCGCCTTGCCGGCGAAAACGATGGTCGACAGGTGGACCGTTTCGAGCGCGTGCGGGTCGCGGCGCAGCTGGCCGACCAGACGCTCTAGCCCTTGCTGCTGCTGGCGCAGGGCGTCGCCGGCCATCGATTCGGAGACATCGAGCACAAAGAAAACGGGTAATCGGCGCATCGTCATCCTGACCGGGTAGGGAAGCTTAGAGCAGCACCTGAACTTCGGGCGGTGGCGGCGGCAAATCCATATTGGCCGGCGCGCCGGAAGCGCTGCTGCCGGCGCCGACCATGGAACTGACCCACTGGAAGAAGCTGGAAAACGCGTTGCTGTCCATGGTGTCCAGGCTGACCACCTTGTCGGTCAGCTGTTTGAGCTGGTCCGGCACGCTTTTCGGGCCGGCGGCGCAAGCGACGATGGTGGCGAACTGCGCTTGTTTGACGCGCGGGACGGCTTCTTCGAAGGCCTGGGTGTCGGAGGCTTTACCGTCGGTCATGATGAACAGCAGCGGACGCCAATCGCCTTTTTGATCGGGGCCCGATTTGCGTACTTCGCGCTCGACCTGGTCGCATAAGGCATGCAAGGCCTCGCCCAGGAAGGTGGGGCCGGACGGCGGGCAAACGATTTCCGGCATTGACACGCTGTCTAACGCCGTCAGCGGCAGCAGCTCGTTGACTTTGCCGTCGAAGGTGATGACCGACAGGTACACGCTTTCAAGGGCGAACGGATTCTGGCGCAGCGACGCGAGCATGGCGCGCACGCCGATATTGACGGCCTGGATCGGCTCCCCGTTCATGGAACCGGACGTGTCGATCAAAAGATAAGTGGGCAGACGGCGTATGCTCATGATGGCCTTCGATGTGGTGGAGGCGATGACGCGAAAGAGGCGCTCCCGGACCTCATACTATACATCCTGGCGCATGGCGGGCGCCAATTTGCTCGCCAGCGGCGTCGCTGTTCGACTTCATGTCTTGCGCATGCGACGCAGCGACCAGGGCAGGCAGTTGAAGGCCACCACCAGCCAGTGCATCTGCCAGGGGAACACGCGGCGCGCGCGGCGTTCGGCGATGGCGCGCGTCATCTCGGCCACGGCCTGCCGCTCGGTTTGCAGGAAGGGTTTGCCGCTTGCGTCGCCATGGTTCAATTCGCGCAGACGGGCCGTGTCGATATAGCCGGGCACCAGCACCGTGACCGCCACCGAGTAGGGCGCCAGACAGGCGCGGTAGGCGTCGCACAGGGCGATCACGCCCCGTTTACTGGCGCTGTAGAGCGAGGCGCCGGGATAGTCGCGCAGCAGTCCGGCCACCGAGGCCACCGCCACCAGCTGGCCCGCGCGGCGCGCCACCATGCCGCGCGAGGCCAGGTCGAATGCGTTGGCCAGAGCGGTGACGTTGGTGCGCAATAGCGTGGCGGCGTGCTGCGGCGCGCGCGCCAGGGTGTCAGCGTCGGCGTAAAAACCGGCCGTGACGATCAGCATATCGAGTTCGGCGCCGAAGTCGCGCATGGCCGCGTCCATCGCCGCCGTGTCGGCGATATCGAACGCGTACTGGCGCAGCGCGGGGTGGCGCGCGACAAGAGACGGATCGACCTTGTTCACGTGGCGCCCGCACACGGCGACCCGCTCGCCGCGCTCCAGATAATGCCGGGCCAGCGCCAGACCGATGCCGCTGGTGCCGCCGATGATCATGATGTTCATCGGCTGGCCCGGTTATGTCTGGTCACCAGTCGCATGGGACGTTGGTGGTGGCGCGCGGCGTCGTCGAACGCTTCAAGCGCGCGCCGGTATCCGTACTGCCACTGCGCCTCGATGTGGCCGACATAGCTGGCGTAGTCGCCCGGCATGACCAGCCGGATGCGGTTGGCGCGCCACGACAGCAGCTTTTGCACGCCGCGACCGCGCAAGGCGCGGTCGACGTCGGAAGTGTCGATCCACACGTCGGCGTGCTGGCCGTGGATGTGGCGCAGGCGCGCGTTGCCGTCGATGCCGAGCACGGCGCGCAGCGCCGGGATGGCCAGGGCCTGGCTGAAGGGTGACTTCATTTCGATCATCACACTCTCGGCCAGGCGGTGCGCCAGCTCGATCGGGAACAGGTCGATCACGCCGCCCATGTAATGGCCGGACGGGTGCGAATGGCAGCGGAAGTAAAACATGTCGGAGATCGAAATGCGCACCGCGTCGCCGATCGGCATGACGCTGTCGGTCAGCAGCTCCGGCGCGATGGCGTTGGCGCCCCATCGGGCGGCGCCCAGCGGCGCGGCCATGCCGGCCAGCAGGGCGGCGGTGCGGGCGCCGCCAAACACGGTTTCGGCGAACAGCTTGCGTCCGGCGCGCGGCTGGCCCACTTCCTCCGGTCGATACAGGATTTTGCCGCCCACGATGGCCACGGCGGGCGCGCCATCGGGGCGCGGCGCCGGCAGCGGCAAGCTGGCCGGGATGTCGAAGAAGTAGTCGCCGAACAGGTCTGGTATCGTTTCGGCCAATCCCGTCTGCCAGCGGCGCTTGACGGCGTGCGCGAACGAGCGGCCGATGGCGGCCTTCGGGGTCGACTGCAAACCGCACAGGAATTGGTACATGGCGGGCGAGGCCACCCACTCGCGGCGCTGGCGGTCGTCCGGCAAGGCCTGGATCACGGCGGCGGCGATCGAGCCGCCGCAACTGGCCAGCAGCAGGTCGGGCTGGCGGCCCCGCTCGACCGCGGCCGCGTACATGCCGAGGTAGTAGCCGAAGCGGAAGCCGCCGCCGGCCATCACCATGCAGCGCCGATATTGTTGGGTGGGGATCATAGGCTAGAATAATGCCCTATTCTTCCCTTCAGCAACAGGGATTCCAGGGAAGCGCTGATTTATTCTGGGGGATGGCATTGGCGGTTGAAAAAGTCAGCCGGCGAGGCGCACATCGCAGCCATAGCGCGCTATGGCGAGAATGTGCAAGGCCGCAGGGTGGCTATGTTCAATGCCAAGTTCGCCGCCATGAATCAATCAGTGCTTCCCAGCAGAAGGAACGTGATCCGATGGTATCGCCCGACCCCACCTGGCGCCGGCGCGGGCTGCATTTGCTGGTCAATGCGCTGGCGTTTTCGGTCTGCTACCCGCTCGCCAACCGGGCCGCGCAAGAGCGTGGCGTGGCGCGCCATCTGGTGACGGCGCTGGACGGTGCGCTGCCCTTTTTGCCCTGGATGATACTGCCCTATTTGAGCTCGGGGTTGTTGTTCGGCCTCGCTTTCGCCTTGGTGCGCGGCGCCGACGCGCTGCGCGTGCTCAGCGCCCGCCTGCTGCTGGCGACCGTGTGCGCCTGCCTGGTGTTCGTGTTGTTTCCGCTCCAATTTTCGCTGCCCCGGCCGCCCGTCACGGCGCCGGTGCCGGCCGCCCTGTTCGATTATCTGGCGCTGTTCGACCGGCCTTACAACCAGCTGCCGTCGCTGCATGTGGCGTTTTGCGTGATTTTGTGGGCGGCGCTGCGGTGCCGGCTGCGCCATCGCCTGGCGCGGGCCGCGCTGGCCGGCTGGCTCATGCTGGTGGCGCTATCGACCTTGTTTACGTATCAGCACCACTTGCTTGACGTGCCGGCCGGGGCGCTACTTGGGCTGGCGGCCGTGTGGCTGCTGCGGCCAGGCGCGGCCCGGCCAGGCGCGGCCCGGCCAGACGTGGCGCGGTCCGGGGTGGCGTTTTATTACCTGATGGCGGCCGCCGTGCTGTGGCTGGTGGGCGTGCTGCTGCTCGATTGCATGGCGCTGCTGTACGGGGTGGCCAGCCTGCTGCTGGTCAGCCTGGCCTACCGGCGCGCCGACCGCCATTTCCTGCACAAGCGCGACGGCCGCTTTCCGGCGTGGGTGTGGCTGATGTACGCGCCTTACTTGGCCGGTTACCGACTGAGCTGGCATGCCGTGCGCTGGCATGGGCGGGCGCGCCCGCCGCTGCGACGCATGGCGCCCCTGCTCTGGGTCGGGCGCCGGCTCGACGATAGCGAGGCGGCCCTGCTGCCGGCCGATTGCACCGTGATCGACCTGGCCAATGAGTTGAGCGCCACGCCGGCGCTGCGCGCCCATCGTCTGTACCATTTTCCCTTGCTCGATCTGGCGCCGCCGCCGCCGGCCGTGATCGCCGACATCGTCACGCTGATGCTGGCCGAGACGCGGCGCGGCCGGCCGGTCTATTTGCATTGTGCCATGGGCTACAGCCGTAGTATATTCATCGCCAACGACTACCTGGACCGACTGGCCCCATGACTTTTTCGCCATGACTTTTTCGCCATGACTTTTTCGATATACCAGCTCAAGCCGCGCTTCCAGCAGCTGCTGCGCCCTGGCTTGCAATGGCTGGCGCGGCGCGGCGTCACGCCCAATCAGGTCACGCTGGTCACCGCCGCCCTGTCGCTGGCCTACGGCGCGGCGCTGCTGCTGATGCCGGGTCGCGCGGGGTGGTGGCTGGGCCTGCCTTTCTTCCTCTTGCTGCGCATGGCCTTGAACGCGATCGACGGCATGCTGGCCACCAGCACCGGCCAACAGAGCGCGCTGGGCGCGCTGCTCAACGAGATGGGCGACCAGGTGGCCGATCTGGGCTTGTATCTGCCGTTCGCGCTGGTGCCGGCGGTGTCGGCGCCGTTGGCGGTGGGGGTGGTGTGCTGCGCCCTGCTGGCCGAATTTGCCGGCGTGCTGGCGCTGGCGGTGGGCGCGGCGCGCCGCTTCGACGGGCCGATGGGCAAAAGCGACCGTGCTTTTGCATTCGGTTTGCTGGGCCTGATGATCGGCGCCGGCGCCACGCCGATTTGGCTCAACGGCGTGCTGGCGCTGGTGCTGCTGCTGTCGCTGTGGACGGTGGCCAACCGCCTGCGCCAGGCGCTCAGATTTTCTGCGCCACCGACACGCTGAAAATGGCCTCCAGTCCGATCTGGGTGCCGACTTTGCGGCAGCCGGCGCTGGCCACCAGGGCGTCCATCTCGGCCTGCGGCCTGGGTCGCATGATCCACGGCGCGCCGACATGGTTGTCCAGGGTCTGGGCGATCATGTCGAGCTGCGGATGCCATGGTTGCGCGGTGTAGATCAGGTGCCCGCCACGGCGTAGCGCACGGGCGATGCCGTGCAGGGAGCGCAGCACCATGGCGTTGTCGCTAAATAGCTCGTACAGGCCGGAGACGATCACGATGTCGTAGCCGCTTTCCTGGGAAGCGTAACTGTCGGTGTCGAAGGCGTCGCGCAGCTCGAAGGTGACGCTGGCCGACAAGGCCAGTTGCGCGGCCAGCTGCCTGGCCTGCTCCAGATTGTGCTCGGCGAAGTCGCGCACGGTCAGCTCGATCGGCTTGTTCTGGAAGCGCTTGACCGTTTCCAGCACGTAGCGCGCGCCGCCGGCGGCCACGTCCAGAATGCGCAGCGGCCGCTCGCCCTGATGCTGGCCGATCAGCGCCGCCAGGCTGTTTTGCAGCTGGACTTTGCGCAGGCGAATGCCGCGCCAGCCGACGGCGTCGAGGTAGCCGCGGTCGATCAGGGCGCCGATGAACAGTCGCCCGCCGGCCCGGTTGCGGTATACATAGTCAAGCGAGGCGCCCGAGTCGAAACCGTGGGTCAAGCCGATTTGCATGCCGTCGCTGAGCGGCCCGAGCATACCCAACATGGCTTTTTGCAGGCGGAACCCGACCTTGGCCAGGGCCCCGCCCGACTGCCCCTGCCGCATGGCCTGGTAGCGCCGCGCGCTGTGGCTGTGGCGGTCGGCGTCGGCGTAATGCTGAAGCGGCGCCAGCTCGCGCCGGAAGCATTCGATGATGAAGTCGCGGCTCGCTTGCAGCGCCACGCCGGTGTCGCGCTCGTAGTACACCGCGTGAAAGCAGTCCTTGAGCAGCACATAGCGCTTCAAGGGCGAGGATAGGCGCTCGAAAAAGGTTTGCTGCGGTTTCAGGCTGACCACGTAATCCTTGTCGGCGGCCAGCATCAGGATCGGCGTGTCGATGGCGGCGGCGTCTTGCACCACGCGCCGCGCGGTGTCGGCCAGCTCCAGCAGCACGCGCGCCGAAATGCTCTTGGCGATCAAAGGGTCGCTATCGTAGGCTGCGGCCTGTTCCACCGAGTGGGTCAGCATGGACGAGCGGATGTAGCTGGTCACGGCCAGATCGGGCTTGAAGCGGGTGGCCAGGCGCAGCGCCGGCTTGGCCAGCGGCACATACAGTTTGATCTCGAACGCGGCCGCCGCCATGATCACGCCGCGCACCCTGGGCGCGTAATCGTGCAGCCAGGTGGCGGCGATCACCGCGCCCACGCTGTTGGCGACGATGACCATGTGCTCGGGCGCGATACCGTGGCGCCGCTCGATGTGCTCGATGAAAGCGTTGAAATCCTCGACCAGGCTGTGAAAGCCGGGCGCGGCGCCCCGTTCCCCGGGCGAGTGGCCGTGGCCGCGCGCGTCGCATGCAAAGGCCCAGTCCTGGGTGAAGCCGAACTGCTCGACCAGCGGCGCGATGCGGCCCGAGTGTTCGTGGCCGCGGTGCAGGAAGACCAGGGCCCGGCGCGGCCCGTCGGCCCGTTCCGCGGCCGGCTGCCAGCCGCGGTAAAACAGGCGGGTGCCGTCGACGCTGTCGAAGCCCGATTCGTGGCTAATCCAGGCTGACTGAGGCTCTAGGTTCATGCGCAATCCTTAGTGAAGGGTACAGACGATAAAGTACAGCAAAGGCGCGGTGACGACCAGGCTGTCGACCCGGTCGAGGATGCCGCCGTGGCCGGGAATGAGGGCCGAAAAATCCTTGATCCGCAAATAGCGTTTGGCCGCCGAAAACAGGATATCGCCCAGGAAGCCGCCCGGCGACAGCAGCAGTGCGATCATGATCAAGCGGGGCAGGTCGGCCAGTTGCAGGTAGCTGCCCAGCGCGGCCGACAGCAGCACGCTGCAAGCGATCCCGCCGGCCAAGCCCTGCCAGGTTTTGTTGGGGCTCAGGCGGGGCGCGATTTTTTGCCGGCCGAAGGCTTTGCCGGCGATGAATTGGGCGATGTCGTTTAGGGCCGTCATCACGAACAGGTAAAACAGCCAGGCCAGGTTGGTGGCCGCGGCCTGCGGCAAGTGCATGAACTGGATCAGGAAGCTGATCCCCAGGCACAGGAATACATACAGTGATAGGAGCAGCGCGGCGCTCTTTTTGCAGTACAGGAAATAGGCGAAGGGCGCGGCCGCCAGCCAGGGTAGCGTGCCGAGCGCTGTGCGCGGCTGGAACCAACTCAAGCCGAGCATGAGCATCAACAGGGCCACGCCGGCCGCGCCCATGCGCCAGTCGCGTGTTATATATTGCGACCTCAGTTCGCGCAGCGCGAGCACGCCGATCAGCAGTGTGAGCAAGGCCGGTCCGAGCGGATATAGGCACAGGCTGAGCGACACCGCCGGAAACAGTAGCCACCAGGAGTGTACTTGCATGCGTAGCTGACTGTGCGCGCTGCCCGTCTTGCGCGATACGCCCAGCGATGCCGCGCCCAGCAGCAGGTACAGCATGGTGGAGGCAACGACGATTTTGCCGTCGATGGCGATGGACGAAAACACGTTGGCGTTCCTATATGGGCGTGCGCGGCCGGCAAACACCGTGGCAAAAGTTATTGCCAGAAGTATATACCGGGCAATGGCCAGGTTGGCCGGCCTACTTTGCGATGTGGCAAAAGCAGGGTGGCCAGATGTTGTCGAACTGATCAGCTGCCGGTAAAATCGGCCACCGTCCACCAATTTTTAAGGCATCCATGCTTCTGTTTCGCAATTGTGTAGCGGGTTTCTTATCACTGGCGCTATCCGGCGCGGCGCTGGCCCAGGTGGGCAAGGGCGACGTTCAAGCCATCGATTGCGGTAAATGCGCCGCCTGGAACGCGGAGCAGGCGCCGTTCAACATCTTCGGCAATACCTGGTATGTGGGCACGCGTGAGCTGTCCTCGGTGCTCATTACCGGCGACCAGGGTCACGTCTTGATCGATGGCGCCTTGCCGCAGTCGGCGGCGCAGATCGAACGCCACATCAAACAATTGGGTTTCGATATCCGGGACGTTAAGCTGATCGTCAATTCGCATCCGCATTTCGACCATGCGGGCGGCATCGCCGCCTTGCGCCGGGCCAGCGGCGCCAAGGTGGCCGCCAGCGCGCCCGCCGCCGCCGTGCTCAAGGCCGGCGTGATCGGCGCCGACGATCCCCAGTTCGAGCCGTCGAACACGCATTTTCCGGCGCTCGACCAGGTGATCGGCGTGAGCGACGGGCAAACGCTCATGGTCGGCGCGCTCGCGCTCACCGCGCACCTGACGCCTGGCCATACGCAGGGCGGCGCCAGCTGGACCTGGCGCGCGTGCGAGAAAGAACGTTGTCTACAGGTGGCTTATCTCGACAGTCTGTATCCGGCGTCGACCGACGGCTTTCGCTTTTCGGGCGGCGCCGGCCGGCCCGCGATCGCCACCGCTTTCATGGCCAGCATCGACAAGGTGGCCGCCTTGCCGTGCGATGTGGCCTTGTCGGCCCATCCGGATTTCACGGACATGTTGGACAAACTGGCCGCCCGCACCGCCGCGCGCAATCCTTTTGTCGATGGGGCGGGGTGCCGCGCTTACGCCGCCGACGCGCGCCAGCGTTTGACGGCCCGGCTGGCCAAGGAAAGGGGCGCGCGTTTGCCCGCGCCGCAGTAGCCATGCCGGATTGGCTCACGCCGCAAGCGGCGCGCCGTGTGACGCACTTGATGCGGCACAAACGCCATCGGCACCCGCGCACTATGCTGTGTACATAGGCCGTCGCCCGGCCGATTCGCGCCAACCGCCATTTCCGGTTGCGCCGCGCAGCACATTCTCCGCTGCCCCACCGCCCATACCGGCGACGCGCTCGCCTTGCATGGGTTTCATTGTCGTTTTTCGGGGAGGCAGTCATGGGCACGGCGCGCACGCATTTTTGTATCTTGTCGACCGTGGCCGCCACACTGGTTGGCGCGGCGGCCGGCGCCAAGGTGCACTCGAATGCCGTCGCCACCGCCGGGCGATCCTCGGCCCCCGGCTGGCGCGTCAACATCGGTCCGGCGCGCCCGATGATCTCTGCCGGGCATGCTTTATATGTGCGCAACGAATGCCACCAGGATTTGAACGTGGCGCTGCATTATGCGGACCTGGACGGTAACTGGACCAGTGACGGCTGGTGGTTATACCGTGCCGGCGCCGGCAGCTACCCGGTCGATGACAATGGTTTGCCGTTGCGTTCCCATCGCGCCTTGGTATATCTGAGTGCGCGCCGCCCCGACGGACAAGAGGCGGCCTGGCACGCCGGCGAGCGCACCGAAGCCGGGGTGGGCGTGGCGATGCACAAGGCGCCGGTAGTGCTCGATACCGATGGTGATTATGTGGTGAGCATCGGGTGCGACTAGTGTCCTGAAATTCAGGACACCAGGGCGCGTGGCTCCGGTGATTTGGTCGGCCACGCCGGCGATGAGGAAAACGCGCAAGCCCGGCCGCGGGGCCGCGCTATGGCCGAGCCAGGCGCCGCTCCAGCATGGCCGCCCACGCCGGCACGGCCAGGCGCCAGAAAGCGGCAAGGTCGTCGGCGGCGAGCGCCAGACCCAGGTGACGCGCGGCCGGCAGCAAGGCTGTGCGCAACAGGGTGGCGGCATCGGCGCCTTGGTCGAAGGCCCGGGCGCCGGTCTGTTTGGACAATTTTTCGCCGAGCCCGTTGTTGACCACCGGGACGTGTAGATAGGAGGGATGAGGCAGGCCGAGCAGGCGTTGCAGATAGAGCTGGCGCACGGTGGAGTCGAGCAAGTCGGCGCCGCGCACGATGTCGGTGACGCCCTGGTCGGCGTCGTCGACCACCACCGCCAGCTGATAGGCCCAAAAGCCGTCGGCGCGGCGCACCACGAAATCGCCCACTTCGTCGCCCAGCGCCTGGCTGATGTTGCCATGCCAACGGTCGCTGAATGCGAAGCGGCCTTGCGGCCCGTCCGGCACCCGCAGGCGCAGCGCGCGCGCCGGCTTGCCGGCGGCGTAGCCGGCGCGGCAAGTGCCGGGATAGATCAGCGCGGCGCCATCGTCCCGGCGCAGACGCGAATCGAGAATTTCTTTGCGTGAGCAAGCGCAAGGGTAGATGTGGGGCGCCAGTCGCGCGAGCGCGGCTTGGTAGAGGGGCTGGCGTTGGCTTTGCCATGTCGCCGGGCCGTCCCACTGCATGCCGCAGCGTTGCAGCGTGGCCAGGATGGCGTGATCGGCGCCGGGGACGTTGCGGTCCCAGTCGAGATCTTCGATCCGTACCAGCCAGCTGCCCTGGTGTGCCTTGGCATCGAGATAGCTGGCCATGGCCGCCACCAGCGAGCCCAGATGCAGCGGGCCGGTGGGCGAGGGCGCGAAGCGGCCGATGTAAGGGGCGGGTGTCGGGGGCGTGGTCATGGGACGGTTGCGAGCGGCGGCCAGCGGCCGCACCAGGGCAAGTATTACCGACGAGGGGCGGGCGAGTCAATCGTGCGGCGCGGCCCGGGGTGACGCCGCGCGCCGCGCCGCGCGGGGCGCCCCGCGGCCCACGGGTCGGCCTCGTGTCTTGAATCGCAAGTTGGTTGAACAATCAATCGGGCGAAATCGGCCTGAGACAGGAAACAAAGCACAGCAAGGCCGGGGCCTTGCGCGCATTTGTGACGCGGTATCAGGTCGATTATCGTCCTATGTATGCAACGAATCGGCGATTTAGGACACCAGCGGCAGCGGGTGTTTCGACAGCGCCACGAGCACGATGTAGGCGAAGGTGGCGAGCGCGCCGGCGAACGCGACCACGCGCACGGTTTTGGTTTTGCCCCGTTTCAGCGCCGCCACGCCGAGTACGATGTACAGCAGCAGCGCCACGACCTTGGCCGTCAACCACGCTTGCGCCAGCGGATACTGGCCGGTGGCGACGGCGAGCGCGATGGCGCTCGCCAGCAGCAGGGTGTCAACCACGTGCGGCAGCACTTTCACCCAGCGTTGTTGCAGCTTGGCGGAATCGGCCATCATCCAGCAGCCGCGTAACAGGAATAAGGCGCCGCTGAGCGCGACAAATAGTACGTGGCTGTGTTTCAAGGCATGATACATGGGCGGTCCCGCTTCAAGTTGGGTCGATATGGCATGGGCCGGCGCGCCGCGTGTGCACGCCGGGCCCAAGGGCAGGGTGCATTGTACTGTTTCCCGCGAGCTTAAATCCGCCAGCGGTCGCGCGCGGGCGCCATGCGCCTGACCGAAGCTGGCGGCTCACATCGCGCCGGCGATAAAAAACGCACCGGGGTGGCCGGTGCGCAAGGGATAACTTGCCGGGACTGATATGGCAAAGTGGTCAAGCCAGGGCTTGGCGCACCTGGGCCGTGATCTCGTACGAGCGTAGCCGGTGGGCGTGCTCAAAGATTTGCGAGGTGATCATCAGTTCGTCGGCGCCGGTGCGCGCGATGAAGGCGGCGATCTGCTCAGCGACGCTGTCGGGCGCGCCGATTGCCGAACACGATAACACCGCGTCCAGCATGGCCCGTTCTTGCTGGCCTAGTTGCTCCAGAAAACGTGGCACGGGCGGCGGCAAACGTCCCGGCCGGCCGCTGCGCAGGTTGACGAACGCTTGCTGCATCGACGTGGCGCGCAAGCGCGCTTCGGCCTCGGTGTCGGCCGCGAACACGTTCAAGCCCAGCATGACATAAGGCTTGGCCAGTTGGGTCGATGGGCGAAAATTGGCACGGTAAAATGCGACCGCCTGCATCATCTGCTGGGGGGCGAAATGGGAGGCAAAAGCATAGGGTAAACCCAGGTGGGCCGCCAATTGGGCTCCGAACAGGCTCGATCCCAATATCCAGACCGGTACCTTGCTGCCTTGACCGGGCACGGCGGCCACGCGCGCGTGCGGTTGATCGGACAGGTAGTCGATCAATTCCACCACGTCTTGCGGAAATTGCTCGGCATCCGAGTCCAGGTTGCGGCGCAAGGCCCGTGCGGTGTGCTGGTCGGAACCGGGCGCCCGTCCCAGCCCCAGGTCGATGCGGCCGGGATGCAGCGCTTCCAGGGTGCCGAACTGTTCGGCGATCACCAGCGGCGAGTGGTTCGGCAGCATGATGCCGCCGGCGCCCACCCGGATGGTGGCGGTGCCGGCGGCCACGTGGGCGATCACCACGGCGGTGGCGGCGCTGGCGATGCCCGGCATGCCGTGGTGTTCGGCCAGCCAGTAGCGCCGAAAGCCCCAGCGTTCGCCGTGCTGGGCCAGCTCGAGCGTATGGCGCAGCGACGTGGCGGCGCTACCGCCTTCGACAATCGGCGATAGGTCGAGGATGGAAAATGGGATCATGCCAACCATATCGGGCCGGTATGGCGAAACACAATGGCCGGTTTCAGCCGGGTTTGCCTGGCCATCGCTCAGGGAAACACCGGGGGCGGGCCCGGACGGGGGCCGGCGGCCAAGATGTCATGCAGTTGCGCCATGCGCACCGGTTTGACGATATGGAAATCGAAACCGGCCTGGCGCGAGCGCAGCTGATCTTTTTCCTGGCCCCAGCCGGTCACCGCCACCAGCACGCAGGCGGCGGTGCGCGGATCGGCGCGCAGGCGCTGGGCCAGCTGGTAGCCGTCCAGGCCCGGCATGCCGATGTCGAGAAAGGCGAATTCGGGCAGAAAGCCGGTCGCCGCCAGCACAGCGCTGCTGCCATCATGGCACACTTGGACCTGCTGGCCGGCGGCGCCGAGCAGGGCGCACAGGGTGGTGGCGTGGTCGATATTGTCATCGGCCAGCAAGACCCGGTAACGCGATTGGGTCGGGGCCGCGCCGGCGGCGGCCGGCGCCGACTCCACCGCCGCGCGCGCCAGCGGCAGGGTCACCGTGAAGGTGCTGCCCTGGCCTTCGCCGGGGCTGCTGGCCCGCAAGGCGCCGCCATGCAGCTCGGCCAGACGGCGCGCCAGCGGTAAACCAATGCCCAGGCCGGCCTGGGAACGTCCCAGGCTCTGGTCGGCCTGGTAAAAGATGTCGAACACCTGGCGCAACACGGGCGCCGTCATGCCGATTCCGCTGTCGCTGATGGCCACGTCGACCGAATCTTGCGTCACGCCGGCCGTCAGGGTGATGGCGCCGCCCGGCGCGGTGTATTTGGCGGCATTGTTGAGCAGATTGGAAAACAGCTGGGCCAGCCGGGTGGCGTCGCCGCGCACCGGCAGCGGCTGCGCCGGCAGCTCGACCGTGAGGTGGTGGCCGCGCTGGGCCAGGAAGGGCGCCACCGTTTCCTGCGAATATGCGAGCACATCTTGCAGGCGCAAGTCTTCGTTCTTGATACTCAGCTTATTGGTGGTGATGCGCGAGACGTCGAGCAAGTCGTCGATCAGGCGCACCATTTGCTTGAGTTGGCGTTCCATGATGTCGAGTACTTTGTCCGAGCCGCCGCGGCGGGCCTCGTGCATGCGCAAGATTTCAAGCGCGTTGACCAGCGGCGCCATGGGATTGCGCAATTCATGCGCCAAGGTGGCGAGAAACTCGTCCTTGCGGACGTCGGCCGCCATCAGGGCCGCCTGGGCGCTGCGGCGCTCGGCCATTTCGCTGGCGGCCGCCTGTTTGGCTTGCTGCAAGGTAAGGGCCGCTTGACGCAGCGAAGTGGCCACCTGGTCGGCTTCGCGGAAATCGAGCCGGGGCATCTCGATCATGGCTCCGGTGCCCAGCGCGGTGGCCGGCCCGATCAAGGCCTGGATCGAGCGCGCGATGCGGCGCCCGACCAGCCAGGCCAGGCCCAGGCCGATGGTGAGCAGCACCACGGTCGATAAAATCAGCGATTCCAGGGTGCGCAGCAGGCCGGCGCTCAGATTGCGTTGCGGAATGCCGATCGCCACCGACCAACCCGAACGGGGCGAACGGCTGTAAATGGTCACCACCGGAATGCCGTCCAGGGAATAAGTGTCGAGGTGGTCCTCGGGCAGGCGCTGCATGCGCTCGTATAAGTCCGGGCGCACCATCTTGCCCAAATAGCGGGCGATATCGGTGTTGCGCGCCACGATCGCGCCATGGCTGTCGGTGATCGAGACGCGCCAATTGCCCGACAGTTTCTGTTCGGTTAACACGTTAGCCAAGGCGCGCGGCTCAATGGTGGCGGTCAGCACGCGGCTGATCACGCCGCCGCGAAACACCGGCACGCCGATGGTCACGAACGGTTGGCCGGTGGGTGGCACATACAGGTCCGACACCACCGGCTGCCCTTGCTTGAGCACCCGCGCCAGCAGCGCCTGGTCGGTCGCGGGCGGCGCGATCCGGGTATTCGGCGCCATGGTGTTGAGCAATTGACGGCCGCTGCGCGGCTCCACCAGGGCCAAGTCGGTGATCGGCAAAATGGCGTGCACATTCATGGCCTGCAACTTGAAGGCATCCAGGTCGCGCTCCATGTCGCTGGAGGCGGCCAGGGTGCGCAGGGCGGTGGTGACGGTATCGAAATCGCGGTCGACCACGGCCATCATCGAGCGCGTGGTCGAGAGCGCCTCACCCAGCAGCAAGGCGCGTTCGACCCGGTAGTGGTCATAAATCAGGTAGGCCGACACCGCGCCGGCCGGCAATACGCACGCCACCACCAGGATGGCCAGGCGGTACAAGATGGATGGCAGACGGGGCCGTTGGTCCGGGGGCAGTGGCCAAGGGGGCGGCGCGGCGGTGGTTGCGGTGTGGGGCAGGGTGGGATCGGGCAATCTCGAACTCGACGTGGTGGGCGATGCACTTGGAGAAAACGTCAAACAGGGCGACACAGTGGAATTCCGTCACGGTAACACATGTTATTGCCGCGTGCTGTATAGCCAACAGTGAGCGAACAGCCGGGGCGCAGCCAGCGGGCAGCCGCGCCAGGGGCTTGCGGCGCCGGCGCTGAACTTCGCCACCGCGGCCTGGTCATAATGAGCATCACCGCTTAGAAACAGCTTAGGATTTCTTAGGATAACTTTGGAGCGGCGACCGGGCGGCGCGGCGGGCGCTCCCCGGTGGCGCGCGATGGTGGCCCCTATGTATTTTGCCGAACTTGTCAAACCGGATGGCCGCGCGCTGACCCTGTACGGCCGTCAGCCCGTGGCGGCCCTGGACCCGGCGCCCAGCCCGTTTCCCGAGCCCCAGCTGGCCAATCCCCATCTGCGCTGGCATCCCCTGCGCGGGGAATGGGTCACCTACGCGGCGTTCCGCCAGCACCGGACCTTCTTGCCTCCGCCGCAATACAATCCCCTGGCCGTCACCTTGGACCCGGCCCATCCCACCGAGTTGCCGTGCGGGCAATACGACATCGCCGTCTTCGACAACCGTTTTCCCGCGCTGGCGGCCCGGGCCCACGATCCGCCCCGGCTGATCGTGCCGACCGCGGCGGCAAACGGCCATTGCGAGGTGGTGGTGTTTACCCAGGATGCCGGCAGCGCCCTGGGCGCCTTGCCCCTGAGCCATATCGGCTTGCTGCTGGAAGTATGGGGCGAGCGCAGCGCGCGCCTGGCGCGGCGGCCCGGCATCGCCTATGTCATGCCGTTCGAAAACCGTGGGGTGGAGATGGGCGTGAGCCTGCACCATCCGCACGGCCAGATCTATGCCTATCCGGAGGTGCCGCCGGTGGCGCGGCGCATGCTGTCCCAGGAGCTGGCCTTCCACCGCGAGCGGGGCGACGCCCTGCTGGTCGACCTGGCGCGGCGCGAGGTGACGGCCAAGCAGCGTGTTTTATATCTGGGGCCGCATGCGGTGGCCTTCGTTCCCGTCTGCGCGCGCTACCCCTACGAGGTGTGGGTATTGCCGCGCGCCCAAGTGAGCCGCTTCGAAGACCTGGACCCGGCGCAGCGGGCCGATCTGGCGCGGGCCTTGAAAACGGTGCTGCTCAAATACGATGGGCTGTGGCAACGGCGCCTGCCTTATTTAATGACCTGGTATCAAGCCCCCACCGATGGCCAAGCCCATCCCGAAACACAGTTGCACGCCCAACTCTATCCTCCTTACCGCAGCCGCGAGCGGCTCAAGTATCTGGCCGGCACCGAGTTGGGCGCCGGCATGTTCGCCATGGACGCCTTGCCGGAAGAAAAAGCGGCCGAGTTGCAGCAAGTCGCCGTCGACCTGGAGGGCGCATGAGCGCGCCCATCGAGCGCGAGACGCGCGCCAAGCTGGGCGTGATGCGCGCCTGGCTGGCCGAGGCCGGGGCGGGCGCGGTCCGACTGCGCGGGGTCGACTGGTTCGCCTGGGCCACCGCCGGCGCGTGCGGCGCGCCTCGGCTGAGCGCCGAATGCGGCGCCGCCGAGGTGCTGGTCACGCCGCGCGCGGCCTACCTCCTGTGCGACCAGGACGAGGCCGACAGGCTGCGTTGCGCGCCGCTGGGCGCGGACTGGACCTGGCAAGTGGCGCCCTGGATGCAGCGCCCGTTGCGCGAGCATTTCGTGGCCAACGCGGCGGACGGCGGGCCCGTGTTAAGCGACCGGCCCCATTTGCAGGAGCGCCTGTTGCCGGCCTTGGCGCACGCGGCGCGCCTGGTGCTCACGGCAAGCGAGCGTGAGCGTTACCGTGGCGTGGGCCGGCTGGCCGCCGCCGCCGCCGGCGAGGCGTTGCGGGCGGCGCGGCCGGGCTGGACCGAATACGAGTTGGCCGGCGCCGCCGCGCACGCCTTATGGGCGCGCGGCTTACAGCCGGCCATGGTGCTGGCGGCCAGCGCCGAGCGGGCGCGGCGCTGGCATCAACCGGCGCCCTCGGTTCAGCCGCTGGGGCAAGGCGCCATGCTGGCCGTCTGCGCGCGCCGCCACGGCTTGCACGCCAATCTGATCCGCTGTGTCCAGTTCAGCGCTGGCGCGGCCGAGCGCGACGCCGCCATCCTGGCGCTTGAAGCGGTGGCGCTCGACGCCTGCGAGGTCGATCAGCCCCTGTGCCAAGTGTTTCTGGCGCTGGACGGCGCGTATGCCTATGCCGGCCAGCCGGACGCGCTGTCGCGCCATCCGCAGGGCGGCATCACCGGTTATCAAGCGCGCGAGGTGCTCGCCACCCGCCACAGCGAAACCCGGTTGCGCGATGGCATGGCGCTGGCTTTTCAGCCTGCCTTGCACGGCGGCCAAGTGGAAGACACTTTTTTGCTGGAAAACGGCGAACTCGACAATCTGACCTGCGATCCGGCCTGGCCCTCGGCCATGGTACAGGGCCGGCGCCGGCCGCTCACGCTGGAGCGCACATGATTTCCATGGATCAGTTCTTCCAAGGCCCGCCGGCCGCGCTGGGTTCGGCGCCGGGACGGGTCAATCTGTTGGGCGAGCACACCGATTACAACGAGGGCTTCATGTTGCCCACCGCCACACCCCAGCGCACCGAAGTGGCGCTCTCGCCCAGCCCGGACCAGCATCACCAGTTCTATTCCGCCACCCTGGACCAGCAGGTGCGCTTCGCCCGCGCCGATCCGGCGCCGCCCGGCTTCGCGCGCTATATGGAAGGGTGCGTGCGCATGCTCGAGGAGCGCGCGCTGACGGTGCCGCCGCTGCGCGCCTACGTGCGCTCGGCGGTGCCGGTGGGCGCCGGACTGTCGAGCAGCGCGGCGCTGGAGCTGGCCACCTTGCGCGCGCTGCGCCGCCTGCTCGCGTTGCCGCTCGACGACGTCACCCTGGCCCTGCTGGGTCAGCAAGTGGAAATCCGTTACGCCCAGGTTAACTGCGGGGTGATGGACCAGATGGCGGCCAGCTTGGCCGATAGCGGCCACATGTTGTTTCTGGACGCGCGCACGCTCGCTTTCGAACTGTTGCCGATGCCACCCGACAGCGCCTTGATCGTGATCGATTCGGGGGTCGCGCGCACCCTGACCGGCAGTCAATACAATGTGCGCCGCGCCGAATGCGAGCAGGCCGCGCGCCTGCTGGGTCTGGGCAGTTTGCGCGATGTGGACGATCCGGAGCGGGTCGAGGCCTTGCCCGAGCCCTACCGTCGGCGCGCGCGTCATGTGGTGCGGGAAAATCTGCGCGTGCTGCGGGCGCGCGACGAACGGGATGCACGCGCGTTCGGCGTGCTGATGAACCAATCCCATGCCAGCCTGCGTGACGATTATGAGGTGTCGGTGGCCGAGCTTGACGAGTTGACGGCCTTGCTGCGCGAAGCGCCCGAGGTGTATGGGGCGCGTCTGACGGGGGCCGGGTTTGGCGGCGCCTGCGTCGCACTGTGCCGGCCGGACGCGGCGGCGGCGGTGGGGCGGCGGACCGTGGCGCGCTTTAATGCCACGGCGGCCAAGGCGGGCATGGGCGCGCCCCATCGGGCCCGCTTGTTGCTGCCGATGCCTGTGGCCGAAAGCGCCGATTGGGGTGGCGGCTTGCGGTGACGCTTGCGGTGACGCTTGAGGTGACGCTTGAGGTGACGCTTGAGGTGAATTAATGGGCGCGCTGTTGATAGGGAAATAATAGGTCCGGCACGGAACCATCCTCGCGCGTGGCACTCAAATCTTTGTATCTTGTTAAGAACTTGGGGCCACATGGCGCGCGTCGCCGCCGGGTCGCCATCTATGCCGAACGAGGAGCCGATGTCCGATTTTGCCTATCCCCGACCGCAGTTGGTACGCGATCAATGGCAGTGCCTGAATGGTCGCTGGCAATTCGCCTTCGACGACGCCAGGCGTTTCAAGTTGCCGTCCGATCCTATCGCGTGGACCCATGAAATCGTGGTGCCTTTCGCGCCAGAATCGACGGCCAGCGGCATCGGCGACCGCGGCTACCACTGCGTGTGCTGGTACCGGCGCCAATTCGAGATCACCCCGGGCGACGATTTGGTCATTCTCCATTTCGGCGCGGTCGATTATCTGGCCAAGGTCTGGGTCAACGGCCATCAGGTGATCGAGCACGAGGGCGGCCACACGCCATTTTGGGCCGACATCACCAGCGTGCTCTCGCCCGGCGGGCAGCAGGTTCTGACCTTGTACGTGGAAGACGACCCGCACGATTTGGCCAAGCCGCGCGGCAAGCAGGATTGGCAACTCGAGCCGCACTCGATCTGGTATCCGCGCACCACCGGCATCTGGCAATCGGTGTGGCTGGAGCGGGTCGCCTCGACCTATATCCAGAAGTTGCGCTGGACCCCGGTGTTCGAAGGCTATGAAATCGGCTGCGAAGTGTTCACCGCTGGCGACATCACGGACGATTTGACGGTCGAAGTGAAAATCTGGCACGACGGCAGTCTGCTGGCCGACGACCAGTACAAGGTGCTGGGGCATGAGGCGAACCGCAAGATCGCCCTGTCGGACCCCGGCATCGACGATTCGCGCAACGAATTGCTGTGGAGCCCGGAACGCCCGACCCTGCTGGACGCCGAGATCACCCTGCGCCACAAGCAGAAAGTGCTGGACCGGGTGCGCTCATACACCGCGCTGCGCTCGGTCGCCATTAACCGCGACCGGTTCATGCTCAACGGCCGGCCCTATCCGCTGCGCCTGGTGCTGGACCAGGGTTACTGGCCCGATACGCTGATCACGGCGCCGTCGGACGCGGCCCTGCGCAAGGACGTCGAGCTGGCCAAGGCCATGGGTTTTAACGGGGTGCGCAAGCATCAAAAAATTGAAGACCCCCGCTATCTGTACTGGGCCGACAAGCTCGGCTTGCTGGTGTGGGAAGAGATGCCCTCGGCTTACCGCTTCACCAACAAGGCCATCACGCGCATGGTGCGCGAATGGACCGATGTCGTCGACCGCGACTACAGCCATCCCTGCGTGCTGGTGTGGGTGCCGTTCAACGAGTCGTGGGGGGTGCCCAATCTGACCGCCATCCAGGCCCACCGCAACGCGGTCGAGGCGCTTTACCACTTGACACGCACGCTGGACGCGACCCGGCCCGTGATCGGCAACGACGGTTGGGAGGCGTCGGCCACCGACATCCTGGGCATACATGATTACGACTGCGATCCTGAGCGCTTGCGGGCGCGTTATGCCATTACGGATTCGTCGCGCACGGTGTTGTTCGATCAGCGCCGTCCGGGCGGGCGGATCTTGACGCTGGACGGCTTTCCCCATCGTGGCCAGCCGATCGTGCTCACCGAGTTTGGCGGTATCGCCTTCGACGTGGCCGGCGCCGCCGCCAGCGCCGCGCCCGAGGCCAAGACCTGGGGCTACGCGCGGGTTGACGACGCCGACGCGTTCATCGACCTGTATCGGCGCTTGCTTGATGTGGTTAACACGGCCCAGATGTTCAGCGGCTATTGCTACACCCAATTCGCCGACACCTTCCAGGAGGCGAACGGCTTGTTGACGGCCGATCGAACGCCGAAGGTCGCGCTCGATTTGATCTGCGCGGCCACCCGGAAAGACATTACCCAGCATTAAAACGTAGCGCGCTGTGCCGGCGTCCCGGCAGTTGCGGTGCCGGCGAGGTGCGGCCGGCGAGGCGCGGCCGGCAAGGCGCGGCCGGCAAGGTGCGGCCGGCAAGGCGCGGCCGGCGCGGCCGGCGCGGTGGCGTGTGTCCGGCAGAGCCTCGAAGCGGCGACGGCGCCCGGCGTGGCCCCGATACGCCGTCCACATTGACCCCGGTCCAGCGAGACCCGGTCCGGCGAGACCCGGTCCGGCGAGACCCGGTCCAGCGAGACCCGGTCCGGCGAGACCCGGTCCGGCGAGACCGGGCCATTTAAATCGATTGAACGCCATCGCGGCGGGAAGGAGCTGACATGAAAACCATTATCGTTTTTTCTCATCTGCGTTGGGACTTTGTCTATCAAAGGCCGCAGCAACTGCTAACGCGCCTGGCTCGCCATTACCACGTGATGTTTGTCGAGGAACCGATGTGGCACCCGGCGCCCAGCGAGCTCAAATTGTCGTCGCCGGCCGAGAACGTGACGGTATGCCAGCCGCACACCCCGGTGCAGGCGGCCGGTTTTCACGACGACCAACTGGCCGAATTGCAACCCTTACTCAAGCAAATCACCCCGGCCGACGATCCCCTGGTCTGGTTTTACACGCCCATGGCCTTGCCTTTATTGCAGCAGTTGCATGCGCACCTGGTCGTCTATGACTGCATGGATGAATTAGCGGCCTTTAAAAATCCTCCCAAGCAGCTGCTGCAACGGGAAACGGCACTGCTGGCGCGCGCCGATCTGGTGTTCGCCGGCGGGCCCAGCCTGTATAAGGCCAAGCGCGCGCGGCATCCGAATACCCATTGTTTTGCCAGCAGTGTGGACGTGGCCCATTTCGAGCAAGCCTTGCAGCGTGGCTGGGGCCATCCCGCCATGCAAGCCATTGGCCACCCGCGCCTGGGCTACTACGGCGTGATCGATGAACGGTTCGATGCCGACTTGATCGCGGCGCTGGCCGATGCCCATCCGGATTGGCATATCGTGCTGGTGGGGCCGGTGGTCAAAATCGAGCCCGCCAGCCTGCCGCAGCGCCCCAACATCCATTTTCTGGGACAGCAAAGTTATGCCAGTCTGCCCTTGTTCCTGGCTGGCTGGCAGGTGTGCCTGCTGCCCTTCGCGCGCAACGAGGCGACCCGTTTCATCAGCCCCACCAAGGTGCTGGAGTACATGGCGGCCGAGCTGCCCATCGTGAGCACCGATATCGCCGATGTCAGCATCCCGTATGGCGACATTGTGGCCGTCGCGCACGACAGCGCGGCATTTATCCGCGCCTGCGAAGCCGCGCTGGCGGCCACGCCGCAAGCCTTGGCCGCGATGGTGGCGCGCATGCGCCAAGTGGTCTCGGCCACCTCCTGGGACGTGACGGCCGGGCAGATGCACCAGCTGCTGGAGAGCACGATCCCGCGCGGGCAGTCCACCTTGGCCGCCCGCGGACCGCTTGACGACGATGCCGCCGCGCCGGCCGTGGCCAGCCCCAAGGTCAATCCATTGCGTACGCCCGGTGCCATGCAGCCGGTTCATTGCGCCATTGTGGGGGCCGGTCCAACCGGCCTGAGCGCGGCGTACCACCTGGGTCCCGACACCTTGCTACTGGAGCGCAACGCCAGCGTGGGTGGCTGGTGCCGTTCCGTGAGCGCGCAAGGTTTTACCTTCGACCACGCCGGCCACATCATGTTTTCCACCGATCCCGATGTCTTGAATATGTACCGCGTATTGCTAGGATCGAATATCCATTGGCAAAACCGCGAAGCCTGGGTGTATAGCAAGCAGGTTTATACGCGTTATCCATTTCAGGGCGCCTTGTATGGTTTGCCGCCGACAGTGATCAAAGAGTGCGTCGTGGGCGCCATCGCGGCCCGCTATGGCGAGGCGCCCGGCGCCTGCGCCGGCGGCGCCGCGGCCAATACGCCCCAAGCCGACGCCTGCGGCGCGTCCGGGTCGGTGCCCGACTGTTGCGCCGACGGCGGGATCGACCTGGCCCAGACGAACGGTCAGAGCGGCGCGGCGCCAAACAATTTCGAGCAATTCATCCATCGCGTGTGGGGCGCCGGCATTGCCAAGCATTTCGCCATCCCCTACAACAAGAAGTTGTGGACGGTGCCCCTGAGTGAAATGGAAACGTCCTGGCTGGGCGGCAGGGTGCCGCTGCCCAATCTGGACGAAATCATTGAAGGCGCGCTGGAGCCGGTCGCGAAGCCGGTGGGGCCGAACGCCCGCTTCGGCTACCCGTTGACCGGTGGATTTCAAGCCTTGATGAACGGTTTTTTACCGCACATCCAAGGTCAACTGGAACTCAATGCGGACGTGGTGGAGTTGTTGCCGCGCCAGCATGTGCTGGCGCTGGCCGATGGCCGCCGTTTCCGCTACCAGCATTTGATCAGCACCATGCCGCTACCGGAATTGATCAAGCTGATCGGTGTTCAGGCGCCGGACCAGGTGCGGGAGGCCGCGCGCGCCTTGCGCCATATTTCGGTGCGCTGCGTCAATCTCGGTATCGGGCGCGAGCATCTCACCGATAAACACTGGATTTACTACCCGGAAGATACGATCTTTCATCGCATTTTCGTGCAGGGCAATGCCAGCCCCCACAACAACGCGCCGGGCGGCTTCGGTCTGACCTGCGAAATTAGTTACTCGCCGTGGAAACCACTGCCGCTGGACGGTGAGGCACTGATCGCGCGTTGCGTGGACGATTGCATCAAAGTCGGCATGTTGCGTTCCGATGACAAGGTCTTGGTGAGCAATCTGGTCGACATGCCGTACGCATATGTGGTGTACGACCACGCGCGCGCGCGCAACGTGGCACTGGTGAAAGCCTGGCTGGCTGGACACGACATTGTGCTGGCCGGACGTTACAGCGAGTGGGAATACTACAACTCGGACCACGCTTTCATCGCCGGCAAAAAGGCGGCCGAAGGGCTGGGCACCGTTGGCCCCCAGCTGCAACAAAACGCGCTGGCCGAGTAGCCAGTCACAGGCCGGCGTCACGCCGGCCGACAGATCAACAATGCATCAGGGAGGCACATGAAGCCGCACATTCTAGTGGTCGGGGGCGCCGGTTACATCGGTTCGCATATGGTGAAATGTCTCGATCGCGCGGGTTTTGTGCCCATCGTGCTCGATAATCTGTCGCAAGGTAAGCGTGACGCCGTCGGTACAGCGCGACTGATCCAGTGCGACCTGGGCGACGCCAGCGCGCTTGCCGTGCTGCTTCAAGCGTTTCCCATCGCCGCCGTGATGCATTTTGCCAGCTTCATTCAAGTGGGCGAATCGGTGCTGGAGCCGGGCAAATACTATGACAACAATGTCGGTAACACCGTCCGGCTGCTTGAGGCAATGCTCAGGCATGACGTGAACAAATTTATTTTTTCTTCCACGGCCGCCATTTTTGGCGATCCGCAGTACGTGCCGATCGATGAAAATCACCCCAAGCTGCCGATCAATCCATATGGCCGATCGAAGTGGATGGTGGAGCAAATTCTTGACGACTTCGACAGCGCTTATGGCATGCGCTCGGTGTGTCTGCGCTATTTCAATGCGGCCGGCGCCGACGAGCAAACCGAGCTGGGCGAACGGCACGACCCGGAAACCCATCTCATTCCGCTCGTCTTGCAAGCGGCCTCAGGCCGGCGCGAGGCGATCACGGTCTACGGCCGCGACTATGCGACGCCGGACGGCACCTGCTTGCGCGACTATGTGCATGTGGTCGATTTGTGCGAGGCGCATCTGTTGGCGCTGAAACGCTTGTTGGAAGGAGGCGCCAGCGCGCGTTTTAACTTGGGCAATGGCAACGGCTATTCGATAAGCCAAGTGATCGCGGCAGCCCAGCGCGTGACGGGGCGTCCGATCAAGACCGTGTATGGCGCGCGCCGCCCGGGCGACCCGCCCTCCCTGGTGGCCGACTCGTCACAAGCGAAATCGGTGCTGGGTTGGGCGCCCAGGTTTGCCGATCTCGACCAAATCATCGACCATGCCTGGCGATGGGAAATGAAAGTCGCCGGCGAGAATGTGCGCTAGCTTTTTGCCAAATGGCCCAATGCTCTAGCGTGCTAGCGCAAGATAAGTGTGCCGCTCGCTGAAGGCGGGGCCGGGCCTGGGAACAGGAAGTTTATCGAGTTATATCAGTTTGGAATATATATTATTCTAGCGGCGCTAGGTTGGCCTTTATTTCCTAAATATTAACGTCGATGCGGCATCGATAAGCATGCTTCATTTGCACGATAGGTATGTGATTTTCTATGAGCGAAAGATTAACTTAGTTTCCGTTTGAAAAATTCCACGTGGTGGTGATAAGTGAACTGGTGCTAGCCGACGCGCGCACCTATTGTTATCATTTGATAATTCGATCCCGCGCCTTTTGAGTTAAAGGCCCGTCGAGGTACAACGTGAACCGCCCACGGTGCACGATGCTGGCGTTACGGCAAGCGAACGCCAGCGTGCCTTGATCTGACGTTCAGCTTGCTTAACGTTGGCCCGTTCCGGAAGTGGCCGGCGGTATGGTGGCGCCAGGCGTCGTGGTGCTTGACCCGGTTCCGGTTCCGGTTCCGGTCCCGGTCCCGGTATGCGGGTGCGGCTGCGTCATGGTGCCGCTGGAACCGGGGGTTGCCGTTCCCGACGATGTCGAACCGGGCGTAGCGCTCGAATCCGTGCTGCCGGTTTCGGGCGACATGCCAGAGCCAGACATGCCGCTGCCACCGCTGCCCGATGTGCCACTGGAACCACTGGAACCGGACATGCCGCTGGAGCCAGTATCACCCGTGCTAGAGGAGCCTCCTGAGCCGGAAGCTCCACCGGAACCGGAAGCGCCAGAGCTTGATGTAGCGCCAGAGCCGCTTGATGTACCACCAGAGCCGCTTGATGTACCACCAGAGCCGCTTGATGTACCGCCAGAGCCGGAAGTGCCGCCCGAGCCCGACATGCCGCTACCGGAGCCGGAAGTGCCGCCCGAGCCCGACATGCCGCTACCGGAGCCGGACGCGCCGCTCGAGCCGGACATGCCGCCGCTCGAGCCCGATGTGTCGCCGGCACTGCCGGAAGCACCGGAGCTGCCACCTCTAGACGCGCCTCTCGTGTACGTACCGGTGCTGGCCGTGCCGGAATCGGTGGCATCGCCCGGGAGCGCCGTTCCCGCACCGGTGTTGCCGTACGAACTGGTGCCAGAGCCATCCATCGTGCCGGTGCTGCTGCATGCGCCCAGACCTATACACATCAATCCGGCGAGTAAGACATTATATTTTTTTGCGGTCATCATAATCTCCTTAAAGCGAATGGGTATCCGGAATTGACGAGTAAAATCGGCTAATTCCTTTGGGAAGTTAAACGGTCTTTTTTATCTTGTTATTCGCTGCAATTTGCGCAAATCCATGCACGCCCCTGGCGCTTACTTAGCCGCTACTTTAGTAAGAGCGCCTGGATCGATGGATGTTGCGCGATTGTTATTTTGCGTTGAGATAGATCAAGCGCACATATTGTCGAGCTTGGTATAAACATAGTTCCGGAGGCATTTCTTTTATCCTGCAAGGGAATTGCATGCATCGGAACAAGATTGCTTCTTCACGGCAATCCGATTTTAGTCAATATGTTTGTCCATTAGAAATCTTAGGAATCAAAATGCACACATTGTCCACCGCGCAAACCATACAAGATTTAACGACCGCCACTTATGGCGACCTATCAGATGTGCGCCAGCAATATATTTTTTCTCAAGCGTTGCATGCCTTGGTCAGGCTGGCGAAATTGGAACAAATGATGGAAGTAAAGCAGAACGTGGGTCGTGCCAGCGGCGTGGCCGCCAACGCCAGTAGCCGGCGGCAAACCAAGGCGATATTGCGGCGCATTGGCATGCGCTGCAATCACCGCCAGGGTCAATTGGAATTTGACAAGAAAGACAGCGCCAGCTCCGATTAGCCGGCGTGCGCCGCGCCGCGGCGCCGGTTGCCTCGCCTTTGCCTTTACGATGCCAGGCGGCGTTGCAGCGTGGGCCACAGGGCGCGGCACAGCAATGCAGTGAGGACGGCCGCGTTCATGTCGATCAGCCAATCCATGATCGAACCGTGTCTATACGTCAAAAAACTCTGGTTGATCTCATCGCCCGCGCCCATCAAAGCAATCGTCGCGATCGCTTTGAGCGCGCGCTGGCCGGGCGTCCCCGCGCTGCCGCTAAACACCAGGAAGGTGAGCACGCTATAAGCGCAAGAGTGCAGCAAGATGCCGGAGGCATACTGGCCGACATCGGCGCGCGCTCCGGGAACCGATCCCAGCACGACAATGGCGGCGTACAGCAGCAAAGCGCTGCGATAACGTAACTTTTTATACTGATCAGAAATAAACAAAGCGTAGGCGAGGCGCATGGCGGAACTTGGCAACGAAAAACGCCACGATACCATGTCCCGCTCCGCGTATTCTTGATTGGTGGCAGTAAGCAAAAATGCCTGGCATGCGGGGCCGACGGCCCACGCGAGCGACCGAGCGGAAAAAATCCGAAAAAAAAGCCCGCTGGTGAAAGCGGGCTTAAAACTATTTTCTTGGAGGAGAATAGTGGAGACAGTTCTATAATGCCGTATGGCCATATGTCTGTCTAATTGCCATTTCAGATACCCGTTATCAGCCAATCATATGTCTGCCGCAGTGCAGCAAGATCTCACTCTTTGACGGGCACCGTATAGTTGAGCGCCATGCGGCCGCCATCCACATACAAGGTCTGTCCCGTCATATAACTGGCGTCGTCACTGGCCAGGAACGCGGCGATGGATGCCACTTCCTCCGGTTCGCCGCAGCGGCCCAATGGCGTGCGCGACAAAATGGTGTGGCGCGCCTCGGGGCTGGACAGCACTGCTTGCTTGGCCAGTTCGGTCAAGATGGTGCCCGGGCCGATGCCATTGACGCGCACCCCATGCGGGGCCAGATTGAGCGCCATCACCTTGGTCAACTGATTGATGCCACCCTTGGACACCACATACGGCACCTGGTTCGGAATGGCCAGCTCGGCGTTGACGCTGGACATGTTGATGATGCAGCCGCGTCCCTGTTTGACCATTTCGCGCGCGGCCGCCTGGCCGCACAAGAACATCGATTTCAGGTTAATCCGCACTACACGGTCGAAATCGTCTTCCGTCAGGTCCAGGAAGTCGGCCGCATGGGTCACGCCGGCATTATTGATCAAGATATCGACCCGCCCGAAGTCGGCCAGGGTGGCCGCCAGCATGGCCTCGACTTCGCTCTTCTGGCTGACATCGGCCGCGAAGAAACGCGCCTTCTCGCCCAGCGCGGCGGCGGCGTGCATGCCTTCCGCTTTTATATCGACCAGCATCACGCTGGCGCCGTCTTGTACCAGACGCCGGGCGCAGGCCAGGCCAATGCCTTGCGTTGCGCCGGTAACAATGGCCACTTGCCGGGCGAGTTTCATGGGCTTCCTTTCGATGTGAGGCCGCTGGCGAACGCGGCCGGACGATGCGCGACCACGCGTGGTCCTGGCCGGCTGTTGCCGGACTAGAGAATGATGGCGTCGTTGGGCAATTGATTCGGACGGTCTCCCTCGGCCGGAAAGTGCTGTTCCAGCAGCGTGTTCAACGCGCCGATGGCCCCGATCGTGCTGTCGTGGTAATTCCCCGCAGCATAGCCTTGCGTCATGGCACGGCATACCGCTTGCCACTGCTCCGGCGCGATACGGCGTCCAACGTTGCGGTCGGCAACGATCTCGACTTGCCGGTCAGCCAGGTTGATGTAGATCAGCACGCCGCAATTGTCTTCCGTGTCCCAGACTCCATATTGCGCGAACAAGTCGCGGGCCCGTTCGCGGTCGCTCATGCCGTGCCATACCGAGACCACCGGCAACCCCGTTTCCACCACCAGCCGCACTTCGGCCCGGTGTAAGCGCTCGCCTTGGCCGATGGCGTCGGCGATGGCTTTCAAGGTGGCCGATGGAAACGCCTTGCGGCCGACGGCCGTGCTGCTGATCCAATGTTTGAAAGCGCGCCGGCAGCGTTGCGGCCAGGAGTGGGAAGCGTGCGCCATCACCAGTCTCCCGAGGCGCCGCCGCCGTCGAAACTGCCGCCGCCGCCGCTGAAGCCGCCGCCGCCGCCGAAACCGCCGCCACCGCCGCCGAAGCCACCGCCGCGTCCACTCAACACATTATTGACGGCCATCCCCACCATGACCCCGGCCGCGTCGCGCGTCCAGTTAGCGCCGTGCACACGGCCGCGCCGGCGCGAGCGGCTGGCCATAATGAACAACAAGGCGCCGCCAAACGCCAGGGGCAGCAGCCAGCCGCCGCCTTGTTCAGCGCCGCCCGGCTGGGCCTGGCGGGCCGCTGGCGGCCCCGCTGGCGGGGCCGGAAAACGTTCCTCGTTGAGCAGGGTGGCCACGGCGCCCACCCCCGCCACCAAGCCGCCGTAATAATCGTTTTGCCGGAAATGAGGGGCGATCACATCTTGCAGCACGCGTTTCGATTGCGCATCAGTGAGCACGCCCTGCACGCCGCGCCCCGCTTCGATGCGCAGCCGGCGCAGCGCGGGCGGATTGTCCTTGGCCACCAGCAGCAGCACGCCGTCGTCCACCCCTTTGCGCCCCAGTTTCCAGGCGTCCGCGACCCGGATCGCATATTGTTCGATCGCTTCCGGTGCCGTGCTCGGCACCAGCAAGATGGCGATCTGGCTGCCCGTCTTTTGCTCGTAATCGCTTAGCACGCCTTCCAGCGCGCCACGCTGTTGCGCGTTCAGCATGCCGGCCACATCGTTCAAGTGGCCGCTCAGGGGCGGCACCGCCACCAGTGCCTGGGCCTGGCTTGCCGCCGTCGCCGACAGCAAGACCACGGCCAGCGCGGCGCGGCGCAGGAAGCCGAGGGCGCGCATGACTTATTTCCCGAAGTTGACGGTGGGCGCGGTGGAGATCGCTTTTTCGTTCTCGACCGTAAACGAGGGCTTGACCTGATAGCCGAAGATCATCGCCGTCAAATTGCTGGGGAAACTGCGCGCCAGCACATTGTATTCCTGCACCGAGCCGATGTAGCGCTGGCGCGCCACCGTGATACGGTTTTCCGTGCCTTCGAGTTGCGACTGCAAATCGCGAAAGCTGGTGTCGGCCTTCAAGTCGGGGTATTTTTCCGACACCGCCATCAGACGCGACAGGGCCGAGGACAACTCGCCCTGTACCTGCTGAAACTTTTGAAAGGCGGCCGGATTATTCAGTACCTCGGGCGTGATGTGAAAGCTGGTGGCGGCGGCGCGCGCGCGCGTGACCGCTTCCAACGTGTCGCGCTCGTGCGCGGCATAACCTTTCACGGTGTTGACCAGGTTGGGGATCAAGTCGGCGCGGCGCTGGTACTGATTCACCACCTCGCCCCAGGCCGCCTTGGTGGCTTCATCCTTGCTTTGAAATTGATTGTAGCCGCAGCCCGATAAAAAGACGGCCAGCAAGCCGGCGGTCAGCGCCAAGCGTAGCCAGCCGGCCAAGTGATTGCGAAGTCGTTGCATGATGTGGGTCCCGTAAATGTCCATGTCGGCAGTGCGGAATATACCCCAACGCGATAAAACCGGCTTTGTGAGCGGTGCGCGGGTGCGCGCTTTTGCCGGCGCGGGGCCGCGGGGCGCTACAATGCGGGGTTTGCAACCGACCATTTGAGGCCTGCCGTGAATTTCATCGACAAGCTGTCCGCCGCCTGGACCGCCAACGACTCCCTGTTATGTGTGGGGCTCGATCCCGACCTGGCCAAGCTGCCGCCCCATCTGCGCGACGCGCCCGACGCGATCACCACCTTTTGCACCGCCATCATCGATGCCACGGCCGACCTGGCTTGTGCGTTCAAGCCGCAAATCGCTTATTTCGCCGCGCTGGGCGCCGAGCGTCAGCTCGAAGCCATTTGCGCTTACCTGCGCGAACGTCACCCCGCCATTCCCATCATTTTGGACGCCAAACGGGGCGACATCGGCGCCACCGCCACCCAGTATGCGCGCGAGGCGTTCGAGCGTTACGGCGCCGATGCCGTCACCGTCAATCCTTATATGGGCGGCGATTCGATCGCGCCCTACATGGAATGGGCCGAGCGCGGCGTGATCGTGCTGTGCCGCACCTCCAATCCAGGCGGCTCCGACCTGCAATTTTTGCACACCGAAGGCCGCCCCCTGTACCAGCATGTGGCGCGCCTGGTGGCCGAACAATGGAACCGCAACGGCCAGTGCGCGCTGGTGGTGGGCGCCACCTTCCCCGATGAGCTGGCGCAGGTGCGGGCGCTGGTGGGCCAGATGCCGCTGCTGGTGCCGGGCATCGGGGCCCAGGGTGGCGATATCGCCGCCACCGTGCGGGCCGGCCAGAGCGCCGGCGGGGTCGGCATGATGATCAATTCTTCGCGCGCCATCCTGTACGCGGCGCCCGAGCCGGGCGAGGATTTCGCCGCCGCCGCCCGCCGGGTCGCGCACGAGACGCGCGAGGCCATCAATGTGCACCGGGCGCTGCCGGCATAAACCGCGCCGCGCCGGGCGCGCCGGCCTGGTCTTAGCGACGGGCCGGGGCGATCGCCTCGGCATAGTCGTACAGCGCGCCCAGGATCGCTTCGCCGCGTTCGTCGGCGTGTTCCGACAATTGGTCGATCTCGCCAAACAGCAACTCGACGGTGCGCGCGCCATGGCGGCCGTCGAACAGGCGCGCCGCCCGATGCGCTTCCCAGCGCGCCGCTTCCTCCTGGCTCAAACTGTCCGGAAAGTTGCGGGCACGGTAGCGAAACAATAACTCTTCCAGCCGCTCGTCGCTGAACCCGGGCCGCGCCGCCGCCAGCTGCTGCGGCGTATCCCGGCGCAGCGCGTCGAGCCGGCGGCGGTCGTCGTTGCCGATGAAGCCGCCATATAAATCCTCGTCCACGTCGGGCGTCTCCGGTTCGCCCTGGCGCGCGAACACCTCGGCCCAGATGGCCGCCATGTCGGGACCGGCCGCCGCGCGGGCGGCGTGGCCGCGCCCGACTTCCAGATCCAGCGACCAGCGCGCGGCCTGGTCCGCGCTCAAGGTTTTCATGTTGGCCACCAACATGGGCGACTTGTTGAGGTGAATACTTTTCACCGGCAAGCGTGTCATGCCCTCGGGCAGCGCGTCGCTGCGTGTAAACATGCGGGTGCGGATGGTGGCCGCGTCCAGGGTGAACAGTTCGGCCGGATCGTGGCTGCAATCCCAGACCAGCACTTCATTCTTATTGGTGGGATGAGTGGCCAGCGGCCACACCAGGGCCATGCAGCCCCGTTCGGCCGGAAACATGCCCGAGATGTGCAGGAAGGGCGCCCGCTCGGCCGGCGCCAGATGCATGCCGATCTCGGCGGCGACACGCTCCTTCTTGCGCAGTGCCAGGCAAAAATCGAACAATTTCGGCTGTTTGTCGCGGATCAGGCGCGCCAGCGCGATCGTGGCGCGCACGTCCGACAGCGCGTCATGGGCGGCGGCGTGGGCCAGGCCGTTGGCCGCCGTTAAATGTTCCAGCCGGAAGCTGGGCCGCCCGTCTTCCCGCGTCGGCCAGACGATGCCTTCCGGGCGCAGCGCGTACGTCATGCGCACCACGTCCAGGATGTCCCAGCGGCCGCACTGGTTTTGCCACTCGCGCGCGTAAGGATCGATCAGATTGCGCCAGAACAGGAAACGGGTCACTTCATCGTCAAAGCGTATCGTGTTGTAGCCGACCCCGATGGTGCCGGGCTGGGAAAACGCTTGCTCGATGACGGCGGCGAAACGGTGTTCCGGCACCCCTTGCCGCAGGCATTGCTGGGGCGTGATGCCGGTGATCAGGCACGATTGCGGATCGGGCAAGAAATCCGACGCGGGTTGGCAATACAGCATGATCGGCTCGCCGACCTCGTTCAATTGCGCGTCGGTCCGGATCGCGGCAAACTGGGCCGGGCGGTCGCGGCGCGGCTGCACGCCAAAGGTTTCATAGTCGTGCCACAGAAAGGTAGGACTGCTCATGGTCGATTCGCTTCAGTTTAAGTATTTGTTGCCGATATAACTAGTCAGGCGGCCCATCGCCCCCTCACCGTCAAGGAGCACAATATGTCCATCGCCCTCACTTCCCCGCCCGCCGCGGCCCAGCCGGCCGCCAGCGGCGCCGTCAAAGCCCAGGATGGCGCGGCCGAGTTGTCGCCGGCCGCCCAGGCCCGCCAGCAACTGAACACCGCCATCTTGCAATCGTCGCTGACGGTATCGATCCAGGCTGAAAACGCGCCGCTGGCGCTGCTGTTCAAGACCGCGCTGACCGGCATCAACGAAGCGCTGCAAGCGCAATTGGGCCCGGACGCGATCGACAAGGCCAGCAGCTTGGACAACACGCCGGAAGGCACGGCGAGCCGCATTGTATCGCTGTCGACCGCATTTTACGACGCATTCAAGCAGCAGCACCCCGGCGAGGATGAGGATGTGCTTCTGAATAAGTTTCTCGACACGGTAAAGGGCGGCGCCGAAACCGGCTTCAAAGAAGCGCGCGCAATCCTGGACGGCTTGAAAGTGCTGTCCGGCGAGGTGGCCGCCAATATCGACAAGACCTATGATCTGGTTCAAAAAGGCTATGACGACTTCGCCGCCGCCCGGCGCCAGGGCGCGCAAGGTAGCGCCTCGTCTGGCGCCTTGCCTGGCGCCGCCTAGCGCCCTCGAACCGAGCGGGGCGGGCGCCAGCCGCCGCGCCGCAATGGCTTAAAAGGCGCCCGATCGGGCCCCGTTCGCGGTCCGATAAGCCGGCGCGCGCCCCTCGCAGTCCGCTTGGCGCTAAGCGAACGCTGCAAAAACGTGGTACATGCGACAATCTGCCCACATCATCATTGCTTGCGGCGGACTCGCGGTCCGGCAGCAGGAAACGTTGATGCCTAGTAAGATCCCCTCATCTCATGATAAAGGACTCACCATGCGTCTCCCCCTCATTCCACCGGCCGAACTGAGCGCCGAACAACGCCCCTTGTACGACGCCATGCGCAGCGGCATCGCCAGCAATTTCAATGCCTTCAAGGCCGAACGGGCCGATGGCGCCCTGATGGGGCCATGGAATCCCTGGCTGCACGAGCCCGGTATTGGCAAGGCGATCTGGGATTTGACCCTGGCCATGACCGCCAACGCCACCTTGCCCGACAATGTGCGCCAAATCGCCATTCTGGTGGTGGGGGCCCGTTTCGACGCGGCCTACGAAATCTACGCCCACATCGCGGTCGCCGAGCACGACGGCATGGCGCCCGAGCGCCTGGCCACCCTGGTGGCCGAGCTCAAGCCGAACGATTTGAACCCGGAAGAGAGCATCGCTTTCGACCTGGCTTATTCGCTCAGCCGTGGCGGCGTGCTGCCGGAGCCGCTGTACCGGCTGGCCCTGTCCACCTTCGGCCAGCACGGCTTGAATGAATTAATCTATCTGGTCGGGCTGTACGCCATGGTGTCGACCACTCTCAACGGCTTTAACGTCCCGGTGCCCGAACGTGAATAACGACCATCCCGAAAGCTGGCGCCATGGCGCCGGCAGCGCCAATGCCGCGCCCGAGCCGGCCAAACCGTGCGCCGGCCCGTTCCAAAGCATCGCCTTGCTGTTGCAGGGCGGCGGCGCGCTGGGCGCCTACCAGGCCGGCGTCTACCAGCGGCTGCTGGAGGCGGGGGTCGAGCCGACCTGGGTGGCCGGCATCTCGATCGGCGCCATCAACAGCGCCATCATCGCCGGCAACGCGCGCCAAGACCGGGTCGCGCGCCTGCGCAGCTTTTGGGAATTGGTGAGCGACCCCGCCGACGGCGGCTTGAGCGACTTCTGGTCCGGCCTGCACTTGACGGACAGCGCGCGCGCGCTGGCCAACCAGATGGCGGCCGGGCGCGTCATGCTGCGCGGGGTGCCCGGCTTTTTCGAGCCGCGCATGCCGCCGCCCTACCTGAGCCTGGGCGGCGGCACCGCCACCAGTTACTACGACACCACGCCGCTGCGCGCCACGCTGGAGCGGCTGGTCGATTTCGACCGCATCAACGCCCAGGAAATGCGGCTGAGCGTGGGCGCCGTCAATGTGCGTACCGGTAACTTCGCTTACTTCGACAATGCCAGCGACATCATCCGTCCCGAACACATCATGGCCAGCGGCGCCTTGCCGCCCGGCTTCGACGCGGTGGAAATCGACGGCGAGTTTTACTGGGACGGCGGGATGGTGTCGAACACGCCGCTGGACTGGGTGCTGTCGGCCCGTTCCGGGCTCGACACGCTGGTGCTGCAAGTCGATTTGTGGAGCGCCGCCGGCAGCTTGCCGCGCGACTTGGCCGGGGTGGCGGTGCGCATGAAGGAAGTGCAGTACTCGAGCCGCACCCGGGCCGCCACCGACAGCTTTCGCAAGATGGAAAAGCTGCGCATGGCGTTCAACGAGTTGCTGGCCCAGATGCCGCCCGAGCTGGCCGCCACGCCGCAAGCGAAGCTGCTGGCCGAAGCGTCCGATCAAGCGCTCTACAACATCGTCCAGCTGGTGTACCGTTCGCCCAACTACGAGGGCCAGATCAAGGACTTCGAGTTTTCGCGCCGTACCATGGAAGATCACTGGCGGGCCGGTTACAACGATGCCGAGACCACCCTCAGCCATCCGGAAGTGCTGGCCCTGCCCACCATGGCGCAAAGTCCGGCCATTTTTGATTTTCTCACTGCCAAACATCACGACACACAAGGAATTTCCTCATGAACTTGCAAGATAAAGTCGCCGTCGTCACAGGCGCGGCCAGCGGTATCGGTAAAAACATCGCCAAAGTCTTTTTCGACAACGGCGCCAAGGTGGTGATCGCCGATCTGAACCTCGAAGCGGCGCAAGCGGTCGCCCGCGAATTCGACGCCAGCGGCAAGCGCGCCATGGCGGTGGCCATGGATGTCACCAGCGAAGCGGAAGTGGAAGCCGGCATCGCCGCGGTGGCCAGCGCGTACGGCGGGGTCGACATTCTGGTCTCGAACGCCGGCATCCAGATCGTGGCGCCGGTCGACACCTATGATTTCGCCAACTGGAAAAAAATGTTGGCGATCCATCTCGATGGCGCCTTCCTCACCACCCGCGCCTGCCTGAAATTGATGTACACCCAGGGCCGCGGCGGCAGCGTGATCTACATGGGCTCGGTGCATTCGAAAGAAGCGTCCGTGCTCAAGGCGCCTTATGTGGCGGCCAAGCACGGCCTGATCGGCTTGTGCAAGGTGGTGGCCAAGGAAGGCGCGGCCCATGGCGTGCGCGCCAATGTGATTTGCCCCGGTTTTGTGCGCACCCCGCTGGTGGAAAAGCAAATTCCCGAGCAAGCCAAGGCGCTGGGCATCAGCGAAGACGACGTGATCAAGAAGGTGATGCTCAAGGAAACCGTCGATGGCGAGTTCACCACGGTTGACGACGTGGCCCAGACCGCGCTGTTTTTGGCCGCCTTCCCCAGCAATGCGCTGACGGGCCAATCGATCGTGGTCAGCCACGGCTGGTTCATGCAGTAAGCCGTCCGGCGACCCGGCCGGCGCGGCCCTTACAGGGCCACGCGGTCGCGGCCGCCGTCCTTGGCGCGGTACAGGGCCGCGTCGGCGGCCGCGATCAAGCCTTGCTCGTCCTGATCGGTGAGCAGGCTGGCCACGCCGAACGAGGCGGTGATATGGGGCAGCGGCTGCTCGTCCTCCAGCACCTCGGCTAGCCTGAGCCGCTCGCACAGGCGCTCGGCCACCAGCGCCGCCACCTGTTCGCTGGTGTCGGGCAAAATCACCATCATTTCCTCGCCGCCGTAACGCACCGCGAAATCGGTCGGCCGCAGAGCCGCGCTGAGCACTTGGGCGGCGGCGCGCAGGGCCTGGTCGCCGGCCGGGTGGCCGTGGCGGTCGTTAAAGCGCTTGAAATGGTCGAGGTCGATCATGATGAGCGCCAGCGGCGCCCGTCCAGCGTGCGCCGAAGCGACCATATTGGGCAGCACGTCATTCATCCAGGAGCGGTTATACAGACCGGTCAAGCCATCGACCATGGACAGTTGACGATAGAATTCGCCCAGCTTCTGGCGCCGCCGCAACTGGGCGTTGGCGGCGCGGATGCGAAAGGACAGCAAGCGCAGCAGATTGCGCGCCAGCCCGCTCGACTCATCGATCAGGCGCCACACCAGGTCGGCCTCGATCACCAGCAGATCGGTTTGCTCCAAGGCGAAGATGGCCGACAGATTGCTTTCTTCATCGAGCACCGATTGCTCGCCCACGCTTTCGCCCGGCAAGACTTTGCTCACGGTCCGGTCGGACATGCCGGCGCGGGTATCGGCGGCGACCGCCAGCGCGCCGCTCAGCACGATGTACAGCCGGGCACGCTTGCCATCGGCCAAAGCTTGCTCCGCCCGCAGGCGCAGTACCGGGCACAGCCCAAGCAAACTGGCGACCAGCGGATTCGGTGAATCGCGAAACAGGTGCAGATCGCCGATGCGGTAAGTCGATGCGCCGAAGGTGCTGATGTATTCCACAATGAGCTTTCATAGTGCGGCACTGCTGAGCGGGCAGGGCGCCGCTTTCATGATAGCGCATACGATGCCATGGCGAAATATGAAGCGGGTGCGCGCGGCGTCGATCACACAAAGCGCTGGTGGATTTGCCACACATCGCGCGGCAATGCTGATCGGTTCATCATGTTGCAGAAAAAGTATTGGTTCGGTGCCTTCCGCGACGGGCCGGGATGCCCGATCGGGCGCGGGGCCGCGTGCGCGCCGCGCAGGCGAGTTGTACAGGCAAGTTGTACAGGCGAGTTGTGCAGGCGAGCTGGTGAGCAGTTGGGGAAAGGTGAAGCCGAGGGCGAAGCGCCACTCGCGGAGTGACCGGGGCCGGTGGTCGGGCCGCGTTGCCCGCCACGGCGGCGACCGATCCGCGCCTGGCGCCGGACCGGTCGCCGCCGCTTACTTATTGGCTGGTGTCGCTGGTTTCGCCGCTATCGCTGGCGGCCAGTTCGGCCGTGACGGCTTTGCCGCTGACATGCCGTTTGCTGTCGTGCAAGCGGCCCAGGGCGCTGTCGATGGCGCGCTTGAGCTTGTCGGCGGCGCCGGAAATGGCTTGGTGCAGGGTGGCGTTATGGTCGCTCACGGCAATCGGCTGATAGCCGGTCACGCGCGCTTCCATCAGGCAGCGGTTTTCGCCGTCGGCCGATTTTTGACTATTGTTCTCGCTCAGGTGCACTTCCACCCGGGTGATGTGCTCGCTGAAACGGTGAATGGCCGCCTCGACCACGGATTGCACATGTTCGTCCAGGCCGGCACGGTTTTCAATGGTGCGGTCGGTATTGATATTAATTTGCATATTTACTCCCGGTTATTCATCAATAAACCCAATCAAGCGGCCGGTCAGCGCCCGGTCGGTGCGGCGCTGTCGCCGCGCGCAGGCTAGTGCCCGTGTACAGTGCGGGTGCGGTCAAGCCGCATCGGCCGTTGATGTCGTACGTGTTGCACACAAATCTATGTTACTCCTTTTCCGCCGCCATGCCCGTCCGCTTCGCTTACCGGCGCCCCGGCTCAGCCATGCAGCAGACCGGCCGCGATATTGATCGACAAGCCCAGGATCACCAGATTGAAGAAAAAGCACAGCACCGACTGGCCCAACACGATCTTGCGCATCTTGTGGCTGTGCACCGCCACATCCGAGGTTTGCACCGCCACCGAAATGGTGAAGGAAAAGTAGAGGAAATCCCAATAATCGGGATTGTCTATCTTGTCCGGGAAGCACAGCGGGCGCTGGGCGGGATCGGCGCGATAGTATTGATGCGCGTAGTGAAAGCAAAACAGGGTGCCGACCAGGAACCAGGAACCGGTCAGTGTCAACACCGTAAACGCATAATGCGCGCCCCGTTCGTCGGCGCTCATGTCTTGCACGGAAGAGAGCTGGGAAAAAATGGCAGCCAAGCTCATCAGCGAGGCCACCGACAGCGTGGCCAGCACCATGGCGGCCCGTTCATCTTGCCTGGCCGCGAGGGCGCGCACGTCGTCGTGGTCGGCCCGCATCATCATCCAGGCCATGGTCAACAGGTAGAACCACACGCCCACGTCCCAAGCCGTCAGTATGCGCGTGAGCAAGCCCCAGGAACTGGGCAGAAAAGGCGCCAGCACGACGCCGAGGCCGATGCCCAGACTCAGGTGGGGGCGGCTGCGGATGAAACGATGAAAAGGGAGGGACATGGTGACGGCCGGTAAGGGAAGCGGACAGGATGCGGGCAAATTCGACAGCCGCCATCTTAAACTACGGTGGCGCCGCGCGGCCGGCGCTTACAGCGCGTCGGCCTGGGCGGCCAGTTTGGCGGCCTGTTCTTTTTCATGGTGGGGAAAGCGGTCCATGCGTGAAAGCACTGGAAACAGGTAAGCCCACAGACCGGTGACGGCGATGGTGGCCGCGCCGCCGAAGCAGATCGCGGGTGCCAGGCCGAGCCAGCCGGCGCTGAGGCCCGATTCAAATTCGCCCAGCTCGTTGGAGGCGCCGATGAACACGGCGTTGACGGCGCTGACCCGGCCGCGGATGGCGTCCGGCGTGTCGAACTGGATGAGCAGATGGCGCACATACACGCTCACCATGTCGCCCACGCCCATCAGAAACAGCGCCGCCAGCGCCACCGGCATGCTGGTGGCGGCGCCCAGCGCCATGCTGGCCGTGCCGAACAGGGCCACGCCGCCGAACATCCACAGCCCGACCCGGCGCGTGATGGGGAAAAACGCCAGCAGCACCGAGCACAGGGCCGCGCCGGCGCCCGGCATGGTGCGCAACAGGCCCAGGCCGGTCGGTCCGGTATGCAGCACATCGTGCGCCAAGGCCGGCAGCAGGGCGCTGGCGCCGCCGAACAGGACGGCGAACAGGTCGAGCGACATGGCGCCCAGCATGATCGGGCGCGACCGGACGAAACGCAAGCCCTCGAGCACGCTGTGCCAGCTGGCCGGGGCCCGGTTCAGCGTCTGCGGCGCGCTGCGGGTGCGCCCCATCAAGACCAGCGCCACCAGCAGCAGCAAGGCCGAACTCAGGTACACCGCCTGCGGCCCGGCCAGATACAGCAAGCCGCCCAGGGTGGGGCCGAGGATCACGGCGATATGAAAGCTCGACGAGCTGAGCGCCACCGCTTTGCTGAACAGTTCAGTTGGCACCAGGTTCACCAGCACCGCTTGAGTGGCCGGCATCATGAAGGCGCGCGCGCTGCCGAACAGCACCAGCACCGCGAACACGGGCCACACCACCGTCATGCCGGCCAGGGTAAAGCCCAGCAAAGCCAGCGCGCACAGCAACTGCACGCCCATGCACAGGGTGATGATGGCGCGTCGCCGATAGCGGTCGGCGGCGTGGCCGGCAACCAGGATCAGCAGCAGAAAGGGGGCAAATTGCGCCAGGCCGATCAGGCCCAGGTCGAACAGGCTGCCCGTCAGCTGGTACACTTGCCAGCCGATGGCCACGCTTTGCATTTGCACCGCCAGGGTGCCCAGGATGCGGGCCGACAGGTACAGCGAAAAATTTCGGTGGCGTAAAACGCTGAAACCGTTGTGCGAGGAGGACAAAGACATGCTGACTTTCTGCGGAACGCAGTTGCCCTGGCAGCCTGTCGGACTTGGGATGGTCGGCTGCAACATGACCTGGCGCGGTCCATCTTTCGCCGCTTTCTCGGCCAATAGCGCGTTATTGGCACTGCGAAATCGTCAAAATCCGACCTCGCCCCGCGCATTTTTCGCTTCGACTCCCCGAGTCCGACCGGCTGCTGGATTAAAATACTATCTGGCCGGAATTATTCCGCACTATTGTGCCTGATCCGCGCCCGCGCCGCGCGCCGCCTCTGGATCGGGCTTCTGTTGGGCCTACTCATGCATAAGACGATTTTCGATACACCGGTGGTCAATACGGCGATGCGCTGGCTGTCGCTACTGTTGCTGCGCTTGCTGGGCTGGAAGACCGAGGGCGTCGCGCCCGATCAGCCGAAATACGTGCTGATCGCCGCGCCCCACACCAGCAATTGGGATTTTCCTTACACCATGATGTTGTGCTTCGCGCTCGGGCTGCGCGTGTATTGGATGGGCAAGGCGAGCCTGTTCCGCTGGCCGCTGGGACCGTTGGCGCGCTGGCTGGGCGGCATTCCGGTGCAACGCAGCGTCACCGCCAATATGGTGCAGGCCACCGTCGACACCTTCGGCCGCCAGTCGCGGCTGGTGATCGTGGTGGCGCCGGAAGGCACGCGCGGCAAGGTCAGCCACTGGAAGACGGGGTTTTATCATATCGCCCACGGCGCCCGGGTGCCGGTGGCCCTGGCCTACCTCGATTACCAGCGCAAGGCCGGCGGCATCGGCCAGATGTTCCACACCACGGGCGACATCGAGGCCGACATGCAGCAGATCCAGCAGTTCTACCGCGGCGTCACCGGCAAAAACCAGGACCAGTTCAACGCGGCCCAGATCCAGGCCCAGATCAAGGCCCAGTCCGGGGCCGAAGCCCGGGTCAAGGCCGAAGCCCAAGCCAAGGCCGAGTCCAAGCGCCGGCGTTAATCCTGCAAGCGATGCATGATCGGCTTGAGCGCCGGGTAAGCGTCGCGGTACACCTCGAAGCGGGTTTGATACAAGGCGTGCCGCTGCCGGTCCGGTTCGGTGCGCGCCACCAGGGTGACCCAGCCTTGCCGCACTTGCTCGGGCGTCACCAGAGCGGTGCCGGCCGCCGCCAGCAAGGCCGCGCCCAGGGCCGCTTCCACGTTTTCGGCGATGGTATACACGGGATACCCGGTCACGTCGGCGATGATCTGCATCCACAAGTCGGAATGGGCCGCGCCGCCCACCACCACCAGCTTTTCGTCGAGCGACTGGGCGCCGCGCCGGCCGGCGTCGATATTGTGTTTCAACGCGAAGCTCAAGCCTTCCAGCACGGCCCGGTACAAATGGGGGCGCGTGTGGTACAGGCTCAGGCCCAGGAAGGCGCCGTTGGCCTTGGGGTCCCAGATCGGGCTGCGTTCACCCATCAAATAAGGCAAAAACAGCACCCCGTCCGAGCCGGCCGGCACCCGCGCCGCGTTTTCTTCCATCAGCGCGTGCACTTCGCGTCCGTCGCGCTCGGCGGCGTCCAGGTCGGCCTGGCAAAACGCGTCGCGGAACCAGCTGATCGAGGCGCCGGCCGTGATGGCGCCGCCGAACACGTACAGATCTTCCTGTCCGTTATATACGTGGGGCATGCTGATCAAGCCGTGGCGGGCATCCACCCGCTGGTTCAAATAACCCCAGCACATGCTGGTGCCGATCATGGCCACTTGCTGGCCGGGCCGGGTCACGCCGGCGGCCAGGGTGGCCACCGCCGCGTCGACCCCGCCGGCCACGATGGCGGTGCCCGCTTCGAGACCGAGCCGCGCGGCCAGATCCGGCAGCAAGCGGCCCACCACCGCGTCGGAATCGACCAGCCGGGCCGGCATCATCGACAAGGGAATGCCCAAGCGTTCGAGCATCTCGCCCGACCAGGCGCGCGCGGCCATGTCGTACACCCCGCCGATATTGCCGGCCGAACTATGGTCGACCGCCACTTCGCCGCACAGGCGATAGTTGACATAGCTGTTGGGCGGCAGAAATTGGTCGATACGCGGCCACAGGTCCGGCCGCTGGTGCTTTAGCCACAGCATCTTGGTATAGCCGTAATAGCTGTCGACCCCGTTGCCGGTGATGTCGTACAAGCGCTCCATATCGACATGGTCGCGCACCCATTGCACTTCGTCGGTGGCGCGCCGGTCCATCCAGATCAGGCAAGGATGGAGCGGCTGCATGGCGGCGTCGACCGCAATGCCGGAGCCGCCGTACAAGCTGCTCACGCAAACGGCCTTGATCTCGGCCGGCGGCACCCGGCCCTGTTCCACCACGGCCGCGATACAGCCCAACACCGCCTGGTACCAGACGTCGGGCCACTGTTCGGCCCACAGCGGGCGCGGGGTGTCGACCTGGTAGCCGATCGCGTGCTGGGCCACGATGGCGCCGTTGGTGTCGACCAGCAGCGCCTTGGTGCTTTGGGTGCCGATATCGACCCCGATCACATAGTTCATGGCGCGTCTCCGGCGCTAGGAATGAGCAGCACCTTGATCGAATCGGTCGAATTGGCCAATTCGAAAGCGCTCTCGAACTGGTCGAGCGGGAAGGAATGGGTGACGATGCCCTTGGAGGTGATCAAGCCGCGCGCGAACAGGTCGATGGCGACCGGGTAGCAATACGGGCCCAGATGGGCGCCGCGCACGTCGAGTTCCTTGCGGTCGCCGATGATCGACCAGTCGGCGCTGGTTTCCTTGCCGAACACGCTAAATTCGACAAAGCGGCCCAGCTTGCGGATCAGGGACAGGCCCTGGGTCACGCCGGCCGGCGCGCCGGTGGTTTCGATGTACACGTCGCAACCGTAGCCGCCGGTCAGCTGGCCGATGATGGCCAGCGCGTCTTCCTGCAAGGGATTGATGACGACGTCGGCGCCGAACTCGCGCGCCAGCGCCAGGCGCTCGGGCACCAGATCGATGACCACCAGCTTTTTCGGCGTTTTCAGGCGCGCGATCTGGGTCATCATCAGGCCCAGCGGGCCGGCGCCAGCGATCACCACCACATCGTCGAGCTGCACTTCGGCGCGGTTGACGGTGTGGATCGCGCACGCCATCGGCTCGATGATGGCCGCGTCTTCCAGACTCAGTTCGGTCGGGATCTTGTGCACCACCGCGTTGGGCGGCAAGCGCATGTAGTCTGACATGCCGCCGTCGGCCACTTCGCGCTGAAAGCCGAAGATGTTATGCACTTCGCACATCCAATACTTGCCCGATTTGCAGAAGCGGCATTTCTCGCATGGCACGATCTGTTCGGCGATCACCCGATCGCCCACGGCCACGCCGAAATGCTCGGCGCCGTTCGGGCCCGCTTCGACCACATAGCCGAAAAATTCATGACCGGGCACCACCGGCGGCTTGACCCAGGAGGCCTGGCCGGGACCGCCCCAGAACATGGCCGCGCCGCTATGGCACTTGCAATCGCTGGCGCAAATGCCGCAGGCGGCGATCTTGATCAGCACTTCATTGTGGCCGAGGGTGGGGCGGGCCACCGTTTCGAGACGGTAATCTTTGGGGCCGTGGCAGACCACGGCTTGCATCTTGACTGGATTGTATTGCATGGTGATTTCTCCTGGCGAAAAAGGGGCGCGGCGACCCGATCGGCGCGCCGCTGGCGCGCCGATCGGCTCTGGCGCGTGGCGCGCGGTTAGTGAGGCGTGAGAGGCGTGCTTAGCGACGTTGGCCGCTGTTACGGCTGATATAAATGGCGAACAAGATAATGACGCCCTTGATGATGTTTTGCAGATAAGGCGAGATGCCCATGATGTTCAAGCCATTGTTGAGCACGCCGAGCAGGATGGCGCCGATCAGGGTGCCCAAAATGGCGCCGCGTCCGCCCGTGATGGCGGTGCCGCCCATCACCACGGCGGCGATCGCGTCCAGCTCGAAGCCGATACCGGCGTTGGGCTGGCCGCTCATCAGGCGCGAGGTGAGCACCAGACCGGCGATCGCCGAGGTCAAGCCGCTGATGCCGTACACCAGCAGCTTGTAGCGGTTCACGCGCACGCCGCTTAACCGGGTCGCCTCTTCATTGCCGCCCAGGGCATAGATATACCGTCCCAGCGGGGTATGTTCGAGCAGCACGTAAGCGATGGCGAACACGGCCAGCATCAGCACGATCGGGGTTTGCACGCCCAGCACATTGCCGCGCCCGAAAAACTCGAACCACTCCGGCAAATCGTTGATCGGGTAACCGCCCGTGTAGAGCAGCGCCATGCCGCGCGCGATGCCCATGGTTGCCAGCGTGACAATAATCGGCGGCATCTTGGCGTAGGCGATGAAAAAGCCGTTGCCCACCCCGAAGGCGATTCCGACCAGCAAGCCGAGCATGATGGCCAGCGGCACCGGCATCCCGGCCACCATCAGGCCGGCCGTCAGGGTGCCCGACAAGGCCATCACGGAGCCGACCGACAGATCGATGCCGCCGCTAAGGATCACGCACGTCATGCCGACGGCGATGATGGCGTTGATCGACACTTGGCGCGCGATATTGACCAGATTACTCACCGACAAAAACTGATCGGTGCCCACCACCATCACCGCGCACACCAGCAGCAAGCCGGCGAAGGGCAGGAAAGCGGCGTGGCCGCGCACGCGGCGCCAGCGCAGCGCGCCGGCCGAAGGGGCGGGCCGGGCGGCCTGGGTGACATCAATGTTGATTGGCTGTTGCATGACGCATGACCTCGCTGGCGTGAATGGATGGCGATGTAAGCAGGGCCGAAATGGCGCCTTGGCGGAATACGGCGACCCGGTCGCACATGCCTACAATTTCCGGTAATTCGGATGAAATGAGAATGATCGCGTAGCCCTGTTCGGTCAGACTGCGCATCAGGCGGTAAATCTCGGCCTTGGCGCCGACGTCGATGCCGCGGGTCGGTTCGTCGAAGATCAAGACCTTGCAATGGTGGTTGAGCCAGCGCGCGATCACCACTTTTTGCTGATTGCCGCCGGACAGGGTGCCAACCGCCGTATGGGCGCCGGGCACCTTGATGCCGACCTGGCTGATCATGCGGTTGGTGGCCGCCAATTCGGTCTGGCGGTTGATCAAGCCAAGCTTGCCCTGGTACTTGGCCAGGTTATTGATGGAAATATTGTCGCGCACGCTGAAGTCGAGTATCAAGCCTTCCGTCTTGCGCGACTCGGGCAGCAAGCCGATGCCGCGCGCGAGCGCCTCGGCCGAGTCGCGCAGGGCGACCCGGGCGCCATCGATCCACACGTCCTTGTGATGGGCCGGGCTGGCGCCGATCACGGCCAGCGCCAATTCGGTGCGGCCCGAGCCGACCAGGCCGGCGAAGCCGAGAATTTCGCCTTCGAACAGCTGGAATTGATTGACCGGTCCGTTTTTTTCCACTTGCACGGCGCGCACGTCGAGCACCACGCGGGCCGGCGCCGCGTCGGCGGCCGGGGCGGCCGGCTTGGGCGGGAAATTGCTTTCCAGCTTACGCCCGACCATCATCTCGACCAGCTGGCCCGGTTCGGCGCTGGCCACGTCGGCCATGCCGACGGTGCGGCCGTCGCGCAGCACCGTGATGCGGTCGCAGATTTCAAAAATTTCATCCATGTGATGCGAGATGAAGATCATCGCCACGCCCTGCTGCTTGAGCTCGCGCATGATGGAAAACAGGTGGCCGGCTTCTTGCGGCGTGAGCGCGGCGGTGGGCTCGTCGAGGATCAGGATGCGGGCGTTGAGCGAGAGCGCCTTGGCGATTTCGACGCACTGCTGCTGGGCCACCGAAAGCTGGCAAATTTCCACATCGAGGTCCATCTCCACCCCCAGCCGCACAAACTGGGCGCGCGCTTGCTCGCGCATGGCCGGCTTGGACAGCAGGCCGAAGCGGTTGGTCAACTCGCGGCCCAGAAAAATATTGTCGACCGCGTTGAGGTAGGGGATCAGGCTAAATTCCTGGAAAATGATGCCCACGCCGGCGGCGATCGCGTCATGGTAGGAATGGAAGTCGCAGGCTTGGCCCAGCACCGAAATGCTGCCCTGGTCGGGCCGGTAAATACCGCTCAAGATTTTCATCAGGGTGGACTTGCCGGCGCCGTTCTCGCCCAGCAGGGCGTGGATCTCGCCGTGCTCGATCGACAGGTGAATTCCGCTCAGCGCCTGCACGCCCGGGAAACCCTTCGAGATATTATGTAGTTCCAGAATCGGTGTCATGTCGTGGTCTTTCAAACGCCCGCCGCGGGTGGGCAGGCAGGACGGCATCGGCAAACGGGCGTGCCGCCCGCCCGCCGAAGGCCCAATGATCAGCTCGCCCCAGACCGGTCGCCGGCCTGGTCGCGCGCCGAACGGCTCGCCGAACGGCTCGCCGAATTACCAGCTGAAGCTCTTGGCGCCTTCTTTGTCCACCAGCTTGACATCGACCGGCACCGAGGCCGGCACGTTGGCGCCCCATTTCTTGGCCAGCGCCATGGCCAGGGCCAGACGGACTTGGTCGCGCGGATACTGGGCCGCGGTGGCGATGAACTTCGACTTCGGCTTCAAGATTTCCTTGATCGCTTCCGGCGCGCCGTCCACGCTGGTGAGCTTGACATCCTTGCCGCTCGCTTCGATGGCCGACAGGGCGCCCATGGAACCGCCGTCGTTGACGCTGAACACGCCTTTCAGGTTCGGGTTCGCTTGCAAAATGTTTTCCGTCACCGTCAAGGCTTGGTCGCGTTCTTGCTTGCCGTTTTGGGTGGCGACGATTTTAATGCCAGGGAATTTGCTCAAAGCATCCTTGCAACCGCGCACACGTTCCAGGATGGGCACCACGGCGATGCCGTCCAAAATGGCCACATCGCCCTTGCCGCCCAAGCTCTTGGCCAGGTAGGTGCAAGCCATTTGGCCGGCGTCGAAGTTTTTCGAACCGACAAACGAGTCGACCGGGCCTTGCGCGTTGGCGTCCACGGCCACCGTGATCACGCCGGCGGCGTGGGCCGATTTGACGGCCGACTGGATGCCGACCGAGTCGGTCGGGTTGAGCAGCAAGATATCGATTTTCTTTTGAATCATGTCTTCCACATCGCTGGTCTGCTTGGCCACGTCATGCCGGGCGTCGGTGATGACCACGGTGGCGCCCAGGGTGGCGGCGGCTTCTTCCAGCGCCTTCTTCATGGTGATGAAGTAGGGATTGTTCAATTCCTGGAACGACATGCCGATCTTCAAAGGGGTGGCGGCGCTGGCGGGCAAGGCCATGGCGGCGGTGGACAGGGCGATGGCGGCCAGAACGGCGTTTTTGGTAGGGGTATGCATGGTAGTCTCCTCGATTTTTCTAGTTGGGTTTGCTTCTATTTATGTGACACATGATTGCCATGCCGGTGTGGGCAAAGCGCTTCCCGCCTTGCGGCGTGATGGGGTGCGGCCGCCGCTCAGCTTGGCGGGGCCGATTCGGCCGGACGGGGGCGTCCGGCCGCGTTGGCGTTCTTGATTTCGTCGTAGCGCCGGTACTTGGACGGCGGCATGCCTTTCTGGGCCAGGAATTGGCGGTTGAAATTGGACAGATTGTTAAAGCCCACCTGGTAACAGATGTCGGTCACGCTCAAGGCGCTGTTGGTGAGCATTTCGCACGACATCTTGATACGCAATTGATTGATATATTGAACGAAGGAAATGCCGGCATGCTTCCTGAACGAGCGCGAGAACGAGCTGGGATTTTGGCCCACCAGTTCGGCCACGGCCGTCTCGCGCAAGTCGGTGGCCAGGTTTTTACCGATGTAGGCGAGCGCCAGATTGAACTTGGCCGACATATAGCTGTGCGGATCGGGCCGGTAAGCGGCGCTGGCCAGCTGGCAGCGGCCGCGGTCGGCCAGCAGCAGGTCCAGCAGTGCCAAAAACAGCGACACCCGGCGCACCCCGGTGGCGTCCACCAATTCGGCCATCAGGGGCGCGGCGGCGGCGCCGGCCTCGGCTGTGAACAGCAAGCCGTGGCTCGCTTCTTGCAGCAGCACTTGCAACTGCGCCAGCTCGGGAAACACGGCGATGGCATTGGTGAAAAACGCGTCGGAAAACTGGATGATCAGGCAGCGCTGCTTGACGACCTGGTTGTCCGGCAGTTCGCTGACCCAATTGTGGGGCAGATGGGGGCCGACCATGACCAGATTGCCCGGTTCGAAATCGCCGATGTAATCGCCGACGAAAAATTTACCGGTGGTGCTGGTGATCAGCTGGATTTCGTATTCCGGATGGAAGTGCCAGCGCACCGTGCGGTAAGGGTAGCCATGCGACCAGGCGGCGAACGACTCGTCGTTGCGCAGGGAAATGACTTCAAGATCGGGATGCATGTCGGCTCCGTTAGCGCGCTGGATAAGGGGCGGCCACGCGCTGCGACTGCGGTGCGGTGGCGCCGTGACGGCGCGCGGGTGCGATATAGATCCGGTTCATCTTGTCTCCTGCCGATGCTGGTTGCCACGCCGATCTGGCCGTCTGGGAGCAGCTGGGCTGGTCCTTGATGCCACCGCGTTGTTCTTGGTCAATGCAATCAGTCTATGCAAAGAAGCCATCGGACACTACTCATTACATGAGTGTTAACTGATATTTTTTTTGCATATTCGCGCAAAAATTCACGCATTTGGACAAATTTGGTGCGGCGCGTCAAACACGGCTATGATAAAAGATTGTTGGTGTTGCTATTATTCGATAGATTTTATCGCTTCCAAGGGCAGACTCTGGCAGCCTGTCGGACTTGGGATCGTCGGTTGCGACATGATCTGGAACGGTTCATTTTTCGCGTTGACTCCCCAAGTCCGACCCACTGCCAGTGTCGCCCCTGGCGGGGCGGGAAACATGCTGACGTTGCAAAAAAGCAACAAAAAATCAACAAACAAGCAACAAACAAGCGAAAAAAAAGCGCGGCCGTGACCGCGCCCTGTTTAGGGGGGGGCGGTCATCGGGCCAGATCGGCCTCGGTGGTGAAGGCATCGGCGAAAAACTCTTCGTCCGGCAAATGGCACTGCTGCACAAACTCGCGCCGGGCCGCCTCGATCACCACCGGCGCGCCGCAGGCATACACTTGATAGGGCGACAGATCCGGCAAGTCTTCCATCACGGCCCGGTGCACGAAGCCGCCGCGGCCTTGCCATTGATCCTCGGCCAGCGGGTTCGATACCACCGGCACATAGCGCAGATGGGGCAGGGCGGCGGCCCATTGCCGGCACAGCCCATCCATATACAGATCCTGCGGGCGCCGCCCGCCCCAGTACAGCAGCACCGGACGCGACGAGGCGGTGGCGATCAAGTGTTCGACAATCGCCTTGATCGGCGCGAAGCCGGTGCCCGAGGCCAGCAGCACGATCGCCTTGTCGGAATCTTCACGCAGGAAAAACGTGCCCAGCGGGCCTTCGAAGCGCAAGATATCGCGCTCCTTGAGCGTGGTAAACACTTGGTCGGTGAACAGGCCGCCCGGCAAGTGGCGGATATGCAGCGTCACCGGGCCGCCCTGCTCGGGCGCGTTGGCCATGCTGTAGCTGCGCCGCTTGCCGTCGCGCAGCATGAATTCGATGTATTGACCGGCGCGGTAGTGCAGCCGCTCGTTGGCCGGCAGTTGCAAAGTGAGCACCACCACGTCCGGCGCCACCGGCTCGATGCTGGTCACGCGCGAGGGCATTTTCTTGATCGGATAATCGCTGCTGCCGGCCACTTCGCGCGCCTCCAGCACCAGATCGGTGCTGGCGGTGGCGCAGCAAAACAGCGACCAGCCGGCCGCTTCCTCCTCGGCCGTCAGGGCGCGCTGCTGATGGGCGCGGTGGCTCACGGAACCGGCCACCACTTTGCCCTTGCAAGAACCGCAGGCACCGTTCTTGCAACCGTAAGGCAAACCGACGCCGGCCCGTATCGCCGCCGCCAATACGGTTTCATCCTGGTCGCAGCTAAAGCGGTGGCCGCTTGGTTGGACAGTGATCTGATAAGTCATGTCGTCTATTCGTGGTCAATGTTGTGGGAGTGGGCGCGCCCTGTGCCGCCAAAGCGCGCGCAGGGGAGCGCCAGGATCAGGCTCATATTCTACTCTGTGTTTCCCCGTAAAGTCGCCCGGGCCGGGCGGCGCCGCCCGGGGGGGGGGGCGATAGCCGCCGGGGGAGACGCCGGGCTCGCATCGCCGTCAAAGCGGCGGGACGCGCGCTGCCGGCGCGGCTGACACGCCGTTCGATACACTGCGGGGCTTGGGCCGTATTTGCAAGCGCGGCCGGGCAAGTGAGGGCGGCGGCGCGGTAGGCGTTTGGCGCGCCGTATCGGATAATGCAGCCATTTCATCCTTCAATAAAGCGACCACCATGCAAAAATTTGCCAAGCCACGCTTGCTCATTCTCGGTTGCGGCGACGTCGGCCTGCGCCTGTTGACCCTGTTGCGGGCGCGTTTTCGGGTGTTCGCCGTCACCAGCCAGCCCGAGCGCTGCGCCGAGCTGCGCGCGGCCGGCGCCATTGCCGTGGTGGCCGATCTGGACCGGCGCGACAGCCTGATCCGCCTGGCCGGACTGGCGCGCCATATCGTGCATCTGGCCCCGCCCCAACCGGAAGGGACACGCGACTTGCGCACTCGCAACCTGATCGCCGTGCTGCCCGCGGCCAGCCGCCTGGTGTATGTCAGCACCAGCGGGGTGTATGGCGACTGCGGCGGGGCCCATATCGACGAGACGCGCGCCCCGGCGCCCGGCAACGCGCGGGCGCGGCGCCGGCTCGATGCCGAGCGGGCGCTGCGCCGGTGGGCCAGGCGCAGCGCGTCGGCGCTGTCGATCTTGCGGGTGCCGGGCATTTACGCCGCCGAGCGCTTGCCGATCCGGCGCCTGGAACAGGCAACCCCGGCCCTGATAGAGGGGGACGATGTGTATACCAATCACATCCACGCCGACGACCTGGCCCGCATCGTGCTGCATGCGCTCGACCGGGCCCTGCCGGGGCGGGTCTACCACGCGGTCGACGACAGCGAGATGAAAATGGCCGACTATTTCGATGCCGTGGCCGACGCTTACGGCCTGGCCCGCCCGCCGCGCTTGCCGCGCGCGGCCCTGCGCCAGGTGGTCTCGCCGATGCTGCTGTCGTTCATGTCGGAGTCTCGCCGCATGAGCAACGCGCGCATCAAGCGCGAGCTGAGGGTCAGGCTGTCCTATCCGAGTGTTGCAAATGCGCTAGTGCAATTTCACAAAGTGTTGCGTTAGAATGGAGTATTGACAACTAGCAATACAAGGAAGGCATCATGACGTACGAAGAATACCTGGATGAGGTCACCACTTTGATGACCGAAAAATACAATCTCAAGGATGCCGAGGCCGTCAAACTGGTGATGCGGGCGCAATCCGCCGATTTTTTCGTGCCGCATGATAACAACGAGGCGCTGCGCGACTTAAACCGCGCCCACAAGGATGCCAAAACCTTGTACGACGCTGCTCAACGTAAATAATTGTTGCTCCTAAGCGTCATTATGAGGCCGTGCGGCCAAGTGTCGTTGCCCGATAAATTTTGCGCTGACGCAATCTTTATTGCCTCCGCTATCGGTCGGCAAGGGATGGTGCGGACCCGCCGCTCATAGGGGAAACAGGCGCGCGGACGCATGCGGAGGACCACATGTATGCCATTTCGGCAGCGTGACGGCTGTGATGCGCATCAAATGCGCCACGCTCGTGTGCGATATGTTGAATCATGCCGTCGCATCCATCCAACGGTAGCTGCACTCCGCCCGGCATGGCGGAGCATTGGCTCGGGAGATACCATGGACCGCACCACGCAACCCAGCAAGGAACAGGTTCGCGCTTATATGCATCAGCGGGAAAGGCAGCACAGCCCGCCGCCGCCGCCGCATGAAATTCGGCGCTTGCTGGGCTGGGCCACCCTGGCCGCCCAGCCCCCATCGCCTGCCGTGGCCGGCGCCGCCGATGTCGGCGCGGCCGCGTGCGAGCCCGGCCGTGCACGCTCGCCGCCGCCGCTCCCGCCCCTGCTGATCGGACAGTGGACCATGTGGATGACAGCGCAGTGGCTGCGCTGCGCGGGCAGCTTGTGGAACAGAAATTGACAATCTGTGCACGTTTTACAAATTTGCGGTATTCTCTAGCACATCTGACATGCGTCAAAACTATCAAATAGTCACAAAGCAGGATTTTTTTGACTGTATGTCGACAGGGGCGTGTACTTGTTGTATTTGCCGACATAGGCAAAACAATATTTGAAATTATTACGCTTTAGCTGATAAATATTGCCTGAACGGCGTGTTTGTCGATTGATATTCGAAGGGGCCTTTCGGTCTCCACTACTATTATGATGATCAAACAAATTACTTCTTCCCCTTCCTATAATCCCAACCGTGTGCTGGATGCGATCATTGAGAAGTTGCAACTGAAAAATGACGCTGCTCTGTCGAGGGCGCTGGAAGTCGCGCCGCCCGTGATCAGTAAAATCCGCCACAACACGCTGCCGATCGGCGCCACCATCTTGATCCGCATGCACGAAATCAGCGACTTCAGCATTCGTGAACTGCGCGAGCTGATGGCCGCCTAAGCGGCACGGCGGGGCGCCGCCCCGCTGTGCCACGCCATCTCGCGTCTTGCCCGCCGCGAGACATATTCGGACGCGAAAGCGACCGGCAATGAGCGCGTCACGCCGCGGTGCTGATCGTCGTGCCGATTCTCTGGCCCAGGGTATTGATCGAGGGCGAAGAGGGCGGTGGCGGCGGCGGCACCGGCGGCGCCTGCTGCGGTGCCGGTTTGTCCACCGGCGGCGCGGCCGGCGCTTGTCGGGCCGCGGTAACGGCGGCGTTCGAAGAAATGGCGTAGACGGTCATGGTGTTGCCTTAGCTGATGGAAAACTGCGGCGCAATGCGAACACCGCTGCCATGGTGGGGCGCGGCGGCCGGCCAACGCCTTACTTGGCGCTGGCTCCCCGATGCCGAAGGCGCTAGCGCGTCTTGCCGTTCAAGGTAGGGCGGGCGGTATAAAAGCCGTCCGGCTGGGGTTGCGGGGCGCGTAGTTGTTGTGGCGCTGTAAGCGATGCCTTGGCGGCGCTGTCCTGCGCGTTGGAAAACGCGATTTGCGCGCCGGAAAAGGCAAGCTTATCGTGGGTTGCCTGGGCGCCGGAGAACGCCACCCGGGCCCCCGAGAACGCGACGCTGGCTGCGGGCTGGGCGGATTGAGCGCCGGAAAAAGCCACCTTGGCACCGGAAAACGCGACACGCGCCTCAGACTTTGCCGTTTGGGCGCCAGAGAACGCCACCTTGGCGCCAGAGAAAGCCACCTTGGCGCCAGAGAAAGCCACCTTGGCGCCAGAGAACGCGACCGCCGCTTGCCCAGTGGCCACTTGCGCCCCAGAAAACGCTACCTTGGCGCCGGAGAACGCGACAGGGGCCGCAGTCTGGCCGGTTTGCGCGCCAGAAAACGCCACCTTGGCGCCGGAGAAGGCAACCGTCGCTTGACCAGCGGCCACTTGGGCGCCGGAGAATGCGACCTGGGCGCCGGAAAATGCTGCTTTTTTCACCGAAGACGTGTTTTGTGCGCCTGAGAACGCCACCTGGGCGCCTGAAAAAGCCATCTCGGCCGAATGCGGGTCGCCCTGGGCGCCGGCCTGCACACGGTGGTATGCGATGCCGAATGTTTGTTCGTACAATTGCTTCATGCGTTCGCCCACCCGGTGATGCGCCGCCTCGTCGTCTTCACCGCGCAAGCCGATGTAAGGGAAGTGATGCAGGAAGTAGCCGAACACGGCTTCACAATCGATGGCGTATTTCTGTGTGTCCAAAATGTGATAATGCCAAAAGATATCCACGTCGAACAGGGGCGCGGTTTGCTCGGTAGGGAACAGCTTCATCAGGTACAGGAAGCGGCGATACTCGACTTCCACCGCATTGACTTGGTCCAATGACCAGCCTTCGCCCGATTCCTTATGCATCAGTTTGACTTTGATGGCTTCCAGGTCCAGTGCGGCAATCGCTTCGAAATTGATAGTAGACATGATCTTCCGTTCCATTCATCGGTAGGTGTGGTGGGGCAAACATCGGTAACTGTGCCGGTGCTATCGCCACGCACGGGATGGCGGGGCAGACGATATGACGGGCTAAAAAACAACATGGGTTGATCTAGATCAACACATTCAGTATAGGCAAACTCATCCCTTATTCAACCAAAGTTTGAGGTCGGGCGCCGGTTTGAGGTGGGAAAAGGAAAAATCCGCTGAATGTGTTGATGTAGCGCAACATCCGGCGTTGGCGGGGAAATAAAGATATGCCAATGACATCGTTCATACGGCAACGATTGCGGCAGACGAAAAAAAACGGAGCGCAAATCGGCTCCGCTTAAACAGGGGCTGTGCGGCGGTAAGAGGGCGGCGCTTAGCGGGTCGCCGGCAAATGCGGGCGGTCCGAATAAAACCCGGTGTCTCGATTGGTTTGCCCGGCCCGCAGCGGCATGCCCACCCAGGCCATGCCCGCCAACGGGTCCGCATTCAAGCGCGCCGTCGCCGGCGCGGCCGCACCAGAATACGCGATTTGGGTTGCCGTGCCGGAAAAGGCGGTCCGGACCGCGGCACCGGAATAGGCGCTGCGCGCCGCCGCCGTGCCCGCGCCCTGCGGCTGGGCGGGCTTTCCGGTGCGCGCCACTTTCCCTGCCGCCCCCGACCATTCTAATTGTCCGACCGGCTCGCTAACCCCGCGCAGATAGTCTTCGCCGAAAGTGGCTTCGTACAGTTGCTTCATTCTTTGCCCGACCCGGACGTGGGCCGCTTCGTCGGCTTCGCCGCGCAAGCCGATGTAAGGGAAATGGTGCAGGAAGTAGCCAAAGATGGCCGCGCAATCGATGGCGTATTTTTGTGTGTCAAGAATATGGTAGTGCCAGAAAATGTCGACGTCGAACAAAGGGGCGGTTTGTTCGGTCGGGTATTTTTTCATCAAGATCAGAAAGCGCCGGTATTCAAACTCGACCGCGTTGGCGTGTTCCAGGCTCCATCCTTCGCCCGATTCCTTGTGCATCAACTTGACTTTGATCGGCTCGAGATCGAGTTGGGCGATGGCGCTGTAGTCGTCGGTGCTCATGGGGTTTCCTTTCCAGTGGATGAAAAATGGTCAATCGTCGGCGATGTGCGCAAGCCGCTCCAAGAACGCGGCGTTCCGTATTAAGCATCGGCAACTATTGATCTATCGCATGTTGCGTTTTGGAAAAATAAAGCTTTCATTGACGCAGAACATGTAACCATTGTTGTGCACGGTTGCAGACCAAGATTTGACTTTTATCAACAGTTGTAGGGAAGCGCCGCCCGCGACCGGATCATTCCGACCGCACGCCCGGCAAATGCCTAGCCGGGCCGATATGGCGTGCTGGCGCAGGTTGTGGTTTTTTCGCTATCAAGCGCCCGGCTGGCGGGCACCCTTCAACGAATTGTCGAGGTAGGAATCGGCGCCGGGACTGGCCTCGACCGGTGCCGACACATGGATTGTTAGACCGGCGCCGGGGCCGCTCTTGATGGAAAAATGGCCGCCCAGGATCTTGATGCGTTCCTCGATGCCCACCAGACCGAACGATCCAGCCTTGGTGCGCTCCTTGAAATCGACCCCGACCCCGTTGTCGCGCACCGTCATCGACAAGGTGCTGCCCGCCTTGTGCAACTCGACTTGAACCAGACTGGCTTGCGCATGTTGGCTGATGTTGCTGAGCGACTCTTGCAGAATACGAAAAAAGGCGGTCGCACAATGGTCGTTGATGCGGATCTCGCTGTGGTGGTCGTTCAATTCGCACATGATGCCGGTGCGGCGCCGGAATTCGGCGATTTGCCACTCGACGGCCGCGTTCAAACCCAGGTCGAGCACGGTGGGGCGCAAGTCGTTGATGATATGGCGCACGCTCTTGATGGTGGCGTCGATCTGGCCCACCGTGGCGCGCACGCGCGCGTGTAAGCGGGGGTGACGCCCGCTGGTGCGCGAAGCGAGCATGTCGGCGTCGATGCGCAGGACCAGCAAATTTTGGCCCAAATCGTCGTGGATCTCGCGCGCGATGCGCTTGCGTTCCTCTTCCTTGATCTGGTCGGCGTGGGCGGCCAGACGGCGCAGCTTTTGATGCGAGATTTGCAGCCGGATCTGGCTGTCGCGCAATTCCTGGGTCATGGCCTGGGCCATGTGAATGGCCCGCGTGCGCGACGAGGACAAGGTGAAAAACAGGGCATAGATCAGCAGCGTGCCGACGGTGCCGGCGGCCATCGCCAAGCGCGGAAAATAGGCGTCGAAACCGGAATACAGTTCGCGCTTGTCGACCGTGAAGCGGGCATGCCAGATGCGCTCGTTAAACTCGATCACGCTGGTGGTGCTGAAGGATTGATCCTCCGATAAGCCCGCCCAGCGGGTGGCGCGGGCCGGGCCGATGGCGCTGTCGTACAATTGCGTCTCGGCGGCGGTGTCGGTGGCCGCGCCGGTAGCCGCGCCGGTAGCCGCGTTTTTCTTGCCGGCGTCATACAAGGTCAGGCGCACATTGCGCACGGGTAGTTCATCGAGCACGCCGCGCACCAGGGCTTCCACGCTGAACCCGACGCCAACCGAGCCCAGGAAGGCAGCCCGCCGTTGCGCCACGCTGTCGAGCGTCATGCCGTTGCGGTAAATGGGCAGACGCATGGCCAGGGCCAGTGTATGGAGGTGGGTCGGCAGTCGCACAGCTTGCCCGGAATTGCTGATCTGGCCGCTGTCGCGCGATTCCTCCATCCCCTGCGCGATCAACGAGTTGATCTTCATGTCGGTGCCGTAGCGGCCGGCCGAGCGCGCGAGTGGCTCGATGAACAGCAGTACCAGATAATCGTCGCGCACCCCGGGCGGTGTGATGGCGAAGGGCGGGTAGCCGTCACGCCCGTTCTGGTCTGCCCGCCGCATCTCGGCCTCTAGCGCGGCCCGCTCCTGGTGCGGCACATAACGGGCGAAGTTGACCACTTCGATGGCAGGGAAATATTTATCGAGCTCCAGACCGGCGACATAATTGTGAAATTGCTTGCGGCTTAGATCGTTAGTTGCGTGGAACAGACTGGCCGTGCCGCGCAGCAGATTGATGTAGGAATGGATGCGGGCATTGATACTGTACTGACCGGTGCGCGCCAGATTTTTGAAGCGTTCCCGGCTATCGTGCTCGATCCATTTCGAGGTGGCGAGATAAAACAGCAAACCCACCGCCAGCGCCAGCAGCACGCCGAACCACCAGACCGGTTTTCTGGGAGCGAACAGGTTTTTTTTCCCGAACAAGGAAGTCATCGTCACCCGCTGCGTAACATGGATTCAGGTACGCCGCGGCAAAACAAGAGCTTGCCGGGCAGGCGTTGTAAGGTGTCAATCTTTTAACAACTTTCATGATATATAAAAATTGTCACTTTGAGCAATAAAGATCGTGCGGGGCCGCGCCACTGGCCGGGCGACCCCGGCTCGGCGCCCCGGCTCGGCGCCCCGGCTCGGCGCCCCGGCTCGGCGCCCCCCCCTACTTGCCCCAGCTGTCTTTGAGGGTGACCGCGCGGTTAAACACCGGCTTGCCGGGTTGGGAATCGACCCGGTCGGCCACGAAGTAGCCGTGCCGCTCGAACTGGAAACGTTGGTCCGGCAGGGCCGCGCCCATGCCCGGTTCCAGGTACGCGCGCACCACTTGCTTGGCGCTCGGATTTAACAGCGACTTGAAGTCCTTGCCGCCGGCGTCCGGCTGGGCGTCGGTAAACAGGCGGTCGTACAGGCGCACTTCCGCTTCCAGCGCGGTGGCCGCGCTAACCCAGTGAATATTGCCCTTGACCTTGTAATTGGCGCTGCCATCCGTGCCCGATTTACTGTCGGGGAAATAATTGCAGTGCACCGCGACCACCTGGCCCTGCGCGTCGCGCTGGTAGCCGGTGCATTCGATCACGTAGCCGTAACGCAGCCGCACCTTGCTGCCGGGCGCGCCATCGATGGGCGGGTAGAGCCGGAAATAGCCTTTGCTGGGCACTTCCATGAAGTCGTCTTCCTCGATCCATAACTGGCGCGTGATGGGGAAGCTGCGCAGGCCCCGTTCGGGCGCGTGCGGATGCACGGGCGCGCTGCACTCGACGCTGTCGTGTTCGCCAAAGTTGTCGATGATCAGCTTGAGCGGACGCAGCACGGCGGTGGCGCGCGGCGCCTTCGGGTCCAGGTCTTCGCGCAGGCAACCTTCCAGGGTGCTCATGTCGATCCAGCCGTCCGATTTGGACACGCCGATCCGCTCGCAAAACAATTGCAGCGCTTCCGGGGTGTAGCCGCGCCGGCGCAAGCCGACGATGGTGGGCATGCGCGGATCGTCCCAGCCGTCGACGATGGCTTCGTCAACCAATTGGCGCAGTTTGCGCTTGCTGGTCACCACATACGTCAGGTTCAAGCGCGCGAACTCGTATTGGCGCGGCACCGGCTGGGCAAAAAAGCCGCCCGCGCTCAGCGTCTCGAGCAGCCAGTCGTAAAACGGCCGGTGGTCCTGAAATTCCAGGGTGCACACCGAATGGGTGATGTTTTCCAGCGCGTCCGAAATCGGGTGGGTGTAATCGTACATCGGGTAAATACACCACTTGTCGCCGGTGCGGTGGTGATGCGCGTGGCGGATACGGTACAGGGCCGGGTCGCGCAAGTTCATATTGGGCGAGGACATGGCGTCGGCGCTGATCTTGGCGCGCAAAATGTGGCTGCCATCGGGGAACTGGCCGTCTTTCATGGCGCGCAGCAGGGCCAATGACTCGTCGCGCGGACGGTCGCGGAAGGGTGAATTCTTACCCGGCGTGCTGAAATTGCCCCGGTTGGCGGCCATGTCGTCGGCGCTCTGGCTGTCGACATAGGCAAAACCGGCCGTGATCAGGTATTCGGCCATGGCATACAGCTGGTCGAAATAGTCGCTGGCGTAGTGCAAATGGTCTTCCAGCCCGGCCGCGCCCTGATAGTGCCAGTCGAACCCGAGCCAGGTCACGCTGTCGATGATGGTGTCGACGTATTCCTGTTCTTCCTTGGCCGGATTGGTGTCGTCGAAACGCAAATGGCAGCGCCCGCCGAAGTCGCGCGCCAGACCGAAGTTCAGGCAAATCGACTTGGCGTGGCCGATATGCAAATAGCCGTTCGGCTCGGGCGGGAAGCGGGTGATCACGGAAGGCAAGCCGGGCCGGGTATGGGCGCCGCTGGCCAGGTCGGTTTCGACGATGGCGCGCAGGAAATTTGAAGCCAGCGCGGGGGCCGCTGGCGCAGTGCTGTGTTTATCGTTGCTCATCGTGGGGGCTTGTCAGGGTCGAGTTGCCGGCATTTTACCGTACGCACCGGCCGGATGGACATTCACCTGACTATTCCAACAACCAGGTCAATCCGGCCGGCGCGCCGCCCGCCCGGGTGGCCTTGCAAGCGGCGCCGGCGTCCCCATTTCATGCGTCAATAGCGGCCCGGCGCTGTTATATAGGATAATCCGTCTTTATTGTGCCGTTACCGGAGGTCTGCATGGAAAATTTGTACAATGTCCTCGGTGTCGCACCCAACGCCACCGATGAGGAAATCAAGAAGATTTATCGTTCGCTGGCGATGCGTTTCCATCCCGACCGCAATGCCGCTCCGGGCGCGGAAATGCGCTTCAAAAGCATCTCCAAAGCCTACGAGATCCTGAGCGATCCGGTCAAGCGCGAGGAATACAATCAAAGCGTGAACCACCGCATTATTATCGATCCGGAAGCCGAAGCCTACGCGCTGTGGCGTTCCGTGTTCAGCTTGCACGGCACCGTCTTGCCGGCCTGAGCGGACCTGGACGGCGGCGCGCACGCGGCGGGGGCCGCCGCGCCGTCGCCCCGCATCCATTATTGAAAGAAGAAAATGAGAAAAGTACATCCCGAATTTGCCTATCAGTCGCGCGAGCTGGGCGGCCAGATCGAAGGCATTTTGGGCGATCCGCCCAACCGCAAGAATTACGACAACATGGTGGCCGCCTTGATCAGCGAATACGCCAGCGGCGGCGGCATCGAAGACGTCAACATGCTCAGCTTCGCCCTGGTCGACCATATTCAGTTCAGCAATCCCAAGGGTTTGCTGGCCGAAAGCGAGGAATACGAATTCGGCGATCCGACCGCCGTGTTCGCCATGGCGTCCTGCGTGGGCGAGGAGGCGGCCCGCATGTACGCGGCGATCGAGGACAATTGCCCGGACCTGGCGCGTCAAGCCATCATCACCGCGTTTTTGTATAAGCATCCGCGCCTGTGGGACGACGACGACCAGTCGCTTGAGCAACTGGGCGAAAACGACGACGGCGACGACGCGCACGACGAAGATGAAGTGGGCGACGAATTTGCCCAGATGTTCGACCAAGATGGGGATGACAATGCAAGATAAGAGTAATCTGCCCGCGCTGAGCAAGCAGGTCACCGAGCTGGTGCTGGCCGGTTCGCTCGGTCACGCCGAGCAAGCCTTCGCCGATGCGGCCGACCAGTACGGCGACCTGGCCGTGGTCGAAGTGCTGTCGAGCATTCCGGCCCAGGTGACGGCCTTGCATCTGGCCGGCTTCGACGGCGGCAAGATGTCGCTGGCGACCCTGCTGGTGCCGCCCAAGGCCTGGGCCGACAGCCTGGCCTTTTTCGCCGCCACCTGGAGCGACGACCAGATCGAGGACGATCCGGAACGCATCGCCGAATCGCTGTTCGCCCACATTCACGGTGTGGTGTTCGCCAGCGAAGACGCGCAGCGCCGGCGCGAGTTGCTGGCCGAAGCCTCGGCCAGCGACCACGGCGTGACCGCCTTCGCCATCCTGTTTTCGATGGCGCCCAAGGAAATTTTGGAAGTGGCCGGTGAAATCGTCGCCAAGGGGCCGTATATCACGGGCCAAACCTCGTCCGACAACGACGTGGTGCCGCTGGCGATCGAGCTGGCCCAGGCCAACGAAGACGGCTGGGACCGCTCACTGTTCGAGCTGTTTCCGGATTTCCGTCACAGCGCCGACCTGGCCGACGCGGAATACAACGACGATCCCGACGAGGAGCAGCCTTTCTTGCAGCGCAGCACCAAGGAATTGCTGTACCGCTTGCGCAAGCAAGTGCCCAGCACCCGCAGCGGCGTGGCCAAACCGGGCGCGCGGCGCAGCATCGGCACCGGCATCTTTTCGTAACTTTTGGCCCGAGCCACCTGGAAAACTGACACATGCTGCCTGCGATTGTTGTAGAGAACCTGCCGCGCCTGGTGCGCGCCATCAAGTTGCTGGCCACCGACCCACGCACCGACGCGGCCGCCAGCCTGGCCGACGAATTGACCGGCATCACAGCCATGGTGGCCGAGAAATTCACCAATGAACGCACGGCCGAGGGTATCCAGAGAGCGCTGTATCTGACGGTGGGCGGCGTCTCGCTGGGGCTGGACCATGCGCTGATGCACGAAGGCGACGAGGCCGCGCTCGACTTTCTGATCGAATACGGCGCCGAGCACGCGTTCCAGACCGGCTTCCGGCTGGTGCGCGAGCTGTCGCAGTTGCCGGAAGACGCACTGGTCGGCGAATACGATCAAGATCCCGTCTACCTGCAACGGCGCCTGCGCGACCTGTTTGTCGATATTTGCAGCGCCGACCCGAACCAGAACTGGAACGGCGCGGAAAAATACGCGGTGCAGCTCAAGCAGCGTAAAGAAGTGCAAGCCATCGTGCGCCTGGCCAACTGGCTGCGCCGCCACAACGACGCCGGCCCCGTCACCGACACCGATTTGAACGCCGAGGGCGTGATCGGGGTGGCCGTGATTCTAGCCGTCGAGGGCAACGGCCGCATCGTGGCGCGCTCGAGCCAGAAAGACTTCGAGCGCTTCGTCAAGGCGGTGCGCAAGAACAAGCCCGACTTCGAGGCGGGCTGGGCCGCCTTGCTGGCCAAGGTGCCGGTCCAACATCACGAGGTGCTGATCGAGCGCATCGACGCCTATCGCCAGGGTTGCACCGTGCTTAAACACATCCGGACGCGGGCCAGCATGAAAAGCCTGTTCGCCGAATTCGAGAACTACGCCGGCTCCGAGCTGGACGCGGACTACGCCTGAGCGTTGGCTCCGTGTCCGTCCGAACGACGCGGGCAACATGACACGCCGCAGCCGGCTGCCACCAGGTCGTCGATGTGGAGCGTGTCAATACTTGCCTGCGGGAATGTTGAGTAGTTATCACCGAACTTTGCGCAGCGGGAGCAGTCAACCAAGGGGGTGCGATGGCGTGCCCGTCTTCCAGGAGGCTGATCATGTTGCAGAGTAACGAGATCCAAGAGCGCTTCGCCAATATCGAGCAAGCCATCAATCAGGCGTCGCAAGCCTGTTCGGCGGAGTCCAGCGTGCCAAGTGAATTACGCGACTGCATACAACAATTGGACCAGCAATCCTTGACGGCCAAGCAGGTTTTGCAATCGCAAGACACCGCCCGTATCCGCGACCTGGTCGAAGGTCTCGAGCAACTCGGCGACCGTGCCAAACAGGCATGCGGCAGCGCCAATGTCACGCCGCAGGTGAAAACCGCCGTGTTGCGCGTGCACGATGGCTTGTCCGAGTTGAAGCACCAGCTGCATTAACTATTGCCGTTGCCGCTATATTTGGCAGAACAAGGAGAACAAGGAAGAAACCGCGCCGCACGGCGCCAAACGGGGCGCCAGGCGCGCCAAGCGTCGCCTGGTGTAGCGATCGCGCGCCGACACGGCTGGCGCGGCATTACAGCACGCCGTGCGCGCGCAATGCGGCGATTTGCTGCGGGGTGTGACCCAGCAATTCGCGCAGCACCTCGTCGGTATGCTGACCGAGCAGCGGCGGCGCCATCTCGCTCTGCACCGGAGTGGCCGACAGCCGCATGGGACTACGCACCAGCTTGACCGTGCCGGCCAGCGGGTGCGGCAATTGCACCGCCAATTCACGCGCGCGCACCTGCGGATTGTCGAACACCTCGGCGATATCGTTAATCGGGCCGCACGGCACCCCCACCGCTTCCAGCCGGGCGATCCAGCTTTCGCGGCTGTGCCCGGCCATCATCTGGTCCAGCAGGGGCACCAGGATGTCGCGATGCTGCACCCTACCGGGATTGGTGGCGAAGCGCGGGTCGGCGCCCAAGTCCGGCCGCCCGCCCGCTTCCACCAGTTTTTGATATTGGCCGTCATTTCCAGTGGCAACGATGATGTGCCCGTCCGCACAGGCGAACGTTTGATACGGCACGATGTTGGCATGGGCGTTGCCCCAGCGCTTGGGCGGCTTGCCGCTGTTGAGGTAATTGCTGCCCATATTGGCCAGCATCGCCACTTGCACGTCGAGCAGGGCCAAGTCGATATGCTGGCCTTCGCCGCTGCGGTCGCGGTGGGTCAGGGCGGCCAGGATGGCGACGGTGGCGTACATGCCGGTCATTAAGTCGGTGATGGCGACCCCGGCCTTTTGCGGTCCACCCCCGGGCCGGTCGTCGCGCTCGCCGGTGATCGACATCAGACCGCCCATGCCCTGGATGAGAAAATCGTAGCCGGCCCGGTGCGCGTAAGGGCCGTCCTGGCCGAATCCCGTGACCGAGCAATACACCAGATCCGGCTTGATTTCCCGCAGCGAATCGTAGTCCAGGTTGTAGCGCCGCAGATGGTCGACCTTAAAGTTTTCCAGCACCACGTCGCAGTGGCGCACCAGCTCGCGCAGCAGCGCCTGGCCGCCCGCGCTGGCGATGTCCACCGTGACCGAACGCTTGCCGCGGTTGGCGGACAGATAATAGGCGGCCTCGCTGGTATCGTTGCCGGCGCCGTCCTTGGCGTAGGGCGGTCCCCAGGCGCGCGTGTCGTCGCCGGACCCCGGGCGTTCGATCTTGATCACGTCGGCGCCCAGATCGGCCAGATTTTGCGCGCACCAGGGCCCGGCCAGCACACGGCTTAAGTCGAGCACGCGGATATGGCCCAGGGCGCCGGGCCGCGCTGTCGTATTTTCGGGGGAATCCGCCATCTTGTGCCTTAACGGTGGTAGTGTTGGAAACAAAGTCTAAAACACATCGCCGGGCATGTCATTCACTTTGCGGGCTCACCCGCGGGGAAACTTCTATGTGGCCTTATCCTAAAGTCGTGGCCCACCGCGGCGGTGGCAGTTTAGCGCCGGAAAACACCTTTGCCGGCTTGCGCTGCGCCCTCGCGTATGGATTTCACGCGGTGGAATTCGATGTCATGCTGTCGCAAGACGGCGCGCCCATGGTGCTGCACGACCCCAAGCTGGGCCGCACGGTGGCCGGCAGCGGCGCCGTGAGCGACTATAGCGCCGAACAATTGGCCGCGATGGATGCCGGCAGCTGGTTCAGCCCGCAGTTCGAGGACGAGACGGTGCCCCATTTCGCCCAGTTTGTGGCGTACTGCAAGGCCGAGCGGATCTGGATGAATGTGGAAATCAAGCCGGTGCCGGGTTTCGAGGCGGAAACCGGGCGCGCGGTGGCGGCCGTCACCCGCGAATCGTTCATCGAGGAGCTGGCCGCCGGCGACGCGGCCGGCCTGCCCCTGCTCTCGTCGTTCAGCCCGGCCGCGCTGGAGGCGGCGCGCGACGCCGCGCCCGATGTGCCGCGCGCCTTGCTGCTCGACCGCCTGCCCGACGATTGGCTGGCGCGGGTGCGCGCGCTGGACGGGGTGGCCCTGCACACCAACCACAAGCATCTGACCGAGGCCCAGGCGCGCGCGATCAAGCGCGCCGGCCTGGGCCTATTTTGCTACACCGTCAACGAGCCGCAACGCGCCGCCCAATTGCTGGGCTGGGGCGTGGATGGCTTTTGCACCGACCGCATCGACGTGATCGGCCCCGATTTCGCCGCTTGACGGCCGCGCGCGCCGAGCCGGTCCCGAGCCTGGCCCCGGCGCCAATTCCGGCCGCGCTTATCACGTATAATCGCCCCTTTAAAGTTGCCCGCCACTTCGCCCAAGAAACCATGAAATCATCTGAAATCCGCGACAAATTCCTCACATTTTTCGAATCCAAGGGCCATACCATCGTGCGTTCCAGCCCGCTGGTGCCGGGTAACGATCCGACCATGCTGCTCACCAATAGTGGCATGGTCCAGTTCAAGGATGTATTCCTGGGCGTGGACAGCCGGCCGTATTCGCGCGCCACCTCGGTGCAGCGCTGCGTGCGCGCCGGCGGCAAGCACAACGATCTGGAAAACGTGGGTTACACGGCGCGCCACCATACTTTCTTTGAAATGTTGGGCAACTTCAGCTTTGGCGACTATTTCAAGCGCGACGCCATCCAGTACGCCTGGGAATTGCTGACCGTGGTGTACGGCCTGCCGGCCGACAAGCTCACCGTCACCGTCTACCACGAGGACGACGAGGCTTACGATATCTGGGCCAAGGAAATCGGCGTGCCGGTCGAGCGCATCATCCGCATCGGCGACAACAAGGGCGCGCGCTACGCGTCCGACAATTTCTGGCAGATGGCCGACACCGGCCCGTGCGGCCCGTGCACCGAGATTTTCTACGATCATGGCCCCGAGATCTGGGGCGGCCCGCCCGGCAGCCCGGACGAGGATGGCGACCGTTTCATCGAAATCTGGAATCTGGTGTTCATGCAGTTCAACCGCGACGAGCAGGGCAACATGCCGCGCTTGCCGAAGCCGTGCGTGGACACCGGCATGGGCCTGGAGCGTCTGGCCGCCGTCTTGCAACACGTGCATAGCAATTACGAGATCGACCTGTTCCAGCAATTGATCAAGGCCGCCGCGCGCGAGACCGGGGCCACCGACCTGGAGAGCAAATCGCTGCGCGTGATCGCCGACCATATCCGCGCGGCCGCCTTCCTGATCGTCGACGGCATCATCCCCGGCCCGGAAGGCCATGGTTACGTGCTGCGCCGTATCATCCGGCGCGCCCTGCGCCACGGCCACAAGCTGGGCCAAACCAAGCCCTTCTTCTATAAGCTGGTGGCCGATCTAGTGGCCGAGATGGGCGCCGCTTATCCCGAGCTGACCGAAGCGCAAGGCCGGGTGGCGCAAATGCTCAAGACCGAGGAAGAGCGCTTCGGCGAAACGCTGGAAAACGGCATGAAGATCCTGGAAGCCCAGCTGGCCAAGGACAGCGCGCGGCTCGACGGCGTGACCGCTTTCACCTTGTATAGCACCTACGGCTTTCCGCTCGACTTGACGGCCGACATCTGCCGCGAGCGCAACGTGGTGCTCGACCAGGCCGGTTTCGAAGCGGCCATGAAGGAAGACAAGCGCATCGCCCGCGAGAACGGCAAGTTCAAGATGGCGGCCGGGGTCGAGTATCAGGGCGCCAAGAACAAGTTTGTCGGTTACGACAGCCTGGCGCACGCCGGCACCGTGGTGGCCTTGTACGCGGACGGCGTGTCGGTGCCGCAATTGTCGCTTGGCCAGCGTGGCGTGGTGGTGCTCGACACCACCCCGTTCTATGCCGAATCGGGCGGCCAGGTCGGCGACCAGGGCCTGATACGGGCGGGCGCCGCCCAATTCAAGGTGGACGACACCTTGAAAGTGCAGGCCGACGTGTTCGGACACCATGGCGAGTTGCTGTCGGGCGGGCTGAAGGTGGGCGACCGGGTCGAGGCCATGGTCGACGAGGCGGTGCGCGCGCGCACCATCCGCAATCATTCGGCCACCCATCTGATGCACAAGGCCTTGCGCGAGGTGCTGGGCGATCATGTGGCGCAAAAGGGCTCGGTGGTGGATCCGGAGCGTACCCGGTTCGACTTTTCCCACAACGCGCCCCTGACGGCCGATCAGATCGCCCAAGTGGAAGTGATCGTCAACCGCGAAATCTTGCAAAACCATGAAACGCGGGCCCAGCATATGGCCTTTGACGACGCCGTCAAGCACGGCGCGATGGCCTTGTTCGGCGAAAAATACGGCGACCAGGTGCGGGTGCTCGACATCGGCAGTTCGCGCGAACTGTGCGGCGGCGTTCACGTGGGCCGCACCGGCGACATCGGCTTGTTCAAAATCACCGCAGAAGGCGGAGTGGCGGCCGGTATCCGTCGGGTCGAAGCGGTCACCGGCGAGGGCGCGCTGGCGCTGGTGCAAAATCTGAACCGGCGTTTGACGGAAGCGGCCGGCAGCCTGAAAACCCATCCGGACGAGCTGGGCCAGCGCATCGCCCAGATGCAAGACCACGTCAAATCGCTGGAAAAGGAATTGGCGGCCCTGAAATCGAAACTGGCCGCCGGCCAGGGCGACGAACTGGTGTCCAAGGCGGTGGAGGTCAACGGTATCAAAGTACTGGCGGCGCTGCTCGATGGGGCCGACGTGGCCGGTCTGCGCGAAACGGTGGACAAGCTGAAAGACAAGCTGAAGTCGGCCGCCATCGTGCTGGCCAGCGTGGTGGACGGCAAGGTCAGCTTGATCGCCGGCGTGACGGCCGATGCCACCGGCAAGGTCAAGGCTGGTGAATTGGTCAACTTTGTTGCCCAGCAAGTAGGCGGCAAGGGCGGCGGACGCCCCGATATGGCGCAGGCGGGGGGCACCGACCCGGCCAATTTGATGCAAGCGCTGGCGGCGGTGCCGGCCTGGGTGCAACAACGCGCTTGACAAGCTGAGCAATTGCGAAACAAGGCCCCCCGCCAGAGCGAGGGGCCGTCCCGCACCGATGTGACAAACGCACAATTGACATGCCAAGGCGGCAAAAAATTACGTCTCATCGTTTTGTCAATAGCATTGCTTAAAAGAATTATCGTTGTGACCTCACAACACTCTGCGAACTATTTTGGTGCAGCGCGTCATTGGGCCTGATTTGGAGTAGTATGTGAAAAATCAGTACAACAACACCAGGCGGGATATTGATGAGCATCACCTTACTTGAAACCGAGATCATGGAATTCCATCAGGAACTCGATGCACGCGGCTTGAATTGTCCACTTCCTATTTTGAAGGCCAAAAAAGCGCTTTCAGAGCTGCAAAGCGGGGAAGTGCTGCGCATCATGGCGACTGACCCCGGTTCCGTGCGCGATTTTCAAGCTTTTGCCAAGCAAACCGGCAACGCCCTGTTGTCGCATGTGCAGAACGGACGGGAATTCGTGTTCCTGATGCAACGCAAGTAGTTTTGTTACAGACAGGCGCGGCGGCCTGTTCCGCCGCGCTTGCTCATTTCCCTACGCTTCAATCAACCTCCAGCAAGTTCAAGCTATCGGTCTGCCTGCGGCCCTGGCAAGGACCTGTGTGTCTAATCACGGCTATGCAGGCGATGAGGCCAAGTCAGCCGAAATTCGAAGCTCCCAGCAAAGTGCCAATCGCATGTCCGATGCCCTTGTTCCGCTCGGCTACTGATCAAGTTCAACAATAGGTGCAGTCAGGCATGCAATGATGGAGTTGAACTTCGCATATTTCAAGTGATGCGTCGTGTGGTGCCGGCAGATGAACCTACAAAAGGTTTCTGCACATAATTGTATATTCTTGTAAATATTTTAAGGAAATTCAATGGCAATCGACGCATATATTCAGATCGAAGGCATAAAAGGTGAGTCAGCCGATTCTGCTCACCAAGGCTGGATCGAGCTTTCTTCTGCTCACTGGGGCGTAATGCAGCCTAAAAGCGCGACAGCGTCAACCGCAGGCGGTCATACCGCTGAACGCTGTGAGCATCGTTCCCTTTCGTTGTCAAAACTTGCCGATCTTGCCTCCCCTATTTTAATGCAGCATTGTTCGATAAGTAAAACCATACCCAAGGCTAAGCTGGAATTCATGCGCGCCGATAGTGACGGCAAACCCGTGAAGTATTACGAGGTTGAACTGGATAACGTCATGATTGCGAGTATGGAGCAGATGGTTAGTCAAGGTAGTATTCTGCACGATAATATCAGTCTCCGCTTCTCCAAAGTAAAGTGGAAATATTCACAGCAAAAAATCGCCGGTGGAATAGGTGGCTCTACTGTAGGTGGATGGGATCTGTCTGCCAATAAAGTTGCTTAACAAGGCGATTTATGACCAATAATCCAGTTGAGCTACGGCCTACCCAAGACTCGCGCCATTTTTTTATGCTACCGCAGTCGCCAATGGATTCTGGCTACTATACGTACGGGATGCTTGACAGGAGACCAGACAAGGGCGCTTACCAGTACCCTCACCCGATCATGATGTCGGCCATCATTCGTGTTGCCTTTGAGTGGCAGTCCGTCGATAAACGCCGTTTTGGCGTTGGCAATATTAGTCTCCCTGGAGGGCCGAAACACAGGGATCACGCAGGACATAGGGATGGGCTGCAAGTGGATATACGGCCGTTACGTAAAGATGGGCTTGAACTTCCTGCAACGTGGATGGATCACGGGAATTATGACCATCTAGCAACTGCTAAGTTGATCGAATTGTTCCGCACATTCGCCCCGGTCAAAAGAATCCTTTTTAACGATGCCAGCATCTCATTCGTGCGGCATGCAGATCATCACGACGACCATTTTCATGTAGAGTTGATCGGGTAAATATGCTTAAATTCGTACCATTGGTCATTTTTCTTGTCTGCCAATTGGCCTATGCTGACGGGAGTCAAAAAGCTCAAGTCCTCGGGCAATGGCACGCCCTTGAAGCTGAATATATGATCCATTCTGGCGGAACTGCTTATGCAGAGCTTCCGAAGAAAACTGATCGTGTTATTACGGTCCATTTCAAGGGAGAGGCGGCTAAACAAATGTTCGACCAGATGGGTTCCGATGTGAAAGAGGCTTGTAGCTCTGAAAAGGGCGATAGGGAACGGCGCAACAAGGGAGCGTTTTGCCTATACGAAAGCAGACTGGATAATGCAAAGGACTCTCACTACCGATGTTGGATTGGTATCGATCTGCGCACCGGCGAAGGCCAGGCGCGCGTATCCTGTTAGCGGCTCATTTCTGGGCCAGCTATTGCCAAAAATGATCCCGTGCCCTGGCGCCGCGCTCCCGGGCATGACTCTGCGGTTCGATTTTGCTTCTGGTTATGAATTAAGCTAATGCTCAAGCTGCTCGGCGCGTTCCTGCCGCCCCGCCCAACGCGGCGGCGGCGCATTTAGAGGCCTCCCTCTAGGCAAAAATCGCACGATCGTGCTTAAATTTGGTTGTGGCCGCGAATTTCTCTTATAATCTAGCCCACACTTCGTCCGTCACTCCCTATTTTCCAAAGGCACAGCTATGAAAGTCTTGGTACCCGTCAAACGCGTGGTCGACTATAACGTCAAAGTGCGCGTCAAAAGCGACGGCTCCGGCGTCGATACCGCCAACGTCAAAATGTCGATGAATCCGTTCGATGAAATCGCCCTGGAAGAAGCCATGCGGCTCAAGGAAGCGGGCAAGGTCACGGAAGTGGTGGCCATTTCTTGCGGCGTGACGCAGTGCCAGGAAACCTTGCGCACGGCCATGGCGATCGGCGCCGACCGCGCCATCCTGGTGGAGACGGCGGCCGATATCGAGCCGCTGGCGGTGGCCAAGCTGGTCAAGGCGCTGGCCGACAAAGAGCAACCGCAATTGATTATCCTGGGTAAGCAGGCGATCGACGACGACAGCAACCAGACCGGCCAGATGCTGGCCGCGCTGCTGGGCTGGCCGCAAGCGACCTTCGCCTCGAAAGTGGTGCTGGAAGACGGCAAAGTGACGGTCACGCGCGAAGTCGATGGCGGCCTGGAAACCCTGGCCCTGACCTTGCCGGCCATCGTCACCACAGACTTGCGCTTGAACGAGCCGCGCTATGTGACCTTGCCTAATATTATGAAGGCCAAGAAAAAGCCGCTCGACGTGGTCAAGCCGGAAGAACTGGGCGTGGACGTGACGCCGCGCCTGAAAACCTTGAAAGTGGTGGAGCCGGCCAAGCGTTCGGCCGGCGTCAAGGTGGCCGACGCGGCGGCCCTGGTGGCCAAACTGCGCACCGAAGCGAAAGTGATCTGACGCGGCTTCACCCTCATCGACTGCATCGGGCAGCGCCTTGCGCCGCCGACAACATAGGAATCATCATGGCCGCAACCGTATTAGTTATTGCTGAACACGACAACGCTTCCTTGAAGGGAAGCACCCACCACACCGTAACCGCCGCCCTCGCTTGCGGCGGCGAAGTGCACCTGCTGGTGGCCGGCGCCAACGCCGGCGCCGCCGCCGAGCAGGCGGCCCACATCGTCGGCGTGGCCAAAGTGCTGCTGGCCGACGGCCCCGCTTTTGCCGACGGCCTGGCCGAAAACGTGGCCGAGCAGGTGCTGACCATCGCCGCCAATTACAGCCACATCCTGGCCCCAGCCACCGCCTACGGCAAGAACATCTTGCCGCGCGTGGCCGCCAAGCTGGACGTGGCGCAAATTTCTGAAATCACCAAGGTCGATTCGCCCGACACCTTCGAGCGCCCCATTTATGCCGGTAACGCGATCGCCACCGTGCAATCGTCCGACAAGATCAAGGTCATCACCGTGCGCGGCACCGGCTTCGACGCGGCCGCCGCCACCGGCGGTTCGGCCGTGGTGGAAACCGTGGCCGCCGTGGCCGACTCGGGCAAGTCGGCCTTCGTGGGGCGCGAACTGGCCAAGTCGGACCGGCCGGAATTGACCGCCGCCAAGGTGATCGTCTCGGGCGGGCGCGGCATCGGCTCGGCCGACAACTTCAAGGTGCTCGAACCGCTGGCCGACAAGCTGGGCGCGGCCATGGGCGCTTCGCGCGCCGCGGTCGACGCCGGTTACGTGCCGAACGACTGGCAAGTGGGGCAGACCGGCAAGATCGTCGCCCCCACCTTGTATATCGCGGTCGGCATCTCGGGCGCGATCCAGCATCTGGCCGGCATGAAAGATTCCAAGACCATTGTGGCCATCAATAAAGACCCGGAAGCGCCGATTTTTTCGGTGGCCGATTACGGCATCGTGGGCGACTTGTTCGAGGTGGTGCCGGACCTGGTCAAGCAGCTGGGCTGATCGGGGCCGCGGTCGCATCGACCGCTGGCACCCTGATTGACGGGCCACGCGGCCCGGCGTAACGCCGGGTTGCCGTGGCTTATTTTATTTTTGGAGAAGAAGATGAGCTACCGCGCCCCTGTCAAAGATATGTTGTTTGTGATGAATGAGCTGGCCGATCTGGCCGGTGTGCAAGCGTTGCCCGGCTGCGAGGATGCCAGCGTCGATACGGCCGAGGCGATCCTCGAAGAAAACGCCAAGTTTTGCGCCGAAGTGGTGGCGCCCCTGAACGCCAGCAGCGACCAGCAACCCAGTTTTTGGCACGACGGCGACGTCACCACCTCGGCCGGTTTCAAGCAAGCCTTCCAGGCATTCGCCGCCGCCGGCTGGCAGGGCGTGCAGCATCCCACCGCGTTTGGCGGCCAGGGTTTGCCCAAGCTGCTGGGCACCCCCTGCATCGAAATGCTCAACGCGGCCAGCATTTCCTTCGCCCTGGTGGCGTTGCTGTCCGATGGCGCCATCGAAGCCTTGCTCACGGCCGGCAGCGACGCGCAAAAAGCCACTTACCTGGAACCGCTGGTGTCGGGCACCTGGACTGGCACCATGAACTTGACCGAGCCGCAGGCCGGCTCCGACCTGGCCGCCGTGCGCACCCGCGCCGTGCCTCAGGGCGACGGCAGCTATAAGGTATTCGGCACCAAGATTTACATCACCTACGGCGAGCACGACCTGGCCGACAACATCATCCACCTGGTGTTGGCGCGCACCCCCGACGCGCCGGCCGGGGTGAAGGGCATTTCGTTGTTCATCGTGCCCAAGTTCCTGGTCAATCCGGACGGCACGCCGGGCGCGCGCAACGACGTGCACTGCGTCTCGATCGAGCATAAGCTGGGCATCAAGGCCAGCCCGACGGCGGTGCTGCAATTTGGCGACCATGGCGGCGCCATCGGCACTTTGGTCGGGCAAGAAAATCGTGGCCTGGAATACATGTTCATCATGATGAACGCGGCCCGCTTCGGGGTTGGCTTGCAGGGCATCGGCCTGGCCGAACGGGCGTATCAAAAAGCGGTGCAATTTGCGCGCGAGCGCATCCAGTCGCGCGATGTGGCCGGCTCCAGCGGCCCGGTGGCGATCATCGCCCATCCCGACGTGCGGCGCATGCTGATGGCGATGCGTTCCCAGACCGAGGCGGCGCGCGCGCTGGCCTATGTGGGCGCGGCCATCAGCGACATGGCGCACCACCATCCCGATCCGGCCACGCGCGCCGAGCGGCTGGCCGTATACGAATACCTGGTGCCCGTGATTAAAGGCTGGGCCACCGAGATGGCGCAAGACGTGGCGCGCGACGGCGTGCAAGTGCATGGCGGCATGGGCTTTATCGAGGAGACCGGCGCCGCCCAGCATTACCGCGACGCCAAGATCCTCACGATTTACGAAGGCACCACGGCGATCCAGGCCAACGATCTGGTGGGGCGCAAGACGGTGCGCGACGCCGGCGCGGTGGCGAAAAGCATTCTGGCCGAGGTGCGCGCCACCGAGGTCGCGCTGGCCGCGCTGCCGACAGGGGCGCAAGGGGGCCATTTGCATGCCATTTCAGCCCGCCTGGGCGCGGCACGCGAAGACCTGGACGCGGTGATCGATTACGTGGTCGCCAACAGCAAGAGCGATATCAAGGCCGTGTTCGCCGGCAGCGTGCCCTATCTGCGCCTGGCCGGCATCGTGCTGGGCGGCTGGCAAATGGCGCGCGCGGCGCTGGTGTCGCACGCCAGGCTGACAGCGGGGCAGGGCGACGCCAGCTTTTATGACGCCAAGATCGGCACCGCGCGGTTCTTCGCCGATCATTTCCTGTCCCAAACCTCGGGTTTGCGCGGCGCCATCGTCGAGGGCAGCGCCGGGGTGCTGGCCTTGCGCGACGACCAGTTCTAAGCACCGTGTTACGCCGCCAGGCACAGGGCAGGGCGCATATGTTGCGCCCTGGCCTGTGCTTGGCGTATGCTGGAGGCCGGGTTCGTCAATGTTGGTTCTAAATAATCTTTTGTTGGAAAAAAACATTGTTCAAAATGCAGGGGCCCGCCTTGTCAACCAGCCGAAAGAAACACCGTGCGCCTATCGACCTTCATTCGCGACAACATGGAAGTGATCTTGCAGGAGTGGGAAGACTTTGCCGTCTCGCTCAGTCCCCTGAGCGGGTTAAGCAAGCTCAAGTTGCGCGACCATGCCCAGCAAATGCTGCACGTGATTTGCCTCGATCTTGACACCGACCAGGGTGAAATGGATGGCATCGAAAAGTCGAAGGGGCATGCGCCCGAAGTGGCGGGCGACACGGCGGCCGAGATCCACGCGGCCGACCGCCTGCTGTCGGGCTTGACGATCGAGGAATTGATGGCCGAATACCGCGCGGTGCGGGCCAGTGTGTTGCGGCTGTGGCAAAAAAAAGTCCAGGGCGCCGATGCCTTCGAGGTGCGCGACATCTTGCGCTTTAACGAGGCGATCGACCAATCGCTGACCGAATCGGTGGCGCGCTATTCCGAAATGCTGCGCGAATCGCAAAGCGTGTTTTTGGCCATTTTGGGCCACGACGTGCGCAATCCGCTGGGTGCCATCAGCATGGGCGCGCAAATCCTGATGCTGGACCCGGCGCTGGCGCCCAAATATGTGGCCACCGCCACGCGCATCCTGGGCAGCACCAAGCGGGTCAACGAGATCGTGTCCGACTTGCTCGACTTTTCCACCAGCCACCTGGGCGGCGGTATTCCGGTGGCGCCGGCCACGTTCGACTTCGCGCCGGAATGCAAGCTGGTGGTCGACGAAATGCGCGCCTTTCATCCGCTGCGCGAGATCGAACTGCACAGCGAGGGCGAGTTGACCGTGCGCTGGGACCGCGCCCGCGTCAATCAGGCGGTGTCCAATCTGCTCGCCAACGCCTTGGAGCACGGCGCCAAGGAGCATCCGGTGTGGGTGGCGGTGACCGCGCGCGGCGAGGACATCACCTTGACCATCCAGAACATGGGGCAAATCCTGGACCCGGCCAGCCTGCGCACCATGTTCGATCCGGCCAAGCGCTTCGCCATGCGCCCGGCCAGCGAGCGCGGCGCCGACCGGGTGGCCCATCTGGGCCTGGGTTTATACATCACCCGCGAGATCGTCAGCGCCCACGGCGGCCAGATCCGGGTCAACTCGAGCGACAGCGACGGCACCACCTTCACCATCCGTATACCGCGCGGCGGCCCCAAGGAAGTGGCGCCGAACGAATAACTTGCAGCAAATAAGTTGCAGTTAAGTAAGTCTAAGGTATGTCGAACTCGCTTATCATGGTTGCTCTACAACAGCATCCAGGAGTTCGCATGTCCCTATCCCGCATTTGTCTCGCCTTCAGTTGCGCCGCCGTCCTGTCGAGCGCTCAGGCCCAAAGCGCGACCGATCCGGTCGCCGCCGCGCCCGCGCCCGCCGCCTCTTCCTGGGCACTGGGCGTGGGCGCGCAGTTCTCGCGCAGCCCGTACCGGGGCGTAGGCAACCGCACCGCCGCCATTCCCCTGATCTTGTACGACGGCAGCTGGCTGCGCGTGCGCGGTAATGTGCTCGACCTGAAACTGCCGCCGGCCGGGCCGCTGGCCTTTTCGCTGCGCGCCAAGTATGCGCTGGGCGCCGGTTACGAGGCCGACGATTCGTCTTACTTGAGCGGCATGGCCGAGCGCAAGGGCGGCTTGATGCTGGGCGCGGCGAGCGAGTGGCGTTCGCCCCTGGGCAAGGTGTCGCTGGAATGGCTGGGCGACGTGTCCGATCACAGCAAGGGCCAGAACGTGCGCCTCGGTCTCGAGCGCGGCTACCGCCTGGGCGCCTTCAACCTCACCCCGCATCTGGGCCTGACCTGGATGGACCGCAAATATGTGGACTATTATTATGGCGTACGGGCCGAGGAAGCGTTGCCTGGGCGCCCCGCCTACCAGGGCGCCTCCACCACCAACGCCGAATTGGGTCTGCGGGTCGATTACGGGCTCACGCCGGCCAGTTTTATCTCGGTCGACGCCGGCTATGAACGGCTGGGCGGGGCGATCGAGGATAGTGCGCTGGTCGAACGCCAGGCGGTGCCGTCGCTGCGGCTCGGCTATTTATATAATTTCTAAGCGGCGCTGCGCCGTGCGAAGGCGCCCATGAACCGTGTGCGCTGCTGGAACAGAATCAGCGCATGCGCGCCCTGATTTTGAAGGCGCTGGCCGAGGCCGGCATCGGCGCCGACCTCTACGGCAGCATCGGCCGGGCAAGCGACGCCTTCCCGCGGCCGCCGTACGCGGCCTTGATCGTCGACCGCGGGCTGCCCGACGGCGATGGTGTGGACTTTGTGCGCCGCTTGCGTCACGCCGGCTGCGTGACGCCCTGCCTGATGCTGACCGCGCGCGACGCCGTGCACGACCGCATCGCCGGGGCGGGCGCCGACGATAACCTGGCAAAGCCGTTTTTCATGCAAGGCGTGGCCATCGCTTGGCAGGGGCCGGTCTGCCTGACGGTCGTGGGTACCTCAGCCGGACACCGGGCAGTCGGCGGCGATAGCACCACGCTTGTGTTCAACCGGGTTTTTGCTCGGCTGCACTTTCATCCCATTTACTTTGCCGACCAACAAACATCACGTTAGCAAATTTCAACAGCTCGGACACAGCAGCGTTAGCGCCTAAGCCCGTTGCCTCAGCGATTGCCTGCTGACTCATACGCTCTTCTCTTGGCAATCTTTGATTTGCTTGCGCAAGGCGAATGACCTCATTGTATTGCTCTTCCGTTACATAATAGGTACGTTGCCCTGTGATCGCCATTTTGCCGTCTGCACGGCTTTCCACGAAGGGTTTGACAGTTTGTCGAGCCAGTACGGCCGCGGAGGATGCTTGTCGCGGAGGCGAGGGCGACGTCAATGCTGGCGAACGCGCCTGCGGTACATTCGGTGGTTTTACAGTGGGGAGCGGATTCAATGGTTTTCCGGTAGAAGGATCAACAGGGTGAATATGCATATCATGAGGATGCATAGTTCCAGGGGGAGTGTTTATTCCATACATTATTGACTACCTTTTTAGTTAAACGTCCTCATGTGTGCGAATTAGGGGGGGCAAGTTCCGCTGACAGTATTCCTGTCTTGGGTCTTCCTAGCTGCGATGCGGATGGGGCCGTCGCAGGGGGTGAGCACAATTCGGAAAATAGTGTGCCGTAAGCGCGTCTCAATAGCCTGCGCCGTCGATGTGGCCGGCCTTACTGATCCATCGGGTAGTAGACACTTGAGGCAGGCCAGGTCTTCGACAGCGGTCCCGGCATCGCGCCGGGCGAGCACGCCATGCTGTCCAAGCGCTTTTGGCGCGGCGCGGCCAGCCACGGCTAAGGCCCGCGACCATGAAAAAAGCAGCCGAAGCTGCTTTTTTTGCTGCGCCAAGCGCTTGACTGCGCGCTGATCGGTACGTTATCGGTACGCTTATTGGCTCGCTTAACGGCGGGCGATGCTGCCGCCGGCGCTACGCACCGGGTCGCCGGCCTTCAAGCCAGGGTCCTGGTCGAAGTTGTAGCTCGATTTTTGGCCGTTTTCATATTGCACCGAAACGGTCCACAAGGTGCTGGTACGCATGTGTTGCTCGACCTTGTTGCCCGCGTACGCGCCGCCGGCGGCGCCGGCCAGGGTGGCGATATCCTTGCCGCGACCGCCGCCCACCTGGTGGCCCAGCAGGGCGCCGGCCACGCCGCCGGTGATCATGCCGAGCGGGCCGCCATCGCCCGCTTTTTCGGTCACATTCACCGACAACACCTTGCCGCATTCATTGCAGATGGCCGGCGCGGCCGCCGCCGACTGGGCTTGCATGGCAGGCGCCACGCTCACGCCGTTGGCCCGCAGGGCCGCCTTGGCGGTGGCCAGCGCGTTGTTGTATTCGGATTTCGCGTCGCGCGTGCATTGCATGCGCAGCTTGGAGCTGCCTTCTTCGGCGCACAGCTTCTTGTCTTCGCTGTAGCGGCCGGCGGCGCGCTGGGTGTCGATCGAATATTGTTCCTTCGGCGACAGGTTGCGCGTTTCGGCAAGGGCCGGGCCGGCGATCAGGCCGGCGCAGATCAGGGTCAGCAGCATGGGGCGACGCATCATTATTTTCTCCGTAAAAGTGTGGGGCATTGGAACCAAGTATAGTCTGATTCTCTAGCCGCAGGTCAAGATGGCGACGCGGCCGGCATGCTTGCGTGGCGCCGCGCAACACCGTACAGCTTAGCCGTAGGCGCCGCCCGTGTAGAGCAAGTCGAACAGGCGTGCCAGGGTGGCGATCAAGGTGCCGGCCCCCACCATCAAGGTCGCCACCAGCAGCAGCGCCAGCGGCCAGTTCGAGGCCGATTGCCGCGCGCCGCCGGGATTGAAGGCGGCGTCCCATTTTTCATCCGACATCAAGCCCAGCACCAGGGCTTCCAAGAAGCCGATCAAGCCCGACACGGTCAGCGGCAAAATCTGGAAAAACCAGTCGGCGCCGGGCGCGCCCAGGGTCACCGCCAGCGCGGCCGGCAGGCTGGCCATGTGCAACCAGGCCCAGCGGTCGGTGGCGCCCCGTAAATAGAAGCGGTGCGCGCCCAGGGTGCCGAGCAGGGCGGCGAGCAGGGTGGCGAATGTTTTGTTTTTGTGGCGAGTGGCCATAATCGGAGCGGGAAACGCGGAAAGAGCGCAGTATCGGTCATCCGGCGCGGCCAAACCAGCTTTTTTAAGTAACAACGCTATTGCCGGTGGCGCCGCTCTGGTTCATAATGTTCGATTGCCCGACTTACCACTCCTGCATCATTAACGCTTGCCCTTGGGCGGCGAAGCGCGCTATAATTTGCGGCTTTTTCCGCCTCAGCACACTTTTTGGAAATATTATGGTCGTTATTCGTTTAGCTCGTGGAGGCGCCAAGAAGCGCCCGTTTTTCAACATCGTCG
>JAZKGI010000071.1:0-67950 GCA_040385995.1 Pseudomonadota bacterium
GGCGCGGCGGCAGCGGCGGCGTTTGCGGCGCCAGGAACAGGCGCGCGCGCAGCCGATGGCGCAGCCGCTCCGACAGCGTCCACGGATCGACGCCGAACACGCGCAGCTGGCCGCCGTGCGGACGGTGGGCGCAGGCGAGGGTGGCCAGCAAGGTGGTTTTGCCGGCGCCGGAAGGGCCGATCAGGGCCAGCTGCTCGCCCTGCGCCACCACCAGATCGATGTCGTGCAGGGCGGCGTCGGCGGCGCCGAAGTGGCGCACCGCGAGCCCGGTCAGCTGGTAGCTGGTCATGGCGCCCGCCGAGGTGGGAGGCGGCGCCGGCGCGGGCGGGGCGGGGCCATCGTTTATTTCTTCAGCAAGCCCGCGTTGCGCGCCGCCGCTTCGATCGCGGCGTAATTTTCCGCCTTGGTCGGGATGAATTTGCTGGCGCGCTGGAGCTCGAGGATGGCTTTGTCCTGCGGCTTGGCCGGGTCCAGCGTCAGGAAGGCGTCGCTCAATTTTTTGCGCAGCTCGGCCGGCATGTCGGAGCGCACGCTCCAGTTGTAATCGTAGTAGCCGGGGGTGGTGTAGAACACCCGTACCACGGCCGGATCGACCTTTTTCTCGGCCACCAGCTTTTCCCACACCGAGATATTGACCGCGCCCGCGTCCACCTTGCCGCCGGCCACGGCCGCCACGGTGGCGTCATGCGCGCCCGAAAAGGCGATCCGTTTCATGTCGCTGTCGGGATCGATCTTGGCCGCCAGCAGATAAGAGCGCGGCATCAGGTGGCCCGAGGTGGACGACTCGGAACCGAAGCTGAAGGTCTTGCCCTTCAAGTCTTCCAGCTTGGTGATGTCCTGGTGGGTGGTGATGAACACCGATTTGAATTTTTCGTCCTCGGCGCGCTGCACCAGGGGCGTGATGTGATTCTTGCTGCGGTCCTTGGCCTGCACGAAGGTAAAGCCGCCGAACCAGACCATGTCCACCTGCTTGTTAATCAGCGCTTCCACCGACGCCGAATAATCGGTCACCGGGGTGAATTCGACCTTCATGCCGGTCTTCTGTTCCAGGTAATCGCCCAGCGGCTTGAACTTGCGTTGCAGCTCGGTGGGCGCCTCGTCCGGAATGGCCGAAACGCGCAGCACCGCTTGCGCCCGCGCCTGGGCGGCGGCCAGTAGCAGGGCGGCGCTCATCGACACGGTCAACAGAGACTTAACAAAAGAAATCTTCAACATGTGGCTCACTTTTTGTAAGGAATCGGCGTTGGCGACGACCAAAAGGGACGCACACGCGCTCGGCTGGCGTGCCGCTCAACTTTGGATATTCGGCTATCATAACAAATATGTCATCAGCAGCAGCGAACAGCGCCATGATGCATGGCGTTGTAACGCAACAGATGGCGGCCCAATAATTTAACAATGCCATTCTGCTCGCTACGCTTATGACACTCCCTATCCGCTCCACCGATTTCGCCGCCGCGTCAGAGGCGGCCGACCGCAGCGTCGCCGACCCCAGTATGGCTCAGCAAGCGGCCATCTTGGCCGAAGTGGGCGCCGGATTGCTGGCGCGGCCCGCCCGCACCTCGCCCAAATACTTGTACGACGCGCTGGGATCGCGCCTGTTCGAGGCCATCTGCGAGTTGCCGGAATACTATCCCACGCGCACCGAGGCCGACATTTTCGCCCGCCATGGCACCGACATGGCGCGCGCCATCGGCGCCGGCGGCACCTTGATCGATTTAGGCGCGGGCAACTGCGCCAAGGCGGCCAGCCTGTTTCCGCTGCTGCTACCCGCCCAATACGTGGCGGTCGACATTTCCTACGATTTTCTGCGCGCCGCGCTCGACAGCTTGCAACAGCGTTTTCCGCACATCGAGATGACGGCTTTGGGGCTCGACTTCTCCAGCCGTCTGGAACTGCCGGCCGCCGTGCGCGCGGCCCGGCGCCTGTTCTTTTACCCTGGCTCCTCGATTGGCAATTTCGCGCCCGAACAAGCCATCGCCTTCCTGCGCCGGCTGCGCGCCAACGCGCAAGCGGACGGCGCCCTGTTGATCGGCGTCGATTTGATCAAGGACGGCGCCGTGCTGGACGCGGCTTACGACGACGCGCTGGGCGTGACGGCGGCCTTTAACCTGAATATGCTGCGCCACCTGAACCGCCTGATCGGCGCCGACTTCGACGTGCGCCAGTGGCAGCACCGCGGCTTTTTCAATGCCGAAGACAGCCGGGTGGAGATGCACCTGGAAGCGCGTTGCGATCTGACCGTGCGCTGGCGCGGGGGCCAGCGCCGCTTCGCGCGCGGCGAGCGTATCCACACCGAGGATAGCTATAAGTATACCCAGGCCGGTTTTGTCGGCTTGCTCGAACAGGCCGGCTTTGGCGCCACCCGCGTCTGGACCGATCCGGCGCAGTGGTTCGCCGTGATCCACGCCCGCGTCATTCCAGACTGAGACGAGACCCCTATCATGCCCGATGACCGTTCCCGCACGCCGCTACAACGCCAATACGACACCGTGCGCCAGCGCTCCCTGGCGCTGGCCGCGCCGCTCAGCGACGAGGACTGTGGCGCCCAGTCCATGGCCGACGCCAGTCCCGTCAAATGGCATCTGGCCCACACCACCTGGTTTTTCGAGACCTTCATCCTGGAACCCCTGGAAGCCGATTTCGCGCCCTTCCATCCAGCCTTCCGGGTGCTGTTCAATTCCTATTACAACGGCATCGGCGAAAAGCATCCGCGCGCCCGGCGCGGCCTGCTGACCCGGCCATCCATGGCCGAAGTGCGCGCTTACCGGGCCGATGTCGATGCCCGGGTCGCCGCGCTGCTGGCGGCGCAGCCGGCCGACGAGGCGCGGGCGCAAGTACTGATGCTGCTGGAACTGGGGCTCGAGCACGAACAGCAGCACCAGGAATTGATACTGACCGACGTGAAGCATCTGCTGGCCCAGAGCGCGCTGTATCCAGCTTATACTCCAGCTTATAATCCAGCTTATACTTCGGCTCATACTCCGGCCGACACCCCGGTGGACGACGTGCCAAAGCCGGCGCCGGGCGCGGCGCCGGCGCCGGCCTGGATCGATTTCGAGGGTGGCTTAACCGAGATCGGTTTTGACGGCGCCGGCTTTTGCTTCGATAACGAACTGCCGCGTCACCGCCAGTTCGTCGCGCCATTCGCGCTCGCTTCCCGTCTGGTGAGCAATGGCGAGATGCTGGCCTTTATCGAAGCGGGCGGGTACCGCGATCCCGACTTGTGGCTGGCCGAGGGCTGGGATTGGGTGCGTAATGGCGACGTGGGCTGCCCGCTGTACTGGCAGCGCGACGAGCAGGGCCACTGGCTGGAGTTCACCTTGTTCGGCTTGCGGCGGCTGGACCCTGGACTGCCCGCCACCCACCTGTCCCTGTTTGAAGCCGATGCCTATGCCCATTGGGTCGGCGCGCGCTTGCCGACCGAGGCTGAATGGGAGGTGGCCGCGCGCGGCCTGGCGCCGCAGGCGGGCGGTCTGCACCCGGCCGCCGCCCCCGAAGGTCCGGGCTTGCGCCAAATGTTCGGCCATTGCTGGCAATGGACCAGCAGCAGCTACGCGCCGTATCCCGGTTTCCGTACCGCGGCCGGGGCGCTGGGTGAATACAACGGCAAGTTCATGCTCAACCAATACGTGTTGCGCGGCTCTTCCTGCGCCACCCCGGAAGGGCACGCGCGCGCCAGTTACCGCAATTTTTTTCCGGCCGGCGCACGCTGGCAGTTTAGCGGCATCCGCTTGGCGAGGGGGCGCGGCCCGGCCTGACCGCGCGCGCCCCGCTTGCCGCTCACATGGCCGCCGCCACCGGTACTGGCGGCGTGGCGGCCGCCGCCAATTGGCGGTTCACGGCGCTGAGCACCGCCTTGAACGAAGCGGTCAAGATATTGCTGTCGAGGCCAGCGCCGAACAGGGTCGGGCCGTTGGCCAGGCGCAGCTCGACATAACAGGCCGCCTTGGCGTTGGCGCCCGAGCCGATGGCGTGCTCGTGGTAGTCCATCAGCTTGATGTCCAGTCCCAGTGCGTTGACAAAGGCGTCGATCGGGCCGTTGCCGCCGCCTTGCAGCGCCAGCGACGACTGCCGATGGCTGAGCGTGATGTCGATCTGGACCGGCTCGTCGCAGCTGCTGTCTTCCACCATGCGGTGCGCCACATACGCATAGGGCGCGCTCTGATCGACATACTCGCGGCAGAAAATGGCGTGAATCTCGGCGGCCGCCACTTCGCGTCCGCTGGCGTCGGTGACCGCTTGCACGGCGCGGCTAAATTCGATTTGCAGGCGACGCGGCAGCACCAGGCCGAACTCCTGTTCCAGCAAATAGGCGATGCCGCCCTTGCCGGACTGGCTGTTGACGCGGATGACGGCGTCGTAACTGCGCCCCAGGTCGGCCGGGTCGATCGGCAGATAGGGGATCTCCCATTGCGCGTTCGGTTTTTGCTGGGCGAAGCCCTTCTTGATGGCGTCCTGGTGGGAGCCGGAAAAAGCGGTAAACACCAGGTCGCCCACGTAGGGATGGCGCGGGTGGACCGGCAGCTGGTTGCACTCCTCGACGCATTTGCGCACTTCGTCGATGTCGGAAAAATCGAGGCCGGGATGCACGCCCTGGGTGTACAGGTTCAGCGCCAGGGTCACCAGATCGACATTGCCGGTGCGTTCGCCGTTGCCGAACAAGCAGCCCTCGACCCGGTCGGCGCCCGCCATCACCGCCAGTTCGGCCGACGCCACGGCGGTGCCACGGTCGTTATGCGGATGCACGCTGATGATGATCGAATCGCGCCGCGCCAGCTTGCGCGACATCCATTCGATCTGGTCCGCGTATACATTGGGGGTGCTGCATTCGACCGTCGAGGGCAGGTTGACGATCATTTTTTCGTGCGGGGTGGGCTGCCAGATGGCGCTGACGGCGTCGCAGATATGCTTGGAAAAATCGAGCTCGGTGGTGGAGAACGACTCCGGCGTGTATTCGAAGCCCCACTCGGTTTCCGGATGCTGGGCCACCAGCTGCTTGACCAGGGTGGTGCCACTGGTGGCGATCTCGGTGATCTGCTCGCGCGACATGCCGAACACCACCTTGCGGAACACGGGCGCCACCGAATTGTAAAGGTGAACGATGGCGCGCCGGGCTCCCGCGGCCGAGGCCACGGTGCGCCGGATCAGCTCATCGCGCGACTGGGTCAGCACGATGATGGTGACGTCGTCGGGAATCCGGTTTTCGTCGACCAGTTTGCGCACGAAGTCGAAATCGGTTTGCGAGGCGGACGGAAAGCCGACCTCGATCTCTTTCAAGCCGATCTTGACCAGCAGCTCGAAAAAACGCAGTTTCTTTTCCGCGCTCATGGGCTCGATCAAGGCTTGGTTGCCGTCGCGCAGATCGGTGCTCATCCAGATCGGCGGCGCGGTGATGACCTTGTTCGGCCACTGGCGGTCGTTCAATTGGACGGGCGCAAAGGCGCGGTATTTTGTGGCTGGATTGTGCAACATCATGGGTACTCCTGGGAGGAAAGCAAAGGGAAGCGGTCGCTGTGTGGCGCGAGGCTGCCGGGCGGCCACGTTACACTAGGCCAGGCAACCGATCGGTAGCGATAGCGGTAGCGACAGGGAGGCGACGCACCCGGCGCAAGGACGCCCGGAGGGGAACGAAGTGCCGGTGACGCGGTGGGCGAGGGTGGTGGTGTTCAACATCTGCGAAGCCTTCCAGGGTTTCTTCAAACACGTCCGGCGTGGCCGGGCGGAGCATGCGGTAACGATTTACGCGCGTGCTAGTAGTCGCGCTAGTAGCGACGGTAGGGAAGGGCAGAGATGATGAATGGAGAACATGGTTAGAATGTACGGGATCGGGCGCCGGACTGTCAAGCGAAATTGCGCGGCGCCAGCGTGGCCTTGGCGGCGAACATGATTGTTCTGCTCGGTTTTCCATAGGCAGGACGATTAATCCTTCATGGAAAATAACAATTCGAAACCTTTAACCAGACTTGCAGGGCCAAGCTTCGATGCGTCCGCAAAATAAACCGTGCGTCGAATGCCGTCGCCCAGTTCGATATCGCGTTGCTCAGGATTGAAGGTTTCTGTACTGCGGGCATGCGCGAAATTTTTCAAATCCGAGTGGGCATTGCCGACCACCACCGAAATGCCGGGCGACTCGACACTGCATATCAATCCCTCGTCGTTGCCGCTATCGCCTCCGGTGCACACACGAACCCGTGGTACTTTTTCCAGCAATTGATTTACGGGAAATTCTTTGGTTTCCGGGACCAGGTCCAGGCAGAACTTTTTCGACAGGCCAGGCTCTAGCCCCTCGTTGTATCCTACCTCTTCGCACACGACGACTTTGCACTTCAAGTCCAGTTGCGCCAGTCGCTGTACAAAAGCGTCGCGCGCGGCTTCAAGGCCTTGGTCGCTCTGCAAAGGGTTGCCGAAAAAATGAAAGCTGAGCTTGAACGCTTGTTCGTCGCCCGTATTGCCGGGTTGCTGAACAAAATTAGACAGGCCGTGTTTGGCAACGAGCACTTGCGATACATTTTTTGATTCTTCCAACAAAAGCTGTTTGTCGAAGCCACGCTGCCTGAAACCGTCCTGTAAGTCTCCATCGAGCACAAAAAGCCCCTTCCCCAGATGCAGATACATACGCGTGCCAACCGATGAGCATACCGCGTCGGGCATCGGCAACTCGCCCCGTTCAACCCGTGCCAGAACCTTGTGAATCTCGGCGCCCGTCACGTAGCATAAGGGCGTGGAACGATCGTCTAGCAACTTCGCCAAAGCGGCCGCTGCCTCAGCGCCTGTTTCCGGGTGATACATCGTATTGTCGATATCAAAAGCGCCGAGATAAGCCCATGATTGGGGGCTGCCGCGGCTCGCCTCGAGTTTCGCGTAGAACGGGGCGCGCGTAAATTCGGCAGGCAGCGGATGCGGCGCCAACCGTACAGAGCATACGCGTTCGATTCCGACATCGCCTTCGGTGGGACTGCGGGCAATGGTATTGAGCATCAGCCCCAAATACTCTTTGGCGGTGGCATCCCAGCTGTAACGGTCCGCCACACGCTTGAGCCCATTTTTTTGCAACCGTGCCCAATTTTCAGGCGCGAGCGCCTTTAATAAGCCTTGTGCGATATCGGCATGCTTGTCCGGGTCGATAAAAACGCAGCATGCTTCATTGCCGGTGCCACGAAAGATTTCTTGAGGACCGCCATTTTTTGTCACCACCACCGGCAGTCCGCTGGCGGCGGCTTCGAGCGGCATCAATCCAAATGGCTCATGAAGCGCCGCATGGCAGAACACGCCCCGGATTTCCAGACTAGCGATATATTTATAGGCGGCGGCGGTTTCCTTTTGTGTGTTGGTCAAGCCAGGCACGATCACACATTCTCCGCGCATTTTTTCCTGGTCAAGTACCGCTTTGATCGCCTGCGCGAGCGCCCGCTCGGGCGCCTGCTGTTCGAGGGGAAACGCAGCGTCAGGGTCGGTAAACGCTTGGACCCCGCCGGTAAGCAGCAGCATCAAATTGGCGTTGTCACGTAGTTCGGGTGTATCAGCAAAAGCGCGCACCGTTGCAATCTGATTTTTCTTGGCGTCGAGTCGGCCCGCCACTAGTACGATGGGCAAGTTGCGCCGCTCCGGAGGGATGTCGCGTTCAATACACGCCCGGATGGTTGAAATTGTCGACGCTTCAACTTCAGTGCTTACCTCGGGGTCGAAGATGTGTTTATTCACACCGGGCGGAACGATACGAAAACGCGCCGCGTCTTGTTCGTTTTTTGGGTCGATCACACCCGAGTACAAGAAATGGCCGTACTGATTTTTAATCTCTTCATCGGTACTGGTGACGATATGCGTCGCAGTTTTCATGGCAAGACGTTCCGCAGCGATGCGCTTATCAAAGCGAAATTTTTTAAAATTGACGTCTCGTGGAAATCGGGACGGTTCCTCGAGGTCGGCTTCTTTGGGAAGAAAAGCGTCAATTTTTTGCGCACCGCCGCTGTGCATGGTAAACGTCCCCACTGGTACATCCGCCTGTTCGTGCAATAACTCCGCACCTAGACCGCCATCGGCGTAATGCCCCGCGCTGACCTGAGGGAATCCTCCTTCGGCGTCGTAAAACGCGACGATGTTACTGGTCCATTCGTTCAGGTGCTCCCAGAGTTTTTCTTTATTGATAAAATCATGTTTTCCATCGGCATTCCGCGGGCCTGCATTGAAACGCAAGATCCGTACATGAGGGGCGTCCGGGTACGAAGCGACAGGTGTGGAAAAATGATCTCCCCATCGCCCGCTATCCCAGCGACGGGCCAGGATATCAACTTTGACGCCCAAACGCCCGAGCGCTTCGGCCAATTCGCGCACATAAATCAGCTGCCCGCCGAAGTCCGCATGTTGCCCCACGCCCGTGTTGGCCGCGTCAAAATTACCCTGCGGATTAACCAGCGCTACATGTAATTGCGTACTTTGCGGATGGCATGACACAAGCCCGCTGGCATGCGCAAACCCCAGTCGATCGGCGATCACCTGGCGGGCGGGAAGATACGATGCGCGCAAGTCGGCATAGTAAGCGGCGACCTGTACGCATTTGCTTCCGAGGGCTTGCGTCAGATTTTCAAACGACATAAACCGGTTTACACCCTGGTCGGCAAACTGCTTTTTCGATTCCGGCCCAAGCAGGCGTTTCAAGGCGTTCTGATACCCGGGCCACGCAGGCGGTTTTGTTTGTTTGGCGGCGGGCGATGCCTCGCCCGCCGCCGACTTCGGGTTCGATATTTGCTCGGTGATGAAGCGGGAAAGCGCCGGCGACAAGGAGTCTGTTCCGGTGTCCGCATGGCTTGGAGTAAGTTGGTTCGACTTTACAGCTTGTCTGTGCAAAGTCTCCCAGATTTTCTTAATGGCTAAAGATCCATATGCCAGGGTACTGTATGCGGTTACGCCTTCTGCGTTGGGCTCGTGGGCTTGCACAAGCCCGCCGCTGTCAGTGCTTGCTGATTGCGCTGCTAAGCGGTCAGCATCAACACCTGTGCGCGCTTTCGTCAACGGTGAATAATTGGGTAATCGTAAATCCGGCATAATGAAGTTTCCTCGGGCCTTGCTTGAAGCGGTGTTTTGAACCATGTACTGAGCGCCCGTCAATTATTGACGTAGGTTTAAAATTTTTGAAAGCGGGTTGGCTCTATGTGCCTGCGACCGAATGACAGGTTTATTCAACAGCTGGCGTACCACGTCGACTTGGTGGCGCACGCTCCGCAGTAAGTGAATCATGGCTGCCACATCAAGGCTTGCCAGAGGCTGGCGACACCGGACGATGACCATACCGGTTTCTCGATGAACGGTCACGCCAGCCGAATAGGAAGTGCCGCTGAAGCTGTTCAATTCGAGCAGGCCGAGCAACGTATTCGCATCCTGCAAGTTGGCCAGATTGCCGGCTTCGCTCAGTACCTCGACTTGGCTATCCTTGGCGTTCAGTACATGAAGCGCCTGATTTGCTTCGAAGTACAAGGTGTACACATCTTGCTTGGCAGTAGTGGCTAGCGGCGGTAGCTTAAGACTTTGCAATAATTCGCGCATCAGCCTATCAAAGGGAAAAGGCCGCACTATGTCGTTCGACCTAGACGTAGGCATGCAAAATCAGCAATAAGAAAAGTTCGACAGTATAGTGTGACATCTATGGACTACTCCGCATTAACAGCCATAGCAGACAAGGGCTGCATTGTGGTATACCGCATCTGTGGAGGTGCCGGCTTCAAAGTTCCATCGCCCATAAAATAGGATGTTGGCGAAAGATCTGACGATTTAATCATTCCAGGCAGAACGACCCGATGGATGAGTGGTGGTCAGATCAGCGCAGTGTTGACGCGGCGCGCCAACAATGCCAAACCCGCCAGCAGCATCAGCCAGATTTGCGGCTCGGGTACCGGTAACACCGGCGGTGCCACCGTCGTGGCGAAATAGAGTTCGACGGCGGGCGAATGGACCGCCAGGTGCGGGTCGGCCACGCTATAGTAGCTATGTTTACCCTGGCGCCGCCGCGTGCGCACCATGGCGCGCCCGACACGGTGAGCTACTGCGACAAGTATATAATTTAATAATGTGGATGGGAAGTTTGCAACGATGAGCGCGCGTATCAGCATAGAAGGATTTTTCGACCCCGTCACCGGCACGGTTTCGTATGTGGTGGCATGTCTGGCCAGCGGCCGCGCCGCCATTATCGACCCGGTGCTCGATTACGACTTTAAGGCCGGCCGCATCCACGCCGCCTCGGCCGAACGGCTGCTGGCCTATGTGGCGGCACACGGCTTAAAAGTCGACTGGCTGCTGGAGACGCACGCCCACGCCGACCATCTGTCGGCGGCTCATTTTTTACGCGCCCGGTTGGGTGGCAAGATCGCCATCGGCGCCAATATCCGCGCGGTGCAATCGATCTTTCGGCCGGTGTTCAACCTGGGGCCGGGTTTTGCCGCCGACGGCAGCCAGTTCGACCACCTGTTCGAGGACGGCGAGACGTTTCGCGTCGGCGAAGTGACGGCGCGCGCGCTGCCGGTGCCCGGCCATACCCCGGCCGATCTGGCTTACCGCATCGAGGACGCGGTCTTCGTGGGCGACACCTTGTTCATGCCGGACCTGGGCACGGCCCGCGCCGATTTCCCCGGCGGCGACGCGCCCACCCTGTTCCGTTCGATCCGCGCCTTGCTGGCGCTACCGGCCGAAACACGCCTGTTCGTATGCCACGATTATCCGCCCGCCTCGCGCGCGGCGCGCTGGGAAAGCACGGTGGCCGAGCAGCGCGCCGCCAATATCCATGTGCGCGACGGCGTCGCCGAGCACCAGTTCGTGGCCATGCGCAGCAGCCGCGACGCCACCCTGGACATGCCGACCCTGATCCTGCCGTCCTTGCAGGTGAACCTGTGCGCCGGGGCGCTGCCGGACGCGGAAGACAATGGCGTGCGCTATCTGAAGATACCGCTTAACGCCATGCCGGGCTGACCGGCGCCACCCGACCCTGGCTTTCGACCCACTCGCACTTCGCAATTTTCCATTCTCACTTCACACTTCACCATTGGCGCCACCCGGGCCGCACTTCAGGCCAGCACCGTCACCCGCGCCGCGCCGGCGGCCATGGTGCCGATCACCGCCGCCGTGCCGAAACCGGCGGCCGCGAACAGGGCCAGCACTTGGTCCACGCTGTCCGCGTGGCACGACACCAGCAGTCCGCCCGAGGTTTGCGGGTCGGTCAGCAGCGCATGCTGGGCCGCCGATATCGATGGCGCCAGCGTGACATCGCTGCCGTAGGCATCCCAGTTGCGGCCCGAGGCGCCGGTGATGTGGCCGTCGCGCGCCAATTGCTCGACCCCGGCCAGCAGCGGGATCTTGCTCATTTCCAGCTGCGCGCCCAAGCCGGAGCCGCGCGCCAGCTCCAGCAGGTGGCCCAGCAGGCCGAAGCCGGTGACGTCGGTCATGGCGTGTACCCCGTCGATGTGCGACAGGGCCATGCCGGGCTTGTTCAACTGGGTGGTGCTGGCGATCATGGCGGCGTAGCCGTCCGGCCCCAGCAGATTTTTTTTCAAGGCCGCCGACAGCACGCCCACACCCAGCGGCTTGCCCAAAATGAGCACGTCGCCGGCGCGCGCGGCGGCGTTGCGCTTCACGCGCGACGGGTGCACCAGTCCCAGCACCACCAAGCCGTAGATCGGCTCGACCGAATCGATGGTGTGGCCGCCCGCGATCGGGATGCCGGCCTCGGCGCACATGCGCTCGCCGCCCCGGATGATCTGGCCGATGGTCTCGATCGGCAGCTTATCGATCGGCATGCCGACCAGGGCCAGCGCCATGATCGGGGTGCCGCCCATGGCGTACACGTCGGAGATGGCGTTGGTGGCGGCGATGCGGCCGAAGTCGAACGGGTCGTCCACGATGGGCATGAAAAAATCGGTGGTGGCGATCAGCGCCTGCTCGTCGTTCAAGCGGTAGACGGCGGCGTCGTCGGCGGTCTCGATACCGACCATCAGTTCCTTGGGCAAGGGGAAACCGGCCGAGTTTTTCAAGATCGCCGCCAGCACCCCGGGCGCGATCTTGCAGCCGCAGCCGCCGCCGTGGGAAAACGAAGTCAGTTTGATCGCTTCTGATGCAGCTGTGCTCATGAGGGTTTCCAGGTCGAGGGGGGAAATAGGCTAACGGGGCGCAGGAACGCACGGGCGCGCTGGCCGATTATCGCTCAACGGCGGCGACCTTGCGCGGCTCATCAGTACGCCGTTCTGTGTCACTTAGCAACAGCGCGACCGGCCCCGCGTGCCTCGCCGCTGGTGCGGTGGCGCCAATTGTCGCTACAATCGACCCATGACTTCCATGAATGCCTCATTTCGCCAGGCCCGTCCGTTGCAACTGGCCGATGCGCTGCAAGCGGCGCGCCAGTACACGCTCAGTTTATTCGACTGCTTCGCCGCCGCCGGGCTGGACGACAGCGCGCGCTTGCCTTATCTGCCCTTTGTCAATCCGCCATTGTGGGAGCTGGGCCACCTGGCCTGGTTCGCCGAATGGTTCGTGCTGCGCGAGGCGCCGTCCAGCCATCCGGCCGACCCGGTCTACAATTGCCTGCTCACAAGGGGCGACGAGCTGTTCGACGCCAATATGGTACCGCACCGGGCCCGCTGGAACGCCGATCTGCCCAGCACCGGCGCGGTCAAGACCTATTGCCACGAAGTGCTGGACCGGGTGCTCGACAAACTGTCGCGCGAACCGTCCACCGACCGCGCGCTCTACCCCTACCGGCTGGCGCTGGCCTATGAAGACTTGCGCGGCGAAGCCATGCTGCATGCGCTGCAAACTGTCAGCCTGCACGCGCCACCGAGCCTGCTGGTCGAGCCGAGCGCCGCGCCGCCCTTGGCGCAGCTCGCTTTTCCGGGCGCCACCATCGAACTGGGCAGTCCAGACGAGCAGGGCTTCGCATTCGATAACGAGAACGCCGCCCATCCCTGTTTCGTGCCGGCGTACAGCATCGATTCTGTGCCCGTCAGTAACGCCCAATTCGCCCAATTCGTGGCCGACGGCGGTTACCAGAACCGCCAGTTCTGGAGCCAGGCCGGCAGCGCCTGGCTGATGCTGCAAGAGCGCTCCGCGCCGCGCCACTGGCAGCGCGACGCCGGGGTGTGGCGCACCATGCGTTTCGGCCGCCTGAGCATGCTGCCCGGGACCGAGCCGGTACGCCACGTCAATCTGTACGAGGCGCAGGCCTATTGCGCCTGGGCCGGACGGCGCTTGCCCACGGAGGCGGAATGGGAGCGCGCGGCCATCTCCGGCCATCCCGGCTTTGGCTGGGGCCAGGTGTGGGAATGGACCGCCTCGCCGTTCGAGCCGTATCCGCGCTTCGCGCCGGCCGCCTACCGCGAATATTCGGAACCGTGGTTCATGACGCACCAGGTGCTGCGCGGCGCGTCGTTCGCCACCCCGGCGCGCCTGGTCTGTGCGAAGATGCGGGCCTTTCACCTGCCCGCGCGGGACGACATCTTCGCCGGGTTTCGCACCTGCGCCTGGTAACCCGGACGCCGCTTTCCACCCATCGGGAATGCTATTGAGTAAACAGACCACCCCCCAGTTCACCCCCAAGCGACTGGTGCCGACCGCCGAGCAAAGCGCGATCCAGATCGCGCCCAAGAAAATCGTGCTGATCGACGCCAACGCGGGCGCGGCCAAAACCACCACGCTGGCGCTGCGCATCGCCGAGTCGCTGTATCGCGGCCGCCAGCCCGAACGCACCCTGGCGCTGGTGTTTACGGCGGCGGCCAAACTGGCCATGCGCCAGCGGCTGGCCGAGATCGGCCTGGCGGCGCACGTGATCAAACGGCTCACCATCGCCACCTTCGACGAGCTGGCCGGCTCGGTGCTGGTCAAGCTGGAGGGCGGCGCCGTGCCCGCCATCGACAACGACGAAGCCCTGCGCCCGTATGCGCTCGAGGCGATCGAGCTGGTGGCGCAGCGCTACGGCGAGCGCTATGAGCTGGAGGTGAGCATGAACAACACCGCCGTCGCGCAGTTCTTGAAGCTTCAGCTGCGCACCAAGGCCAGGTTCGATTTGCACCGCGCCGGCTTCGGCCACGACACGGTGCAAGCGAGCCTGGCCGCGCTGGACATCTCGCACACCCATTATTTGTGGCTGCGCGAATACGAGCGTCTGCGCGGCAGCGACGCCGGCGAGACACAGTTTCGGGCCCGCTTCGACGCCACCTACGATCTGGTGCGCCTGCTTGAAGACGATACGCCGCTGCGTAGCGAGCTGCCCGAATACCAAGTCATCGTGGCCGACGAGCTGCACGATTTGAACGAAGCCTCGTTCCGTCTATTGACCATGCTGATCCGGCGCGGCAACGCCTTCTTTTGCGGCGCCGGCGACCGCGATCAAGTGATCTACACCTGGGCCGGCGCCGACCACCAGTTCCTGAGCCAGCGCTTCGAGCAGGAGTTTCCCCAATTGCAGCGCTATCCGCTCACCAGCTCCTACCGCTACGGCCCGGAACTGGCGCAGGCGGTGGGCGCGCTCAAACGCAAGGCCAGCAGCTCGGCGCTGGCGCGCGGCACCCGCATCGAGCTGGTCGGGTACGACGCCGACGCCCCCGATGACTGCGCCGAACAACTGGTGGCGGCGCTGCGCCGGTGGCAAGCCGATGGCGGCGGCCTGGGCGCGGCGGCCATCGTGCTGCGCGATCGCGACCAGTCGATCCGGGTCGAAAACGCCCTGTTCAGGCATGGCATCGGCTACCACATGGTCGATATGCACAGCTACCTGGGCAGCCAGGAAATCCTTATGTTGCGCGGTCTGGTGGCCATCGCGCGCCAGGATCTGCATTCGATCAAGAGCGGCGCCCGGCGCGGCGAGATGTTGGAGGCGCTGGTGGTGTTCGCAGAGATTCCGTTTAACGCCGACCAATTGCGCCAGGCGCGCGAGGATGTCTCCACTTATCCCGAACTGCTGGAAGGGTTTCTCACCAATCAGCTGGCCAAATCGGCCAACCGCGACAAGGCCGGCCTGACCCTGGCCGCGGTGGAGTACCTGCGCGCGCTCGAACCGCAGGCGCCGGCGGGGCCGGCGCTGCGCCATGTGGCCTCGCTCATGCAGCTGGACCGCACCGCGCGCCGCCTGTTCGTCGATCCGGCGCAAGCGAAGGTGGTGGCGGCGTCGATTGGCGGCTTCATCGAGGTGTGCGCCGAAAGCGCCACCGCCGTGGGCGGCTTTTCGCGCTGGCTGGGCGATATCGAGCATGGCCTGGCCGACAGCAAGAAGGCCGACCGCGTCACCATCGCCTGCGTGGACCAGATCAAGGGCCTGGAATACGCCCATGTGCTGCTGCCCTATCTGGCGCTGGACGCGTTTCCGCGCGCGCTGGCCGAGCCGCGCGAAGAGGAAAACCGTTTTTATGTGGCCGTCACCCGCGCGCGCGAGCGTCTGACCCTGCTCGCGCCCGAGCCGGCGGCGCTGCGCAGCCCCTACCTGGCGGCGATGCGGCTCGAACACGCGAGCGCCAGCGGCAGTCGCCTGCTGCGTAAGAACGTGCTGCGCCAGGAGATCGGCGCGCGCGCGCCCGACGGCTGAGCGGCGGCCGGGTGCAACCGTGCTACCGAGTTGAGCGCTTGTGACATACTGTTCCCACCGTCGCCAATGACACTCCGCCATGCTCCTTACCTATCTGGCCGCCAGCTTAAAGACCCGCATGACCGTGATCGTGATCATGCTGGTGCTGTCGGCCACCGCGCTGGTCACCATCGCGGCCCTGTATATCGCCGAGCGCAAGATGAACGCGGTGATCGGGGCGCAGCAGTTCGCGCTGCTCTCGAGCGCGGCCGCCTACATCGACCGCGATCTGGAAGGCAAGCGCACCTTGCTTGAAGCGGTGGTCGAGCATCTGCCGCCGGCGCTGCTGGAGCGGCCCGAGATGCTGCAAGCGTTCATCGAAGGCCACACCACCTTGCGCAACGAGTTTTTCAACGTGGTGGTGTTGGACCGGTCCGGCAAACTGGTGGCCAACCTGAACGACCGGCGCCAGATCGGCAAGCTCAATTTCGCGGCCCGACCGTATTTCGGCGATACCCTGAACGCGCGCGAGGGTGTGATCTCGGCGCCGTTCAATAGCGCCCTGTCGGGTAAACCGGTGGTGCTGATCACGATCCCGGTGAGCGACGCCAGCGGCAAGATCTTGTACGTGATGGGTGGCGGTATCGACTTGCAAAAACCACGCTTTTTCGGCCAGTTCGGCGCGCTCAAGCCGGGTAGAACCGGCTATCTGTTCATGATCACGGCCGACGGCGTGACGATCGACCATCCCGACAAGGACCGCATCTTGAAAAAGGTGACGCAGCAGCCGGGCGGCGCGGTGCCGTCCACCCTGGCCGCGCTGCGCGGGGTCGAAGGCTGGACCGAAGGGCCGAGCGAACGCGGGGCGCAGGCCATCATGACCTATAAAAGGCTGAGCACCGCGGGCTGGATCGTCGGTTCCGTGTACCCGGTGGAGGAGGCGTTTTCTCCGCTCATCGACATGCGCGGCACGGCGCTGCTGGCGTCGGCCCTGGTGGCGGCGGTGGCCGGCGTGCTGGCCTGGTATGCCATTTTCCGCCTGTTGCGGCCCTTGGGCGCGCTGCGCCGCCACGTCGCCAAGCTGCGCGCCGGCAGCCAGGATATCGGCGTGTTCCAGGTCGCGCGCGGCGACGAATTCGGGGAATTGAGCCGCGGCTTTTACGCCCTCTCGTTCGAGCGCCAGGCGGCCATGGCGCGCATCGTCGATAGCGAGGCGCTGATACGCGCCATCATCGCGCGCGCGCCGGACGCCTTTGTCGGGGTCGATGCGGACGGCCTGGTCACCGAATGGAATGAGCGCGCCGAGGAGACCTTCGGCTGGCGCCGCGCCGAAGTGCTGGGGCGCGACATCGGCCAATTGATCGTGCCGCCGGCTCGGCGCGGCGGGCGGGCGGGGTCCCTGGCGCAGCTGGCCGGCGGCGCGGCCGGTCCCGTGCCGGACCAGCGGCTGCGCGTGACGGCGGTGCGGCGCGACGGCCGGGCGCTGCCCATCGAGCTGTCGCTGGGGGCGATACAGCAAGCCGGCGCCCTGTATTCGACCGCCTTCTTGCGCGACATTTCGACCCAACTGGCGTTCGAGGAAAAGATCGCCGCCGCCGAACGGCAGATCAAGCTGATCACCGACCATCTGCCGGTGCTCATTTTCTACATCGACCGCCAGCACCTTTTCCAGTTCGGTAACGCCACCTTCGAGCACTGGTTCGGCATCGTGCCGGCCGCCCATCTGGGCCAGCCCTTGAGCGCGGCCATCGGCGAGCAGTTGTACCGGCTGGCGCGGCCCCACCTGGAGCTGGCGTTCGCCGGCCAGATGGTCAGTTTCGAGAGCGTGACCATGATCGCGGGTCAGGAGCGCATCCTCGAGACCAGTTACGTGCCCAGCGTGCAGGCCGACGGCGCCGTGGACGGCGTGTATGGACTGACCAGCGACATGACCAAGATTAAGCAGATCGAGCGGCGCCTGTCGCACCTGGCCCGGGTCGATCCGCTCACCGGCATCGGCAACCGCCGCATGTTCGAGGAAATTTTAAAGCTGGCGATCGATCGGACCAAACGTGGCGGCATGATGGCGCTGGCGTATCTGGACATCGACCGTTTCAAGCAGATCAACGACACCCACGGCCATGGCAGCGGCGACCGCGTGCTCACCGAGTTGGCCGCGCGGCTGGTGGGGGCGGTGCGCAGCACCGACAGCGTGGCACGCCTGGCCGGCGACGAGTTCGTGATCATTTTCGAGCAGCTCAAGGGCCGCGACGAGGCCGCCGTTCTGGGGCGCAAGATCGTGCAGGCGATACGCCGGCCGTTCCAGCTCGATGGGCTGGAACTGGCCGTCACCAGCAGTGTGGGCATCGCGCTGTCTTACGGCAGCGCGACGGCCCCCGAGCAACTGGTGCACCTGGCCGATGCGGCGCTGTACGAGGCGAAAAAAGCGGGCCGCGACGGCTACCGGGTGCGCGAAATGGCGCATCCCGCCGCCTGATCGCGCCGATCAGTGTTGCCCGATCCATACCGCTTCGGATGGTGGATAAGCTTTGCCAATTCCAGGTAAACCGTTTTGCTCAAGGTGGGGAAACGCTGATCGACTCCCGTATCGGCAGCGCTTGCAGCACCTCTTCCGGGGTTTTGTTTTGGTCCATCATGCAAGAGCGCGCGCAGGCGCACCTGCCGCACCTGCTGCACCTGCTGTGCCTGGCGCCGGGCGACGCGCGCGCCGGGCTGCCCGGCGCCACACCACGCGTTCGATGTGGCCGCGTCGATGGAAAAGCCGTTCATCCAGGCGCATCTGGCCCTGATACGGGTCCAGCTGTTGGGCTGGGTGTGATGGGCCAAAAAAAAGCCATCGGATCGCTCCGATGGCTTTTTTCTTATTTTCCCGCTGGCGTACTGTCAACGCCGGGCCCGCCGCGACGCGCCCGGTTCGCTTAACGGTCGCCGAAAGTGCGGCGCGCGCCGTCGCTGCCGCGCGGGTTGGAACCCTTGTAGCCGCCGCCGGCGCTCGGTGCGCCGTCCTTGCGTGGCGCGCCCGGCTTGCTGAACGTGCGTTGCCCCGGCTTGGCCGCGCTGGTGCGGTTGTCGCCTGGTTTCCAGCTACCCGGACGCGCGGTCGAGCGCGGCGCCGAAGCGGTTTTCTTCGGCTCGAAGCCTTCGATCACATTCACTGGAATCAATTGCTTGGTGAAGCGCTCGATGCGTTTCACGTTCATGCCTTCGGCATGGTTGACCAGGGAAATGGCCAAACCGTTGCGGCCGGCACGGCCGGTGCGGCCGATACGGTGCACATAGTCTTCCGGGAACTTCGGCAAGTCGTAATTGAACACGTGCGTGATGGTGGGCACGTCGATGCCGCGCGCGGCGACGTCGGTTGCCACCAGTACTTTGACCTGGCCGCGACGCATGCCGTCCAGGGTGCGGTTGCGCGCGCCTTGATGCATGTCGCCGTGCAAGGCGGCGGCCGAGAAGCCGGCGATGTTCAAGCGGTCGGCGATGGTGTCGGCGTCACGCTTGGTGGCGGTAAACACCACGGCCTGGTCGAGCGATTCGTCGCGCAGCAGATGATCCAACAGGCGGTTCTTGTGCGACAGATCGTCCACGAAATGGACGCGCTGCACGATGTTTTCATGCTTGCTCGATGAGCCGGCGATCTGGATGATCATCGGGTTTTTGGTGATGCGGCGCGCCATGTTGCCGACCACGCCATCCAAGGTGGCCGAGAACAGCATGGTTTGACGTCCTTCCGGGGTGGCGGCGACGATTTTTTCAATGTCGTCGATAAAACCCATGTCCAACATGCGGTCGGCTTCGTCGAGCACCAGAATTTCCAGTTGCGAGAAGTCGATCTTGCCCGAATCCATGTGATCGATCAGGCGGCCGGGCGTGGCGACCAGGATCTCAGGGTTTTTGGCCAGCAATTGCATCTGTTTCGGGTAAGGCATGCCGCCCAGGATGGATACGGCCTTGATGCGACGCAGGCCGGTGCTGTACTTATCGGTGTTGGTGGTCACTTGCAAGGCCAGTTCGCGGGTCGGGGTCAGCACCAGCATTTTTGGCTGGGCCGCCTTGAAGCGGGGACGGTCGCCACGGGCGCGGGCGGCTTGCATTTCTTGATTCGGGGTCTTGCTGACAGGACTTTGTTCGGCGGCGGCCAGTTTGTGCAGGGACGGCAGCATGAAAGCGGCTGTTTTGCCGGAACCGGTTTGCGACGAGACCAGCAAGTCGCGGCCTTCGATTGCGGCAGGGATCGCCTGGACTTGAACCGCGGTGGGCGCGGTGTAGCCGGAATCGGTCAGTGCTTTAATGAGGGACGCGTGCAAGCCTAGGGATTCAAAAGTCATTCTTTTTCTTTCGTAAAAATCAGCGTTCTTGCAAAAAAGCAGAACGCAAAATAGCAACGCCAACCAAAAACGAAATGACTCAAGTAAAAAGAAATTTCGGCACAAAAGCTTTGCGCCGGGACGGTGTCAGGATCGACACACAAGGCGGGAGGGCTTTATTGAGCGGCATCCGTGGGATGCGCCAAGGCTTGCGAAGCTGCTAATGTAGATCAATGTAACTGCGAGGTAGCTATCGCTTTGTCTCTTGCGAAAACATATTGCAGCGCACGAGCGAAACTATACCGTATATTGACGGTACTTGCACGCCCTAATTGCGTTTTGCGCCAGAAGCGGGCGTTTTCACCCCATCGCTACGGCGCCGAACCCCGCGCGGGGGGCGGCGATCAGCGTGGTTTATTGTGGCGATACGAAGCGGCCGAGCGCACGATACGCGGTTTGACCAGTGAAATCGGCGCCGCTTGTTCGGCTGGGGCGCGTTTGCCGGACTTCATGCCCTTGCCGCTTTTCGGATAACGGCCGGGACGGTCGGCATCGAACGCCATGGTGGCATTGTCGGCGATTTCAGGGGCGATATCGATATTGAGCGAGGCTGACGTTTTCGGCACCAGAATGGTGGAGCCGACCCGCAAACTGCTGCGCTGGGGAATATTGTTGGCCTGACGCAGCACGTCGGGGGTGGTGCCGAATTTCGACGCCAGGGTGTCGATCCGTTCGCGCGCGCTGGTGATTTTATGAGTGGTCCAGGTCGACAAGGCCCGGCCCCACTGCGCCAGATTGGTGGTGAACTTGGCGGCGTTTTCCTGCGGCAGCAAAATGGTGGTCTTGTCGCCGCCGGTGATCACCGGGCGGTTAAACTGCGGATTGAGCGCCTTGAATTCATCCATCGACAGTTCGGCCAGCTGCGCGGCGATGGTCAGATCGATGTCGCTGGTTTTGTCGACCGCCGTAAAGTAGGGCTGATTGTTTACCAGCGGCAAATCGATGCCGTATTGTTGAGGATTGGCGATGATGTTTTTCACCGCTTGCAGCTTTGGCACGTAATTGCGGGTTTCGGCCGGCATCAGGTCGGCCAGGCTTTCAAAGTCGGTCGGCTTGCCCATCGACTGATTTTTCTTGATGGCGCGCTGCACCGAGCCTTCGCCCCAATTATAGGCCGCCAGCGCCAACTGCCAATCGCCAAACATGTCGTACAGGCGTTGCAGATAGGTGAGGGCGGCGTCGGTCGAGGCCAGCACGCCGCGCCGCTCGTCCTTGAACATATTTTGTTTCAGGTTGAAGTCGCGTCCGGTGGCCGGCACGAACTGCCACATGCCGGCCGCGTTGGCGCTAGAAAACGCTTGCGGGTTGAAGGCCGATTCGATGAAAGGCAGCAGCGCCAATTCGGTCGGCATGCCGCGTTTTTCCAATTCCTGCACCACATGGTAGATGTAACGCGAAGCGCGCGCCGTGGTGCGGGCCAGATATTCGGGGCGGGCGGTGTACCAGGTGACGTGCTTGGTAACTAATTGGTTTTCAATGTCGGCAATGGCGTAACCGGTGCGGATGCGGCCCCAGACATCCGCTTCCTTGGGCGCCTCGATGCTGTCGGCGATGATTTTCAGGGTCTTGTCCGCCTTGAAGGCGGGCGCCAGCTCGGCGGTGGGTAATTTGGCGCTCACTTGCGGCGCCAGCGCGATGGGCGCGGCGGCCGGCGCGGGCACTACGGGCGAGGCTTGGAACGATTCGGCCGGTACGGTTTCGATCACGCCGTCGGCGCCGTGCGCCAGAACAGGGAGCGCCAACAGCAGGCTTGCCAGGGTTGCCGATTTAATAGATTTTTCGCGCATAATTTTCCATTGTTGTCGTCGTAGAAACACCGGGCTGACCAGGAATAATGCTGGAGTGTACGTAGGTCTGAACGGATGCGTCAAGAATTATGTCGTCTGTGTGACAATAAAATTGTAGCCAATTATTGTGATAAAGATGACCTTATGCAAACACGCCTTACCGCAGGTATCTGGCGAAAATAGCATCTAAGCTACTGTTTCTGTTGATGAATTTATTGATACTCCCCGGGGGTACCAATTTCTTTCAGCTATGGCAATTTGCTATAAGCCAAGCCGGTGCCGCGCCTGACGGGCAGTCGGCCGGCGCGACAGGGAACTGGATCGACTCCGCGGCGACGGGCGATTTCGACTTGTAATTTAGCCATGTCGAGTAACCAAAAGTTAGTAGTGATCGAGCCGTCAATCGTATTTCATGGTTGGGCTTGCGCCGTCGCGCGCCGGCTAGCACCTCACGCTTGCAGCTTAGGCGCGTGGCGACGAACGGCAAGCTGGGCGCCGCGTACATATGCGGTGCCACAAAGAGTGCGTACAATTCACGTTTTCAGCGAACTTAATCACCGCTGAGCGTTCAAACAGCCTTCGAAAGAGCCACTATGCGCCTCTCCCCACCCGACCACGAGCAGATCATTGCCGCCACCCAAGCTTGGCTTGAAAAAGCCGTGATCGGCTTAAATCTGTGCCCGTTCGCCAAGGCGGTGCACGTCAAGCAGCAGATTCGTTATGTGGTGTGCGATGCCAGCACCCCGGAAGCCTTGCTGGGCGTGCTGATGGACGAGCTGCAAGCGCTGGCCGACGCCGATCCCGAGCGGGTCGACACCACCTTGTTAATCCACCCGCAGGTGCTGACCGACTTCCTCGACTATAACGAATTTCTCGATGTGGCCGACGCCGCGCTGGAAGACATGGAACTCGATGGCGAGCTGCAAATCGCCAGCTTTCATCCGCGCTATCAATTCGCCGACACCGAGCCGGACGACATCACCAACTACACCAACCGCTCGCCGTATCCCATCTTGCACCTGCTACGCGAAGACAGCGTGGAGCGCGCGGTGGCCGCCTTCCCGGAAGCGTCGGCCATTTTCGACAACAATATCGACACCTTGCGACAGTTGGGGCATGCCGGCTGGCAGCGCTTGGACCTGGATCAGGCGGGTTGAGCATGGATCATCCGCCCGTGCGGCCCGACACGCCCTGTGTCGCGGTCTGCTCCACGACATTTGACGAGATTTGCCGCGGCTGCGGACGCAGCGTGGTCGAGGTGGCGCACTGGGTCGCCATGACCCCGCAGCAAAAGGAAGTGGTGTGGGTGCGCATTTTGGCGCAAGGCTATCCGCGCCGCAACAGCTAGCCGGTTTTTGTATAAAATAGCGCAAGCATGCCGTAGCGCGGCTGTCAGCGCTCACGATGCCCACCGGCTTCTGCCAATCTAAGTCAGGGCTGTATCGAGCACCATCATCACAATGAAGCCGACCACCATGGCGCACGAGGCAGTCTTGCAGTTGCCATGGCGGTGGACCTCGGGGACAACATCGTGGCAAATCACGTATAACATGGCGCCCGCAGCGCCTGATAAACCCCACGGCAACACCGCAGTGGTGGTCACCATCAGCGAGGCGCCGACGGCCGCGCCAAGCGGTTCGATCAGGCCGGAAGCGGCGCCGGCCAAGACCGAAAAGCCACGGCTGTAACCGACCGAACGCAGGGACAATGCGATGACTAGCCCTTCGGGGATATCTTGAATGGCAATGCCGGTAGCCAGAACGTGAGCCTTGGCCAGGTCAACCCCGCCGTAGCCGACCCCGATAGCTAGTCCTTCCGGCAGATTGTGTACCGCGACCGCAGCAACAAACAGCCAGGCCCGGTTGACCGCGTTGGCACCGGCTCGGCCGTCGATTTTATCGATCAAACCATCCCGGGAAACTAAATGGCTAAGCAATAAAACCAGCCCCATGCCGATTAGAACGCCCGTGCCTGTGGTGAGGCTGGCGGCGAACGCGCCGACGCCGGCCTGCTTGCTCGCGGCGATCGCAGGCAGCACGAGTGAAAATGAGGTCGCCGCCAGCATAATTCCCCCGCCCAGGCCCAGGGCGGCGTCATAATGCTTCTGTGAGAATTGCCGCGACAGTAGCACTGGCAGCGTGCCAGCGGCAGTCGCTGCGGCCGCCCACATGCCTGCGCTTAATGCCTGAAGCACGTTCGGCCGTAATGCGCCAGGCAGGTTGTGGAACTGATCGAACGCCAGAGCCGCCAGCGCCGCCAGCGCAAGGGCAATAGCCCCCACCGTCGCTCCGCTGGCCTTGCGCCACGGGGAAACAATAAGTGCTCGAAACATGGGCCTTATTTCCTATGTCGAGAAACATTCGCCTCTGGCAGCCTGTCGGACTTGGGATCGTCTGCTGCAACATGATCTGGAACGGTTCATATTTCACCGCTTTCTCGGCCAATAGCTCGCTATTGGCACTGCGAAATCGTCAAAAGCCGACCGCGTCCAGCGCGTTTTTCGCTTTGACTCCCCAACTCCGACAGGGTGCTGGGATGGTCCTCGGCCACAGCCTGAGTGACATAACGGCGTGCCGCCGCGAGCTCGCCTTGCGGCACGCCAAATTGCTCCAGCATCAGATTGGCTAGCCCGGGATTTGTTTCACTGACACGTACTGGATACTGTAATCGCTTGTTATGGAAAAACATGCTTTCTCCTTGGAGAATAAGACATGAGTAGTGAATATCAAACCTGATGCCTGGCGCATTTTAAGGTCGATCTGGAGTCGATACCATAAGCGCGATGGCACTTGTCGCGTAAGACAATACCCCGCACCGGGAACGATAGCTGACGCCTGGCAGCCTGTCGGATTGGGGGCGGTGACGTCGGCGCCAGCTTGGCGATTCGGCAGTTCGGTCTGCACGTGACGCAAATAGGCGTAGGGTCCGATATCGCAGGCTCTGCATGTCCGTCTCAAACTGTGGATGACCGCGCTGGGTTCCGCGCCAGCAACCGAGTTCGAGAACAGCCATGTGTTGAGGGCGCGACCAATGCAGCGAGAAACCGTTCGTGTCCCGACACCGGTTCTCCAGGCTAGCCTGCTGCGGCGACGCGGGCCATGCGCTAACGCGCCGCGTCAACGCTGCCGCTGATCGCGGCCACGCGCCATGCCCCAGGCAAGCCGCGTGGCCGCGTTCAAGCGCCGTCAATACGATTAATAACTACCGATGAAGTCTTTCTTGCCGATATCGATGCCATTGTGGCGCAAGATATCGTACGCGGTGGTGGCGTGAAAGAAAAAGTGCGGCAAAGCATAGTGAAGCAGGTAGGTCTGCCCGGTAAATTGCTTGGCCCTTTCACCGCTGCCGGCGGTGATGGCGCGCTCTTCGCTGCCTTCGAACTGGCTTTGCGTCACGCTGGCCAGGAAAGCCAGGGTTTTTTCTATGCGCGCCTTCAATTCCGCGAAAGTTTGCTCCGTGTCTTCATAGGCGGGCACCGGCTCGCCACTCAGGCGGGAGGCCGCGCCTTTGGCGAAGTCGGCGGCGATCTGGATCTGGCGCACGAAAGGCAGCATGTCCGGATACAGGCGGAACTGGAGCAGGGCGCTCGGGTCGATTTTCTTTTCGCTGGCGTGGGTTTCTGCTTTGGCAAGAATGGCAAGCAGGCTAGTCAGGATTTGCTTGAATACGGGGATCGAAGCGGAGTACATGGAGATGGTCATGGCAGGTCCTTGTGGAAAAGTGCAGCGATGATAACAAGGTCGCGCCATTTCTGCTGAGCGGTGTGTCCGGTATGAGTCAGCGGACCGCTTATTTGTGACGCTGGCGCAATTTTATGTGCATAATTCCTTATTGGAAAAGTTCAAGCACAGCGCGAGTCCACATGACCAATCGACAATCTGGATTAATGATGTGGCACCTATGCTGCGGCTTGCATGATTAGCACTTACTATTTCCGACTGCGCAAGTGGTTGACCCACTCCGGTCTGTCGATCTATGCCGCCCTGCTGCTGGTGGTGTCGGGCGGGCTGGTGGTGCCGTCGGCCATCGGCAGCTATTTGCTGGTCGGACTGCACGAACAAAGGACGGCGCGCGTGCTGCTCAATGAAGCCTTGCAGCGCAATGCCGACATCCTGGCGCTGGGCATGCAGGAATCGCTGTGGAATATGAACGCCGACTCGGCCCGCCTACTGGTGGAATCGGTGATGCGCGACGGCGCCGTGCTGCGGGTGGAGGTGAGCGGCCAGACCGAAGGCCAATTTGTCGGCCGGCAAGCACCCAAGCGCCCGATCGGCAATGTCTACCGGGCCGAGCGCGAGATCATGGTGCGTGGCGAGCGCATCGGCCATATTCTGGTTGAAATGGACGACGCGCGCAGCCAGCAGGAGTTGCGCGGCAAGCGCATTTCCTATGTGTTCGTGCTGGCCGCCCAGCTGTGCATTTCCATGCTGCTGATCATACTGTTTCTCAAGCGCCGCTTGCTGACGCCCTTGCGCCGCCTGATGCGGTTTTCCGACCACCTCTCGCGCGGCGACTTCGACACCCGGCTCGAGCTGGGGCAGGACGACGAGTTGGGCCGGCTGGCCGGCCAGCTCGAGCGCATGCGTCTGGCGATCCGCCAATTATTCGCCGATATCGGCGAGCGCGAGGAACGTTTCCGCACCATCGTCACCCAGGTGCCGGGCGCGGTGTTCCGCTTCCGTCCGGACGGCCCGATCGAATTTGTCAGCGACGCCATCGAAGACATTTCCGGCCACCCGGCCGCGCTGTTCATGCGCAGCACCACCCATTCCTGGGTCAATTTGATTTTCCCGGAAGACCGCAAGCGCCAGCGCCAGGTGGTGGGCCAGGCTGTGCTCGACGGCAAACCGTACGAGGTCGAATACCGCATCGTCGACGCCGGCGGGGTCGAGCGCTGGGTGTCCGAAAACGGCCAGCCGCAGACCGAGGCGGGCGGCGCGCCCTGGGTCGACGGCATCATCGCCGACATCAGCCAGCGCAAGCATAACGAGATGCGCATCGAAGGCTTGCTGGCCGAGCAAAGCGCGATTCTCGACAATGTGATGTTCGGCGTGATGTTCGTACGCCACCGCAAGGTGGTGTCGGCCAACCGCCGCGCCGAGGAGCTGTTCGGGTTCCCGCAGGGCATGATGGCCGGCATTTCCACCTCGCTGCTGTTTCCCAGCTGGTTCGACTTCGATTCGGCCGGCGAGCGCCAGTACCCGATCCTGGCCGCCGGCCAGTATTTCAGCGAAGAGCGCCAGTACCGGCGCCAGGACGGCACCCTGTTCTGGGCCCTGGTCAGCGGCTGCGCGCTGGACCCGGAGCGGGCCGGCGAAGGCAGCATCTGGGTCCATGCCGACGTCACCGAGCGCAAGGAGGCGGAAGAAAAACTGCGCCTGTCGGCCACCGTGCTCGAACACATCGCCGACGGCGTGATGGTGATCGATGTGCAGGGCGTGATCATGGCCATCAATCCCGCCTATACCCAGATCACCGGCTACGGCGAGGACGAGGCGGTCGGCCAGGATTCCACCCTGACCCGCTCCGGCCAGCACGACCAGCAGTTTTACCTCAATTTGTGGGCCGAGCTGGTGGGCGGCGGTTTTTGGCGCGGCGAGATCTGGAACCTGCGCAAAAACGGCGAAGTGTATCTGGAATGGCTCACCCTGAGCGCGGTGCGCGACACCCATGGCGTGACCACCCACTATGTCGGCGTGTTTAGCGATATCACCCTGGTCAAGGAATCACAGCAAAAGCTGGACCATCTGGCCCACCACGATCCGCTCACCTCGCTGCCCAACCGGCTGCTGTTTCACGACCGGCTCCAGCACGCGATCCGCCACGCCGCGCGCGACGACGAGCAGCTGGCGATTCTGTTTATCGACCTGGACCGCTTCAAGAACGTCAACGACACGCTCGGTCACCACATCGGCGACGAGCTGCTCAAGCAGGTCGCGCGCCAGCTCTCGTCCAAGCTGCGCGAGGGCGACACCCTGGCCCGCCTGGGCGGCGACGAATTCATCGTCTTGCTGGAAAACGTGGATGGTCAGTATGGCGCCAGCCTGGTGGCCGAAAAGCTGGTGTCCATGTTCGAGCAACCCTTCATGGTGGCCGACCACGAGTTGTTCGTCACGTGCAGCGTGGGCATCAGCCTGTTTCCGAACGACGCGGCCGACCTCAATATGCTGATCCGTAACGCCGACGTCGCCATGTACCAGGCCAAGGCGCGCGGGCGTAACGGCTTCCAGTTTTACGCGCCATCGATGACGGGCGAGGGGGTCGAGCGCTTGCGCCTGGAAACCTTCCTGCGCCGCTCGATCGAGAAAAACGAGATCTATCTTAACTATCAGCCGCAGGTGGAAATCGACAGCGGGCGCCTGATCGGGGTCGAGGCGCTGGTGCGCTGGGACCATCCCGAGCTGGGGCTGGTGGCGCCGGTGCGCTTCATTCCGCTGGCCGAGGATACGGGCTTCATCAACCAGCTGGGCAAATGGGTGCTGTTCGAGGCTTGCCGCCAGATGGTGCGCTGGCAGCAAGCCGGTCTGGTGGTGCCCAAGATCGCGGTCAACCTGTCGGTCAAGCAGTTCGAGCGCGGCAGCATTGTCAATATGGTGGCCGATATTCTCCGGGAGACCGGGCTGGAGCCGCAGCGCCTGCAACTCGAAGTGACCGAGTCGGTGATCATGAACACGGGCGACGCGATGGGCTTTATCAACGACTTGCACTCGATCGGGGTCGGGCTGGCCATCGACGATTTCGGCACCGGATACTCCTCGCTGGCCTATTTGAAAAAGCTGCCGGTGCAAACCTTGAAGATCGACCGTTCCTTCATCAAGGACATTTCAACCGACCCCAATGACGAGGCGATTGCCATCGCCATCATCCAGCTCGGCAAGAGCATGAACCTGTCGGTGATCGCCGAAGGGGTCGAAACCGAGCAGCAGGCGGCCTTTTTGCTACGCCACGGCTGCAATCTGGCGCAAGGCTATTTTTACGGGCGGCCCGTGCTGGCCGACGAATTGATGCAGCGCTGGCTGGCTTGACACGGGGCGCTGCCGCAACCCGGCCAGGCCGGCCTGGCCTTAGCCCAGCGCGGCGCGCAGCAGGGTGCGCAGATTGACCTGGCGCTGCCATTGACGGCGCTCCTCGCTGGCGTCGGCCAGCCGCGCCAGCTCTTGCGGCCCGTGCGCGCTCTGCGCTTCGATCAGGCGGTGCGCCAGGCCACAGTCGGGCAGCATGGTGCCGAAAAAAGCCACCACCTCGTCGTGCTGGATCAGCAGGGTGGGGAAGTTGTCGATATCGAGCTCGCCGACCACCTCGGCCTGGTCTTCGATATCGATCCAGATGAACAGCTTGTCCGGATGGCGCGCGGCCAGCGCCTCGAAAGTGTGGCGATAGCCCGAGCACGTGCCGCACCAGGCCGCGCATAGACAAGCGACCACCCAGCGCTGGCCGGCCAGGGCCGCCGCCACGTCGGCGCGGTTGTCGTTGTTCAGGGTCAGACTGTGCATGATAGGGGCCAAGTGTCGCCGCTGCGGCGCGATGCCGGTATTTTACAACGGGCCGCTTAAACGGGCCGGGCCGTCATGCGGCGCTGGGCCGATGGCGTCGTCGCAGGGTAAAATACGGCCATGCCTACCATCCTCGCCATTGAAACATCGTCCGAATTGGCGTCTTGCGCCTTGCTGCGCGGCGCCAGCCTCACCAGCCGCGATTCATCGGGCGTGCGCACCCACTCGCAATCGATCCTGCCGATGGTGCAAGCCTTGCTGGCCGAAGCGGGCATCGCCCTGTCCGCCTGCGACGCCATCGCCTATGGCGCCGGCCCCGGCTCGTTTACCGGCGTGCGCACCGCTTGCGGCATCGCCCAGGGCCTGGCCTTCGGCGCCGGCTTGCCGGTGGTGCCGGTGATCACGCTCGAAGCGATGGCGCTCGCTTGCCGCCAGCGCGTGGGCGCCGCCGATGTGCTCACCGTGCTGGACGCGCGCATGGGCGAGGTGTACTGGGCCCGCTATCGTTATGCACAGGACGACGCGCGGCAGTGCGCGACGGTGGTGGACGCGCCGGCCTTGTCGGCGCCTGACGCGGTGCGCTTCGATGGCGCCGTCACCGCTTGCGGCAATGGCTTGTCGGCGTATCCGGACGCGTTGGCGGCGCTGGCGCCGGCCACACCGCACGGCGCTTGGTCCGAGCGGGCCGCCATCATGCCGCATGCGCGCCAGATCGCGCAGCTCGCGCGCGCCGCTGTTGCCGCCGGCGCCACGCTCACGCCGGCCGAGGCCCAGCCGCTTTATTTGCGCAACAAGATCGCCTTCACCAGCGCCGAGCGGCTCGACATCCAGTTAGCGAAGGCCGCCGCGGAGGCCAGCCGATGAAGCCGGTGTGGGACTTGGCGCGGCTGGTCTACGCGCCGATGGAACAGGCCGATCTCGATGAAGTGGTCGACCTGGAGCAATGCGTCTATCCGCACCCGTGGAGCCGCGCCAATTTCGCCGATTCGCTGGCCAGCGGTTACGAGGCCTGGGTGCTGCGCGACGAGCATCGTCAATTGCTGGGCTACTTCTTGCTGATGCTGATCGTCGACGAAGCGCACCTGCTCAACGTGGCGGTGAGCGCTGACATGCACGGCCGCGGCCTGGGCCGCTTTTTGCTCAATCAGGCCGTCGCTTGCGCGCGCGGCCTGGCGATGGAATCGGTGCTGCTGGAAGTGCGGCCATCGAATATGCGGGCGCTGGAGATTTATCGGCGCTATGGATTTTCGGAAATCGGGCGGCGCAAAGGGTATTACCCGGCCGCCAATCAGCAACGCGAGGACGCCATTGTGATGCGCTTGGGGATATGAGCCTGGGATCGGACCGCAGCGCGGTGTTTTTGCACGAGATGGGTGTCGGTCCCTTGTGGCGGGTGCGCCAAGTAGAGGCGGAAACCGATCCGACCATCGACGTTCTGGCGGCGCCGGCCGTCGCCGCCATGGCGGCGGCTGTGTCGTCGCGTCCGCCCGCGGCGCCGTCGCAGCGCACCGGTGGCGCGCCGCCGGCGGCGCCTGCCGGCCGGTTCGGCGAACCGGCGATGCCCTCGGCACTGGCGGCCGGGCCCGCGCCGGCATCGGCGCCGCCGGCCCAGCCGGCACCGGCCGCGCCGCTGGACGACTCCACCGCCTGGTTCGACGACGCGCCCCCGCCGCAGCCGGTCGCGCCCGTGTCCGACGCGGCCATCGCGGCCATGGACTGGGCCGAGCTGCGCGCATCGGCCGGCAAGTGCACCCGTTGCGCGCTCTCGCGCAGCCGCAGGGGCGTGGTGTTCGGCCGGGGCGAGGAGCGGGCCGAGTGGCTGCTGGTGGGCGCCAGTCCCAGCCGGGGCGACGAGAAGGCGGGCCGTGCCGTCAGTGGCGACGCGGGCAAACTGCTCGACAATATGATGCGGGCGATCGGACTGGACCAGCAACAAGTGTATGTCACCAATCTGATCAAATGCCGCGCGCCCGGCCCGGCCGGCGCCGAACGCGCGCCCACGCCCGAGGAAATCACGGCCTGCCGGCCCTTCCTGGAACGCGAGTTGGCGCTCACGGCGGGCAAGACGGTGCTGGTGTTCGGCCAGCTCGCCCTGCGCGCCTTCTTGGGCGAGGCGGCTTCGGCGTCCGCCTCGCGCGGCAGTGTGCACCGGCTCGATCAGGTGCGGGTGGTGGCCACCTATCATCCTGAGGACTTGCTGCGCCAGAGTGAAAACAAGGCCAAGGCCTGGGCCGACCTGTGCCTGGCCAGGAAAGCCCATGGCGAGCCAGACTGACCAGGCGCCAGCCAATTTCCAAGCCCGTTTCGAGCGCAAATGGGCGCATCTGACCCTGCCGCACGTGCGCGCCCTGGCCTGGCTGCTGGACGCGCCCGACTTGCTCGATCCCGCTTCGCCGCTGTGGGGCGGGCACATCGCCGCGCTCGGGCCGGCCACGCCGGCGCTGGCCGACTGGCTGGCCGCCTTGCAGCGCGACCCGGCCGCGCTCGACGCCGCGCTTGGTCCCCGTTTTTATTCGCGCCTCGGCCTGTATGCCGAAAAGCTGATGGCCTTCTATTTCGCGCAGCACGGCGCGCTGGTGGCCCATGGCTTGCAGGTGCGCGCCAGCCGCAACGACACGGTGGGCGAATTCGACTTTTTACTGCGTCGCGGTGGCCAGTTGCTGCACTTGGAATTCGCCACCAAGTTTTATCTGCTGGAGGCGGGCGGCGACCGCTTGCACGGTTTGATCGGTCCCAACCTGGCCGACACGCTGGGCGCCAAGATGAACAAGATACTGACCCGGCAACTGGCGCTGGCGGCCCATCCGGCCGCCCGCGATTTGTTGCCGGGCGTGGTGGACAGCGCCCAGGCGCTGGTCAAGGGGTGGCTGTTTCATCCCTTGGCGGGGGCCGGCACGGCGCTCGACGGCATCGCGCCCGACCATAACCGGGGCTTTTGGTGCATGCTGGCGCAACTGACCGACGGTGATGGCGGCCAGGCCGACGCGCAGTTCGTGCTGATGCCGCGCTTGCAATGGCTGGCGCCGCTCAAGGTGGCGGCCGGCGTCTGTGTGCTGAGCCGGGGTGCGCTGGCGGACTTGCTCACGCGCCAGTTTGACGGCGCGCCAGTGCTGGTGGCGCGGGTGCGGCAGGCGGACGGCTGGGTGATCGAGCAAGAGCGCGGTTTCATCGTGCCCGACGATTGGCGGCAACAGGCCGCTGAACGGCGCCGCGACGGCCGCTTGCCGTCCTGAGCACAGCGGCGCCGCGCGTCCGGCTGGCGCAAGCGCGCCTGATCAGTGTTTGTGCTCGCCGATCAGGGCCAGCGAGTCGTGTTCGCGCTGGCTGGCCGCGTGCTTGCGCATGATCATGAACATGACGCCGGCCACGAACAAGCCGAACAGGATGATGATGAAGTTCAGATCGAGATGAAACCGTATCATCACCGAATACACGGCCAGCATGGTCAGGATGGACAGGTTCTCATTGAAGTTTTGCACCGCGATCGAGTGTCCCGCGCTCATCAGCACATGGCCGCGATGTTGCAGCAAGGCGTTCATGGGCACCACGAAAAAGCCGGACAGGGCGCCGATCAGCACCAGCAGCGGATAGGCCAGCCACACCGAATGGACCTGGGTCATGAACATGACAATCACGCCCATGGCGATGCCCAGCGGAATCACGGTGAGCGATTTGCGCAGCGGAATGAAGCGCGCCGACAGCACCGCCCCCAGCGCGACGCCGATGGCGACCACGCCGACCAGACTGGTGGCCTTTTGGAACGGCATGTTCAGCGATTTCATGGCCCACTCCAGCACGATCAGCTGCAAGGTGGCGCCCGCGCCCCAGAACAGGGTGGTCACGGCCAGTGTGATCTGCCCCAGTTTATCTTTCCACAAGATGCTGTAGCAATTGGCGAAGTCGGTGATCAACTTGATCGGATTGCGCTCTTGATGGGGATACACGCAGCCCGTTTCCGGAATTTTCAGGTTGAACAAGGCGCCCAGCAGATAGGTGCCGGCCACGATACACAATGCCGCCTCGGTCGGCGTGTCGATACCGGTGTTGATCAGGGGCAGGTCAAAGCCGAGCAGGAAGTGCGAGGTGACGCCGCTCACCAGCGCGCCGCCCATGACGGTGCCCAAAATGATGGAGGTGACCGTCAAACCCTCGATCCAGCCGTTGGCGGCCACCAGTTTTTCGGCCGGCAGCAATTCGGTCAGGATGCCGTACTTGGCGGGCGAATAGATGGCCGCGCCGAAACCGACCACGGCATACGCCAACAACGGATGGACGTGAATGAAGATCAAGCCGCAGCCGAAGATTTTGATCAGGTTGGCGATGAACATCACGCGGCCCTTGGGCAACGCATCGGCGAAGGCGCCCACGAAGGCGGCCAGCAACACATAAAACAGCACGAAGGAGAGCTTGAGCAGCGGCGTGATCCAGGCCGGGGACTTCATCGACGTGAGCAGGTCGATCGCAACGAACAGAAGGGCGTTATCAGCGAGCGACGAAAAAAACTGCGCCGCCATGATGGTGTAGAAACCACGATTCATTCTTAAGTGCCTGAAATCATATAGCTTGCTTTATACCATGAATAACTGCCATTCCCAAGAAATCACCGGTGTGGCGCGCGCTACGTCCGGTAAAATACCGGCTTCGTGATTACGCAACAAACTCCATGCCCAGACCCGCCGTCGCCACCATCCATATCGATTCCATGCAGCATAACTTAGCGCTGGCCAAGGCATGGGCGGGCGGCGCCAAGGTGTGGGCGGTGGTCAAGGCCAATGCCTACGGGCACGGCTTGGAGCGGGCCCTGCGCGGGTTCGCCGGGGCCGACGGCCTGGCCCTGGTGGAGCCGGAATACGCGCAGCGCTTGCGCGAACTGGGCTGGACCGGGCCGCTGTTGCTGCTGGAAGGCTTTTTCGACCAGGCCGACTTGGCGCTGGTGCAGCGGCACGGCTTGAATCCGGCGATCCACAACCACGCGCAGCTGGCCATGCTGGAAGCGGCCCCGCTGTCAAGCAGCATCGATGTGCATCTTAAAATGAACACCGGCATGAACCGCCTGGGTTTCACGCCCGCCCAGTGCGGCGCCGCCCACGCCCGCTTGCGGGCCTTGCCGCAGGTGGGCGAGATCAGCTTGATGACCCATTTCGCCAACGCCGAGGACGCGCGCCACCCCTTGCTGCCGCTCGCCGAGCAGGTGCGACGCTTTCACGCCTGCGCGGCCGGGCTGGCCGGGCCGCGCAGCCTGTCCAATTCGGCCGGCATGCTCCGGCACCACGCGTCGGGCGGCACGCCGGCCGACCCGCTGCACAGCGACTGGGTACGGCCCGGCATCATGCTGTATGGCGGCACGCCGGGCGCCGAGCCGGCCGATGCCTATGGTTTGCGGCCGGCCATGACGCTGTCGAGCGAGCTCATTGGCGTGCAAGACATCGCGGCCGGCGACCTGGTCGGCTACGGCAGCCGCTTCCAGGCCGAGCGGCCGATGCGGGTGGGGGTGGTCGCTTGCGGTTACGCTGACGGCTATCCGCGCCACGCGCCGCAGGGCACGCCAGTGCTGGTCGAGGGCGTGCGCACCACTCTGATCGGGCGCGTGTCGATGGACATGATCACGGTCGACCTCACTGCCGTGCCGGGTGCGCGGGTGGGCAGCCCGGTTACACTGTGGGGGCGCGGCCTGCCGATCGACGACGTGGCGCGGGCCGCCGGCACCATCGGCTACGAGTTGATGTGCGCGCTGGCGGCGCGGGTGCGGGTGGAGGAGGGGTGAGCCGGGCCGGGCCGGGCCGGGCCGCGCGGGTCGCGCCGGCCGGCGTTTCCCTTCCTAGCGCCGCCAATTTTTTATTTCACTTGCACAGTCCAACCGCGCCAACGCGCAACCGATCGGATTAATGATGGCAAAAGCAAAAACCCAATATAGCTGCACCGAATGCGGCGGCACCAGCACCAAGTGGACCGGCCAGTGCGCCGCCTGCCAGCAATGGAACACGATGGTGGAAACGGTGGTCGAGGCGCCCGCCGTGAACCGCTACTCGGCCAACCAGCATCAATCGCTGGCGCAAACGGCGCCGGTGCTGTCGTTGGCCGATATCGACGCCATCGACGTGCCCCGTTTCGGCACCGGCATCGAGGAATTCGACCGGGTGCTCGGTGGCGGCTTGGTGGCTGGCGGCGTGGTGCTGATCGGCGGCGACCCCGGCATCGGCAAATCGACCCTGCTGCTCCAGGCGCTGGCCAATGTCTCGCATGTCAAGCGGGTGCTGTATGTGAGCGGCGAGGAATCGGGCGCCCAGATCGCGCTGCGCGCCAAGCGCCTGATGATCGATGCGCGCGACTTGAAACTGCAAGCGGAAATTCAGCTGGAAAAAATCCTCAGCACCCTGGCCGATGTGAAGCCCGAAGTGGCGGTGATCGACTCGATCCAGACCGTGTATTCGGACGCGCTCAGTTCCGCGCCCGGCTCGGTGGCCCAGGTGCGCGAATGCGCCGCCCAGCTGACCCGGGTCGCCAAGCAGACCGGCATCACCATCATCCTGGTCGGCCATGTGACCAAGGAAGGCGCGCTGGCCGGGCCGCGCGTGCTCGAGCATATTGTCGACACCGTGCTCTATTTCGAGGGCGACGCCCATTCCAGCTTCCGGCTGGTGCGCGCGATCAAAAACCGCTTTGGCGCCGTCAATGAATTGGGTGTGTTCGCGATGACGGAAAAAGGGCTCAAGGGCGTGTCCAATCCGTCCGCGCTATTCTTGTCGCAGCACGACAACCAGGTGCCGGGCTCCTGCGTGATGGTGACTCAGGAGGGCACCCGCCCGCTGCTGGTGGAAATTCAAGCCCTGGTCGACACCAGCCACTTGCCGAACGCGCGCCGGCTCTCTGTCGGGCTGGAGCAAAATCGGCTGGCCATGCTGCTGGCGGTGCTGCACCGCCATGCCGGCATCGCCGCGTTCGATCAGGATGTGTTCATCAACGCGGTGGGCGGGGTGAAAATCACGGAGCCGGCGGCCGATCTGGCGGTGCTGTTGGCGATTAATTCATCGATGCGCAACAAGCCGCTGCCGCGCGGGCTGGTGGTGTTTGGCGAGGTGGGGCTGGCCGGCGAAATCCGCCCGGCGCCGCGCGGCCAGGAGCGCTTGCGGGAAGCGGCCAAGCTGGGTTTTTCGATTGCCATGATACCGAAGGCGAACGCGCCCAAGCTGCCGATCGAAGGCATGACCATCATCGCGGTCGAACGCATCGACGAGGCGTTTAACCGCTTGCGCGAGCAGGAATAGGGTCCACGATAGGGGCGGCGTGTGGCAAACGCTAAACTGCGGGTGAAACAGGGATGTGTTTCAGGTTTTGCTCTTTAGTAAAAAGTAGAGAATAATGGAGTGGAGATACTTGGGCGCCGTTGGCGTCGCCGGTGTCCGCCTGCCGGCCAACGGTGCCATCCGCCATGCCGTCAACCTCACCGAGATTGGACGCGAACCATGGTTATCTCCACCACCAGCTATGCCGCACCGGGCACCCAGGCGACGCCTTCGGCCGATGTGTATGCCAAAGTCGAGCGCTTGATGGCGTCGCAAAACGGCGGCGTGGTCAAACTCAACACCAGTCTGGCGCGCGATCAAACCAAATTGTCCGGCCTGGGCCAGCTGCACAGCGCGCTGACCAGGTTCCAAACCCTGGCCCAGGGTCTGAGCGGCGCCGGCCTGAGCACCTCGGCCAGTGCGACCAGCAAGGATGTGCTCACGGTGAGTACCGGCGGCAAGGCCGTTAGCGGTCGTTACGCGGTCGATGTCTTGCAATTGGCGCAGGCGCAGGTGTTGCGCACAGGGAGCCAGCCATCGGCCGACGCCGCCATCGGCACGGGCGCGCCGGCCGTCATCCAGATCGAGTTTGGCAGCACGGACGGACGCGACTTCACGCCCGGGCACGGGCAAGCGGCTAAAAGCATCACTATCGATAGCGGCAACAATAGCTTGAAAGGCATCGCCGCCGCGCTCAAGGAAGCAGGTATCGATGCCAGCGTGGTCCAGAGCGCGAACGGCTTTGCCTTGTCTTTGAACGGGCCGAGCGGTGCCGCCGGCAGCATGCGCATCAGCGTCACGGGCGACGCGGCCACCCGCAATTTGCTCGCTTATAGCCCGGGCGGGCCCAGCGACAACGTGACCCAGGTGGCGGTGGCGCAAGATGCGCTGCTCAAAATCGATGGCAAGGATGTCAACAGTGCCAGCAATACGCTGAGCGATGCGATCGCCGGCGTTTCGCTCTCGTTGACGGCCAAGGGCAGCACCAAGGTGGTGGTGGCGCGGGACGCCACCCGGATCGCCAGCAATGTTGGCAGCTTGATCAGCGCTTATAACAGTTTGAACGCCAAGTTGCAGTCGCTGCAAAAAGGCGAATTGAAGTCGGATACGGCGCTCGGACAAGTTAGCAGTCAGCTGAGCCAGATTGTGAAAAGCGGCGGCGTGGCCGGTTCCGCGCTGGCTAGCGCCGGGGTGACGGCCGATAAGGATGGCAATTTGCAACTTGACGACGCCAAGCTCAAGGCGGCGATCGCGGCCGATCCGGACGCGCTTGGCAAATTGTTCAGCAACGACGGCAAGGGCTTGACCGACCAGCTGATCGCAAAGATAGGCGCGCTCACCGGCGACAACGGCGGCATCCGCAAGGAAGTGGCCACGGTCGGCAAGGACATCGCGGCCCTCAATGGTAAAAAAGCCGTGTTGGCCAAAGCCATGACGGCCCAGGCGACCGCTCTGGTGCAGTTTTACGCGCAACAGGAGAAGTCGGGCCTGAGCAACGCCTTGCCCGGCATGACGGGCGGCGCCACCTCGCTGTTCGATTTCATGCGGTAGCCTGGCCGATGCCCTGCGTCGCGGCGCTTGGTTCATGGCGCCGCCTTGCCGCATCCCGGCGCCGCCTTGCTTGGCCGTCCTTTGCCCTGCATGGGGCGAGCGCCTGGGCGCCGACCAACCTGGCTTACTTCGGCAAGCGGCCTTGCTCGGCGGCGCGGCGCAGTTGGGCGTCATTGCTGACGTCGAAAGCGGCATCGCCGGTATCTTGCCGACCCCATAGGTCGCTCATCCGGGCGGTGCCGGTCCTGGCGGCGTCGTGGGCGCTATTGGTCTGGGCGCCGCCGGCGCTGGCGCCGGCCGTGCTGGAGCCGCTCGCGCCATAGCGGGCGCCACGGTCGCCCATGGCGCCGCAACCGCTTAGCAGCAGGACGATCAGCGCGCCATGAACCAGGGTGGCGGCCGTGCGTGTCGATGTGTGCATGATATTTCCTTTCATGATCTCGGCTGGCCATGTCGCCATGCCAGCCAGGTGTACAACAGCAGTCACCATTTAGGCCCTGGTGCGCGCGGCGAGTTCCCGTCGGCGCGGGGCGGACCAGGACCACTGAGCGAGTTTGAGATAGCACAAGTGCCCCGCATGGCGCGCCGTGTGGCGCGCGCGCGTTGGACAAGGCTTGCCAAGCGCCCCACAATGTCCGATCATTTCGCCCGTGGTTTCGCCGATGGTGATTGACAATGGAGGATGGGCATGCTGTTAATGAATTGGCAAGCGCGGATGGCTCGGCGCGTAGGTTTCGGATTGGCCGGCATGGCCGCGGCGCTGGCGCTGGCCGCCCCGGCTCAGGCGCAGGAAGAAAAGGTTCTCAATATTTATAACTGGTCGGACTATATCGGCGACGATACGATCAAAAATTTTGAGAAAGAAACCGGTATCAAAGTCCGTTACGACGTGTTCGATAACAACGAGATTTTAAACGCCAAGCTGGTGGCCGGCAAATCCGGCTACGACATCGTGGTGCCGACCGCCCAATGGGCACGTCTGCAAATGGATGGTAATTTGTTGCGCAAGCTCGATAAGAGCAAATTGAGCAATCTGGGCAATCTCGATCCCGCGATCCAGGCCAAACTGGCCACACTGGACCCCGACAACGCGCATCTGGTGGATTGGTTGTGGGGCTACACCACGGTGGGCATCAACGTGGCCAAGGTGAAAGCGGCGCTGGGGCCGCTGCCCATGCCGGACAATGCCTGGCAGCTGCTGTTCGATCCCCAATATGCGTCCAAGCTGAAGTCGTGCGGCGTGTCGTTCCTCGATTCGCCGTCCGAGGTATTGCCGGCCGTGTTGGTATATCTGGGCAAGCCCGCGTACTCGAAAAACGCCGCCGATTATCAGGAAGCGGCCAAGGCTTTGCAAGCGGTGCGGCCTTATGTGACCTTGTTTAGCTCGTCAGGCTACATCAACGACTTGGCCAACGGCAGCATTTGCGCCGCTTTCGGCTGGTCGGGCGATATCAATATCGCGCGCCAGCGCGCGCTCGACGCCAAGAACGGCAACACCATCACGGCGCTGCTGCCCAAGACAGGCGCGCCGCTGGTGTTCGATACGATGGCCATCCCCAAGGACGCGCCGCATCCGGACAATGCTCATTTGTTTATCAATTACATCTTGCGCCCGGAAGTGCACGCCGGTCTGACCAACAAGGTGTTTTACGCCAACCCGAACCTGCCCAGCTTGAAATTTGTGCGCAAAGATATCGCCGACAACAAGACTGTGTTCCTGAGCGCGCAAGACATGCAGCGCATGATCGCGCCGGAAGCGACTCCGGCCGATATCCGGCGCAATATCACGCGCATCTTCACCAGGTTCAAGACCGGTTTGTAGGGCACGGCAGTCTGTATGGGCCGCGCGCCGTTTGGCCGAGCGCGCGGCCGGCTTATTTGACCACCAGGTCGTGCGACATCACCGCTTTCAAGTACACACTGGTGGGATCGCCCGGTTCGTGTTGGGCGAACCACCAGGCACCCGCCTTGCGCATGTCCCAATCGAGCGCTTCGCCCGTCAGCAGCAGGGCGGCCGTTTGCCCCAGGGTCGGCTGGTGGCCGACGATCAAGACCGATTCCTTGCCGCCCGGCCAATTTGCGGCGAGCAGGATGTCTTCGGCCTCGGCGCCTGGCGCCAAGTCGTTGTGCAGTTTGAACTTGCGTCCCAGCGCCTCGGCCGTCTGCAAGGTGCGGCGGGCCGGGCTGACCAGGATCTTGCAGCTGTCGGGCAGCTGCGAGGTGAGCCAGTCGGCCATGCGGCGCGCTTGCTTGTGCCCTTTCGGGGTCAGCGCGCGTTCCAGGTCCGGTTCGCCAGGTTCGGCTTCGGCATGCCGCCATAAAATCAGATCCATGCTGTTCTCCCTGTCGCGATGAGATGGTGATTCGGTAAAAGACGATGGGGCGGCCACCACGTCACGCGGCGCCGCCTTCGCTGTTTGGCATACCCAAGGTTTGCATCAGATATTGCTGGGCGCTAAAGGCGGCTTGCTTGCCGCGCGGCTTGCGGCGCTGGTAGCGGCCGTCCGGCGCCAGTTCCCAGGCGTTGGTATTGTCCTTTAAGTAAGGGTTCAAGCCCTCGGCGATCACCCGCCGTTTCAGGGCCCGGTCCAGCACGGGGAACGCCACTTCGACGCGGCGAAACAAATTACGGCTCATCCAGTCGGCGCTGGCCAGGTAGACATCGTGCGCCAAATCGTTACGGAAATAATAAATCCGGCTATGTTCCAGGAAGCGCCCGATGATTGAGCGCACCTTGATATTTTCCGACAAGCCAGGCACGCCCGGCTTGAGGGTGCAGGCGCCGCGTACGATCAAGTCGATCTTGACCCCATCCTTGGAAGCGGCGTACAGGGCCCGGATCACCGATTCGTCCACCAATGCGTTTATTTTAACGATAATCCGGCCCGCGCGCCCGCCGCGCGCGATCTTGGCTTCGTTGCGGATCGCCTTGATGATTTCGCTTTGCAGCGCGAATGGCGCCAGCCACAGGTGGTGTAAATCGTGCGGCTTGGTCAGGCTGGTCAAGTGGATGAACACTTCATTGACTTCCATCGCCAAGGCTTGCTCGCTGGTGAGCAAACCGAAGTCGGTATACAGCTTGGTGGTGGTGGGGTGGTAATTGCCGGTGCCCAGGTGGGCATAAAAGCGCAACCCGGTTTCTTCGCGCCGTATCACCAGCGCCAATTTGGCATGGGTTTTCAACCCCACCACGCCATACACCACTTGTGCGCCGGCCTGTTCCAGCTTGTCGGCCCAGTTGATGTTCGCTTCCTCGTCGAACCTGGCCATTAACTCCACGATCACGGTCACTTCCTTGCCGCTGCGGGCGGCCACGATAAGCGACTCCATCAAGTCCGAATTCATGCCGGTGCGGTAAATGGTTTGTTTGATGGCCACCACGTTCGGATCGAGCGCCGCGCTGCGCACGAAGTCGATCACGGTCTGGAAGGTCTGAAACGGATGGTGCAGCAAAATATCGTGTTTTTTCAGCGCGGCGAAAATGTCGAGCAGGGCGGTTTTATGCGGCAAACCCGGGAAAAACGGCGGAAAACGCAGGGCCGGCTGCTGCACGTGGTCGATCAGCTCGGTGAGCCGCACCAGGTTGACCGGGCCGTTGACGCGGTACAGGCGCGACTGGTCCAGGCTGAACTGGTCGAGCAGAAATTGTGACAGTTCGGGCGGGCAATTGTGTGCCACTTCAAGCCGCACCGACGTGCCGAATTGGCGTCCCAGCAATTCCCCCTTCAGGGCTTGGCGCAAATTTTTCACTTCGTCTTCGTCCACCCACAAATCGCTGTCCCGGGTGACACGGAACTGGGAATACGCGATCACTTCGCGGCCGGCGAACAAGTCGGAGATGTGGGCGTGGATGACCGACGACAGGAGACAAAATGAAACACCGTCGTGTGACAGGTGCTCGGGCAGCCGGATCACCCGGGGCAGCACGCGCGGCGCCTTGACAATGGCGATGGCGGTGCCGCGTCCGAAAGCGTCCTTACCGGTCAGGGACACGATGAAATTCAAGCTTTTGTTGATGACTTGCGGAAAAGGATGAGCGGGGTCCAGGCCGATTGGTGTGAGCAGGGGCCGCACCTCGCGCTCGAAATATTGCTTGACCCAGGCGCGTTGGGCATCGTTACGCTCGCTATGCCGTACCAGATGCACGCCTTTGGCTTGCAACTGCGGCAAAACGGCGCTATTTAATATCGCATACTGCTGTTCCACCAGCACATGACACTCCTGGCAGATGCGCGTCAGCGTGGCCGCCAGGGCGGGCTGGTCGGCCAAGTCGCCACCGACCCGGCCTGCCGCCAGCAGGCTGGCCACACGCACCTCGAAAAATTCATCCAGGTTGCTGCTCACGATGCACAGATAGCGCAGCCGCTCCAGCAGCGGAATGCTCTTGTCCTCGGCCTGGGCCATCACACGGCGGTTGAAAGTGAGCTGGGATAGTTCACGATCGAGCAAGATGCCCGATTTATTCACGTCCGTGTGCGATTCAGATGGCATGTGCATGGTTGATCTTTACTGATAGTGAATTCTAGCGCGATTCACGCCTGCGCCAGAGTGTAGATGCGCAATGTGACAGCTTTGTGACAGGCGGCGCGCTCGATGCGGCCGATTATGACAAAGGCGCGTACCATGTCGGGGTACACGCACGTGGGCGCCAATTGTTACCATGTCATACAGCTGTCATATTTGGGCGCTAGACTGCGCAGCATAGCGGGCGAGCCTGACGGCACCGATCCTGTTACAACCAAGAGAACTGGATATGCAAATGAAGAATATGTTGAAATCGTTCGTAGTTGGCGCGACCGCCGCATTGGCCTTCTCGTCCGTGATGGCGGCCGACATGACCGGCGCCGGCGCCACCTTTCCGTATCCGATCTACGCCAAATGGGCCGAGGCCTACAAGGCGGCCAGCGGCAACGGTTTGAACTATCAATCGGTCGGCTCGGGCGCCGGCATCAAACAGATCAAGGCCAAAACGGTCGATTTTGGCGCTTCCGACATGCCCCTCAAGGCGGAGGATCTGAATGCGGAAGGCTTGATGCAGTTCCCCGCCATCATGGGCGGCGTGGTCGCCGTGGTCAATCTGGAAGGCGTGGCGCCGGGCCAGTTGAAAATGACGGGCCAGCTGATCGGCGACATTTATCTGGGCAAAGTCACCAAATGGAACGCGCCCGAGATCGTCGCGCTCAACGCGGGCGTGAAATTGCCTGAAACCGACATCACCGTGGTGCACCGCGCCGATGGCTCCGGCACTTCCTTCTTATTTACCGATTACCTGTCGAAAACCAATCCCGAATTCAAAACCAAGATCGGCGCCGGCACCGCCGTCAAATGGGCGGTCGGCGTGGGTGGCAAGGGTAACGAAGGCGTGGCCGCCAATGTGCAGCGCATCAAGGGTTCGATCGGTTACGTCGAGTGGGCCTATGCCAAGAAAAACAAGATGTCGCATACCCAGCTGAAAAACAAGGATGGCGTGTTTCTGCAACCGGACGATGACAACTTCAAGGCCGCCGCCGCCGCCGCCGAATGGACCAAGACCCCCGGCTTTGGCGTGGTGCTGACCGACCAGGCCGGCAAAACCAGCTGGCCGATCACGGGCGTGTCCTTCATTTTGATGCACAAAACCCAGGCCGACGCCGCCAAGGGCAAGGAAGTGTTGAAGTTTTTCGACTGGGCGTTCAAGAACGGTGGCGCCGCCGCCACCGAACTTGACTATGTGCCACTGCCGGCCAATGTCACCAAGCTGGTGCAAGACGCCTGGAAAGCCAACTTGAAAGACGCTTCCGGCGCCGCCCTGTATTAATCAGCTTATTGTTCGGATAACCAATCGGCTAATCAATCGGCTTATTCTTCAGCTTATTTTTCGGCCGCTTCCCTCGCACCCCGCCACCGGGGCGCGAGGGAGTTAGCCGGGCAGGCCAGGCTCCGCGCCAGGCCTGCCCGGCTAGCCCATGCTGGCCCACCTTTACGGCATACTATGAGCGCACACCTGACCTCTTCCCCGATTGTCCTACCCGAAGCCAGCATGAGCGAATCGGGCAACGCCGCGATGCACTCCACCATGCGCAAGCAGCGCATGCAGGATTTCTTTTTCCACAAACTGACGATGCTGTTTTCCGTGTCGGTGTTGCTGGTGCTGCTGGGCATCATCATCTTGCTGATGGTGGGCGCCTGGCCCGCTTTCCACGCGTTCGGCCCCGCTTTCATCACCACCGTCGAGTGGGATCCGGTCAACGACCAGTATGGCGCCCTGATCGCCATCGTCGGCACCCTGGTGACCTCCTTCATCGCGCTGGCGATCGCCTTTCCCGTCAGCTTCGGCATCGCGCTGTTCCTCACCGAAATTTGTCCGGTCTGGCTGCGGCGCCCGATGGGCACGGCCATCGAGTTGCTGGCCGGCGTGCCGAGCATTATTTACGGCATGTGGGGCTTGTTCGTGTTCGCGCCCCTGTTCGCCGACTATGTGCAACCGGCCTTGCACGCCACCCTGGGCCGCCTGCCCCTGATCGGTCAACTGTTTTCCGGCCCCATGATGGGCATCGGCGTGCTGACCGCCGGCCTGATTTTGGCCGTCATGATCATTCCGTTCATTGCCTCGGTGATGCGCGACGTGTTTGAAATCGTGCCCGCCGTGCTCAAGGAATCGGCTTACGGCCTCGGCTGCACGCGCTGGGAAGTGGTGCGCAAGATCGTGCTGCCTTATACCAAAACCGGGGTGGTGGGCGGCGTCATGCTGGGCCTGGGCCGCGCACTGGGCGAAACCATGGCGGTTACTTTTGTGATCGGCAACGCCAACAAGTTGTCGCTGTCCCTGTTTGCGCCCGGTAACAGCATCGCCTCCACCCTGGCCAACGAATTCGCCGAAGCGGAAAGCAAGCTGCACGTGTCGTCCTTGTACGCGCTGGCGCTGATCCTGTTCGCCATCACTTTTATCGTATTGTCTGCCGCTAAAATCATGTTGGCCGGAATGTCCCGCAAAGAAGGCGTGAAATGAAACAAGCCGCTGTCATCAATCCGGTCTACCGCAAGCGCCTGTTGGTGCACCGCATCGGCATCGCCTTGTCGGTGCTGGCCATGGCGGTCGGGCTGATGTTTCTGATCTGGATACTGGCCACTCTGCTGATCAAGGGTTTTGGCGGCTTATCGTTCGCCATGCTGACCGAAAGCACGCCGGCGCCCGGCAGCGAGGGTGGCGGTTTACTCAACGCCATCGTCGGCAGCGTAATGCTGGTGGGTCTGGCCACGGCGATCAGCACCCCGATCGGCATTTTGGCCGGGATTTATCTGGCCGAGTATGGCGAAGAAAACAAGCTGGCCCACGTCACCCGTTTTGTCACCGACATCATGCTGTCGGCCCCGTCGATCGTGATCGGCCTGTTCGTGTACGCCTTGTACGTGGCCAACGTCAAACATTTTTCGGGCTGGGCCGGCACCATCGCCTTGTCCCTGATCGCAGTGCCGGTGGTGGTGCGCACCACCGACAATATGCTGCGTCTGGTCCCCAACAGCTTGCTTGAAGCGGCCTTTGCGCTGGGCGCGCCGCGCTGGAAGGTGGCCTTGCTGGTGCGCTTGCGCGCGGTCAAGGCCGGGGTGGTGACGGGCGTGCTGCTGGCACTGGCCCGCATTTCCGGCGAGACCGCGCCGCTATTATTTACCGCCTTGAACAATCAATTTTTCAGCGCCAATATGAACGCGCCCATCGCCAATTTGCCGTCCGTGATTTACCAGTTCGCGCGTAGCCCATACGACAACTGGATCGCGCTGGCCTGGGGTGGGGCTTTACTGGTGACCATCAGTGTGCTCACGCTCAATATTTTGTCGCGCACCTTGTTCAGCCAAAAAATTCCCAATTAATTCCCCTTCTAATTGAAGCGAACGCTATGAACACGCACCTGAGCAACGAGCGCGGCCCCGATGTGGCAGCGAAGAAAAAGACCATTGAAATCACGGGCTTAAATTTCTTTTACGGTAAGACCCAGAGTTTGCATGGCGTCAATCTGGATATCCACGAGAAAAAAGTCACCGCCTTTATCGGTCCTTCCGGTTGCGGCAAGTCGACCCTGCTGCGCACCCTGAACCGGATGTACGATTTGTATCCGGGCCAGCGGGCCGAGGGCCAGATCATGTACCGCGGCCGCAATGTGCTCGATGCCGACCAGGACGTCAACATGTTGCGCGCCAAGGTAGGCATGGTGTTCCAAAAGCCGACCCCGTTCCCGATGTCGGTCTACGACAATATCGCGTTTGGCGTGCGTCTGTATGAAGACATGTCCAAAGGGGAAATGGACGAGCGGGTCGAATGGGCTTTGAAGAAGGCCGCCTTGTGGGGCGAGGTCAAGGACAAGTTGAGCAAGAGCGGCTTGAGCTTGTCGGGCGGCCAACAGCAGCGCCTGTGCATCGCGCGCGGGGTGGCCGTCAAACCCGATGTGTTGCTGCTCGATGAGCCGACCTCGGCGCTGGACCCGATTTCGACCGCCAAGGTGGAAGAATTGATCAGCGAGTTAAAGCAAGACTACACCATCGCCATCGTGACCCACAATATGCAGCAGGCGGCCCGTTGTTCCGATTACACTGCTTATATGTACCTGGGCCAATTGGTGGAGTTTGGCGAAACGGATCAAATTTTCATGAATCCGACCCGCAAGGAAACCCAGGATTACATCACTGGCCGCTTTGGCTAAGTGCGCCGCCCGCCACTAAATACATAATCGAACCCGGAGATACCGCATGATAGGCGAGCATTCATCCAAGCAGTACGATAACGAACTCGAAGCGATCCGCTCCAAGGTGCTATTAATGGGCGGTATTGTGGAAACCCAATTTCTTGACGCGATGACATGCTTTCGGATCGGTAACAGCGAGCGGGCCGAGCGCGTGATGCGCGAGGACGACGCCGTCAACCAGCTCGAAGTGTCGCTCGACGACGCGTGCAGCCACTTGATCGTGCGGCGCCAGCCGGCCGCCAACGACTTGCGCACCATCATGGCCACCATCAAGGTGATCACCGATCTGGAGCGCATTGGCGACGAGGCCACCAAGATCGCGCGCACCGCCAAGAGCTTGCACGAGCGCGGCGCCGTCACCGTCAACCACTACGAAATGGTGCGCGGCATCGCCAACAGCGCCAGCGACATGCTGCACGACGCGCTGGACGCGTTTGCCCGCAACGATGGCAAGCAAGCCTTGCAGCTGATCGCCCAGGACGCCATCATCGATCATGAATTTCGTTCCATCATGCGCAATTTGATCACCTTCATGATGGAAGACCCGCGCACCATCTCGGCCGCGCTCGATACGCTGTGGGTGGCCAAGGCCATCGAGCGGATCGGCGACCATGCCAAGAACATCGCCGAATACGTGATTTACGTGGTGGACGGCAAGGATATCCGCCACGCCAAGGCGGCCTTCATTCCCGACCAGTTGCCCGGATAAGCGCATGGCATTGGATAAAACCACGATACTCATTGTCGAGGACGAGCCGGCCATCGTCGAGCTGGTCACCTATTCCCTGCGCGAGGCGGGCTGGCATTGCTGCGCCGTGCAAAACGTGGCCGAGGCCTGGGACTTCATTCAGCAGCGCACCCCCCAAATGGTGCTACTGGACTGGATGTTGCCGGACCAGACCGGGCTGCGCCTGCTGTCGCGCATCCGGGCCGACCGCCAGTTCAACGAGTTGCCGGTGATTATGTTGACCGCCAAAAGCATGGAAGAGGACAAGCTGGCCGGCTTGAACAGCGGCGCCGACGACTACATCACCAAGCCGTTTTCGCCGCGCGAATTGCTGGCCCGCGCCAAAGCCTTGATGCGCCGCAAAAGCCCGGAGCACGCCCAGGCGCCCATGCGGGCGGGCAGGGTGGCGCTGGACCCGGTCAGTTGCACCGTCCTGATGGACGAGCAAAAGATCGAGATCGGCCACGCCGAATACAAATTGCTGAAGTTTTTCCTGGCCCATCCGGAGCGCGTGTTTTCACGCAGCCAGTTGCTCGACAAGGTGTGGGGCGATCATGTGGTGATCGAAGAACGCACGGTCGATGTCCACGTGCTGCGCCTGCGCAAGGCGCTCAAGGAAGCGGAAAGCTTGATCAAGACGGTGCGCAGCGTCGGTTACATGCTGTCCGAAAAGTAGACCAGCCTTATGAATCCCAAATTGTTGTTCTGGGTGCCGGCGGCGCTGCGCATGGCATGTATTCTGGTCGGCGTGGGCGTGCTGTGGGCGCTGTTTGGCGCCGTGCCGGCCTTGCTGGTGGCGTTTTTTTCCATGTTGCTGATGGTCTTCATTCAGCTCTCTTACCTGTATCAGTTACATAATTGGCTCGATCACCCGGATAGCGCCCGTCTGCCCGACGGCTGGGGCGCCTGGACCAACATTTTTTCGCGCCTGTACCGCTTGCGGCGCGACGATGAAAAAAGCCAGACCGAGCTGACCGAGTGGCTGGCGCGCTTCCGCCAAGCCATGCATCTGTTGCCGGATGGAGTGGTGATCATGGACGACGTGCTGTTTCTGGAATGGTGCAACCCGGCCGCCGAACAGCACCTGGGCTTGACCCACGAGCGCGACAAGGGGATGCGGGTGACCAACCTGATCCGCAGCCCCGAATTCATGGATTACATCATTTTAGGGCGCTATGAGCAGCCGCTGACGCTGTCGTTTCGGGGCCGCAAGCTGATCGTGCAAATCATCCCGTTCGAGAACCGGCGCCAGATTCTGGTCACCCACGACGCCACCGAAACCGAGCGCATCGAAATGATGCGGCGCGACTTCATCGCCAACGCCTCGCACGAGCTGCGCACGCCGCTCACGGTGATCGTGGGATTTCTCGAAATCGCCTCCACCGAACTCGATCTGGACGCCCGCACCCGCGCCGCCCACATCAAGCTGATGACCGAGCAGGCGCACCGCATGCAACACCTGATCGAGGACATGCTGATCCTGTCGCGCCTGGAATCGGTCGATTATCCGCTGCGTCCGGAGCGGGTCGAGATCGCCCCCTTGATGGAAATGATCTTGCGCGAGGCGCGCGCGCTGTCGAACGGCAAGCACCAGATCGGCTTGCGCTGCGACGGGCCCGATGTGCTGGGCAGCGCGGAAGAGTTGCACAGCGCCTTCGGCAACCTGGCCTCGAACGCGGTGCGCTACACCCCGGCCGGCGGCAGCATCGAGCTGGTGTGGCAGGCCGGCGCCGACGGCCCGCAATTTTGCGTGCACGACACCGGCATCGGCATCAGCGCCGAACATATCGCGCGCCTGACCGAGCGTTTTTACCGGGTCGACAAGAGCCGGTCGCGCGAAACCCAGGGCACCGGCCTGGGCCTGGCCATCGTCAAGCACGTGCTGTTGCGTCACGGCGCCACCTTGAGCATCAAGTCCGAGGCCGGTCGGGGCAGCAGTTTCGTCGTCAATCTGCCGGCCACGGTGAGCACGGCGCCGGGCGAGGCGTTGCAGATCAGCTAGGGTGGGGCGGCTGGGGTCGGATGGGCGGGCAGATAAGCGGGCAGATAAGCGGCGGGCAGCTAAGCGTAGTGCAATTACGTTACAATCTGCACGCCGTTCGCCGCCCTGTTCAACCCGCTCTGTTCAACCTCTTCAGCGCCCTTATGCCTTCACGCCGTTTGACCCTGTTCGTCCTGTCCGCAGTCTTGCTGGCCGCTTGTCGCACCGTGCCGGCGCCGGCGCCGCAGGTCGAGCCCACGCCGCTGCCTTTGCCGCCGGCGCCGCGCAAGATCAAGATCGGCCTGGTCCTGGGCGGCGGCGCGGCGCGCGGCTTTGCCCATATCGGCGTGATCAAGGCGCTCGAAGCGCAAGGCATCGTGCCCGACCTCGTGGTGGGCACCAGCGCCGGCGCCGTGGTGGGCGCGCTGTATGCGGCCGGTAACTCCGGCTTCGCCTTGCAAAAGCTGGCCTTCGATATGGACGAAGCGGCCATTTCCGACTGGGCCGTGCCCCTGTTCGGCAAGTCGTCTGGCGTGCTCAAGGGCGAGGCCTTGCAAAGCTTTATCAATAAAACCGTCAACAACGTGCCATTGGAAAAGATGAAGATCGCGTTTGGCGCGGTGGCCACCGATTTGAAGGATGGTAAGCCGATTCTCTTCCAGCGCGGTAACACCGGCATGGCGGTGCGCGCCTCGTCAGCGGTGCCGGGAGTGTTTCAGCCGGTGACCATCGCCGGCCACCAGTATGTGGACGGCGGCCTGGTGGCGCCGGTGCCGGTGCGTTTCGCACGCGACATGGGGGCCGACTTCATCATCGCCGTCAACATCTCGACCCAGACCGAGGCGCAAGCGGCCGTCAGCTCGCTCGAAGTGGTGATGCAAACCTTTGCCATCATGGGCCAGCGCATCAACCAGTACGAGCTCAAGGAAGCGGACGTGGTGATACAGCCCAGTCTGGGCACCATGAAGGGCAACGATTTCAACGGGCGCAATGTGGCCATTCTGGCCGGCGAGCAAGCCGCCGCCGCCGTGATGGGCCAGCTCAAGCAAAAACTCAAGGCCAGGCGCGAGCCATAAGCGGGCCGTTTTAATTATTTTATAGGGGAATAACATGCAGATGAAACCGGTACTGACGCTGGACGACGTCAAAAAAATCGCCGCCGCCGCCGAGGCCGAGGCGTTGGCCAACCAGTGGGCGGTGGTGATCGCCATCGTCGATGACGGCGGCCACCCGCTGTGGTTGCAGCGCATGGACGGGGCCGCGCCGATCTCGGCCCACATCGCGCCGGCCAAGGCCAAGACGGCGGCGCTGGGGCGGCGCGAGTCGCGCGTGTATGAAGAGCTGATCAACGCGGGGCGGGTCTCGTTTTTGAGCGCGCCGCTGATCGAAGGCATGCTCGAAGGCGGGGTGCCGATCGTGGTGGACGGCCAGCACGTGGGGGCGGTGGGCGTATCGGGTGTGAAATCGGCCGAAGACGCGCAGATCGCCAAGGCCGGCATCGCCGCGCTGTTTGCTTAGTTGGTCGGCGGCGCCCACGCGGCGTCGGCCGAGCGGCGCGCCCGGGCGCTCGGCTGGCACGCCGCGGCCTGTGTTTTGGTAGGAAATTTACCTTTCCCGCGCTTCCGCCACATTGTTGCGGAGGGAAATTTGCGGTATAATTCAAAGGTTTAGCCATTCTTACATCTACCGTAGCGCCTACCACCCATTCCCATCATTGAACACACTTGCCAAGCTTGAGCCTTACCGCTCGGGGTTCTTGGCGGTCGGTCTGACGTGGCGCAGCTACGGTAACTTTATCAGGAGTTACCCTTGCCGCCATTTTTTTCTGGCCCTACCGTTCCAGCCATTCTCGCGCTCGCTGACGGCACGATCTTTAAAGGTTTTTCCATCGGGGCCGCCGGCCACACCACCGGCGAGGTCGTGTTTAACACGTCCATGACGGGGTACCAGGAAATTCTCACCGATCCCAGCTATTGCCGCCAGATCGTCACGCTGACCTATCCCCATATCGGCAACACCGGCGTCAACCCGGAAGACGTGGAGTCGTCCAAGGTGCATGCGGCCGGCTTGATCATTCGTGACTTGCCGCTGCTCACCTCCAATTTCCGCTCCACCCAGTCGCTGTCGGAGTATCTGAAGGCCGAAAACATCGTCGCCATCGCCGGCATCGATACCCGCAAACTCACCCGCATCTTGCGCGAAAAGGGCGCCCAGGGCGGCGCCATCCTGGTCGGCACCCAGGGCAACGAGCCGCCGGCCGCGCAAGCGCTGGAACTGGCCCGCTCCTTCCCCGGTTTGAACGGCATGGACTTGGCCAAGGTGGTCTCGACCAAGGCCGCCTACGAGTGGACCGAAACCGAATGGGTGCTCGGCCAAGGCTACGGCAAGCTGACCGCGCCGGCCCGCCACGTGGTCGCTTTCGACTACGGCATCAAGCGCAATATCTTGCGCATGCTGGCCCAGCGCGGCTGCAAGGTCACGGTGCTGCCGGCCCAGGCCACGGCGGCCGACGCGCTGGCCCTGAACCCGGACGGCATTTTCCTGTCGAACGGTCCGGGCGACCCGGAGCCCTGCGATTACGCCATCGCCGCCACGCGCGAGCTGATCGAGCGCGGCATCCCCGTGTTCGGCATCTGCCTGGGGCATCAGATCATGGCGCTCGCTTCCGGCGCCAAGACCTTGAAGATGAAATTCGGCCACCACGGCGCCAACCATCCGGTGCAGGACCTGGCCACCGGACAGGTGCTGATCACGTCGCAAAACCACGGTTTCGCGGTCGATGCGGCGACCCTGCCGGCCACTTGCGCCGTGACGCACCACTCGTTGTTCGACGGCTCCTTGCAGGGCTTCGCCCGCACCGACCAGCCGGCGTTCTGCTTCCAGGGTCACCCGGAAGCGTCGCCCGGCCCGAACGACGTCGCTTACCTGTTTGATCGCTTCATCGGCATGATGGACGCGGTGGAGAAAAAGAAAAATGCCTAAACGTTTAGATATTAAAAGTATTCTGATTATTGGCGCCGGCCCGATCGTGATCGGTCAGGCTTGCGAGTTCGATTATTCGGGCGCCCAGGCCTGCAAGGCGCTGCGCGAGGAGGGCTATAAAGTCATCCTGGTCAACAGCAATCCGGCCACCATCATGACCGACCCGGAAATGGCCGATGTCACCTACATCGAGCCGATCACCTGGGGCGTGGTCGAGCGCATCATCGCCAAGGAGCGTCCGGACGCGATTTTGCCGACCATGGGCGGCCAGACCGCGCTCAATTGCGCGCTCGATCTGCACAACCACGGCGTGCTGGCCAAGTACAACGTCGAATTGATCGGCGCCTCGCCGGAAGCGATCGACAAGGCCGAGGACCGCTCCAAGTTCAAGCAGGCGATGACCAAGATCGGCCTCGGTTCGGCCCGTTCCGGCGTCGCCCACAACATGGAAGAATCGTGGGCGGTGCAGCGCGAGATGGGTTTCCCGACCATCATCCGGCCGTCGTTCACGATGGGCGGCACCGGTGGCGGCATCGCCTACAACGAAGAAGAATTCGAGACCATCTGCAAGCGCGGCCTGGAAGCGTCGCCGACCAAGGAACTGCTGATCGAAGAGTCGCTGATCGGCTGGAAAGAGTATGAGATGGAAGTGGTGCGCGACAAGGCGGACAACTGCATCATCATCTGCTCGATCGAAAATCTGGACCCGATGGGCGTGCACACGGGCGACTCGATCACGGTGGCGCCGGCCCAGACTTTGACCGACAAGGAATACCAGATCATGCGCAACGCCAGCCTGGCGGTGCTGCGCGAGATCGGGGTCGACACGGGCGGCTCGAACGTGCAGTTTTCGATCAATCCGGAAGACGGCCGCATGATCGTCATCGAGATGAATCCGCGCGTGTCGCGCTCGTCGGCCCTGGCCTCGAAGGCGACCGGTTTTCCGATCGCCAAAGTGGCGGCCAAGCTGGCGGTCGGCTTCACGCTCGACGAGTTGCGTAACGAGATCACGGGCGGCGCCACCCCGGCCTCGTTCGAGCCGTCGATCGATTACGTGGTCACCAAGATCCCCCGTTTCACGTTCGAGAAGTTCCCCACCGCCGACCACCACTTGACCACCCAGATGAAATCGGTGGGCGAGGTGATGGCGATCGGGCGCACCTTCCAGGAGTCGTTCCAGAAGGCGCTGCGCGGCCTGGAAGTGGGCGTGGACGGCATGAACGAAAAGACCAAGGACCGCGAAAAGATCGAGGAAGAACTGGGCGAGCCGGGACCGGAACGGATCTGGTACGTGGGCGACGCCTTCGCCCAGGGTTTTACCCTGGAAGAGGTGCATCAGCTGACCCATATCGATCCCTGGTTCCTGGTGCAGATCAAGGAAATCGTGGACCTCGAGCTGTGGCTCGACACCCAGTCGCTGCCGGCGCTCGACAAGAGCACCCTGTACCGGCTCAAGCAAAAGGGTTTTTCCGACCGCCGCCTGGGCTTTTTGCTGCAAACGACCGACACCGCGGTGCGCGAGCGGCGCCACGCCTTGAATATCCGCCCGGTCTACAAGCGGGTCGATACCTGCGCCGCCGAATTCGCCACCAACACGGCCTACATGTATTCGACTTACGACGAGGAATGCGAGTCGCACCCGACCGACAAGAAGAAGATCATGGTGCTGGGCGGTGGCCCCAACCGCATCGGCCAGGGCATCGAGTTCGACTACTGCTGCGTGCACGCGGCGCTGGCCATGCGCGAAGACGGCTACGAGACCATCATGGTCAACTGCAATCCGGAGACCGTCTCGACCGACTATGACACCTCCGACCGCCTGTACTTCGAGTCGGTGACGCTGGAAGACGTGCTCGAGATCGTGGCGATCGAAAAACCGGTCGGCGTGATCGTCCAGTATGGCGGCCAGACGCCTTTGAAACTGGCGCTCGACCTGGAAGCGAACGGGGTGCCCATCATCGGCACCTCGCCCGACATGATCGACGCCGCCGAGGACCGCGAGCGCTTCCAGAAGATGCTGCACAAGCTCAAGCTGCGCCAGCCGCCCAACCGCACCGCCCGCACCGAGGCCGACGCCCTGACGCTGGCGCAGGAAATCGGCTATCCGCTGGTGGTGCGTCCTTCTTATGTGCTGGGTGGACGGGCCATGGAAATCGTGCACGAGCAGCGCGACCTGGAGCGCTACATGCGCGAGGCGGTCAAGGTGTCGCACGATTCGCCGGTGCTGCTGGACCGCTTCTTGAACGACGCCATCGAGGTCGATGTCGATTGCATTTCCGACGGCGAGACCACCTTCATCGGCGGCGTGATGGAACACATCGAGCAGGCCGGCGTGCATTCGGGCGACTCGGCCTGTTCGCTGCCGCCGTATTCGCTGTCGCCCGACACCATCGCCGAGATCAAGCGCCAAACCTCGCTCATGGCCAAGGGCTTGAACGTGGTCGGCCTGATGAACGTCCAGTTCGCGATCCAGAAGCAGGACGTGGACGGCCAGTTGCAGGACGTGGTGTATGTGCTGGAAGTGAATCCGCGCGCCTCGCGCACGGTGCCGTTCGTGTCCAAGGCCACCGGGCTGCAACTGGCCAAGATCGCGGCGCGTTGCATGGTCGGCCAGAGCCTGGCCTCGCAAGGGGTGACCAAGGAAGTGGTGCCGCCGTATTTCAGCGTCAAGGAAGCGGTTTTCCCGTTCGTGAAATTCCCGGGCGTGGACACCATTTTGGGACCGGAGATGAAGTCGACCGGCGAGGTGATGGGCGTGGGCCTGACTTTCGGCGAGGCGTTCGTCAAGTCGCAGCTGGGCGCCGGCGTCAATCTGCCCAAGTCGGGCAAGGTGTTTTTGAGCGTGAAGGCGTCCGACAAGCCGCGCGCGGTGCAGGTGGCGCGCGACCTGGTCGACAGCGGCTTCACGCTGGTGGCCACCAAGGGCACGGCGGCGGTGATCGCGGCGGCCGGCATTCCGGTCACCGCGGTCAACAAGATGATCGAAGGCCGTCCGCACGTGGTTGACATGATCAAGAACCACGAGATCGCGCTGGTGGTCAATACGGTGGAAGAAAAGCGCAGCGCCATCGTCGATTCGCACCAGATCCGCACCTCGGCGCTGGCCGCGCGGGTGACCACTTACACCACCATCGCCGGCGCCGAGGCGGCGGTGGAGGGCATCCGCCATCTGGACGAGTTGCGCGTCTACGATTTACAAGGTCTGCATAAAACCTTACACTAAGCCTGTTTGCAGCAAACCTGACCACAGAGCCCGCGCGTTACATGGCGCGGCCTCTGTGGTTTTCACTTGGCGCATCGGTTCACCGACAATTCCGCAGATAGTAGAGATAACATGACTTCAGTCCCCCTGACCCAGTACGGCGCGCAACTGTTGAAAGACGAGTTGCAACATTTGAAGACCAAGGAGCGCCGCATCGTGATCGATGCGATCGCCGAGGCGCGTTCGCATGGCGACCTGTCGGAAAACGCCGAATACGATGCCGCCAAGGAGCGTCAAGCGTTTGTCGAAGGCCGCATCGCCGAGCTGGAAAGCACCTTGAGCGCGGCCCAGATCATCGATCCGGCCACCCTCGACGCCGAGGGGCGGGTGGTGTTCGCCGCCACCGTCAATCTGGAAGACCTGGAATCGGGTCAACAAGTCACTTACCAGATCGTCGGCCTGGACGAAGCCGATTTGAAGCTCAACAAAGTGTCGGTGACGTCGCCGATCGCGCGCGCCCTGATCGGCAAGTACGCGGGCGACGTGGTCGAGGTGCAGGCGCCGTCCGGTCCGCGCGAATACGAAATTTTGGAAGTGCTGTACATCTGATGATGGCCGCGCGGCTGCGGGCGCTGCTCATCGCCTTGTGGGCCGGCAGCATCTGGACGGTGGGCTATCTGGTGGCGCCGACCCTGTTTGCCACCTTGGCCGATCGGGTCTTGGCCGGCACTATCGCCGGCGGCATGTTTCGTACCCAGGCGTGGCTGTCGGTCGGGTGCGCCATCGCGCTGCTGGGTTTGCTGTACTGGCGCCCGGCCGAGCTGGCGCCGCGGCGGCGGGCGGTATTGATGGCGCTGGCCGGCGGCATGTTCGCTTGCACCCTGCTCAGTCACTTCGCGCTGCAACCGTTGATGGCGCAACTGCGCGAGGCGGCCGGGCCGGGCGGGGTGATGGACGGGGCCGCCAAAAGCCGCTTCGGCCTGCTGCACGGGGTGTCCAGCGTGATCTATTTACTACAGAGCGTGCTGGCCGGTGTGCTGGTGTGGAAGCATCGGTAGGGCAAGTTGGGTCAGCTCGTGGTGGCCGGCAATAAAAAAACGGCGGCCCGGGCTGGGTAGCCCGGGCCGCCGCGCGCCGCCGGTGGCAAGTTTTTATTTGCTGCCCAGGGCGCTTTTCTTGGGGCTGCTTTGACGGGGTTTGGCGCGTTTGATGGAGCCGCCTTCGGTGACCCGCTCATTTCCTTTAATCATAACCTTGGTCACGGAAGGGCGCTTGGTGCCGCTGGCGCTGGCCTTGACGATGGTGACCTCGCGCATGCCTTTGCCGGTGCGGGTTTTGGTTTCTTTAACAATATCTTTTTTCGGACGGTAGATCACCAGCAGCTTGCCAATATGTTGTACCGGCGCGGCATCGAGATTGTCGCAAATCGTCTCGTACATCCCGACCCGCGCTTCACGGTCGTCGCCGAACACGCGCACTTTGATGAGGCCGTGCGAATCGAGGCCCAGTTCGATTTCCTTCAGTACCGCGGGCGTCAAGCCCGCCTCGCCGATGATGACAACTGGCTTGAGCGCGTGGGCTTCGGCGCGTAGCGCGCTGCGCTCGACGGGTGTAAGTTTTAGCATAATAATTTTTAGTAATTCCCTTAAAAGCAGTATTCTACGCGAATGGCAAAGAACAAATTAAACAAAAACTGGTTGCATGATCACATCAACGACCCGTACGTGAAGTTGGCGCAGAAAGAAGGCTACCGGGCCCGCGCCGCCTACAAATTGAAGGAAATCGACGAGGACGAGCGGTTGATCAAGCCGGGCCAGGTGATCGTCGACCTGGGCTGCACCCCCGGCAGCTGGGCCCAGTACGCGCGGCGTAAGCTGGCCGGCAAGGATGGCGGCGGCATCGACGGCGTGCTGATCGGACTGGACATGCTGCCGATGGAGCCGATCGCCGATTTCCATTTTATCCAGGGCGACTTCCGCGAGGCGCGCGTGTTGCGCCAATTGGAAGTAGTGTTGCAGGGACGCAAGGCAGACCTTGTATTATCCGATATGGCGCCTAATCTGTCCGGTATCGCTTCGGCGGACGCGGCCCGAATGGAGCATTTGATCGATTTGGCGGTGGAATTTTCGCAATTGCATCTGAAAACCAGTGGCGCGCTGTTGGTAAAATGTTTCAATGGCACGGGATACAGTCAAATCGTGGAAAAATTTCGCGCCGAATTTAAAGTGGTCAGTCAGAAAAAACCGAAGGCCAGTCGCGACAAGTCGTCTGAAATCTTTTTGTTGGGTAGGGGTGTCAAGCATCCGGCTGAAAATAAAGCTGCCGCCGCCGATTCGGCCCTTGATAATTGAGCGAGCAGCCGCACATCCCTTGAGGGAAGAGTGCGGCCGCTCGGGCTGGTGACGCCGGTGCGCGGCGCGGCGCAGTGAGCGCCTTGTCAATCTTGTTTCCAGTGCATGCGGCGCTTTTTCCGCGCACGAATCTGTAGGCTTTGGCACGGCCTGCTTATTGCGAGTAAAATCGCGTTTCTAGCTATAGGTAAAAGATGCGCACCGCATCCAAGGAGTCTTCGTGAATAACATGTTTTCCAAATCTGCCATCTGGGTCGTTGTCGCCCTGCTTCTATTCATGCTGTTTAAGCAGTTTGAAAATCACAGCGTCTCGGGCGGCAGCAAGACCATCGCTTATTCCGACTTGCTCGATGAGGTCAAGGCCAAGCGCATCAAAGATGTCACGATCGAGGGCAGCACCATCACCGCCACCCGCATCGACGAGAGCAAGGTGCGCACCACCAGCACCTATCTCGACCGTGGCTTGATCGGCGATTTGCGCGACAACGGCGTGCGCTTCGACGTGCGCCCGCCGGAAGAGCCATCGTTCCTGCAAACGGTGTTCGTGTCGTGGTTCCCGATGTTGCTGTTGATCGGTGTCTGGGTGTTTTTCATGCGCCAGATGCAAGGCGGCGGCAAGGGCGGCGCGTTTTCCTTCGGTAAATCGAAGGCGCGCATGATGGACGAGTCCAACAACACCGTCACCTTCGCCGACGTGGCCGGCTGCGACGAAGCCAAAGAGGAAGTCAATGAAATCGTCGACTTCCTGAAAGACCCGACCAAATTCCAAAAGCTGGGCGGACGCATTCCGCGCGGCGTGTTGATGGTGGGGCCGCCCGGCACGGGTAAAACCCTGCTGGCGCGCGCCATCGCCGGCGAAGCGAAAGTGCCGTTTTTCTCGATTTCCGGTTCCGATTTCGTGGAAATGTTTGTCGGCGTGGGCGCCTCCCGGGTGCGCGACATGTTTGAAAACGCCAAGAAGCATTCGCCTTGCATCATCTTTATCGATGAAATCGACGCGGTCGGCCGTCACCGTGGCGCCGGCATGGGCGGCGGCAACGACGAGCGCGAACAAACCTTGAATCAGCTGTTAGTTGAAATGGATGGTTTCGAAGCCAGTTCCGGTGTGATCGTGGTGGCCGCCACCAACCGCGCGGACGTGCTCGACAAAGCGCTGTTGCGCCCGGGTCGTTTCGACCGCCAAGTGTCGGTCGGCTTGCCCGATATCCGTGGCCGCGAGCAAATTCTCAATGTGCATATGCGCAAAGTTCCCATCAGCACCGACGTCAACGCCGGCGTGCTGGCGCGCGGCACCCCCGGTTTTTCCGGCGCCGACCTGGCCAATCTGGTCAATGAGGCGGCCCTGTTCGCCGCCCGCCGCAGCAAGCGGCTGGTGGAAATGTCCGACTTCGAAGACGCCAAGGACAAGATTTACATGGGCCCGGAGCGCAAGTCGATGATCATCCGCGAGGAAGAGCGTCGCAACACGGCTTATCATGAGTCGGGCCACGCGGTGGTCGCCAAGCTGTTGCCGAAAGCCGATCCGGTGCATAAAGTGACCATCATGCCGCGCGGCTGGGCCTTGGGCCTGACCTGGCAATTGCCCGAGCATGACAATCTGTCCGGGTATAAAGACAAGATGCTGGAAGAAATTTCCATCCTGTTTGGCGGGCGCATCGCCGAGGAAATTTTCGTTGGCCAAATGTCAACCGGCGCCTCGAACGACTTTGCCCGGGCCACCAAGCTGGCGCGCTCCATGGTGACCCGCTTCGGCATGTCCGACAGCATGGGCGTGATGGTCTACGAAGATAGTCAGCAAGAAGGTTTCTTCGGTGGCTCGGCCAAGACGATTTCCGAAGCGACCCAGCAAAAGGTGGATGCCGAGATCCGCAATATTCTCGATACCCAATATGCCTTGTCGCGCAAATTGCTCGAAGAGCATCGCGAACAAGTCGAAATGATGACCAAAGCCTTGCTGGAATGGGAAACCATCGACGCCGATCAGATCAACGATATCATGGCCGGCCAGGAGCCGCGGCTGCCCAAGGCTGGCGTGCCGCCACGGCGCAATTCCGGCGACAGCGGCGGTGGCGCGGGCGGCATTTCGCCCAACGTGACGGCGCCGGCCTGATCGTCACTAACGCGCACATGCCGGACTGAAAGCGGGGCCGGAGCAAAGGGGTGGGGAGCGATCCTCGCCCTTTTTATATTTTCAAGCCACCTTGGGCGCCGTCTTCCGGTCGCCCCGGCCGCCCCGCGATGGCGCGCGGCCCTGCTTTGATCGACATCGATGCGACACTATCTCCAGTTTGGCCGGTTTGGTTTCACTTTGCAGGACGGCAAGGCGCTTGTGATGGGCATCTTGAACGTCACACCCGATTCGTTTTCCGATGGCGGCCGCTTCCAGTCGCTCGAATTTGCCCTGGCGCGTGCCGAAGACATGATCGCCGCCGGCGCCGACATCATCGACATCGGCGGCGAATCGAGCCGGCCCGGCGCGCCGGCGCTGTCGCTGGCCGACGAGTTGCAGCGCGTGATGCCGGTGTTGTACGCCTTGCGCGGCTGCGACCGTCCGCTTTCGGTCGATACCTACAAGCCGGCCGTAATGCGCGAGGCGATCGCCGCCGGCGCCGACATGATCAACGACATCAACGCCTTTCGCGCCCCCGGCGCCATCGACGCGGTGCGCGCCGGCGACTGCGCCTTGTGCATCATGCACATGCAGCGCGATCCCCAAACCATGCAACAGCGGCCCGAATACGAGGACGTGGTGCGTGAAGTGATCGATTTTCTGCGTGAACGGGTGACCGCCTTGTGCGCGGCCGGGATCGACCGCGAACGCCTGTGCGTCGATCCGGGTTTCGGATTCGGCAAGACCGTCGAGCATAACTTCGCCTTGCTCAAAGCCACCGGCCGGATACGGGCCGAACTGGGCCTGCCGGTGCTGGCCGGACTGTCGCGCAAGGCGATGCTGGGCGCCGTCACCGGTCAACCGGTCGAGCGGCGCCTGGCCGCCTCTCTGGCCGGCGCATTAGCTGCGGTAGCGCATGGCGCGCAAATTGTCAGGGTGCATGATGTGGCTGAGACGGTCGACGCACTCAAAGTGTGGCAAGCGGCCCGTTGAGCGAACCGACATTTACTTACCTAGAAGAAGAGACCCCATGGCACGACAATATTTTGGCACCGACGGCATCCGCGGTCTGGTGGGCGAAGCGCCGATCACGCCCGATTTCGTGATGCGGCTCGGTTACGCGGCCGGCAAAGTGCTGGCCAAGTCGCGCAGCGCGGCCGTCAAGTCGACGGTGCTGATCGGCAAAGACACGCGCATCTCCGGCTACATGCTGGAAGCGGCGCTGGAGGCCGGCTTTGCGGCGGCCGGGGTGGATGTGATGCTGGCCGGACCGATGCCGACGCCGGCGATCGCCTACCTGACCCGGGCCTTGCGTTTATCGGCCGGGGTGGTCATCTCGGCGTCGCACAATCCCTACCAGGACAACGGCATCAAGTTCTTTTCCGACCAGGGCACCAAATTGCCCGACGCCGTAGAGCAAGAAATCGAAGAGGCGCTCGAATTGCCAATGGCTTGCGTGCCGTCGCAAAAGCTGGGCCGCGCCAAGCGGCTCGACGACGCCCAGGGGCGCTATATCGAGTTTTGCAAGAGCACCTTTCCAAACGAACTCGATTTGCGCGGTTTGAAAATCGTGGTCGATTGCGCCCATGGCGCCGCCTACAATATCGCGCCCCACGTGTTCCATGAACTGGGCGCCGAAGTGGTTGCCATGGGGAACAAGCCGGACGGTTTCAATATCAACGCCGGCTTCGGAGCCACCGCGCCGGAAGCCATGTCGGCTGCTGTGCGCGAGCACAGGGCCGACCTGGGCATCGCGCTCGACGGCGACGCCGACCGCCTCATCATGTGCGATGCCACGGGCCGCTTGTATAACGGCGACGAATTGCTGTATGTGATGGTGATGGACCGCCTGACCACCGGTCCGGTGCCCGGCGCGGTGGGCACCTTGATGACCAATATGGCGCTCGAAGTGGCGTTCAAGGAACGCGGCATCGGCTTCGCCCGGGCCAAGGTGGGCGACCGCTACGTGTTGGAAGTGATGCGCGAGCGTGGCTGGATACTGGGCGGCGAAGGCTCGGGCCATTTGCTGTGCCTGGACAAGCACACCACGGGCGACGGCATCGTGTCCGCGCTACAAGTGCTATCGGCGCTCAAGCGGGGCGGCAAAACCCTGCCGGAATGCACCAGCGAGTTGGTGCTGTATCCCCAGACCCTGATCAATGTGCGGGTCGAGTCCGGTTTCGATTGGCAAAAGAACGTCGCCATGGTCATTGAGAAAGAGCTGGTCGAGCGCGAGCTGGGCGACAGCGGCCGGGTGTTAATACGGGCATCGGGCACCGAACCGTTGATTCGCGTGATGGTGGAAGCCAAGAGCGCGGAACATGCCGGTAGCATGGCGCGCCGCATCGCCGACAAAGTGGCCGGCTGAGGCGGGCGGCGACGTACGGCGTCGATAGAGGTGGCCAGGACGTGGCCGGGCATTTGACGAACACGGATCGACGCGGTATGATGTTGCCTTCGGAGTGTGGCGCAGCCCGGTAGCGCACCTGGTTTGGGACCAGGGGGTCCAAGGTTCGAATCCTTGTACTCCGACCAAGTTCAAAGGACGGGCTGTCATTCATTTGACGGCCCGTTTTCATTTCCGCAGGCATTTCCTTGCCCGCGACAAGACTGCCCATAGCTCAGTTGGATAGAGCATCAGCCTTCTAAGCTGAGGGTCACAGGTTCGATTCCTGTTGGGCAGACCAATAAAATCAAGCAGCTACGAGTTTTTCCATCAAGTGTTTCGCTCCACAAAATTAGCAACGCTCCACAAAACCCAGCTCTACGTCTTTCGTCTACGTGTGTCGCACGCCTTTTCTTCTTGCTAAGAATACAGTTTTAATTTCTTTTTCCTATATTTCTGTGTATATTCGATATCAGTCTATTGATGAGCAATTTATGTCTAGCGGTAGTGAATTCCATCGCTCGATTGCTTAGTTGTCAGGGTGGGTACTCGCTCACTGCAATCATTATCGCTACTGGTCAAATCGACACGCTGTATCTTACGATAGGGATAGATTCGTGAAACTTTCGCCGAATGAAGTTCAAAAAGAAATAGAGCGGGTGCGAGGTAATAAGTATACCCAGTTTATAAAGCGCGTTCGTTTGCGAAATGTTCGTGGATTTGTCGATGAATTTGTTGAATTTAAGACGCCTGTTACCGCGCTGGTTGGCACAAATGGTGGCGGTAAGTCAACTATTTTAGGCGCAGCAGCATTGGCCTATACGAACACTAGGCCCGGTCAGTTCTTCCCGAAAGCGTTTGTCGGCGATGAAAGCATGTCTTCTTGGAGCGTCGAAATTGAACTCGTCGACAAGTCTATCTCTGCAGACCGGACGATAACTCGGACCGCAAAATTTAGTCAGTCGCAGTGGCGGCGTGGGGAATTCCAAAGAAGACCCATTGAATACGTTGAAATTCAACGAACTGTGCCCGCCGGAGAGGTTAGCAGATTTCGCAAATTTTTGGCGGGAAATATCGATGATTTCGATACCATACCTCTTGGTGAGAATACTATAAAGTATGCTAGCGCTGTTCTTGATAAAAACATTCAGAATTACCGTATAGTTAAACATAAGGAAAACGACGCAGTACGAATGTATACAGGGTCGACTAATGATCAGATTGGATATTCTCAGTTTCATTTTGGTGCGGGTGAAGCTTCTGTAATTGAGACGATCGATCGAATCGAGTCAGCCCCAGATAATGCACTCATCCTTATTGAAGAGGTGGAGAATGGTCTACACCCCGTAGCTGTTAGACTGTTTGTTCAATATTTGCAGGATTCGGCACGTCGAAAAAAATTGCAAATTATCTTTACGACGCACTCTCAGGAGGCCGTCAATGAGCTTCCTCCCGAGGCGGTCTGGGCGGCGATTAACAAAAGGACTTGGAACGGTAAGCTTAGCATCGACAGTCTGCGGGCAATTACTGGCGAGGTACAGAATTCTCGTGCAATATATGTGGAAGATGAATTTGTAAAGGAGTGGGTTGAAAATTCTGTGGGACGCTACGGAAAAGGATTGGCGGAAACGACGGTAGTTTTTGCGGCTGGAGGTTATCCCAACTTAGTGAAGGTTAGCCAATTCCATAACGAAAATCCTATGCTGAAAATCCCATCTATTGCGTTTGTTGATGGCGATATTTATGACCCCTCCGAACCTCAAAAATTACCCCCACATGCTTATTTTCTCGGTGAAGGATATCCTGAGGCTATAGTATTTGATTATATTTATCAAAACCGAAAAGAGATAATTTCTCAAATACGACAGCGATGCTTTTTATCGCAATTTTCCGAGCAGCGCATATTAGATGCGTTAGAAAGTACACGTAATTCTGCATGTGATTGCCATGTTGTTTTTACCAATCTAAGCGAAAGACTGGACTTTGTTTCGGCGATTTATATTCGTGCAGGAATGATAGATTTGTTTAACGAAAAGAACCATGATTTCTGGAAGGGGCCTATGGAATTTGCTTTCGAAAAATTTACAGTTTAATATTATGTTGCAACGTTAGGATAAATCAAAATCATGTACGCCTAATGATGCCTCGGCGGCGAGCCTACTGTGGTCCGTGTTTTTTATTTACTTGGGACACTTCCTTATTCCAAGGCTGAGCGTCATAAGCCGAGCCTTACTATTTGCTGGGAAGAACTACCTTGACGCGGCGCAAATAGTGCCTACGAGTAGTTGAAACGTTCTCGTGTCCGAGCAAATGACTTGCAGCCATTTCGCCTCTAGACAAGGCTCGCGCCGATCTTTCCGAGCAAAAGACCGCCAATGACCAATTGCGAGATGCGATCCGGGAGCAGAACCGCGCCGTCGACGCGATGGGCGTAGCCAAGCAAGCGGCTGATGTCCGTCGCGCTCTGGCTCAGCAGCTCGTCGTCGCCAGTGGGAAAAAGCTGGCGGCTGCTGGCGCCGCGCTTGCCGCTGCGCGCCCTACAACCTGCACCGAGGCCATGCCCGCTGTGAATCGACTGCTCAAGGATTTGCAATGAGAATGCCTAAAATCGTCAATTTGCCCATATCGGCAAGTTCCGTCGTGCTCATCATCTTGGCCGGCTGCGCTGGCGCGCGTCCAGCCACCGTCGAGGTGAAGGTGCCGGTCTATGTGCCATGCATGAAGCCGGAAGAAGTGCCGGCCAGACCAGCATACGAGTTCGATCAGTTGGGCCTGGATGCCACCGATGGAGCGAAGGTACTCGCGCTGGCGCGTGGCTGGCCGCGCGGGCGCGCTTACGAAAACAGCCTTGAAGCGGTCATTGAGGGCTGCCGATAAGGACTGGCAATATAATCAGGGTGGAGGCGACGTGATCACTTCCAACGGAGCAAGTTGGGCCAGCAAAACCAAATGCTCCACTGCCTTGACCTTATGCAAGTGGTCCAGGGTGGACGAACCGCCAAGACCCAGCGCGGGGATGAAGCCATACATTTCATCGTGTTTCAGGCGACCTAGTTTTTTGAGGGCGGGGACAAACATGCCATCGAAGTCATTTCCATCACGAGAAAGTCCGCCAAAGAACACTTGCATTCCAAAATCCATTTTTTCGCCGACGAGCCGGGAATTTCGTGGAATGCAGTATGAGCCAGCGGCAAAAAGTCTAAGTGAGTTACCTGTTTTTTCGCCCCAAAAATATAGTTCGCCAAATGCACCTCTGGCGATAAGGTGATAGGCGTCATACGCCATGAATGGCGTGTCACCGATCCACGCCTCTAATGCTGGCTCATATTCCTGTGGATTGACCGTCCAAAATAGGCCGTCCGCATAGCCGCACCAGCCGTGTTCTTCCCAATAGGATAACAGTTGATTTGGAAGTTTGCCACGGTAGCGCGCGATGCTTGATGGCGGCACATGTTGCTTGTCAAAGCCTGGGCCGAAATCTTCTAAAAAACCCGCAAAATCTTGATCCATTTAGTTGTCCCTCTATTTGCATCGTTCAAGTTTAGCTTTCATTTTCGTACTACCGCATATGGATTCAGGGATATCGCTTGCCGCCCTGTCCAGTTCAAGCAGGCGTTTCCCCTTGTTCCACTGCGCACCGATCCGTGAATTGATATTGCGATCTCCGAAGTCGCTAATCACATCCTTGCCTGCGGCCACCATGTCGGGGTTGTGCAATGCCGCCAAGGTCTTCATTTTTTCGGCAGCCATTTCAGCGGCTTTGGTCTTGGCATCCGAATAAGACATGCCTTGTACTCGAAGTTCCTCCAACGCATCTGCCGTCAACGTTACCTGATAACCCGCTCTGGCATTTTTTGCAAGTTTCGGATCACGTACCGAATCTCCAGCCTTAAACGCTTCACGTCCCTTTATATACTCATCGACCGTCATATTGTTGATGCCGGTCTCCTGGCCCGAAAGCTGGCGGTCAAACTCTGGCACGCTGCCTTGAGGCAAACCCTTGATGGTGAAGCACGGAACTTTCTTCTGTGGCATTTCGTTAGGCGAGTTGGGTTTCCGATCCTCCTCAGGTTTCTGCTTGCGTTTGGGTGGTCGCGGTTCTTCGGGGGGCAAAATCCCAGATCCTTGTTTTCGACGCGCGAAGCGCCGGCTTAGTTTCTCCTCATTATCGGCTACCCATCTTGCCATTCTTGGCCCCAGGCGCGGACTTTGCCGGATTTCATTCAAACGTGCGGCCTTGTCTCCCTTGCCGTGGGTGAGGTAGGCCACCATCACAGCAAGAAGGGCCGAGATCATGACGACGTGGCCATTGGCCAAAAGGAAAGCAGCAGAGCCCGGGTCTCCTCTTGAATTGCTGCCAAATGCATTGCGGGGATCTTGCCGGATTGGCCCCCACGCCTCTAGGAAACCCTTTTCGTAATAATGGAATGACTCGGGGATGGCCTGGGTCAGGCCTTCGACTAGAGATGTTAAGCCCACAAATGAAAGCGCCCAGCCACCGACAACGCCGCCCGCCGCAGCACCAGGGATCGCTCCAACGCCACCAAAGAACGACCCGATGACGCCGCCGGCCGCCACCGAACCGCCGTAATAGAGCGCGATATCCTGACAGGCTGAAATAAGGATATGCCAGATCGAGGATAAGTTGATGTCAGAGAGCGTCTGCGCGATCATGCGCTCCGCCATCGGCCCTGAGTCGTCCAGGGCTTTGCGTACACGTTCGACGCGTCCCATCTGCTCAAAACGCCAGCCAGCATTAAAATAGGATGAAGAACTCGCAGGGCGCCCCATGCTGTCGTATTGCGGGCCACCGCCGAAGCGGTTTCCACCCCATTTCAACTCATCTTCTTTGGACCGGAGATTGCTCCACACGTGTCCCATGTCATCTACGTCAAAACTCATCGAATGCTCCGCAGCCCGGTTAGTCAAAAGGCGTTATGGCAAGCTTAGCAGATTTGCATGGGCACGGGAGCCGTTCTCATGGACAGCAAGCAAGACCGAAGGGGAGGGCGGACCGCGCCCATTGTCCCAGACCGATAGGCTAGCATGGCGTATAGTAACGATCGCTACGCATAATTCGGGTGCCAAAAAACGCTCCACAAAAATGATATTTGATTGCGATTTCCCGGGCTACGAATGCACATGCGTCAGCTGTTTTGTGGAGCGGAAAACGACCGCAAACCCGCGTGGATGCTGGGTTTCATGACCAGCCTTCTAAGCTGAGGGTCACAGGTTCGATTCCTGTTGGGCAGACCACTAAAATCTGCACGTGAGCGGCGGATCGTTAAGCCAATGCGCTCAGCAGTCGCTGTGAGCGGCCAAGGTTGACCAACGAGTCTTCGCATCCGATTTCTAGCATGACATCGTTAAATGCCACGTCACGGAGCGGCTCCACTTCAGGCGCATCCGACTGGCGCGCCTCTGCTGCGTATTCCACGCAAACTGGACACCTGTTCCGCCGCAAACTGGACACTTGTT
>JAZKGI010000072.1:0-47819 GCA_040385995.1 Pseudomonadota bacterium
CGCCGCACCGCGTCAGCCTGCCGACCTATCCGTTCGCCAAAGAGCGCTACTGGCTGGCGGCGGCGCCGCACACCGGCACGTCCGCTGGCGGGACCGTTGGCGGGACCGAACGTCTGCATCCGCTCTTGCACCGCAATAGTTCGGATCTGGATCAGCAGCGCTACAGCAGCACCTTCGATGGCGGTGAATACTTCCTGGCCGACCATGTCATGCAGGGGCGCCGTCTTCTGCCGGGCGTGGCGCAGGTGGAGATGGCGCATGAAGCGGTGCTGCGGGCGCTCGGCGACCACGCCGGGGCGCAGGTGGAACTGCGCGACATCGTCTTCGCCCGCCCGGTCGCGGTGGCCGGTCCGCTGGAGCTGCACATCGGTTTGCAGCGCGAAGCGGATGCCAGCGTGACGTATGAAATCTACAGCCGGCAGGGCGACACCATTCTGCTGCACGGGCAGGGCCGCGCGCGGCCGGTGCAGGCGGCGGCAGCGCGCATCGACCTGCACGCATTGCAGGCGGGCTGCACGCAGGTCCGGTCGGGACCGGCGATCTATGAACGGCTGGATCGGGTCGGCATGCATTACGGCCCCGCCATGCGCGCCTTGCAGGAGATTCGCAGCGGCGCGGACGTGGCGGTCGGCCGCCTGGTGCTGCCGCGCGAAGCGGCGCTTGACGCGGATCGCTACCGGCTCAATCCAAGTCTGGTGGATGGCAGCCTGTTGGCCAGCATCGGTCTGCTGGACGACGCCGTCGATGGCGAGCGGGCGGCCCTGCCGTTCGCCATCGAACGGGTGCTGGTGCGGCGCGCGCTGCCGCGCGAGGTGTATGCGGTGGTGCGCGCCAACGCCGGCGGCACGGCGCAGGTGCGCAAGCTCGATATCGTGATCTGCGACGAGCAGGGCGAGGTGTGCGCTGAGTTGACGGGCTTTAGCAGCCGCGTGCCGGAGACGGCGCCGCACGAGGTGGGCACCGTGCTTATGCAGGCAAGCTGGACCCCGCGCGAGGCAGCGCCCCTGGCTGGCGGACGGCCGCAGAAGCACGTTGTGCTGCTGTGCGCGATGGAGGGAGTGGATGTGGCGGAGCTGCGCCACCGTCTGCCCGACGCGCAATGCCTGCTCCTGCCGGGTGACGGCCCGGCGTGCGCGGTGTACGAGCAGTGCGCGCAGCACGTCATGCAAGAGATTAAGTCGCTCGTGCACGGGTCGCTGACGGCGCCGGCGCTACTTCAGGTGGTGGTGCCGGTGCTGGGTCCGATGCAGGTGCTGGCCGGCTTGGCCGGTTTGCTCAAAAGTGCCCAGCTCGAGCATCCAAAGCTGCAAGGCCAGTTGATCGCCCTGGAAGAGACGGAAATCGCCAATCTGGCCGACGTCCTGCTGGCCAACGCTGGCAATTCCGCGCAACAGGTGCGCTATGCCGATGGCGTGCGCTCCGTGGCCGGGTGGACCGAATTGACGGGGCAGGCGCCGGCGACGCCATGGCGTAGCGGCGGCGTTTATCTGATCACCGGCGGTACTGGCGGCCTGGGTTTGATCTTCGCCGCCGAAATCGCGCGCCAGGTGCAGCGGCCCACTCTGGTGCTGACGGCGCGCTCCGCGCTCACCGAAGCGCAGCGCGAACGGTTGGCCGAGCTGGCCGCATCGGGCGCGCGCGTCGAGTTCCGGCAGGTGGATGTGACACAGCGCGACCAGGTGCGCCAGCTCATTGCCGGGATCCATACCGACTGCGGCGCCCTGCACGGCATCGTGCACAGCGCCGGGGTGCTGCGCGATGGCCTGATCGCCGGGAAAACCGCAAGCGATCTGGCGCAGGTGCTGGCGCCGAAGGTGGCCGGCCTGGTGAACCTGGACGAAGCGAGCCGCGATTGCGCGCTCGATTGTTTGATCCTGTTCTCTTCGACCAGCGCGGCGCTGGGCAATGCGGGCCAAGCCGATTATGCGGCGGCCAACGCGTTTATGGACGCTTACGCCGGCTATCGCAACGCGTTGGTGGCGGGCGAACAGCGGCGCGGGCGCACGCTGTCGGTGAACTGGCCGTTATGGGCCGATGGCGGCATGCAGGTCGATACCGCCACGCGCCACATGTTGTGGCAGGCGCTGGGGATGCGGCCCTTGGGCAGCGAAAACGGCATCGCCGCGCTGTACCAGGCGTGGGCCAGCGGACAGGATCAGCTGATGGTGATCGAAGGCGACACGCAGCGGCTGTTGCGCATGGCCGGCCGCATGCATGACGTGCAGGCCACCGCCACCGCGGTAACCGTGCCCGCCGCGCCCGAAGCGCAAGGCGCGCTGGAGACCTTGATTTCCCAAGCCGTGAGCGAGATTTTGCGGCTGGCGCCGGAGCAGGTGGAGAACGATCGCGCGTGGCAGGAATTCGGTTTCGATTCGGTCACGTTGTTCGAGCTGTCGAATCTGCTCAACAGGCGGCATCGGCTGGAGGTGGCGCCAACCATGTTCTTCGAGCACGCGACGATTGCCGCGTTGGGCCACGCGTTGGCCGGGCGCATGCGCGCGCACCCGGTAGCGGCGCCGGTGCCGCTGGCGGCGGTCGCCAGCGGCACACGGATCGGCCGCCAGCGGCGCCCGGCACGACCGCGCGCCGGCCTGCGGCAGATCGTCATCGACGCGGCGGCGCAGTTGGAGGCGGCCCTGTACTACCCGGCCAGCGAACCGGCCGGCGCAATGGAGATGGGCGTGTTCACCCTCGACGTTGCGCTGGACGCGGCGCGGCCTGAGCGCGTCAAGGGTTTGTTGGTCGTCTCGCACGGCGCCGGCGGTGGCGAATACAGCCACCACGATTTGTGCTGCGCCTTGGCCGGCGACGGCTATCTGGTGGCGGCGGTGCGGCACCCGGGCGATAACTGGCGCGATACCTCTCTGCTGGCATCGGCCGCCTATCTCTCGGAGCGGCCCAAGGCGCTGAGCCGGACCATCGACCACCTGCTGGCCGATCCGCACTGGGGCCAGGCCATTCCGGCCGACGCCATCGGCGCGATCGGCCATTCCGCCGGCGCCGCAAGCGTGCTGGCGGTGCTGGGCGCGCTGGCCGATCCGCATCGCCTGCTGGCGCACTGCGAAGCGGTGGACGACGACCCGGTGATCTGCGCGCTGGCCTCGCGTGCGATGGAAACGGCCAGCTTGGCGCCGGCGCCGGTGGCGGCCGACTTCGAATTAGGCGACGCGCGCATTCGCTGCGCCTTGCTGATGGCGCCCATGTCGGTGGTGTTTACACCCGAATCGCTGGGCGCGATCACGGTGCCGCTCAAGATCTACACGGCGCAGGAGGACCGCGTCTTCAACGGCAAGTACAACGGCGCCCAGCTGCGCACCCTGGTGCGCCAGGCCGAATTCGAGGAGGTCGCGCACGCCGGCCATTTCGCGTTCATGGCGCAACCGAACCGCTCGACAGCGTCGGTGATCGGCGACGCCGCCGAGAACCCGCCAGGATTCGACCGGGCCGGTTTCCAGCTGCGCCTGGCCGAGGAAGCTTGCGCATTTTTCCATCGCGGCCTCGATTCGGCCTGGTCGAACCGGATCGATCCGGCCGACGTGGCCAGCCCCATCTGATGCCGGTTTCATTTTTTTGACGAGGACAGTAATTTTTATGGAACACACTATGGAACAACTCATGGAACACACGCTCACCGTCTGGCACGCCATTTTTCCCGGCGCGATTTTCACCGGCGAAGCCTTCGTCACACTGGGCTGGCTGCTGTTCGGGAAGATATTTCTGCTCTTGGGCATCGATGGCGCCATGCAAAAGCCGGAGATGAAGCGCAACCGTATTTTCAATATCGCCATTCCTGAAGACCAGCGCGCGCGTGAAATCGCCAATTCCTGGCACATCATCAGCGATGTCGTGATCGTGTACGCGCTGCTCTACACCGGCTTGCTGCGTCCGGCCGCGCCGTCCTGGCTCGGCTCGCTGGCCACCTTCGCGGTGTTTTATGTGTGGGTCGAGGTGTACTACTACTTCATCCATCGCGCGATGCATGAGATTAAGTTCCTGATCCCGATCCACCGCGCGCACCATGTCTCGATTGTGACCACGCCTTACAGCGCCTCGGCCATGTCCGGCACCGAGAAGTGGATCGTGTCGTCGCTGGCGTGGATAGGCGGAGTCGCGGCGCTGTCCTGGGTGATGGATATCACGCTGTCGGGCATCACCGCCTATTTCATGTTCAATTACTTCATCACGTTGGGCGGTCACAGTAATACCGAAAGCTCGCCGGTGTCGCTCAAGCTGGCAAAAATCGGGATGGGCTCGGCCACTACCCATGCGCTGCACCACGCCCGCTTCAAGGTCAACTACGGCTTCTCCTGCACGCTGCTCGACCGCCTGTTCGGCACTTATTCGAGCGAGACCGACGAGCTACGGGCGCGCGCGCTGGCCGGCAACGGCAATCAGAACATGAAGCGGCCGCGCGAGCAAAAGGAAGCCGCGTCGGTCACCTCCAATCTTGTCAACTGAGCGGCGCGTCCCATGAAAACCGAAATCAAATATCTTTTCCTTATCGTCGCCGCGCTGTACCTGGGACTGGTCGGCATGGTCATGCTGCGCGCGCGGCCCGCCGCCGTGGCCGGCGGCCCGCCGGCGGGCGAGGTGACACTGGCCGCCGCCGGCGGCGCGCCGCATGCGCTGGCGCGCCACTGGAGCGGCAGCGGCCAAGTGGCCGCCTTGCTGGGCTTGAACCTCGACAGCACAATCGCCTTCGAGCTGGACCAGCGCGGCGCGCCGTCGGTGCGCTATCGCGTCGGCGGCGCGAACGCACCCGAGATGCGAAGCGCGACCGCACTGGGTTGGGACAAAGGCGGCGCGCATCTGCGCTGGAAGGATGGCACCAACGAGTACGAGTTCATTCACGCGAACGATAGCGACCGCGCCAGCCTGCGCGTGATGCGCAGTCGGGTGGGTTACCTGGTGCCGCTGGCGAGCGACCGGCACGCCGCGGCCGCGCCGGGTGGTCCGGCGGGCATGGCCACGGTGTGGCCCGTGTTGCGCGACACCGCGCGTGAAAGCTGGTATCTGGTGGCGCCCCGATTCATCGCGCTGGTGGTGTTGTACCTGCTGGTGGCGGGCGGATTCCACCTGGTGGTCTGGATACTGTTGAAAAAGCGCCTGGCCTCGCGCAAGGTGCAGGAGGGCTGGCCCAAGAAGGGCCGGCTGCTGGTGGAGTTCGGGCACTCGATACTGGTCATTTTTTCGATGGCGCTGTTTAGCTACGGTTCGGTGTTCGTGATCGAATCGGGCTATTCGAAGGTCTATAAAAACGTGGCCGATTACGGCTGGGGCTATTGGTTCTTCAGTCTGGCCATCATCATTTTGCTGATGGATGCCTTCACCTACTGGACCCACCGCATGATGCATCACCGTAGCCTGTTCAAGTACTTCCACGCCATTCACCACCGCTCGCATCACCCCTCGCCGTGGACCACCTTGTCGATGAGCGTCAACGAGATCATTCTCAACGCGATCTTCATGCCGGCCGTGCTGATGATGATGCCTGTCCACCAGCAGATCGCCATCGTGTTTACGCTGTGGACGCTGTTTAAAAACGTGTTCAACCACTTGGGTTTCGAGTTGTTCCCGAACTGGATCAACAAGTGGCTGGTCGGCGCCACTTACCACGAGACCCACCACATGAAGTTCCACGGGAACTACAGCTCCTACTTCACCTTGTGGGACAAACTGATGCACACCGAAACCCAGACCTACCGCGACAACGTGGAGCGAATTCGCGGCAATGTGGAAGCGCAGCGGCAGGCCGCTTAGCGTTGAACGGCCCGCGCATGGGCCAAGTCGAGACAGTATTTTTCAGGAAAAACAGGCGATGACATCTCAGTACAAGAATGTGTTTATGTTTTCGGGGCAGGGCGCGCAGTACTTCCAGATGGGGCGCGGTCTGTTCGAGCAGGGCGCCACGTTCGCGCGCGAGATGCGGGCGATGGACGAGATAGTGCGCGCGCTGAGCGGGCGCAGCGTGCTCGCCGCGCTGTACGGTGAGGGATCGAAGGCGCTGCCGTTCGACGATATCGGCTTGACCCATCCGGCCATCTTCATGGTGGAGTATGCGTTGGCGCGCAGCGTGATGGAAGCGGGCGTGGAGCCGGACATGACGCTGGGCGTGAGCCTCGGTTCCGTGGTCGCCGCCGTGGTGTCGGGGTGCCTGCCGATGGAAGAGGCGCTCGGATGGGTGGTGCGGCACGCCGCGTGGATCGCCCAACACTGCCAGGTCGGCGGCATGATCGGCGTGCTGGGCGCGCGCCAGTTGTACCAGGACGCGGCATTGCGCGACGTGAGCGTGGTGGCCGCAGAAAACGGACCGTCGCATTGGGTGCTCTCGGCGCGCGCCGCGCACCTGGAAGGGATCGAGACTTTTTTGAAGGCGCGTCAGGTGCCGTTCGGCCGCTTGCCGGTGCATTACCCGTTCCACTCGCCGTGGATGGTGAAGCCATCGGCGCCGCCGCCGGTGCCCATGCCCGCAACATGCGCGGCGCGGCTGCCATTGGTGTGCTGCGCCCATGCCGGGGTGCTCGGGCAGCTGCCGGGCGACTACTTCTGGCAAGCGGCCATTGAGCCGATCCGCTTCGCGCAGACCATCGACGCGCTGGAACAGACCGGGCGGGAGGGCAGCCATCGCTACCTGGACTTGGGACCTTCCTCGACCCTGGCCACCCTGCTCAAATATCTCTTGCCGAAAGATGCCCAGGGGCGGGTGCGCGGCGGATTGACGCCGTATGGACGGGATGTGGCCAATTTCGAGGCGCTGGCGGCGCTGGGGCAACGGGCGGCCGCATGAGTGGGTGGATTTTAGCGCGTGATGGGGCCCGGCGCCAAAGCGGCCCGCTTGCCGCCCCGCGCGCCGGCCCCTTATATTTACCCGGATTTTATTGTGCCGCGATTATTCTCCGGGTATAATTAGTTATTGTTCACTTTTCAAGTAGGTAAGCCATGAAAACCGATCAAGCCGTCAAAACCTTTACGGCCTTCAGCGGGACCCGCTGCCTCGGCAGCGGGCCGATCGAAACGGTGGCCTTGCTGGCCATGCCGCTGGTTCAAGGATCGCCCGAGACCACGGTGTTGTTCTTCGACGACGACAGCGGCCGCGAAGTCGACCTCAATTTGCGCGGTAGCGAGGCCGATGTGTTGGTCCGCCTTGTCGAGCAGTTTCCGGCGGCGCCAGTGGAAGCCGAGGGCGAGTACGAAAGCGAAGCAGCGCAGGAGCAGCCGGCGGCGCGCGGGCGCGGCCGTCCCAAGCTCGGGGTGGTGGCGCGCGAAGTGACGCTGCTGCCGCGCCACTGGGATTGGCTCAATAGCAGGCCGGGCTCGGCCTCGGTGGCCCTGCGCAAGCTGGTTGACGAGGCGCGCCACGCGCATGCGGAGCGGGACGAACGGCAGCGCGCGCAAAAGGCGACCTTTGTCTTCATCTCGGCCATGGCGGGCGATCTGACGTATTTCGAGGAGGCGAGCCGCGCCTTGTTCGCGGGGGAACGCGGCCGCTTCCGCCAATTCATCGAAGCGTGGCCGACCGACATCCGGCGTCATGCCGAACGGTTGGCGGCGCACGCTTTTATAGATAAATAAACTTTTTAAGGAGCATTTTTAGCATGCCTACCCAAGACGCCCTGTCCGCAGGGTCGCCAGCGACCGCCAAAACGCCGTCGGTCATGGCCAATTCGAACTTCCGCTGGCTGTGCGCCGGTTCCATCATGACCATGGTGGGCGATCAATTCACCCTGATCGCGCTGCCCCTGCTGGTGCTGAGCATGACCAGCGATCCGCTGGCGCTGGGGCTGGTGTTCGCCCTGATTGGCGTGCCGCGCGCGATCTTTATCCTGGTCGGCGGGGCGACGGTGGACCATTTTTCGCCGCAACGGGTGCTGATGCTGACCAAATACATCAACACCGCGCTGCTCGGCATCCTGGCCGCGCTGGTGCTGACCCAGCGCCTGGACATGTGGATGTTGTATGCGCTGGCGACCGCCTTGGGCTTGTCCACGGCGTTTAGCATCCCCTCCACCACGGCCATGTTGCCGCACGCTTTGCCGCCCGAACATTTGACGGCGGCCAACGGCATGATGCTGGGGCTGCGCCAATTGTCGATGTTCCTCGGTCCCTTGCTGGCCGGGCTGCTGATCGCCATCGCCGGCGACGCCGACGCCGCCCACAAGATCGCGCCGGCCGGCTTCGGTCTGGCGTTCGGCATCGACGCGTTCACCTTTGCCGCCTCGGCCTGGACGCTGGCCAGGGTGGTGTCGCGTCCCCACGCGCCGCATGCGGTTGGCGCGCCCGGCAAGGGTGTGCTCAAGATGGTCGGCGAAGGGCTGGCGTTTTGCTGGAACGACAAGGCAATGCGGATGTGCTTTTTTTATGGCGCGGCCATCGCCTTCTTTATCAGCGGACCGATGCAGGTTGCCGTGCCGCTGCTGGCGGTGCAGTTGCACGATCCCTCGGCCCTGGGTGTGCTGATGGGCGCCCATGGCGCCGGCACCTTGCTGGGCATGGCCTTGTCCGGCATGCGGCCAGGTTGGCGGCTGGGCAGCCTGGGCACGACTATCCTGTTGCTCGATTGCGTGGCCGGCGCCCTGTTCATTCCAATCGGCCAGGTCGGTTCGGTGCTCGCCGGTAGCGCGCTGCTGTTGGGAATCGGCGCCTTGTCCGGCTTCCTCCAGATCGCCCTGTTCAGCTGGATCCAAAAGCGGGTGCCGCTGGCGATGATGGGCCGGGCCATGAGCTTGTTCATGTTCGTTGCCGTTGGCGTGGCGCCGATCTCGGCCTCGCTCACCGGCTGGGTGCTGCGCCAGATCTCGCTGAGCCAATTGTTTATGGCCAGCGGCGCGCTGCTGATCGTGACGGTCGTGATCGCGGCCTTGAGTCCGTCGATCCGCGCCATCAAGGAGCAGGAGCCTGAGCAAGAGCGGGCGCCAGTGCCGGAGCAGGAGCGGATGGGCTCCGCGGTCTGAACCAAACACGGGCGACGCGGTTGGCGGGCTGGCCGCGCAGCATTCCACGAGCTTGTTGGAAGGGAGCGAAGCGCATGAATCGAGAAATCCGGTATCTGTTGTTGATGGTGGTCGCGTTGTCGATGTGTATCGCTGGCTATTACATGAATGAACACATCGGCTATCCCAGCCTGCCCGCGCAGGCCCGGGCGGGCGGGGCGGGGACGGGCTCGGCGCTCGGCGCCGCGCCCGCGCGCGAATGGGCCGGCCACAGCAGGCTGGGGCCGTTCTTGCATGTGAATCTGGACAGCGCGCTGCGGATCGAGCGCGGCGCCGATGGCGCGCCCGTAATCGCTTACGCGGTCGGCGGCGACAGCTCGGCCGGCGCCGCTTTGGCCCGTGCGTCCGTTCTGTCCTCCGGCGGGGTGAGCAAAGTGAGCTGGAGCGGCGCCAGCAACGAATATGAATTCGTGCTGCGCGACGGGGCCGACACGGGCCGCCTGTATGTGACGCGCAACCGGGTGCGCTATCTGGTGCTGATGGCGCCACGGGCCGCGGGAGCCGACTCGGCCTCGGCGGCGGTCCGCTTTGGCGACGGCTTGAGCGCCGTCGCGCAAGAGGGCTGGCAATTGTTGCGCCCGCGTTTCATCGGATTGCTGATCAGCTATGCGTTTATCGCCGGCGTGCTGTACGCGGCCTATTGGCTGCTGCTGAAAAAGCGTTTGGCGCACCGCAAGATTCAGACCGAGGCGCCGAAAAAGGGCGCGGTCTGGTTCGAGGTGCGGCATTCCTTTATCGCCATCATCGCGATTGCCTTGTTCAGTTACGGCTTGGTGTTCGCGGTGGAGTCGGGCTATACGAAGATTTACCGCGATGTGGCGCAATACGGCTGGGCATACTGGTTTTTCAGTCTGGCGCTGCTGCTGGTGCTGGTGGACGCTTATGTGTATTGGACGCACCGGCTGATGCACCACCGTTCGCTGTTCAAGTATTTTCATAAGGTGCACCACCACTCGACGCGGCCGACGCCATGGGCCACCTTTTCGGTGAATGTGAACGAGGTGATCGTCAATGCCTGGTTCATGCCCTTGGTGGTGCTGGTGCTACCGGTGCACCAAAATACGACGATTGTGTTCGGCCTGGTCTCGATTCTGAAAAACGTGATCAATCACCTGGGTTTTACGATGTTCCCGGCGTGGGCCTCCAAAGGCGTGTTGGGCTGGGTGGTGAGCCCGACTTACCATGAAACGCATCACATTAAATTTAACTGCAATTACAGCGCCTACTTCACCTGGTGGGATCGCTGGATGGGAACGGAACAAGCGAGCTTCGATGCCGGCCTGGTTCAGACGCAGGCACGCGGACGCAGGGTGGCCGAAATGGACAAGGCCGCTTGAAACGGGCAATACCGATGATGGCTGGCCCATCATCTTTTATTTAGCAATGGAGAAACAGGAATGAGCGATAAACGCGCACTGCGAAATCAATACAAGGAAACGAAGGTGCCGATGGGCGTGTTCGTGATTAAAAACACGCTCAATCAGCGCGTCTACGTGGGCGCCGCCACCAACGTGGAGGGAGCCATCAACCGTAACCGCTTCGAACTGACGATGAAAACCCATCGCAATAAAAAGCTGCTGCAAGATTGGCTCGAGCATGGCGCCGAGCACTTCGTTTTCGAAGTGATCGACACTATCACCCAGCGCGACGAGCCGAATGTCGACTATGAAAGCGAGCTGGCCGCGATGCGCGAAATGTGGCGCGAAGAGTACCAGTCGTATGGCGAGAACGGCTATAACCGACCCAAAACGGTGGCTGGTTCGGCCAAACTTGCCCTCAATGCCGACTAAGCCCGATCACCAACACGAAAGCGTAAACGTATTATGAACAATCCCTTGGATCTCTGTTTGACCCTCAGCCATGCGCATGCCAGCCTGACCTTGAAGCTGGACGATGTGCTCGGTACGCTGCACGGCTTGAGTTACAACGATTTTCTGCTGCTCACGCTGCTGTCGCGGGCCGAGGACGGCCGCATGGCGGTGGCCGACCTGGTGCGCCCCCTGGGCGTGCAATTGTCGGCGGTGACGCGGCAGCTGGTGTTGCTGGAAAAAACCGGTCTGGCGCAGCGCGAGCCGGAAGTGGCGGCCGACGGCCGGCGCCACGTGGCGATCCGTTCCGGCGGCAAGAAGCTGCTCAATGGCGCCACCGTGACGGCGGCGGCCGTGTGCGCCGATCTGGTGCACACCTTGCCGGCCAATACCTTGCCGGACGTGAACGAAACCTTGCAGCTGATCCGACGCAGCGACGTGCTGGACCTGTGAAGGGGCGCCCGCCCGAGCGGGCCGATCCGACCAACGTTGGACGCCGCAGCAACCATTTCATCACAAAGGATGGCCATGAGTGACGGCAGTAGCGAATGGGCCGCGGACGGCGCGACGGCTTTTACCGCTGTGGCGATCGCGCCGGCGCAGTTGGGCGACGCCGGGTTCCGGCGCGACTACGGCATCAAGTATGCCTACGTCAGCGGCGCCATGTACAAAGGCATCAGTTCGGCGCAACTGGTGGTGGCGATGGGGGCGGCGGGCTTGATCGGGTATCTGGGCACCGGCGGGCTCAGCCTGACCGCGATCGCGCACGCCATCGACGAGATCGAACGACAGCTAGACCGTGGTCAATCCTACGGAATGAATCTATTGTCGAGCCCGACGCAACCGGAACGCGAAATGCGAACCGTCGAGCTGTATTTAAGGCGGGCGATCCGCTTCGTGGAAGCGGCCGCTTACACCGCCATCACGCCGGCGCTGGTGCTGTATCGTCTCAAGGGCGCGCGCCAAGGCCCGGACGGCCGCGTTGTGGTGCCCCATCGGGTGATGGCCAAAGTGTCGCGCCCGGAAGTGGCCGAAGTCTTCATGCGGCCGGCGCCACCACGGTTGGTGGCGCAACTGGTCGCACAAGGATTGCTGAGCCAGGAGGAAGCCAGGCTGGGCGCTTATTTTCCCATGGCCAACGAGGTATGCGTCGAAGCCGATTCGGGCGGGCACACGGACCGTGGCGTGGCCAGCGTGCTGATGCCGTCGATGCTGGCCCTGCGCGACCGCGTGGCGCGCGAACAGCGCTACCAGGCGCCGATCCGCATTGGCGCGGCCGGCGGCATCGGCACCCCGGAGGCGGCCGCCGCCGCCTTTGTATTAGGCGCCGACTTTGTGCTCACCGGATCGGTCAATCAATGCACGGTGGAGGCGGGCACCAGCGCGGCTGTCAAGGATCTGCTACAAACCATAGACGTGCAAGACACCGCTTACGCGCCGGCCGGCGACATGTTCGAAAGCGGGGCCAAGGTTCAGGTGCTGAAAAAGGGCTTGCTGTTTCCGGCGCGCGCCAACAAGTTGCACGAACTTTATACGCGTTACGATTCGCTCGAGCAGATCGACGAAAAAACCCGGATCCAGATCCAGGAAAAGTACTTCAGGCGTAGTTTCGACGCGGTCTGGGCCGAGACCGAGGCCCACCACGCCGCGCTCAATCCCGCACTCATTGAGCGGGCGCGGCGCGACCCCAAGCAAAAGATGGCGCTGGTGTTGCGCTGGTACTTCGCGCACGCGTCGCGTCTGGCGATGCGTGGCAGCCAGGAGCAGGTGGCCGATTATCAAGTCCATTGCGGCCCGGCGCTGGGCGCGTTCAACCAGTGGGTCAAGGGCACCGCCCTGGAAGATTGGCGCGCGCGCCATTGCGCCGATATCGGCGAGCGCCTGATGAGCGGCGCGGCCGCCGTGCTTGCGCGGCAATTCGACAAGCTGGTCGGCCGGTGACGGCGTAGACGGGCGCATGCCGCCCTTCGCTATCTTTTTTCTCCATCACCTCTTCATCAGCCTTGATCGCGGCGCCTTCCCGCTGCGATGGCCTGGCCGCTCGGCCGATGCGGCCAGGCCGGCTTGGCAGCCAGTCACCCGGCACGCCAGTCATCAACTTGATCCCCGAGCAATTTTGTTTCGTAATGAACACACTCTTTTCGCGTTTTATTGCAAAATAGCGCCGCTCTGCTCGTCTATTGGCAACATTTGCAAAAACGATAAGGCTCGGCCGGGCAATCGCTGCGCGCTGTCGGGCCGTCTTGAGCGGGGCGCGGCTTGCCTGGCGATCAAATTTCTTATTTGTAAGGTCATTTATCTTCGTGTTCAGCAACTTTTTGCTTATATATACTTTTTGATTGATGCGGCAACGCGACTACAGGCTCGATGAAGGATGGGGATGAAAAAACATTTGATGGGATACCGCGCTCTGGCGGTGTTATCGGCCGGAACCTTTGCCGCCGCGCATGCGCAGGACAGCGGTTCCGATAAAATCGAGACGGTCCAAGTGACCGCCACCCGCACCGGCGCGGTCGATGTACAACGGGTGCCGGCCGCGATCACCGTGATCAAGCCCGAGTCGCTAAGCAAATACGGCCAGGGCAACCTGGGCGACATCGCCAACTTGGTGCCGGCCATGTCGGTGCAAGAACAGGGGCCAGGCGTCAACAATATCACCATGCGCGGCCTGGTGGTGCGCGGCATCGTGCCGTCCGAGGTGCAAGACGCCTCGCTGGTGGCGGTCTACATCGATGACATGCCGGTGACCTTAAAATCGGCCAATCCCGACTTGAAAGTGCTCGATCTGGAGCGGGTCGAAGTGTTGCAAGGCCCGCAGGGCACCTTGTTTGGCGCCGGCTCGATGGCCGGCACGGTACGTCAGATCACCCAGAAGCCTGAGTTCAACGATTTTTTCGGCTCGGTCGAGGCGGTTGGCTCGCGCACGTCCGGTTTTGGCGGCGGCAACCACAATCTGCGCGGCACGGTCAACCTGCCGATCAAGGACGATACGCTGGCGCTGCGCTTGACCGGCTATACCGGCAACGATTCCGGTTACGTGCGCAACGAGCACACCGGCGCCACCGCCAACGCCGTGTCCACCAATCAGGCGCGCGCCGCCGCGCGCTTGCGGGCCACGCCGAATCTGTTGATCGACGCCAGCATCACCGCTTCCAATATCAAAGGCGGCATCAATGACGCCTATTCGGGCCTGGCGCCGTACACCACCACCTCGCTCACGCCGCAGACCAGCAACGACAATCTTCAGCTGTACAACCTGACGCTCAACTATGACGCCGGCGCCGCGCAACTGGTGTCGTCAAGCTCGTATCTGCACCGCGATACGCTGTATGTGAATGCCGGCCAGTACAAGGCCACCGCCTTCATCTTCGGCGGCCAGCCGCCGCTGATCGGCTCGTCCTATGTGATCGGCAACGCCCTGGCCGACTTTTCGCAGGAATTCCGCCTGCAATCGAAGCCGGGCGGGCGCTTGAAATGGACCGCCGGCGCGTTCTACACGCAAGGCAAGCGCGACCTGCGTCAGGACCAACCCACGCCCGGTTTCGACGCGCGCTTTGCGGCCACGCATGATTTCCCGGGATACAATTCGCAGTTGAACGACAACGCGTTCACGCCGGACGATTATTTCTCCGGCACGCAAAACATCAAGTCGCGCGAGGGAGCGCTATTTGCCGAAGCCACCTATACCGTGTTCGACAAGCTGGACCTGACCGCCGGCCTGCGCCTGTTTCGCGGCACACAAGACTTTGACCTCAAGTTTAGCGGCTTGTTCGGCAACCTGGTCAACGCCACCCCGTCGGCGCCGCGCGGCAGCCAGCCCGAGCTCAGCACCAGCAGCGAGACGTCGCAAGGCGCCAACCCGCGTTTCGCGGCGGCCTACCGGGTCGATCCCGATCACACGCTGTACGCGTCGGCCGGCAAGGGTTTCCGCTATGGCGGCAACAATCAACCGGTGCCGTTCAACTTTTGCGGCGTGCATGCGCCAGCCACGTTTTCGCCTGACAGCTTGTGGAACTTTGAAGCCGGTTCCAAGAACGCGCTGTTGGGCCGCCGCCTGATCTTCAACGCCAGCGCTTACCTGATCAAATGGAAGGATGTGCAGGTATTCGACAAACTGCCTTGCACCTATTACTACACCCAAAACGCGGGCAAAGTACGTAGCGAAGGGGTGGAGTTGGAAAGCTTGTTCAAGCTGTCGCGCCAGGCGTCAATCGGTGTGAGCGCCTCGTACAACCACGCCTATGCCACCGACACCGTGGTCACCGGCATCCCGGCGCAAAACATTCCGGCCGATGCGCGGGTGCCGTATGCGCCGAAATTCGCCGCCACCGTCAATGCCAGTTATACCATTGCCTTGGGTGGCAAGGATGAAATCGGCTTATCGGCGAACTATGCGCATCGCGGCGAGGCGTACACGAACTTCGCGCCATCCCAGGGCGGCTATTCGCGCATCCCGTCGGCCAATACCCTCAATGCGACGGTGATTTACAAGACCGGGCCGTATGAATTGGGCTTGTTCGGCACCAATTTGACCAATGGCGCCAAGGTGAGCGACGTCACCACCAACACCATCGCGATCCAGCCGGGCGACAACTTGTATATGATTCGTCCACGGACGGTGGGTTTGCGCGTCAAGGCGCGTTTTTAGAACAGGGGCAAGCCGGCCCAGCCAGCGCTGGGCCCGGCAATCGGTCGGTGCTCGCTTAACGCCGCATGAAAAAGCGCAGCATTTCCTCGCTCGCATCGGGACCGTTGGCATCGGTAAAACTGCCGCGTGCGCTGCCGCCTGACCAGGCATGACCGGTGCCGTGCACGGTCCACTGCTCGGCCACCACTTCGCCGGCCGCGCCGTGATGGACGCTGCGGGTGAAGCCGCGTCCGCGCATGCGTCCCGTTTCCTCTCGTAATTCCAGCGCCCCGTTGCCGTGTGCCGCATTGCTGTGCGCATCGAACTGGGCCGCATAACTGTCGATCGATTGCTGTACCACGCCGTAGCTGTTATTGAAATGCACGGTGGTATCCATGTCGCCATGGAACACGATGATCGGCACGCTGACGCCGGACACCGCGCGCACCAGCGACGCGGGGCTGGCGCCGTCGCGCATGGCCCGCATGGCGCCGTAATGGTCTCTGGCGCTGCCGTGCGCCAAGCCGGAATGGCAGCCGACGGCGCTAAACAGGTCGGGATAGGTACGTCCCAAAATCACCGCCATCGCCCCGCCAGAGGACAGCCCAGCCACGCACACGCGGTTGGCGTCAACCGCATAGTCGGCCATGATGTGCCGGCTCAAACCGGCGATCAGGGCCGGTTCGCCCTGGCCGCGCTGGTGGTGCGCTTGTTCGAACCAATTCCAGCAGCGATTGACGTTGGCCCCGGAAGATTGTTCCGGGTAAAGCACCAGGCAATGGTATTTCTCGGCCAAGGCGTTCATGCGGGTGCCGTGGGCAAAGTCGTCGGCATCCTGGCCGCAACCGTGCAGCATGACGATGAGCGGCATTGGCGCGCCGGAGTAGCTGCGGGGAATGTACAGCTTGTAGCGCAAGGACCCGTGATCGGCATCGAAGCGGCCATCGATAAATTGGCCGGCGCCCGCTTCGTGGGCTTGCCCCCCGGGCAGGGCGGGCCAAAAGGCGGCGCCGTTCCATTGGGAAAATGCGAAGGAAGACCAACTGTCGATCATGGCATCTAACATGCTTTAGCTCCTGAATAATATGCTGGGAAAACTGACTTAGTCGTCTCATATATTTGCAAGCAGTATGAATGGTTCGTCCGCATCAGCTCGTGGGGGGCGGCGCCGCGTGCACGTAGGACGACGCCGCAAGATGCACCAGCAACAGCGGCCAGGGAAGGACGCATGCGCGACAGCTTGCGTCAGGCCAAGCCGTCGCGCCCAGCCTACCATGGGGCAGACCCGTTTCGCGCCGCGCGCACGGAGCGACATTGCCATCGATCAAAGCGCGAAAACATGAAAAACTTGCTATGCTGGGCAGCCTGCGCGCTGTTCACCCCGGCCGCCACCGGCGCGGCCATGCTGTCACAAGAGGCATGCGCTTCGCGCTTCGCCGCCAGCGTGCCCGTCGAGCGGCAAGTGGCCCAGTTGCAAGCGCCGATCGAGGCGGCCATCGCCACGCTCGACAATGCCCAGCTCACCCTGCCGTCGCCTACCTTGGCTAGCGGCAACGTCACTTATCTGAGTATCGCGCCCAATTTTGCCGAGCGGCTCGACCAGGTGTGCGTGCTGGGTTACTTCGAGCTGGTGCGCAATGAGCACATCAGCCGGCTGCCGCTCATGGTCGAGAGCGTGGAAGTGGCCAAGACGGCCCATGCCCATGAGCCCAATCTGGCCATCGCCACCACCCGCATTTATTTTCGCGTGCCCGGCGCCGACGATTTCGGCGGCGCGGACGGTCGGCCCGCGCTATGGCGGTTCTGGGAAGGCGACCAGGCGCTACGTCTCAAGATCGCGGCGTTTCATCAAGCCGATGGGGCCGGACGGGTGTATTTTGGCCGCGAGGTGCGTCTGGTGGTGTCGGGCAAGGGACACAGCGTGGTGGCGGCCGTCTTGTTCGCGCTGTGCTGTTATGTGCTGGCCGCCACGGCGGTGCCGGTCAGTGCCGGCCGCTTGCCCGGCGCGCGCGGGCGCCGTGCGCGCGCCGCTGTGGCGCGGCTCGGTCTGGCCCGTCTGTTGCCATGGAATATAGCCGGCGCGAATGGCCAAGCCAGTCTGTCGCAGCTGCAAATGCTGGTGTTTACCTTGATCGTGGCCACGCTGCTGTTTTACCAGTGGCTGCGTACTGGTTTGTTGCAGGAAATTTCCACCGATTTACTGTACCTGATCGGCATTTCCACCGCCGGCACCGCCGCCACCCAGGTGGCGACCTCGATCCGCAAGGATTTGGACCCGGCCATTTACCAGTATGTTCAGCAGTTGGGCTGGTTTACCGCGCCGCTGGCGCCGGCGCACGGCAAGGCCAGCGCCAGCGGTCTGCTCATGAGCAACAAGCGCTTCGATATCTATAAATTCCAGATGCTGGTGTTTACCTTTGTTATCGCGGCATATGTGATCGCCAGCGGGGCAAACGAACTGGGCAACATTCGCATCTCGGCCACGCTGCTCGCCTTGATGGGGATGAGCCAGGGCGCCTACGTGGGGGGACGGGCGGCGGCCGATGTGCTCACGCCTTTGCAAGACCAGTTGCGCGGCATGCATACACTCCAGCAGCGCTGCCAAGCCAGCACCGACGCGCGCGTGACCGAGCCATTGCGGCGCCAGTTCCGCCAGGCGGCGGCGCAGGCGGGAGCCATGTTCGGCCGCATGTTTGGACGCGACTTGCCGGAGTTTATGCTGGAAATGCCCTGCGATGTCGTCATCGAGCCCGTTTCCGGCGATCCGGCCATGCCCTCATGAACGGGCGGCGTTGGGCCCCCGTAGGCGTTCAGGGATAGTATTGATTGCCGGTGCGCGCGGCCGCCTCGTACACGCGCGGCAACACGAAATGCCGCGCTTGCATCCGGGCGCCGCGCATGCTGACGATGAATTGATGCGACAGCGTCATCGGCAGGGTGGCCAGCGGCCGGTGGCGCAGCAAGATGTCGAGCGCGCGCGCGGCCGCCACCTCGCCCTGCTCGTAGGGCGAGGTGCCGATGGCGAGCATGCCGCCATCCTCGGTGTAAAAAATGTCGCAGGAGATCAGCGGCAGCGGGGCGTGGGCTTCGGTCCAGGTGACGATCTCCTCGGGCGGCACCAGACTGGGGTCGCTGGCCGAGCGGCGCAAGTGCCGATAGCCGGCCACCAGCAGCGCGTCTTCGCCGGCGCCCCGCGCCAACACGTCGGCCTGCCACTCGGGCCAGGTGCCCACCTGGCGCGGCGCGGTCAGCCGCACCGGTTGCCAGTCGAAGCGCCGCACTTGCTTGGCGTCGCCGCTCACGCTGTCGGAACGGTCGCCCAGGAAGCCGAGCCGGATCGGGCGGCCCAGGCCGGCGAAGTTGCCGGCGCCGAGCAAGGCTTCGCGCACGGCCGCCAGCGGCATCCGTTCCAGGATCCCCGTGACGTTGTTGGCGCGCTCATAGCCGTAGTCGGCCAAGTCCCGGTTCACGCCGGCGAACACGATCTTGAACCGGTTGTCGTTGGCGTAGTGGCGCGCCACATAGTGCTGCGCGTCGTCGTCGATGGCGATGATCACGTCGGGCCGGCTGGCTTCGATCATATCGCGCGCGGCGCGGCCGGCGCGCAGTTTGTCGGGTTCGGCCGGGTGGCGCTTGCTATCCATGTAATGCCAGCGCAATTGATACAGATAGCGTTGCTTGAGCACCCGGCCCAGGCCGATATTGACATCCCGGGTCCAGGCATAAGCGGGATCGTAGCTGTGCAGGATCAGGATGCTGGGTCGGCTGACGTTGTACCAGCCGCACAGGGCCACGGCGGCCGCCGTGAACAGGGCCGGCATGAGGTTGCCGCGCGGCGCTGTCATAACAGTCCCATCCCGGCCCAGTAGGGGAAGGCGGCATACACCGCCGCCAAGCGGCCCAGGTTCATCAGCGCGTTGATGCGAAGCAAACCGGGTGCGTCATATAAGGCGGCGCCGTGGTTCAGTTCCTGCAACTGTAGATAATAGCTGCATTGGTAAGGAAAAAACCAGGCCTCGGAAAACACCAGGATGACAAAGCCGACCAGCCATTCATTGACGCCGCTGGCCTGGGCCAGGGGCATGAGTATGGTGGCCAGGATCACCGTGGTGGCGTTGGACGGCACCGCCAGGCGCAGCAGATTGACGGCGCCGAACAGCAGCAGCACGAACAGGGCGAAATGGTCATGCATGAATCCGCCTAACCCGGCCAAGTGGACGCCCAGCGCGCGGTCCAGCCCCAGATGCCCGAACGCGGCCACCATGCCGCTGATGCCGCTCAAATAGAGCAGGATGGTCCAATCGACTTTTTCTTTCAATTCACGTCTGCTGAGCGTGCCGCACAGCAGCAGGGCGAACAGCACGGTGAAACCCAGCCAGGGTGGTTGCACTTTATGCCAGGATGAGGTGACGATGCCGGCCATCATGAACAGCACGCCGCCGATGGCGCCCCATTCGCGACCGCTGAGCTTGCCGAGCAGGGCGCGCTGTTGCGCCAGGCGCGGCCGGAGCAGGTGGGCGCGCGGCGCGTGGCGGCACCAGACGGCGACGGCCAGGCCGTGCAGCGCCAGCAAAACGGTGCCCGTCACCAGCGCCGCGCGGGTCCAATGAGTGGACTGGAAGCGGTCCTGGCCGTGGGGCGAGAGTAGGGCGAACACGGCGAAGTTGACCGATTTACTGGTGATAAAAATGGCCGAGAACAGGCTGGCGCCATGCAAACAGGTCAGCGCGAGGCAGGTGGCGGCGCTGCCGCGCTTGCCCAAGCGTAGTTGCCCGACCATGTCGGCGTAGGAGGGCGCCAGCAGGCCGATCCGCCCGTTGGCGGTGGGGATCACGGGGGTGAGCAGCAAGCCGCTGAGCAGCAGCCCGGCGTTGTGGCAAAAGTGGGTGTTCGGCAAGCGCTGGAGCAGCACCAGCATCACCCGGTAGCCGAGACCGGAGCTCATCACCAGGCTGCCCAGCGCCAGCGTGCTGAGCGCCATCAGAAAGCCGTCCGAGGCGAAACCGGACAAGACCACCGAGGCCGGCACCAGGCCGGTGAGCAAGGTGGCAAGCAGGGCGAACAGGGCGGGGATGTAATCGTCGATCAGGCTGCACACCCACATGGTGACGGTGGCGCACATGATCGCCAGAAACATGACACCGGCCTCGCCCACCCCCAGCCGTTCGCCGCAGGCCAGCACCAGCAGCGGCAGCGCGATCACCAGCAGCCAGCGCGGCGTGGTGGAGCGCGCCGGTTCCGCTATCACGGCGGGCGCTTCCACGGTGGCCGCTTCCGCAGGGGCCGCTTCCACGGCGGCCGCTTCCACGGCGGCCGCTTCCACGGCGGCCGTTTCCACGGGAGCCGCTTCCACGGGAGCCGCTTCCACGGGAGCCGCTTCCACGGCGGCCGCTTCCACGGGGGCCGCTTCCACGGCGGGCGCCGGCGCCGCGTGGGAAAACGGGGCGTCGCCGGCGAAGTGGCCGGTGAGCGAGACCAACAGATCGGAGACGAGCGCGGCGTTGACCTCGGCCAACGCGCCCATGGCCACGCGCGGCAGGCGTAACACGGTGGTGTCGCAGCTGGCGATGGCGTCGCTCAGGTAGGCGGGCAGGCCAGCGCCGGCTTCCTCACCGAAGCGGCCCACGCTCAGGGCGCAGCGCCGGCCCTGGCGCGATACCAGGGTCACCGCGCCGCCGGTGAGCAAATAAAAATGCTCGGCGGCGGTGTCGGCGCGGTAGATCGTGGCGCCGGGCCCAAAGTGCTGGGTGCTGGTGTGGGACAGCAGGCGCGACAGACTGGCGTGGCTGCTGCGTCCTACCACCGCGTCGTTCACCAGGCAAGCGGCCGGGTCCGGATCGGTCGGCGTGACCATCAGCGCGCCCGCAGGGACAGGGCCAGCCGCTGGCAATCGACGCGTCCGCGCGCGTCGGCCAAGGCCATCAGCACGCTGTGCGGCAAATGCTGTTCGGCGCAAGCGCTTTTGCCCAGCGTGGCGAGCGCATCGCTTTTGATACCGGATAAGGCCTGTTCGAAGTGCGCGACCCGCGCCGCCGTGAGCGCGCCTTGGGCCAGCTCCCGGCCGAAGTCGGCCTCCAGGCCGGCCAGTTGGGCCAGTTGGCGGCGCAAAGTTTGATCGGCGCTGGCCGGCCCGGCGCCGGCTAGCGGGGTTTGCTTAAACCATTTGACGATCACCAGCACGGTCGAACAGGCCGATACCAGGAAGCCCAGGCCGGCCTTGGCGCGGTCCAGCGCGGCATGCGACCATACCGGCGTGTTGCGTTTCATGAAAGTTTTGGTGCCTTCGGCGGGCGGGTAGCTGGCCGAGGCGAGAATATTGCTTTCATCGAGGTGCATAGGCAGGCGGGCCGTCAGTTGCGGGTCGAACAGGCTGCCCAGCACCTTGAACACGGCGTCCGCTTCGGTGCCCTGGTTGGTCACCAGACGCAGATTGACGCCGATGGTGCCGATATCGCGGCTGGGCACGGGCGGCGCCACGCTATACGTGTAGGCGCCGATGCGGCTATCGGCGGCCCAGCCGTGGCGTAGCGCAAAGGCCGACGCGAACGGTATTTCAAGCAGGGTGTAGCCATGTTGGCGCACCAGGAAATCGACCACCTCGGATGGCGCGAACGCGGTCACCACGATGGCGTCAGGCAGACTGTCCCTGGGTAGGGACAGCAACTGTTCGGTCGATAAATTTGTTTCTATATAGTCTAGTCCCTCGCGCAAGCCGGCGAACCGCAAAATCGGTTTGGCGACCAGACGGGTGCCGCCCGCCTGGCTGTTCAGATTGATGCGCTTGCCGCGCAAGGCGGTGAAATCGGCGATGCCGGGCTGCACCAGAAAGTGCAGCAATTCCGGCGCCAGGGTCGCCACATGGGCCACCCCGGGGTACGGCAGGTCCAGTCCGCCCTGCACCAGGGCAAAGTCGAGCTTGCCTTGCGCGACCAGCGCCAGGGCCTCCTGGGAGCCGCCGCTGGGACGCAGCGTCAGCGTCACGCCGTTGGCGGCGGCCGTGTTTTGCAGCGCCTTGGCGAACAGGTGGCGGTCCCCGCTCAGGCCGCCCCCCGAGATGGTCAGCGCGTAGTGGCGGGGCAGGGTGGCGTAGAGGGCGCGGGCCGCCATGGCCAGCAGGGCGAGCAAGGCGAGCAGCGCCAGCCAGCGCCCGCTTGCGCGCAGCCGAGCGCGCCAGCGGGCCGGGGCGCCGCTCATCGCGCCCCGGCGTCGGCGCGCCTGGCCGGGTCAAAAGGGCGCGCCGGGCCGCCTGCTAGGCGTCGATGTCGCATGCTCGTCTCCTGTGTCATGGTAACGACGAGCATAAAACGGCGCCGATCCGCTGCGCTGGCGCTATCTGACCACCGCCGGTCCAATGCGCAAGCGCAGCTCAGGCGGCGCGCAGGGCCGGCACGGAAGATGCTTCCTGCTCGAAGTGGCGCACCACGGCGGCGCGCCCCGCCTGGTATGCATGCCGCACTCCGTACGGCGAGAAATCGTGGTCGCCGCCCGCCGGCGCCGCCGCGCTGGAAATCACGCGCAGGTTTTTGAGCGCCTGAAGCCGGTTCAGCCAGCGAAACGCCGGTGTATGGCGTAGCGCGCTATGGGCGGGCAATTCTTTATCGAGTTCTTCCAGCATCGCCACGAAACCTTCCAGCCGGCCGTCGCCGCCAAACTGGTTCCAGAAGCGGTTTTGATACTGGAGCGCGATGGCCCGGGTTTGCACTTCGAGCAAATTGGCCGGCGCCGGCTGGTCGCCGGTGGGGAACAGGTCGATCACGAAGATGGGCAGCGACGCGATCTCGTCCGGCTCGAGCAGGTCGAGCATGGCATCGATCGGGGTGTTGCTGAACAAGCCGCCATCCCAGTAGTGGCGGCGCTCGATTACGGTCGACGGAAAGCCCGGCGGCAAGCTGCCGCTGGCCAGCACGTGGGCCGGCGTGAGCGCGGCGCGGGTGCTGGCATGGTTGCCGGCCCGGGTGTGGGCGCCGACCGCGTGGTGGTTGCAAAACGTGGTGGGGCCGCCCGTGTGCAAGTTGGTGGCGGTGACGGCGAAGCGCATATGCGCCGGGTCGTTGATCTGGGCAAAGTCGCAGTGTCGGCTCAAGGTGGCGTGCATGGGCGAGGTGTCGCACAGGCTGGTCCAGCGCGCCATGTCGGCATAGTCGTAGCGCGAGCGCCAGAATTGCGGGTTGCCCAGCAGGGACAGGCCGCTCTGCATGGAAGCCGGTAGCCACGGCACTTGCGGCAGGGTGATCGCGCGCCATATCGCTTGCAGGCTGGCGGCGATGTCGCCGTCGCGGGCGCCGGCGATCGCCGCCGCGTTGATGGCGCCGATCGACACGCCGCTCACCGCCGTCGGCTGCCAGCCCAGTTCGACCAATTTGCTCACCACGCCGTATTCGAAGGCGCCCAGCGCGCCGCCCCCTTGCAGTATCAGTGCCATCGGTTTCATACCTGCTCCTTGTTGTTGGGAAAGGAAAGGGTGGCGCCGGACCGCGCCGTTTGACAAAACGCAACAAAACTTTAGCGTTGCGGAAAGGTTGCCGCCTTGACGCGCCGCAAACCCGCTGCGATGCCTGAGGCAGGCCTTGGCGCCATCGGGCATGCGCGCGGCGCTGCCGCCACTGTGGCGGAAACCCGGGAAAAATCCTGATGATGTGCTGCGGAAAGGTGGTGCTGGGATACAATCGTTATTCCATATCAAACCATATCGTTTGTTGACTTTGGGTTGGCGCGCACTAAGTCGTCCCTGGCGCCTCGCCGCAACAAAGGTGGCATTTTAGGACCGAATGATGAGTAGTGCGCCGTCATCGCCCCCTGCAAGCGAGTACAGCGCTGCGCGGCCAGGTCGCTTGCAGCGTTTGCTCGCCATCATGGTGAGCGGCGACTTCCGGCAGCGGCGCCGGCTGTTAATGGTGCTGATGACCGCTTTCGTGTATGCGATCTGCATCGCCATGCTGTATTACGGTGTGGCGATCGGCATCGTCGAGCGTGGTCCGGCCGGCCTGCTCGCGCTGCTGTGCGCGCTGACCCCGAGCATTTTTTTCATCATCGTGCGGGGCGGTCACAACCTGCGCTTCAGCCAGCCGTCGCTGGCCCTGCCGCAGGCGGTGATCGCGCAGACCTTGATCGCGATCGCCTATGCGGTGACCGGGCCGGTGCATGGCGCGACCCTGATCTTGCTGGCCGTGGTGATGGTGTTTGTCATGTTTGAAATGGGCACCGGGCGCGTGTGGACCTTAATGTTTTACACCATCGGGCTGATGGGGGCGGTGATGTCCTGGCGCGCCTACGTTGCGCCGGCCATGTATCCCGCCAGGCTGGAGCTGATCCATTTCGCCTTGACCGCCACCTCCTTGCCGGCGATTTCCTCGCTCTCGGTGCAACTGTGGAATATGCGCAAGCGGCTGCGCGTGCAAAAAGTGGAGCTGGAAGCGGCGCTGGAGCATATTCGCACCGTGGCCACCCATGACGAGTTGACCGGTCTGGCCAACCGGCGCCACATGCTGGCGCTGCTGGCCGAGCATATCGTGCGCCACGCGCGCGGCGGACCGGGCTTTATGATCGCGCTGGCCGATATCGATCATTTCAAACGCGTCAACGACAGCTTCGGTCACCGGGTCGGCGACGAGGCGCTGGTGCGCTTCGCCGAACAGGCGCGGGCCCATCTGCGCGCCACCGACATCGTGGCGCGCTGGGGCGGCGAGGAATTTCTGCTGCTGTTGCCGGAATCGCCGTGCGGCGACCCCAACATCGGTATCGAACGTTTGCGCGGGGCGCTGGCGGTGGCCCAGGTCAGCTTGCAGGCGCCCCATCTGCGGGTGGCCTTTTCCACCGGCGTGACGCGCTATGTCGATGGCGAGGCGATCGACGACTTGATCGAGCGGGCCGACCAGGCCCTGTACCGCGCCAAGGGCAACGGCCGCAATCGAACCGTGGTCATGTGAGGCCGGTTGTGGCGGCATTGAGGGGCACGGCCGGCCTGCCCTGATAGGCGGCGCTGAGGCGTGCTTAAAATGGCCCGGCCAGGAAAGATCGGGCCAGCGAAGATGCGGCCCACGGCATCCGGCCGCCGCGCGCGCCGCTTGCCGCTTGTATGGTTTGTGTGGCGTCCGTTTAAGCTCAAACAAGTCGCCGCCGGGCCAGCACGGTACGCTGGTCGAGCAAATTCACGGCAGCCAAGAATAGCGAAAAGCAATGCCTGGCGCCACCCTCATGCTCACCCGTGCCGCCTATGACTTCGTTTGTCACCGAACCTTTGCTGGCCCAACTTGCCAGCGCGCCGCCTCCGTTTCGCGCCACCCCTGCCGGGCCGGTGGGCTTGCCGCTGTACGGCCGCATGATCGCCGCCCACGGCCGCCTGGCGCTTGCCATCGCGTTTGCGGTGACGCTGCTGGGCAACCTTTATGCATTCGCGTCCAGCCCGCTGTACGAGGCCAGCATGTTGTTTCTGCTCGATGAGCAAGCCCGGCCCGACGATCCCGGCACGCTGCTGGGCGAACTTGCCTCCACCTTCGATGTCAAAAACGCGGTCAGCACCGAAATCGCCCTGTTCGGCGCGCGCCATCTGCTGGCGCCGGTGGTCGAACAGCTTGGCCTGTGCATCAGGGCCGAGCCGGTTTATTTTCCCGTGCTGGGCAAGGCGTTGGCGCGCTGGGGCGGACCGGGCGACGGCTGGCTGGCCGACATTTTGCGGCGCGGCCATTACGCGGCGGGCGGCGAGCACATCGCGGTTGGCCGGCTCGACATGCCGGCCCGCGCGCAAGCGGCCTTCCTGACGGTCTATGCGGGGGGCGACGGCCACTACATTGTGCAAGCAGAGGCGGCGGGGCCGCGCTGGCGCGGCCAACTGGGACGGGCCATCAGCGTGCCCGACGCGGGCGCGCCCATCGCGCTGCGCATCGATACCTTGCGCGCCAGACCGGGCACCGGCTTCCGGCTGTGGCGCCGCGCGCCCGACGTGGCGATGGACGAGTTGCGCGGCACCCTGGCCGTGGCCGAGGTGGGAAGCAAATCCGGCGTGTTCAAGCTCAGCTTGCGCGGCGAGCACGCGGCCGCGGTGCACCGCACGCTTGACGGCCTGGGCCGCGAATATCTGCGTCAGCACCGGCTGCGCAAGACCGAGGACGCGCAGCGCGCGCTGGCGATGATAGAGCAGCGCCTGCCGGCGCTGCGCGCCCAGCTCGAGCAAGCCGAGGCGCAATTCCAACGTTTTCGCAGCGACACCGGTTTGATGGGTTCGGCCGACGGGCGCCAGCTGGACCTGGAGCAGATGGCGGCCCTGCGCGCCGGGCGCGCCCAGCTGGCGCGCGAGCAAGCCGATCTGGCTACCCGTTTCACCGCCCGCCACCCGCGCCGCGCCGCGCTGGCGTCGCAAATGCGGGTCGGCGAGGCCGCCATGGCCGAGCTGGAACAACGCTTGGCGCGCCAGCCGCAGCTGGAACAAACCATGACGCGGCTGCAACGCGAGGTGCAGATCGATCAACTCCTGTACGAAGGCTTGCGTGGCGCCGCCCAACGCCTGCATTTGATCGCGATCGGGCGGGCCGCCTCGGTGCGTCTGATCGATCCGCCGCAATTGCCGTATGCGCCACTGCGCCCGCCATGGCTGATCGGTGCCGTGGCCACGCTGCTGGGCCTGCTGCTGGGCATTGTGGGCGCCATTCTCAAGCAGGGTTGGAACCCGACCGTGGACAGGCCCGAGATGATCGACAGCCGGCTCGATGTGCCCGTCTGCGCCGAGATCGCCCATAGTCCGGTCTGGGCCCGGGGCGCGACCGCTTCAGGGCGAAGCGGGCCGCCCGCTTTGTCCGGCGCGCCCGCGTGCGCCGACCATGCCATGGAAGGGCTGCGCGTGTTCCGTACCGTGCTCGACTTCGCTCTACGCCAAAGCGGCGCCAAGGTGGTGTGGTTGGGCGGCGCCACGGCCGAGGTGGGCGCATCGTCGATCGCGCTTCATCTGGCCTTATTGATGGCCAAGACGCAGCGCCGCGTGTTGCTGATCGATACCGACCTGCGAGCCGGTCGCTTGCACCGGCATTTCGCCCAGGCGCCGGCGCCGGGTCTGTCCGAGTTGCTGCTCGGGCGGGCCGAGCTCGCGCAGGCGCTGCGCCATCACGGCGGCATCGACTTCCTGGCGCGCGGCGACCCCGGCGCGGCGGCGGCCGATCTGGCCTTCAACCCGCGCCTGCGCGAGACGCTGGACGCCTTGTCGCCAAATTACGACCTCATCGTTTTCGATTCGGGACCGCTGCTGGGCGGCGCCGAGGCGTTGGTGTTCGCCGGCCACGCCAGCCTGGCCTATCTGGTGGCGCGCGCGGGATTGTCCACGGCACACGAGCTCGACGAGGCGTCCAAACGCATGCGGCGCGCCGGGCTCGGGTTGACGGGTTTGCTGCTCAACGATATGGGGCGGGCCGCCCAGCCGGTGCCCGGGCCCGACGCGGCCGCGTGCGGTGGCGGGCGCGGCCAGGTCGCCGCGGCGGGCGTTGAGCAGCAATAACATCGAGGAGTGCGGTATGAACAGGCTAGACGAGGGCGGGGCCACCGGTGTGGGTGCGCGCGGGGCCGACTGGGCGCCGCCGCAATACGCACTGCAATTGCGGCGACAGATTTATCCGGACACGGTGCCCGCTTTCGCGGCGGCCGAGCTGGAGCGCCTGTATAGCAATGTGTACAGCACCTTGTTGCGCTTTCGCCTGTTTGAAGACATGACGGGCGTGAGCACGTATGTCGAGCGCGGCGACGGCCAATTGACAACGATTTTGCTGTTTCATCGGCACGGCCCCCTGGTGCGGGTGCTGAACCAGCAGATCGCGCTGGAGCCGGCGGCCATCCTGGCGTTCGCCGAGACGGTGTTCGACAGTTTCAAAGGCGTCAATAAAATTGCGTTTTGGGCCATTCAGGCGACGCTGGGCGTTGCCAGGGCCGACGCCGCCACGCGGGACGCTTCCACGCCGGACGCTTCCACGCCGGACGTTTCCACGCCGGACGCTTCCACGCCGGACGTTTCCACGCGGGACGCTTCCACGCCGGACGCTTTCCCCTACCCATTTCAGCAATGCTATTGCATCGATGAAATCAGCATCGCGCTGCCGCCGTCGCCGCAAGCGTATCTGGCGCGGCTGGGCAAATCGACGCGCCATAATATCCGCTACTATTTAAATCGTTTGAAGCAGCAAGCGCCAGGTTACGCCTTCACGGTCTACACCACGGACCAGATCGCCGAGCAGCAGATTCATGCCATCATTGCATTGAGCCGGGCGCGCCTGGCGAGCAAACACAAGCGCAGTGACGTCGACGCCGTGGCGACCGCGCGTATGCTCGCCCTGTGCGGGGCCTACGGCCTGATCGGGGTGCTGTCAATCGACGGCGCCATCGCCGCCGGGGTGATCGCCTATCAGGTCGGGCGCCGCTATTTTGTTCAAGTGGTGGGCCACGACGCGCGCTATGACACGCTGCGCGTGGGCACGCTCTCCTATTATTTGACCATCGTCGCGTGCATCGAACGGGGCGGTCTGGAATGCCGGCTGATGGGTTCCACGCACGAGTATAAATACAATCTGAACGGGGTGCGTATGCCGCTCGACGCCCTGGTGCTGTACCGAACCCGGGTGTATTTTTTGCTCGACAGCGTCGGCCGCGCGCGCAGCGCCTGCCGCGCCGTGCTGGGACAGGGCAGGCAATGGCTGCTGCTGGCCGAGCGACGCGGGGACCGGCTGTCACGCTGGGCCGCGGCCGGATTGCGCCAGTTGCGCGCCTGGAAAAAAAAGTGGCATTGAGGCGGGCGCCCATCGGGCAGGGGACATATGAATAGCGAAGTGACGGTCACATTCCACGGACCAGAAGCGGCGCCCGCGCTGGCGGCGGCGCTGGAGCAATTGTATGGCAATATTTTTGCCACCGTGGCCAAGGCGGGCGCCGATGGGTCGCCCGGTGACGTCTCGGCCTATGTGGCCAGACGTGACGGGGCGCCGTTGGCGATCTTGCTGTTTCGCCGGCACGGCGGCCGGGTAAGCGTGCTCAACGAAGCAATCGCCTTGGCGGACGACGAGATCGACCGTTTCGCCGGTCATGTGTTTGATGTTTGGCCACAAGTGAGCGCCGTGTCGTTTCGCGCGATCGCCCATGCCGGGGGCGCGCTGCGCCGGCCGCACCAGCGCTTTAATGGTCTGGAAGACATAGTGCTCAGTCTGCCACCCACGCGGCCAGCCTATCTCGACAGCCTGGGCAAAAACATGCGGGCCGATTTGCAGCGCTACGGTAAAAAACTGGCGCGCGACTTGCCGGCGCTGCACTTTGCCCTGCACAGCGGCAATGCCGTGACGGACGCCACCGTGCGCGAGATCGTGGCCTTGAGCGGCCACCGCATGCGCGTCAAGCGGCAGCGCTGCTTGCATGACGAGGCCGGCACCGACAAGTTGCTGGCCCTGGTGCGCAGCCACGGCGCGGTGATGGTGGCCAGCATGGAGGGCCGGGTATGCGCAGGGGTGATCTGTACCGTGGTGGGCGGCAATTATTTCATGCACGTGATCGCGCACGATCCGCGCTACGACGCTTACCGGCTCGGCAAGCTGTGCTGTTTCCAGGCGATTTGCGCCGCCATCGACGGCGGCGGACGCGAGTTCCACTTTCTGTGGGGGCGCTACAGCTATAAATACCGTCTGGGCGGCGTGCAGCGCGAGCTCGACCATGTGACGGTGTACCGCTCGCACTGGCACCGCTTGCGGCATTGGCGCTTGGGCTTGCTTAACGCGGTGCGCGGCCATGGTCGGCGCGTCAAGCGGTGGGCGCACGCAGCCGAGCGTGCCTCGCATTGGACCGGCAGGCTGGCGCAGCTGCTGTGGGGCGCGCCGCCCGCCTGAGCCGCAGCTTGGCGCCCGGCGCGGTTGCGCCCGGGCCTACTATTACCGGGCGAATCGGCCCCGCTAATCCCGCCTCTCCAGCCCCGACCAGGCCGCCGATTTCCAGGGCGAAAAAATTTTTTTAAACAATTTCACAAAAAAAATGAACTAAGTAAATTGATCTGCGTCAAATTTTCCTCTACCAACTGAATCATTGAGGAAATTTTGATGTCGAAAACTTTTACTGGCTCATCCCCCATCTATCGTATGTTAAGCGCAAGTCTGGCCGTCCTGCTGGCTGCCTGCGGCGGTAATCCGGATACCGGCGCGGGCACCGGCGCGGCCGCTGGCGCCACCCAGACTGCGGCCGTGGCCGCCGTCAGCAGCACCAATTTGGCCTTGAACAAGGCGGCCACGGCCTCCTCGCAAGACGAAGCGTCGCGCGGCGCCGGCGCCGCCGTCGACAGCAGCAGCACCACGCGCTGGTCGTCGCAATACAGCGACGCGCAATGGATCAGCATTGACCTGGGCAGTGTACAAACCTTCAACCACGTGGTCTTGCAGTGGGAAACGGCGTACGGCAAATCGTTCCAGATCCAGACTTCCAACAACGGCAGCACCTGGACCACCGTCTACAGCACCAGTGGTGGCGGCGGCGGCACCAACGATATTTTGTTTGCCCCGGTGAGCGCCCGCTATGTGAAGATGAACGGTCTTCAGCGCGGTTCACCTTGGGGCTATTCCCTGTACCAATTCATGGTCTACAACGACAGCGGTAGCACGCCGCCGACGTCGCCGCCGCCATCGGGCGGCCGCGACCCGCTCAAGCAGCCGTTCTCCAGTTCCAGCATCTGGAACACGGCGATCGGCAGCAATGCGGTATATGTGCCGGCCAACTTGAACCCGAACCTGGGCGGCGGCGCCGGTCTGCCGCAGATCGACGACGAACGTATCGTGATGACGCCCGGCGCGCCGTCAACCGCGATTTATCAAAGCAACGCCGGCTGGTCCTCGGCCAGCCGCTGCAATGCCACCGGCGGGGTGTTGGTGAACGTGCCGATGCCCAGCAATTACATCGTGGGCAGCAACAACGCGAACAGCTCGGCCGCTTTCCTGGCGGCCGACCGCCGCACCGTTATCCAGACCCAGCCGCTGGCGCGCTGCAACGCCGGCGGTGTGGCCACCAGCTTGCTGGCCTTCCCCAGCGTCGACTTGTATGGTGACGGCATCGGCGGCGCCCACGGCGGTTCCGGCATGTCGGCCCTGGGCGGCTCCTTGCGGATCGGCGAGTTGCGTCCGGGTGGACAGGGTCCCCGTCATGCCTTGAAAGTGAACGTCTATGGCAAGCAAGCCCTGTATCGTTGCGGCACCTTGCGCGATTGTTACCGCTGGCCGGCGCCCACCGCCGACCAATACGCGGTCGGGTTTTACGGCACGGACGGCAATAACACCAATAGCGCGATGAAAATGGGCGCCTTGCTGGCCATACCGGCCAGTCAGTCGATCGCCAATTTGGCGCTGGAAACGGAACCGGCCCGTCAACTGGCGTGGACCTTGCAAAACTACGGCGCGTATATTGTCGACGACACCTGGGGCCCCAACTTCGCCTTGAACGCCGAGCACGGTCCGGCCGGTTCGTTCCGGGCCCAGTTCAAGGCCGATTACGGTCTCGATCTGGAAGTGTGGGGACCGGTCACTTCCTGGGCGCGCGACATTCAAAAAATCATGCGCGCGCTCCACGTCGTCAACAACAACAGCGCCAGTAGCATCGGCGGTGGCGGCACGCCGCGGCAACCGGCGGCCCCGGCGCCTAGCCAGCCTTAAGCTCGGCCGGCGGCGCGCGCCCTTGAAGTTGCTCGACCAGATCGCACCATTGGGCACCGACCGTGTCCCAGGTGTAGCTGGACAGCACCTTGGCGCGCGCCGCCTGTTCGATCGCCAGCCGGCGCGCCGGATGCGCCAGCAGGGCGTCGATATGCTGGTAAAAATCCGCCGCCGATTCGGCCTGCACATGGGTGGTGCCGGCGGCGGCCCCCTCGATGGCCTCGATCCCCAGAGCGGTCGAGACCACCGTAAGACCGCAGGCGAACGCTTCCAGTACCTTGTTTTTCAAGCCGCTGCCGATGCGCATCGGATTGACCATGATCGGATAGTCACTCAACAGGGCCGGCAAGTTCTCCACGTAGCCGGTCAGACGCAGCAGGGGTTCGGCCCGCGCCGCGTCCCGCAACCACGCATCGGCGCGGCCACCGGCCACGCATAGCTCGATGCCGGCGGGGCGCAAAAATGGCAGAAACACCGCATGATAGAAAAAATCCATGGCGTCGCGGTTAGGCGCGAAATCGAGATTGCCCCAGAATGCCACGCCGCGCCGCGTGGCCCGCCCGGCCCGGTAAGCGCCCAACCAGAGTGGATCGACCCCGTTGGGCAAGGTCGACAGATTGGTCCGGCCGCCCGATAGCGCGCGCAAGGTGGCGGTGTCGGCCCCGTTGATGGTGACCACGTGGTCGCAGCAGGCGGGCGCATCGCCCTCCAGCTTACGCCAGCGGGTCAGTGCCAGGCGCTCGCGCCAGCCGGGTGCGCCTTGTTGGGCGCGCAGCAAGGTGAGCGCCATGCTGTCGCATACGTCCAGCAGCACCATCTTCTCGCCCCTGAAACGTTTGACCAGACTCAGTAGATCGACGCCGAACACGACGATGCCTTGCACGGCGTGTCGCGCGCACAGTTGGTCGATCTGCACGCTCACCTCGCGCAAGAAGGCGCCATAGCCCCATGGCAGGAAGTGCTCTTCGCTCAGACGTAGATGGCGCCGCGGCGAGGGGCGCCAGCGCGTCAACGGCGCCGTGAGCTGGGTGGCGCTGAAAATGTGATGCAATGGGAAGTGGCGGGCCGCGTCGGCCGGCGTGGGCGCCGCGCGCATGCTGAGCAAGATCAGCTTGTGGCGCCGCGACAGGGCCTGGCATACCTGCCAGACGCGCGCGTCGTAGCCATTGGTTTTGTCGCCCAGCGGACGGTTGGTGATCACGAGCAGGGTCAATCGAGCGCTCCTTCTTTCGCGGCCATGCCGCTCACTGTTTCCAGCCCATACCCAACATCACTTGCCGGCGGCCCCCGCCGCACAGGAAGACGGGGCAGAAGGCGAGTAGATAGAGGGCGATTTTGAACAGCAGGCGGGGGCCGGGCTCGCCGTATGGCTCGCCGTATGGCAAGTCGAGCGCCAGCACGGCGCCCGTGGCCGCGGCCGTGGCCAGCACGGTCGGCGTCAACATGGCCCAGGCCAGCAATTGCCGCGGCCGCACTCCCAGGGCGCGCGCCACCACCAAGGTGGCCGCCCCTTCCCCCACCGCCAGGCTGACCACGCCGCCCAGCGCGGCGCCGGGCAAGCCCCACAACCGGATGCCGAGCACGCTCAACAGGACCGACAGCAGCAGGCCGCCGGCGCTGATGAGGATCGCGGCGCGGCCCTTTTCCACCGCCGGCAGCACGTGCCCGACCGCGAAGGCGTTGCCGATCACGCCGATCAGGAAGATTTGCATGACGGGGGCCGCCTGCGCATAGCGGGCCGTGTAAATAATGTGCACCAGTTCCGGCGCGCAGGCGATCAGGGCGCCGCTCAGGGGCAGCAACAACATCGCGCTCACACCATTGGTCTTGGCGATCAGGCGCGCCATGTCGGCATGCTCGCCGCGCGCATGCGCCCCATTCAAGCGCGACATCATCACGTTGTTAATTGGCACTCGCACCAGGGTGGCTAGCGGCAAGAACACGCCGGCGATGGCGAACGGCGCATACGACAGGGGCGACATCAGGCTGGCCACCACCCATTGGTCGGCCTGGGCGCGCAGCAAGTACAAGGCATTGCCACAGGCGAAAGGGAAGGCGTAACGCCATTGTTCGATCAACAAGGGCGCGCGCCAAGCCAGACGGCGCTGGCGGCTCAGCAGGTAGCGTCCCAGCAAAACCAGCTTGGCCACACCGACCAGCAAGATGGCGCCCACCAGCGGCGCCAGCTCGGCCATCGTCAGGGCCGCCAAGACGATCAAGCCCGTGCGCAGCAGGGCCAGCGCCAGCATGGCCCCGGCCTGCCAGCCCCCGCGCGCCTCCGCCGTTGGCAGCACATCGAGCAGCGAGGCCACGATCCAGGCGCCAATGAACAGGGACGACATGCCGTGCGATTGGCGAAACAGCTCGCCCGCCATGGCCGGCAAAAAAGGGTGCCAAGGCACGGTGAGCAAACCGGCGACGGCGCCCGCCAGGGCCAGATACAGCAGCGTATTGCCGATCAGGGCGCCCTCGCTGTCGGGCGTGGCGCGCGGCAAAAAGTAAAACAATGCTTGCGGCATGAAGGCCAGCGCCAAGGCCAGCGCGGTGGCCGTCAATAGCCACAGGAAGCGATATTGCGCCACCGCGTCCACGTCCAGGCAACGCACCAAAATGATGGGCACCACCGCCTGCAACGCATATTCCACCCCGCCGGCCAGCGCCAGGGCGGCGATATGCCGGCGCGCGCCGCCGGCGCCGCTGCGGGCCGCCGCCAGGGGCGCGGCGGTCGGCGGCAGTGCGGGCTCGGCCACGGTTTGCGCGCCCTGCTTAACCACGTGGCGCCGCCAGTTTGTCGAACAGTGCGGCATAGGCGTCGGTCATGGTCGCCACCGAGAATTGGCGCAGCACCGTCAGGCGGGCTTGACCGCCCATGCGCTGGCGGGTCACCGACCCCATCAGGCTGCGCAGGGCGGCCGTCAGGGCGGCGATATGGCCGCGCTCGAACAGCAAACCGGTTTCGCCGTGCGCCACTTGTTCGGCGGCGCCGCCGATGGCGCTCATCACCATTGGCTTACCGAGCGCCATCGCTTCGAGCGCGGCCAGCGAAAACGTTTCCACGTGATGGGAAACGATGGCCATCACGTCGCAACTGGCGATCAACTGCCGCACATCGTCACGAAAACCGGTGATGCGCACATGCGGCTGCAAGCCCAAGGCGGCGATCTGCGCCTCGATCGGCAGGCGCTGCGGACCATCGCCGATCAGCAGGCATCGCACGTCCAGACCGGCGGCCACCAGCGCGGCCACCGCGCGCAGCAAGTCGCCGTGCGCTTTTTCGGGCCGCATATAGGCACACAAGCCGACCAGATAAGCGTCGTTCGGAAAACCGTAGGCTTGACGCACGGCGCTTTTTTCGGCCGGGCTCCAACGGTCGGCGAAGTGGGCCGCGTCGATGCCGTTATGGATCACTTGCACTTGGCGCGCGCGCAAACCCCGCGCATGCCAATAGCGGCGCTGGTTGTGACAGACGTAGACCAGGGCGTCGCTGGCCCAAAACAGGGGCCGGTATAGCAACATGTGCAGCCTTTCCTTGCGGGTGGCCAGTTCGGTGGTGTGAAACACTTCCACCAGGCGCACCGCCTTGCCGGCGGCGATGCGCGCCAGCCAACCGTACAGCAAGGCATAAGGATTGGCGCACACCACGATATCGACCCGCTCGGCGCGGATATGGCGCGCCAGCAAGGCGGCCGCGCGCGGGTCCACCTTATGCCGCACGTCGCAGCACAGCACGCGCTGCTCCAGTCGCGAGGGGTCGATCTGCGACAGCAGCGGCGAGGGCGGCTTCAGATAGGCGAGCGAGAGCCGGTAGCGGGCCGGGTCGAGCTGGTTGATCAAGCTGACCAAATGTTTTTCGGCGCCCCCGAAGTCGAGCGAAGCGGTAATGAACAAAATATTGATTGGCGCGGCCATCGCTCAATCCATTCCATGGAATAGGTCCAGATAGTCGGCCAGCACTTGCTGTTCGCCATGGCTGCGCGCCATATAGGCCAAACAGTTTTCACTGGAAGTTTTCCATGCCGCCCGGTCTTGCAACAAGGCTTGCACCGCCTGCGCCATCTGTTCCGGCGTGCCCACGGCACGCCCCAGCCGGTGGGCGGCGATCACGCCGTCGGGGTCGAAAAACGCCACCGCCGGGGTGCCGCGCACCCAGGCTTGCAGGTAAGCGTTAGGAAAGCCTTCGCTGTCCGATGTGTTGACAAACAGGCGGGCCCGCGCGAAGTGAGCGTCCATGTCGTGATAGGGCACGCGGCCATGAAAGCGCACATTCGGCAGACGCGCCGCGTCCCGTTCGATTTGGCGGTACAAGTCGTCGAAACCGTACTGGGGGCCGCCGATCATGTGGAACGAGAACTGCGGCAGGCGCTCGGCCAGCGCCAAAAACAGGTCCGGCCGCTTGAACTGCCGTATATTGTTGACCCACAACACGTCAACCGTGCGCGCGCCGGCCACCGCCGGCGGATCGACCAGCATGCCGGCGATCCGGCTGCTCAAGCCATAGTTGGCCGCCAGCGCCGCGCGTTGCTGCGCGCTTTGCACCAGGATGCCATTGGCGCGGCGCAAGCCGTATTCGTACAGCTTTTTGTCGCGCCAAAATTCGATCAGCAGTTGGTCGGGCTGGCAATCGGTGTCGTGCGCCACCCGAAACACCAGCTTGCGCCGATAGCGCCGGCAAAACAGGGCCAGCAAGCCCAGATGCATGCCGGCGCAGCTGGCGTAATAAATATGGGCGTCGGCCCGGCGCAGGGCCGACCAGACCGTCGTCCAGCGCGGGTGCACGAAACGCCAGACCGGCAAGCCGGCCTGTTCGCGGTACGCCTTGAAGGCGGTGACGGCATCCCAGCGCGCGCGGTCCGGCTGGCCGTAATCGTGCACCACCATGCTCACGGTATGGCCGCGCCGGGTCAGCGCGCGCGCCAGCAAGGTTTGCTGCACTTGCTCGCCGCCGATGCCGTGATGATTGAATTCCGGCGCCAGCACCGGCAGATTTTCGAGACCGAAAAAGCAGATGTTGAGATTCATGGCGCGCCCGCCTTGCGCATGCCGGCGCGCGCGAGCAAGCCCAGCCCGAGGCCATAGCTCAACCACAAAAACGGCTGGCTGCGGCTGGGGGTGAAACTGTCGTCGGTCAAGCCTTGCACCAGCAGCAAAATGATGCACGCCATCGCGCCTCGGAAAAAGCCGCGCCACAGCGCGTGGGGCGCTTGCCGCGCCAGGTACAGGAACAGCTTGCCCATATGGGTGAAGAACAGGGCCACCGCCAGCGCGCCCAGCACCCCGATATCGAGCAAGGTGCCCAGGTAGGCGCTGTGCGTGTGGCCGACCGGCAAAATGGTATGGCGATGGGCCGCGTCCGACCACAGGATGGCGCTCAGGCCGTGGCCAAACAGGGGGCTGGCGGCCACATCCGGCAGCAGGGGGCGCCAAATGCCGTCGACCCGGCCGGCGCTGATATTTTCCACATCGCCGCTCGCCAGACCGGTGGCGGCCCGTTCGGTGACGGCGCTGGGCAGCCAGCTGGCCGCGCCGGCCATCGCCACCATCAGCGCCAGGATGGCCAGCACACGGCGCTGGCTCACCAGCACGCACACCACCACGGCCAGCAAGCCGGCGTAAGCGCCGCGCGAAAAGGTCAGTGCCACGGCCGCCGCGCACACGGTGGCCATGGCGCCGAACACCAGCCTCTGCCAACGTTGCCGGCTCGACAGGAAGCAGAACGCGGCCAGCGAAAACACCATGTTGAACATCAACCCCAGTTCGTTGGCGTGCATGCCGATCACCGACAGGAAGCCGCGCGCGTCGCTTGACGCGAGGGTGGACAAGGCCTCGCCGGAGCTCAGCACGTAGCCGATCGCCATGGTGGGCAGCACCAGGGCGGACAGGAAAAAGGGGAGCAGGTAGCGCACCGGTTCGACCGCATTGGCGATCACGATCGATAACATATAAGCGGTGGCCGGAATCAGCATCGGCTTGATAAAAATATCGAGCACATAACCGCGCGCCGAATCGAAATTAATGATTTCCAATACCTTGAAATAGGGCGGAATGCGCGAGACCTGCCCCGCGCCATAGATGGCCGCGCCGCCCAGCACGGCCACGTAGAGCCAAAATGGGCGCGGCCAGCGCGGCAAGATCAGACGGCGTGTGAGCAAGGCGCTGGCCCCCAGCGACGCGGCCGCCAGCACGATGGCGCCGTTCAGGGGATTGAGTCCGGCCACGCCGAACATTTCCTTCGGCATCAGATAGGTGGGACTGAGCGCCAGCAGGAAGACGGCCAGTTGCACCGCGACCCGGTAGTCGGCCGCCGCCAGCGGCAGCAGTACGCACATGGCGGTCACCGCCACGGCCGGTAGCGCGCCCCAGCGCGCGTCGAGCGCGCACAGCGTCGCCGCGACGGCGAGCGCGGCGCCGAACAGCCAGTGCGATTGGCGCCGTTTGGCGGCGTCGACAGCGAGGATACGGCCTACATTTGCATACGGTTTCGACATAATTTGTCAATCTGCTTGGGGCGGGTCCGGCGCGCGGAGGTGCGCTCCAGTGCGCGGTCCAGCCGGGGTGGGGGCGCGCCGCCAACCGGTCGGCGGCGCCTGCTCTTCGTTCAGTCCGAAGAAGTGAAGCCAGCATAGAGCGCGTCTCGGGACGCCGTTTGCATTTGCTCAAATGTGAGCAAATCGTCCACAGCGGCTTGCTTTGGCGCAGACAGTGATAGTGTCGTCGCGTGCCCGGCGAGGCATGCGTGTAGAGTCCAGATCACGCCTTTCCACCTGTCCGGGTGGCCGATCGATATGCAGTATTCCCATTTGAATGATAGTGCTGAAGATGACTAATTTGCGTATCGGCCTAATTGCCGAGAGTACATTTGCCGACCGTCACACCCGGGAGCTGGTGCAATGGGCGCGCCTGCAACCGGCGCTCGCGCTAACGTTGGTGATCGTGAGACAAACCGGGGCCGCGCATCGCGTCGGGTGGCGCCTGCTACAAGCGGTGGCCGCTTGCGAACGGCGCCTGCTGCGCGTTCAGGGCCGCGAGCGTGGCGCGGCGCGTCGGGATGTGAGCGGCAGCGTGGCCAATATTGTCATCATCGATGCCCAGGCCACGGCGCCCGGGCGGCAGCGCCTGGCCGCGCTCGGGCTCGATTTGCTGGTACAGTGCGGCCCCGGCTTGGGTGGCGCCGAGCTGGCGCCGCTGGTGCGGCTCGGCACCCTGTGCATCGGTGGCGACACCGACGACTTGTACCGGGGCGGGCCGCATTTTTTCTGGGAGTGCTATCACAAGCGCCCCAAGACCGGTTTTGCCATCACCTTGAAGGGGGCCGACGGCGAGCCGGCGCGCATTTTGCGTCAAGGCTTTTTTTCAACCAGGTATTTATTTTCGCTTAATGAATACTATGTGAGAAAGAAATCTTTGCCTCATCTGAAGCAGCTGCTGCTGGAGATCGCCGCATGCGGCCAGTTGCCGGCGCCGCTGGCCATGCGCCCTTTTTCCGGACAATGGGTGGGCGGGCCGACCGTGTTGCAAGCGCTGGCCTACCTCGGCAAACTGGGCGCCCGGCTGGCCGAGAAAGGCATGTGGCGCGCGGTGTGCGTGCGCAAGAAATGGGAAATTTCGTTTTTGCGCACGTCTTGGCGGCAAGCCATGTTGTGCCATCACATACGCGCGCCGGCGCCGCGCGGGCGCTATTGGGCCGACCCTTTCTTGATCGAACAGGGCGGTAAAACCTATTGTTTCGTTGAAGACTATGTCTGGCGTACGGCGCGCGGTCATATTTCCGTGCTTGAAGTGGGACCCGATTCGGCGCGCCTGCTCGGCCCCTGCCTGAGCGAGCCGTTTCATCTCTCTTTTCCCTTTATGTTTCGCTATCACGGCGAGCTGTACATGTGCCCGGAGTCGGCCGCCGCGCGCCAGATCCGGGTCTATCGCTGCGCCCAGTTTCCAACCTTGTGGGAACCGGCGGCCGTGCTCATGGACCAGGTGTCGGCCGCCGACACCATGCTGTTCGAACGCGATGGCCGCTGGTGGATGTTGACCAGCATGGACCACTCGGGCAGTGACGATTTTTGCTCGGAACTGTACGCGTTTTGGTCCGATTCGCCCTTGAGTCAGCAATGGCAGCCCCATCCCTGCAACCCGCTCTTGATCGATCCGGAAGGGGGGCGTAACGCCGGCCTGATCATCGAGGGCAAGAATATTTACCGTATGGCGCAAAAGCAGGGCTACGACGAGTACGGCAAAGGCATCCTGACGTATTTGATCACCGAGCTGTCGGAAACCGGCTACGCGGAACAGCTGGTGTCCGATATCGGCACCGCGTTCGCCCCGGGCATGCTGGGCGTGCACCACATGTCCAGCAATGGCCGCATTACGGTGTTCGACCACAAGTCGCGGGCGCTGGTCGCCTGAACGACGCCATGCCGTCGCAACAGGGCATGGCGTCACGGCGGCCGACAGTCAAGCCGCGCGGTCGCTCGGCCGTGTGGCGGGGCAACCGCGGCGCAAGGGGGCGACGGCGTGACCGGAAGGCGTTGCGTGATAGGGTGGACGACAAGCGGCGCTGTTGTTAGCCAGTGTCCTGAATCACAGATTCGTTGAATAACATGGCGAGAATCGACCTGATACTGCGTCACAACTGCGCGCAAGGCCCCGGCCTTGCTGTGCTTTGTTCCTTGTCTCAGGCCGATTTCGCCATATTGATAGTTCAGCGAACTTGTGATCCGGAACACTGCACGGCTCGGCCGGGATGGCCGCGCCGGCCGCGCCGCGCCGACTCCAGCCTGCCAAGGCTAGGCGGCCGAATCGCCGCCGCTTGGCGGCAACATCGGCTCCACCTTGCGGTCGGCACCGCCGCTGACATGCGGCACAAGCGAACGTTGCCTGATTCATGCAGCGGCGCGGCGGGTCCACCGTCGATGCAACGCCACACTGGCAAAGCCATGCCAGGCCGCGCCGGCGTCAGGCCGTCAGCGCGGGCGCTGTCTCAAGCGCCCGGCGAATTGGGCGCTCAGCCTCAGAATGAAGAGGGTGTTGGTGACCAGGTAACGCATGAACAAGCGGCGCGGTTCCTTGTATAAGCGAAAACACCATTCCAAGCCCTGGTGCTGCATCCAGACCGGCGCGCGGCGCAAGGTGCCGGCGTGGTAATCGAAGGCGGCGCCGACCCCGATCATGACCGCATGCACGTGACCGCGCTGCGCCGCCATCCATTTTTCTTGCTTGGGGCAACCGAGGCCGACAAACAGGATTTGGGTGCCGCAGGCATTGATGGCGCGCACATCGGCGCTGACGTCGGCGCTTGACTGGGGCTGGAACGGCGGCGAGACCATGCCGGCGATGCGCAAGCGGGGAAAGCTGCGCGCCAGCGCTTGACGCAAGCGGTCCAGGGTGCGTTGGGTGCTGCCGTAGAAAAACACGATCTGGCCGCTGCGCTCGGCCTCCGCCAGATAGCGCCACATCAGGTCGGGACCGTTGATGCGTTCCTGATCCACATGGCCGAACCGGCGCAAGGTCCATGCCACCGGCGCGCCATCGGGCAACACGATATCGGCCGCGTCGAGCGCGCGCCGCATCGCCGCCTCGCGCGTGGCCGTGACGATCACGTGCACGTTGCCCAGGCATACGCTGCGCGATTCGCGCGCCGCGCCCCAGCCGGCGATACGCCCGATCGTCTCGTCCCAGGACAGGGCGTGGATGCGGGTGCCCAGCACCGATTCGCAGCGCCCGTTCATGGCCGGACTCCGGCCGGCAGGATGGCGCGGTACAGTTGGCCGATGTCGCTTGCCAGCCGTTCCACCGTATACGCTTGCAACACCCTTTGCCGGCTCAGCTCGCCCATCCGGCCGATCAGCGCGCGGTCCTGGTCGAGCCGCCCGATGGCCTTGGCCAGGGCGGGCGGGTCGCCGATCGGCACGAACAGGCCGTGGATGCCGTCGGCCATGACGTCGGGAATGGCGCCGACCGGACAAATGAGCGCCGGCGTGCGCGCCGCCATGCTCTCGAGCAGGGAGTAGGGCAGCGCTTCGCGGTAAGTGGGGCAGACGAACAAATCCGATTCCTGCCACAGCCTTTCCTTGCGCTGGCCCTCGATCACGCCCACGAAATCGACCCACGGGTCCAGCTGCAACTGCCGCACCCGCAGGCGCAAACGGGCCTCGTCGCTGCCGCTGCCGGCGAACACCAGCCGCACCTGGCGCCGCTCGCGCACCAGGATGGCAAGCGCCTCGACGATGTCGAACACCCCTTTGTCGGCCACCAGACGGCCGATAAATACCAGCGTGAGCACGCCGTCGGCGGCGCGGGCCCGTTTCCAGTGCGGGTCGGGGCCGGCGTCCACCGCGTTGGCGATCATGCGCAGCCGCAGCTCGGGGGCAAACCGGCGATAGGCCAGCAGCGACTCGTTACCCAGCACCAGCACCATTTCCACCGACCGCAATACGCGGCGCAACAGGGCCGTGAGCGCGCGGCTGCGCTGGAAAAACTGCTGCGGCAGGGCCCCGCCATGGACTTGATAAATCACTTTTTTGCCCAGCGCGTGCGCGATCGCCAGGTAGGCGATGTCGCGCCAGTAACCTTTGGCGTCCATCGAAGTGTTGACGTGGACGATGGCCGGACGCTCGCGCAGCAGGCAGGCCAGCAACTTGAAGGGACTGGCCAGCAAGCGCCAAGCCTTGCGCGGCGGCGACTCGTCGCGGCCCTGGCTGCCGACCTGGAAATGCAGCAGACGAAAATCGCGTTTGAGCGCCGAACCGAACAACTGATTTAAATGCGTGCTCACTCCGCTCACGGCGTGCAGGGCGGGACCCAATAGCAAAACGGTATGCATGGCTGGTTTTCCTCGATGTGGAAACAATCGAACGCCCGCGCCTGACGTGGCGCGGGCCGCCTGTGGGTCATGCCGGCGCCATCGCTTGCTGGGCGCAGAAATGGCGGTACGCTTGCTGCAAGCCCGCCTCCAGCGCGGTGGCCGATTGCCAGCCCAGCCGGCGCAGCGCGGACGTGTCGAGCAATTTGCGCGGCGGTCCCTCGGGCCGGGCGGCGTCGAACTCGATCGCGCCACGGTAGCCGGTGACGCGCGCGATCATGTGCGCCAGCGCCGCGATGGTCACTTCGATGCCGCTGCCCACGTTCAGATGCGATTGCATGGGCGCCGTGCTCATGCGATATTCGTCCGCGTCCAGCGCCATCACATGCAGGCAGGCCGCGGCCAGATCGTCGACATACAGAAATTCGCGGCGGGCCGCGCCGCTGCCCCACAGCACCACCGCCGGTGCCTCGTCGAGCTTGGCTTCATGAAAGCGGCGTAGCAGGGCCGGGATCACGTGGCTGTTTTGGGCGTGGTAATTGTCGCCCGGACCGAACAGATTGGTGGGCATGACGCTGCGGAAATCGGTGCCGTACTGCCGGTTATAACTTTCGCACATTTTGATGCCGGCGATCTTGGCGATCGCATAGGGTTCGTTGGTCGGTTCCAGCGGCCCGGTGAGCAGGGCATGCTCGGCCATCGGCTGCGGCGCCAGCTTGGGATAAATACAGGACGAGCCCAGAAACAGCAGCTTGTGGACCTTGGCGCGCCACGCCTCGTGCACGATATTGGTTTCAATCATCAGGTTTTGATAGATAAATTCGGCCGGGTAGGTGGCGTTGGCAAAGATGCCGCCGACCCGCGCGGCGGCCAGGTAGACCTCGTCGATACGCTGGCTGGCAAAAAACTGCCGCACCTGGCTCTGGTCGACCAGGTCGAGCGCGGCGTGTTCGCGGGTGACGAGTTCGACCGGACCGGCGCCCTGGCTGCGGGCGCGCAGCGCCCGCACCAGCGCCGCGCCCACCATGCCGCGGTGACCGGCGACGAAAATACGTTTGGGTGTAGCAGACATGATGGTCAACCTTTATAGAGCGCGGTGGCAGTGGGCGACATAACCGTTGCGTTGAATGAGCTGGTACTTGCGGGCCGCTTGCAGATCGGCTTCGATCATTTCGGCCACCAGTTCGCTGAAACTGGTGGCCGGGCGCCAGGCGAGTTTCTCGCGCGCCTTGCTGGCATCGCCCAGCAGCGATTCCACCTCGGCCGGGCGGAAGTAGCGCGGATCGACCCGCACCAGCGTGTGGCCCGCTGCGAGCGCGCCGTGCGGCCCCGGGTCGCGCACCACGGCTATTTCGTCGACACCCAGCCCGCGCCATTCCAGCGTCACCCCCAGCGCCAGCGCGCACGCGTTGACGAAGTCGCGCACGCTGTATTGGCGGCCGCTGGCGATGACGAAGTCTTCCGGCATATCCTGCTGCAACATCAGCCATTGCGCATACACATAGTCGCGCGCGTGGCCCCAGTCGCGCCTGGCGTCCAGATTGCCCAGGTAGAGACACGCTTCCAGCCCCAACGCGATGCGCGCCATGGCGCGCGTGATCTTTCTGGTGACGAAGGTTTCGCCCCGCAGCGGCGACTCGTGATTGAACAAGATGCCGTTGCAGGCGAACATGCCGTACGCCTCGCGGTAATTGACCGTGATCCAGTAGGCATACAGCTTGGCCACCCCGTATGGACTGCGCGGATAAAAAGGCGTGGTTTCCGACTGCGGCGTGGCCAGGGTCTTGCCGTACAGCTCGGAGGTCGAAGCCTGGTAAAAACGCGTCGTGTCGCGCAAGCCGAGCACGCGCATGGCCTCCAGAATGCGCAAGGTGCCCATGGCGTCCGCGTTGGCCGTGTATTCGGGCGCCTCGAACGAGACGGCGACGTGGCTTTGGGCCGCCAGGTTATAGATCTCGTCGGGGCGGACCCGCTCGACGATGGTCATCAAGGACGCGCTGTCGGTCATGTCGCCATGGTGCAAGACGAATTGGCGGTTTTCCTGTTGCGGGTCCTGATATAAATGGTCGATGCGCGCCGTGTTCAACTGCGAACTGCGTCGCTTCACCCCGTGCACCACATAGCCTTTTTCCAATAACAGCGCCGACAGATAGGCGCCGTCCTGCCCGGTGACGCCCGTGATCAGCGCCACCTTTTGCTTGCCCTGCGCGCGCGACAGTTGCGCGTCCACCAAAATTGTTTGTGGATTTTTCATGAAGGACCCGTTTAAAAACCAGAGACGGCACGGCGCGCAAGGCCGTGGCCCTGCGACGCCATGGAAAATGCGCCGCGATGCCGCTGCACGTGTTAATAGATGGCTAAGTCCGGCAGGCGTTCACAGCTTCTCTGTTGAGTTTGTTGTAACTCAATCGACGGGCGCCGACGGTTGCGGTCGTCAAACGGGCGGCGATGCGCGCTTGACCGGTGGGCGTGCTCGGCCGCTAGGCGCGACCTTGCCAAGCTGGGCATCGATGTTGTCGGGGAAGGCCACATTGCGCCAGTCGCCGATCTGTCGGAACAATACACAGCCTCGGCCAAGGCGCGCGGCATGGCTGACCGCTGCTATCTATGAACTCGTCCTGCGCTCAATTTTGCGAATGATCAATGTTGCTATATTTGAATATCAAATGCATACTAGACGCGCCGCGTGTTGGGCGGCCATATTAGTTTTTAACTTTTATCAGGGATAAAAAATGCGCAAGTTGAGTAAAATCGTGTTGTCGTGTTTGGCATTGAGCGTGTCGGCCATCGCCCATGCCGCGACCGTCACTTTTGACGACACCGCCGCCTACAGCACCGGCCAGTTCACCTCCACCGGCTTCGATTTCAATCTTACCGGGCTGTCGAGTTTTATCTCCCCAGGTTCGGGCTCATGCGGCCCGGCTTGCCCGTCCAGCGGAAGCCAATACGCCCTGGCCGCCTACGGTGATTTTCAAGACGATGTGTCGGCGTTGGTCATGTCGAAATCGGGCGGCGGCACATTTTCCTTGAATAGTTTTCAAGGCGCCGGTTCCTTCGATTGGATTCCGACTAATAACCCGCAATACATTCCCAGTCTGATCAACGTGGTCGGCAACCTGGCGGGCGGCGGCACGGTGACGCAATCGTTCGCGGTCAGTAAAATATCGAGCGGTGGTTCCTTGATATTCTCCGATTACACCTTCAATAGCGGATTTTCCAATCTGCTGTCGGTGAAGTTTTCCAGCAGCGGCTCGGACTTCGAGATTTACAATGGTTTTTCGATTGACAATATCAATGTCGGCGGCGTGAGCGCCGTGCCCGAGCCGGAACCGTATGCCATGCTGCTGGCCGGCTTAGGGTTGGTGGGATGGATGGCGCGCCGCCGCAAGGTTGTCGCTTAAATCGTCAAGCCGGTCGCGTCCAGGCTATCACCGTCCGGGCGGACCGGCGCACGGCACCGCCGCTCCGGCACCACCAATAACAATGCCGCCGCTAGACCGGGCGGCATTTTTATTGGGCGGTGACGAGATGCTCGGCGCCGAGCCCGTCGTTTAAACGCCGCTTGCCAGCCTCTGCATTGCCGTACAAAATGCGGGTTCACCTGGAGGAGTGGCCGTATGAACATCGTTGATGAGTTGCCAGAAGTGTTAGATTCGAAACTTTTGCTGAATGCCTTGGTGGCATTGCGGCGCGGCGATTTTTCAGTCCGGTTGCCATCGGATTTGACCGGTGTCAATGGCAAAATCGCCGATACCCTCAACGATATCATCGAAAACAGCGACAAGATCGCCCAGGAAATCGTCAGCGTGAGCCGCCTGGTCGGGCACGAGGGCCGCCTGACCCAGCGCGCGGCCTCGCCCATGGTGGCCGGCGGTTGGGCCACCATCCTCAATTCGGTCAACGCCCTGATCGACGATCTGGTGCGCCCCACCACCGAAATGGCGCGCGTGATCGGCGCCGTGGCCAAGGGCGATCTGTCGCAAAACATGGCGGTCGAAGTCGATGGCCAGCCCTTGCGCGGCCAATTTTTGCGCGCCGCCTCCACCGCCAACACCATGGTCGATCAGTTGTCCTCGTTCGCCTCGGAAGTGACGCGGGTGGCGCGCGAGGTGGGCACGGAGGGCAAGCTGGGCGGCCAGGCCAATGTGCCGGGCGTGGCCGGCACCTGGAAAGACTTGACCGACTCGGTGAACTCGATGGCCGGCAATCTCACTTCGCAAGTGCGCAATATCGCCGACGTGACCACCGCCGTGGCCAATGGCGACTTGTCGAAAAAGATCACGGTGGACGTGCGCGGCGAGATTTTGCAACTGAAAGACACCATCAACACCATGGTCGACCAGCTGCGCTCGTTCGCCTCGGAAGTGACGCGGGTGGCGCGCGAGGTCGGCACGGAAGGCAAGCTGGGCGGCCAAGCCTATGTGCCCGGCGTGGGCGGCACCTGGAAAGACTTGACCGACAACGTCAATTTCATGGCTTCGAACTTGACCGGCCAGGTGCGCAATATCGCCGAGGTGACCACGGCGGTGGCCAATGGCGACTTGTCCAAGAAGATCGCGGCCGACGCGCGCGGCGAAATCTTGCAGCTCAAGGACACCATCAATGTGATGGTCGATCAGCTCTCGTCGTTCGCCTCGGAGGTGACGCGGGTGGCGCGCGAGGTGGGCACCGAAGGCAAGCTGGGCGGCCAGGCCCAGGTGAAGGGGGTGGGCGGCACCTGGAAAGACTTGACCGATTCGGTCAATTCGATGGCCGGCAATTTGACCGGCCAGGTGCGTAACATCGCCGACGTGACCACCGCCGTGGCCAACGGCGACCTGTCGAAAAAGATCACGGTCGACGTCAAGGGCGAGATCCTGGAACTGAAAAACACCATCAACGTGATGGTCGACCAGCTCTCCTCGTTCGCCTCGGAAGTGACGCGGGTGGCGCGCGAGGTGGGCACGGAAGGCAAGC
>JAZKGI010000073.1:0-16930 GCA_040385995.1 Pseudomonadota bacterium
TCCCGACCCCGGCGCCGTTGAAAGTGACGACCTCCTTGATGCTTGGCGTGCCGTCGGCCAGCTTATCGCCTGCAGCTTGGACTATTCGCTGGAGAGAAACGTCGCGGTCGGCGCGTCACCGCTGACTCATCGTGTGAGTCTCGCGGGTGTGGTCGGGTACTTTGCCAACTGTGTGAAGCTTTGACGCCGGACGAATAGCATGACTGCTCGGGCTTGCAAGCCGGGGCAAGTCAGCGATAGAGATGAGGGACCACGCGCACTCGCAACCGAGCGCGTATTGCCGGTTGCCGTCGCGCGCCATCGTCGGTTCGCCAAACAGCTTGAATCTGCGCTTGGCCTTGACCGGACTGTGCCGGCCCAAATGCCTGCCTTATTCGCCCATCTGACTTTGCAGATAATTTTGAATGCCGACTTTGCCAATCAAGTCGATCTGGGTTTCCAGCCAGTCGATATGTTCCTCGGTATCGTCCAGGATGGCCACGAACAGGTCGCGCGACACATAGTCGGCCGCCGCTTCGCACACGGCGATGCCTTCCTTTACCGTCACTTGCGCCGCGCGCTCGAGCTTTAAGTCGCATTCCAGCATTTCCTGGGTCGATTCGCCGATCAGCAATTTATGCAGCGCTTGCAAGTTCGGCAAACCGTCCAGCATCAGAATGCGGTCGATCAGCTTGTCGGCGTGCTTCATTTCGCCGATCGATTCTTCGTATTCCTTCTTGCCCAGTTTTTCCAGACCCCAGTGCTTGTACATGCGGGCATGCAGGAAATATTGGTTGATGGCGGACAGTTCGTTGGTGAGCTGTGCGTTGAGCAGACGGATGACTTCTTTATCGCCCTTCATGGGAGGCTTTCTATAAGAGGTGGTGAAATGGTGCGCGGATGCTATTTTGCCACGCCACCACGCGGCGCGGTAGGGCGAACCTTGAAAGGCGCTTGAACTTCGATCAGTCATCATAACGCAGATCTGGACGGCCAGAGGACGTCGGCGGCCGGGCAAAGCCCCTGCCAACGTCGATTCCTGTGCATCAACATAGCACAGCAAAGTGTCAATACAAGTTGCACTTGTAAATGAAAACCATTATCATTCGCGTTCAGAGGTGGCGGCTGCCTTGCGCCGCGCTGATGTCACCGGATAAATCTAATGGAGAAGTTTGCATGAGCTACATCAAAAGCCGCCCGCACCAGTTGGCCAGCGCCCCGCGCCTGCATGGCGCCACCCTCGCCGCACTGGCCGGCTTGGCCATGCCGCTCGCCGCCCAGGGTCAGGCGGCCGAGCCGCCGCCGGCCATGGCCGAAGTGAAGGTCACCGCCAGCGCCGAACGCCTGATCCAGGCGCCGCTGAAGTCCTCCTCCAGCAAATTTACCGCGGCCCTGCTCGACACCCCCAAATCGGTCACCGTGATTCGGTCCGAGCTCATCGCCCAGACCGGCGCCGTGTCGCTCACCGATGCCTTGCGCAGCGTGCCCGGCATTACGATCGGGTCTGGCGAAGGCGGCAATCCGGTGGGCGACAACTTGTTTATTCGCGGTTACAACGCGCAAACCGACACCTATATCGACGGCATCCGCGACACCGGTTCCCAATCGCGTGAAATTTTTGCGTTGGAGCAGGTTGAAGTGGTCAAGGGGCCCAATTCGGCGTACGGCGGGCGCTCCTCGGCCGGCGGTAGCGTCAATCTGATCAGCAAAACGCCGCAGGCGGAAAACTTTTTCAACGCCTCGGCCGGCTTTGGCACGGCCGACTATCACCGCGCCACCGTCGACATCAACCGGGTGCTTGACGACAATGTCGCGGTGCGCCTCAATCTGATGGGGCACGATGCCGGCGTCGCGGGCCGCGATGTCATCAACGGCAACCGCTGGGGCGTGGCGCCATCGATCACGTTCGGCATGCAATCGAAAACCAAGCTCACGGCCAGCTTCTATCACATGCAGTCGAGCGAATTGCCCGACACCGGTTTGCCGTTCAACAATCCCTTTACCACCGGCCCGAATGTGGCCAAAAACGGCGACGGCACCCCGTTAGCTGTGCCGCGCGAAACGTTTTACGGCTTGGTCAACCGCGACTTCCGCACCACCAGTTCGGACATCGGCACGCTCGACCTGCGTCATGAGTTCAACAATGGCCTGGTGCTGCGCAACGTGACCCGCTACGGCAAGTCGACCAATGATTATGTGTGGACCCAGCCGGACGATTCGAAAGGCAACGTGGTGCTGTACAACACGGTGTGGCGCCGCGCCAATACCCGTAAGGCGGCAACCGACGCGCTGGCCAACGCGTCCAGCCTGAGCGGCGAGTTCAAGCTGGGCGGCATCAAGCACAGCTTTACCACCGGCCTGGAATGGAGCCGCGAAGACACCGGCCGCACCACCTATCTGTTTGCGCCGGGCACCAACCCGGGCGGCGGCACCAGCACCGTCTGCCCCACGTCGGGCGCGGCCACACAATACAATTGCGCGCCGCTGTTGAACCCCAACCCCAACGATCCCTGGGTCTACACCCGTAGCGAGTCGCCAGGGCGCAGTAGTATTGTCACCAACACCCGTTCCGTCTACGCTTTCGACACCATCGAATTGGCGCCGCAGTGGCTGCTCAACGCCGGCCTGCGCTGGGACGATTACAAAAGCGATTTGAATGTGCCGACCTATGCCATCGCCGGCGTGACCACGGCCGCCAGCCACGCCCAAAACAACGCCACCTTCGGCAGCTACCAGGCCGGCGTGGTGTATAAGCCGGCCGCCAACAGCAGCATCTACCTGTCCTACGGCACCTCGTCCACCCCGCCAGGCAACGACGGCGGCGACGGCCTCGACGCGCTGACGGTGGCGGTCTCGCAGCTCAAGCCGCAGGAAAGCAAGAATTTCGAGCTCGGCACCAAATGGGAAATTCTGGCGCGTCGCCTGTCGGTTAGCGCCGCCGTGTTTCATAGCGTGATGGACAACGCCCGCGTCACCGCGCCGGACGGCCTGACGCAAAACGTGGGCCGCAAAAAAATCAAGGGGGTCGAGCTGGGCCTGAGCGGCAGCCTGTCGTCCAAATGGGATGTGTTCGGCGGCTATACCTATCTGGACGCCGTGGTCCAAAACAACGGTTACGCCAACGTCGGCACCACGGCCGCGCCGGTGTACGTGCCGTCGCCCTTCAACGGCAACCGTTTCCCCGCCACGCCGAGGCAGAGCGCCACCCTGTGGAGCTCGTATGCCGTGGCGCCGGGCTGGGTGCTCGGTGGCGGCGCCGCCTATGTCGGCAAGGTATATTCCACCGTCAACAATACCAAGTGGGTGCCGGCTTACACGCGCTTCGACGCCATGGCCAGCTATGCCCTCAATAAACATGTGACGATGCAGCTGAACGTGCAAAATCTGGCCGACAAGCTGTATTTCGATAAGGTGTCTTCGGGACACTATGCGGGCGTGGCGGCGGGTCGTACCATTCTGTTGACGGCAAATATGAAATTCTGAGGCGCGCGCTGTTAGCACCACGCCAGCACCGCCTGCCCCGCAGGCGGTGCTTTTTCAATGGAGAATCGAGCATGATGTTGCACATACCGGGCGTGCTGACGCCGGATCAGCTGGCCCACTTCCGGCTCAAGCTGGCGCAGTCGGACTGGGTGGACGGGCGCGCCAGCGTCGGCAGCCAGGGCGCGCAGGTCAAACGCAACCGCCAATTGCCGGAGGGCGCGCCGCTGGCGCTGGAGTTGGGCGCGGTGGTGGTGCGGGCGCTCAGCGCCCATCCCCTGTTTTTCTCGGCCGTGCTGCCGCTGCGCATATTGCCGCCGTTTTTCAACAGCTACACGGGCGGCGAACAGTACGGTTTGCATATCGACGGCGCCATCCGCACGCCGCAAAACGGCGCGCCATCGCTGCGGGCCGACGTGTCCTCGACCCTGTTTTTGAGTGAGCCGGACGATTATGCGGGTGGCGAACTGGTGGTCACGGACGCCTACGGTACGCACGAGGTCAAGTTGCCGGCCGGCGATCTGATCGTGTATCCCGCGTGCAGCGTGCATCGGGTCATGCCGGTCACGCGGGGCGAACGGCTCGCGTCTTTTCTGTGGACTCAAAGCATGGTGCGGGACGACGCCCAACGCGCCATGCTGTTCGATCTCGACCAGCATATTCAGCAGTTGCGGGCGGCCCACGGCGACAGCGCGGCGATGGTCGGCTTGACCGGCCATTATCATAATTTGTTGCGAATGTGGGCCGAGCTCTAGTGATGGTCTAACCACGGCGGGACGGGGACGGTGCCAGCGCGCGCACCGCCAGCGCGTTAACAACGGTGTTGTTAGCCGCTGACGTTGCTCATGCTCGCGATGGGCGTACGCTGGAATACCAGCTCACGGCTTGTGATGGTGGCGAGATGCTCGTCCAGTACTTCCTTGGCGCAGCTGTGGCATTTGCCGCAGCAAGTGGCCACGCCGAGGTCGCGCCGCAGCTCGGCCATGCTGCTCAAGCCCAGGTCGACGGCTTGACGGATTTCACGGTCGGATATGTTGTTACAAACACAAACAATCATCGTTGCACCTTTGGCTGGAATGCCGGCGAAGTCGCGGCAAGCTAAGACTGGGGTCTCATTAAAGCGACAAGTTTGCCATTTCTTTAATGAGAATCATTATCATTGCGTTTTGCATTTTCTCTCACTTCGACAGCCTTTGCAAGCGATTAATCAGCGTGATCGCCCGTCTTTGCGCAGGGGCAATCCAGGCCCCGTGCGCGGCGCCGTCCCGGCCGTCACATGGTTAGATCGGGCGCAAGTCCAGCGTTACACTGCAAATAGAAACAATTCGCATTACCGTTTATAATGCTAGTATCGTTATTGCCAGCAACTTTAAAACCTGGTGGCTGCCATCCCACGGCAACAGTGAGACGCGCCGTTCCTGTCCCTGTGTTGCGCCCATCTTACTAACCGGAAGCTAGCTCATGACTCTCGCGCCCACCCTGATCACGCTCGACGCCCTGGCGGTCGGCCAAAGCGGCACCGTGATCCATATCGCGCCCGGCGCCCCGGGGCCGGCCGATCAGGGTGTCGATCTGGCGCGCCGGCTGATGGAGCTCGGTTTCGTGCCGGGCGAAAAGATCCGCATGCTCAAGCGCGGCATGCCGGGCGGCGAGCCGCTCGCCATCAAGGTCGGCAACGCCACCTTCGCCTTGCGCCGCTTCGAAGCGGCGCGCATCTCGATTCAGCCGGCATAGTCATGGGCGCCGCCGAACCGACCATGCAAGCGAGCTTGCCGTTGCCGCTGGTGGCCTTGCTGGGCAATCCGAACTGCGGCAAGACGGCGCTGTTCAACCGGCTCACCGGCGCGCGCCAGAAAGTGGCCAACTACGCCGGCGTGACCATCGAGCGTAAGGAAGGCGGCTTTACCTCGCCGGGCGGGCGGCCATTTCGCCTGCTCGATCTGCCGGGCGCCTACAGCCTGTCGGCCACCACGCCGGACGAAGCCATCACGCGCGACGTGGTGGCCGGCCTGCGCGCCGGCGAACAGGCGCCCGACCTGATCGTGTGCGTGGTCGACGCCACCAATTTGCGCCTGAACCTGCGTCTGGTGCTGGAAATTAAACGTCTGGGCTTGCCGATGATACTGGCCCTGAACATGGTCGACGTGGCCAAGAAGCGCGGCATCGAGATCGACGCCGACAAGCTGGCCTTCGAGCTGGGCATGACAGTGGTGGAGACGGTGGCGGTGCAGGGCGGCGGCGAAAAATCGCTGCTGCGCGCGCTCGACCAGGCGTCCCCCCTGCGCCCCATCCGCGCCAATCCGCTCTCGGCGATCGACGCGGTGTCGGTCGAGGCCACCCAGCGCGAGGTGCGCCGCATCCTGTCCGCGTGCAGCAGCGACTTCCACGACACCGGCAACCTGAGCGAAAAAATCGACGACGTGGTACTGCACCCGGTGCTCGGGCCGGTCATCCTGACGCTGATCATGTTCCTGGTGTTCCAGGCGGTGTTCAGTTGGGCCACCCCGCCGATGGACTTGATCAAGGAAAGCGTGGAGGGCGTGGGCCGCCTGATCGGCGCCCACATGGGCGACGGCGTACTGCGAAGCTTGCTGGTCGAGGGCATCCTGGGCGGCGCCGGCAGCGTGCTGGTGTTCCTGCCCCAGATTCTGATTCTATTTTTCTTCATCCTGATTCTGGAGGACTGCGGCTACCTGCCGCGCGCCGCCTTCCTGCTCGACCGGCTGATGGGCGGCGTGGGGCTGTCGGGCCGCGCCTTCATTCCGCTGCTGTCCAGTTTTGCCTGCGCCATCCCCGGTATCATGGCCGCGCGCACCATTCAAAATCCGCGCGACCGCTTGGTCACCATTATGATCGCGCCGCTGATGACCTGTTCGGCGCGCCTGCCGGTGTACGCCCTGATCATCGCCGCCTTCATTCCCCAGCGTGACGTGGCCGGCTTCATCAGCTTGCAAGGGCTGGTGCTGTTCGTGCTGTATTTTGCCGGCATCGCCGCCGCCATGGCGGTGGCCTACTTCATGAAGCGCAGCGTGGGCGCCGACCGCCAGCAGCCGCTCATGCTCGAGCTGCCCAGCTACCACTGGCCGCATCTGCGCAATCTGGCCATCGGGCTGTGGGAACGCGCCAAGATTTTCCTGTCGCGGGTCGGCACCATCATCCTGACCCTGATGATTTTGCTGTGGTTCCTGAGCAGCTTTCCCGGCGCGCCCGAAGGGGCCACCCACCCCCCCATCTATTACAGCCTGGCCGGGCTGCTGGGACGCGGGCTGGAAGTGATTTTCGCGCCGATCGGTTTTAACTGGCAGATCTGCATCGCCCTGGTGCCCGGCCTGGCCGCGCGCGAAGTGGCGGTGGGCGCGCTGGGCACCGTGTATGCGCTGTCGCAGACCGGCGACGATCTGGCCAGTTCGCTCACCCCCATCATCGCCGGCTCCTGGCCGCTGGCCACCGCGCTGTCGCTGCTGGCCTGGTATGTGTTCGCGCCGCAGTGCATGTCCACCTTGAGCGTGGTCAAGCGCGAGACCAACAGCTGGCGCTATCCGCTACTGATGGCCGGTTACATGTTCGGGCTGGCCTACGTCGCCTCGTTTTTGACCTACCGTATCGCCTTGTTGATGGGAGCTTGATATGTGGCAGCAACTGATCGTGGCGGTGATCGTGGTGGGCGCCGGGCTGCACGCTTGCACCAAGTATTTACCGGTGGCTTGGCGGCGCCGCATCGTCTATTTGCTCAGCGCGCGTGGCGCCGATCAACGCCGCATGGCGGCCGTGTTTCAAACCCAGGCCAGTTGCGACGACGGCTGCGCCAGCTGCACTTCCTGCGGCAGCGAGGGGGCGGCTTCGGCACCGTCGGCCTCGCTCGCGGCGGGCGTTGATGCCGGCCCGGCCCGCCGCGTGATCCGCCTGCACGTTCAATCCTGAACGCGGCTCCGATTTTTAAGACCGTGCGCAGCTGGCGCGGCGACAGCCATTGTACTGGCCGAAACACGTTCGGACTCTTGACACCGAGGCATAACCTTTGGCTACGGCGTTCCCGCCGTTCGGCCGCCGAGTTCGTTTGCAGTCGTTCGAAGCCTTTGCGCACTTGCTGGCCGCCCAATGCATTGGCGTTGGCGACGTGATCGCTAATGAGGCGAGATTCGGTGTCGTATGCCAGTAGGGGAATGTTTTGGGTAAAAACACTGCTTTAAATTCAAAAAAATGGAATGTTAATTTAGTCTAGCAAATTCGCTGAAATTTGCCTTTAAAATGAATAACATAAAAAGCACTGATCTTAAAATAAGTACTTTCGATACCTGGGCGCAAATTGAAGTGCGAAGTGCTGCTGAGGTGAAAACGGTGGAAGTTAAAGTTGACGATAAGGCCGCCACACGTCAGGCGATTATTGTAGCCTTACGGCGCGCGCGATGCGAGGTACGCACACGGTCGGAATGGAAAGCCAAAGAGTCCGCGACAGGACTTGCGCAGGATTGGGACTATCAATCCATAGCAATCCATCATGCTGGCAATAGCTTTAGATGTGCAGCTGACGGTGTCGAAGAGCTCCGTCGGGCTGAAGAAATTGACACTGCGACTTTTGGGCATCTTAGCTATCATTATGCAATAGACTGCCAAGGGATAATCTATGAAGCATTAGATATTCGTTATAAAGGCGCGCATATAGAGCGCGGTAACACCGGTGTGATCGGCATAGTTTTTTTGGCTGACTTTAGCGTACGGGGTGAGGCGATGAAGTTTGGGCCCGGTGTTTGGTCGGTCATGAAGCAGCGTGGCATTAAATCGGGCGTGATGGAATGGCTGGGAATTCAAAACGACAAGATTGCAGTTGGAAATGATGATCCGACCGAAAAGCAGCTCGAAGCAATAGATGCTCTCGTGTCAATTTTATCAAGATTTTTTTCGATTAAATTCTTAGGTGGACATCGTGAGTTCGCTAAGGCACGGGGAACGAGCCGGGCTTGCCCTGGCACATATGGAATGATCATTGCTGAACAACTGCGTAAAAAGTTTGCATTATCTTTGCCATGAAGAAAAAGATGAGTTTTGTTGCCCTAAGTATTTTATCTATGGTGTTTTTAGTTCTATTTGTTGGAGTGGATCGGTTTGTTGGTGATCACGAAGTTGGCGTTACATGGATATTTTTTTTAAAACACAAACCGACCGTGCAATTTGAGTTTTCGAACCCAGCCCAATTGGGACTCGAATTGATACCTATTAATAAATTGACACCTGGGCAGAGAAAAAAAGTCATCGAATATTGCGACATTCGTTACGGAATTGTGGATATTGATTTTTGCTATTCACGCAGTCCACTTGGCAAACCATAGATCGGCACCGGGACAGGTTTCTCAGTAACGACGCATTTCGATCGGTCGGAATTTATCGCCATTCACAAGGCTGAACCGCCTCCTCGGCTGACCGGCACTGTTCAATCTGTATGCTTGAGTTTCGGCATGGCAACTATTTCGTGGCGTCGTGTGAAACACAGCGGCAAGGTGGCGACAATGCTAAGCTTGCGTACTAAACCGGACGCGCGCAGCCGCGCCGCCGTCCTGTCGCCCTCGACCCGGAAGGAAACCGTATGATTGTTGTCCATCATCTCAATAATTCGCGCTCGCAAAGGATTGTGTGGCTGCTGGAAGAACTGGGACTCGACTACCATATCGAGCGTTATCAGCGCGACCCGAAGACCATGCTGGCCCCGGCCGCGTTGCGCGCCATCCATCCGCTGGGCAAATCGCCGGTGCTCACGGACGACGAGCTGGTGCTGGCCGAGTCGGGCGCCATCGTCGAGTATCTGGTCGAGCGCTACGGCAACGGCCGCCTGATTCCGCCGGCCGGCGGCGCCGCGCGCCTGCGCTGGACGTACTGGCTTCACTTCGCCGAGGGCTCGGCCATGCCGCCTCTGCTGCTTAAACTGGTGTTCGATAAAGTGGAAAACGGCCCGATGCCGTTCTTCGTCAAGCCGATCGCGCGCGCCATCGCGGGCAAGGTGAAAAGCGGCTTCATCAATCCGAACATCGCGGCCCAGCTCGATTATATGGAAAGCGAATTGAGCAAAACGGAATGGTTCGCCGGCGACGCGTTCAGCGCGGCCGACATCCAGATGAGCTTTGCGCTGGAGGCGGCCGCCGCGCGCGGCGGACTGGGCGCCAGCCATCCCAAGCTGTCGGCCTGGCTCACGCGCATCCATGCGCGGCCCGCCTATCAACGCGCCATCGAGCGCGGCGGTCCGTACCAATTGATGCGCTGAGATGATGTCGATTGTCGTAGTGGGAGTCTATGTTGAATAAATTCGCAAGTTGGGTCCTGAGCGGCGCGCTGTTGATCGCCGCGCCACTCCATGCCGCCCAGACCACGTTGCCGGTGTATGGTTACGTTGTCAAGAACAGCTATCCGCACGACACGGCGGCGTTCACCCAGGGCTTGTTTTTCAAGGATGGCTGGCTGTACGAAAGCACCGGCCAGAACGGCCACTCCTCGCTGCGCCGGGTCGAGCTGGTCAGCGGCAAGGTGGTGCAGAAAAAAGCCATTCCGGCCGAGTTTTTCGGCGAAGGCGCGGCCCAGGTCGGCAATCGCATCGTCAGCCTGACCTGGACCTCCAAGGTGGGTTTCATTTACGACTTGAAAAGCTTCGAGCTCAAGCAGCGCTTCAACTACGAGGGCGAGGGCTGGGGCCTGGCCAGCGATAGCGCCCAGCGCCAGCTGTACATGAGCGACGGCAGCGCCGCCATTCGGGTGCTCGACCCCGACACCATGGCCGAGGTGCGCCGCATCGCGGTGACGGCCGAGGGCAAGCCGCTCGACCGGCTCAATGAACTGGAGTGGGTGGAGGGCGAGTTGTTCGCCAATGTATGGGGCACCGACGCCATCGCCCGCATCGACCCGGCCAGCGGCAAAGTGGTGGGTTGGATCGATTTGAGCGGATTGCTCGCACCCGAACGGCGCGGCACCGATTCGCCCGACGCGGTGCTCAACGGGATCGCCTACGACAGCCGCCAGCGGCGCCTGTTCGTCACAGGCAAGCTGTGGCCCAAGTTGTTCGAGATCGAATTGGTGCGGATTCAGAAGCCACAGCGTTAGTGCCGGTTTAGCGCGACGCCAGCGCCACTTTGATGCCCAGGCCGACGAAGGCGGCGCCTACCGCCCGGTTAAGCCACCGCTTCACGCCGGAGCCGCCCGCCATGCGGCTGGCGATGCTGGACGCGACCCGCACCAGCAGCACGTTCCAGGCGGTGCTGATCAGCACAAACACCAATCCCAGCACCAGAAAGGCGCTCTTTTTGTTGGCGCTGCCGGCGTCGACGAACTGCGGGAAAAACGAGAGGAAAAACAGCACCACCTTCGGGTTGAGCACATTGGTGACAAACCCCTGCGTCACCAGCTGGCGCGCGGAAAAGGGCGCCACGCCAGGCGCGCTTGGCGCGGGCGTCGTCTGGCCGGCGGGTGCCGCGGCGCCGCGACTGGTCAGCATGCGCAAGCCCAGATACATCAGATAGACGGCGCCGGCGTATTTGATCGCGGTGAAAGCGGTGTCCGAGGCGGCGATCAGGGCGCTGAGACCGAACGCGCACGCCAGGCTGTGCACCATGCAGCCGACAGTGATGCCCAGCACCGACAGCATGCCGGCGCCGCGGCCCTGGGCCAGGCTGCGGCCGACGATGTAGGCGGTGTCCGGGCCGGGCGTGATATCGAGCAGCAGCACGGCGCCGACGAACAGGGGAAAACTGTGTATACCCAAGAGCTCAAACATGGTGCCGATCATTCATGCCAATACCGCCTTTAATCTAGCCGGACCAAGGACCCGGGCCAGGGACAGGCATGATAGCAGAGCGGCCGCGGCATTCCCGGGCCGCGATCGCTCCTGACAGGATCTGGCAGGAGCGGGCGTTACGATGGCGTCCATCTGCAAGCAACACGGTGCAGCGTCCATCAACGAACCGAAACTAGCCATGAGCGACCCCGATTTCACCCTTCTGTATGTCGACAGTCCAGCCGTCAGCGCCGCGTTTTACGCCAAGCTGCTGGACAAGCAGCCGGTCGAAGCCTCACCCACCTTTGCCATGTTCGCGCTCGATTCGGGCGTGAAGCTGGGCCTGTGGGCCAGGCAAGCTGTGCTGCCGAAGGCCTGCGCGTTGGGTGGCGCCGTGGAGCTGGCCTTCGCGGTGGCCGACCAAGATACCGTGCGCGCCGTGCACGCCGACTGGAGCGCGCGCGGCCTGGCGATCGCCCAGGCGCCCACCCGCCTCGATTTCGGTTACGCCTTCCTGGCGCTCGATCCGGACGGCCACCGTCTGCGCGTGTTCGCGCCGCATCGATAGCGGCCGCACCTGGCCGGCCGCACCTGGCCGGCCGCACCCACCCCGCGACCGATACAGTAAAATGGCGCCTTCACCGTATCGACACCCGCTGTCACCACCCGCATGGCCAGACTACTTGCTATCGACGGCCTGAACATCGTGCGCCGCGTCTACGAAGCCAGTCCGGAGCCCGATTCGCCCGAAAAGGCGGATCTGGCCCTGCGTCATGCGTTCTCCTCGTTCCGCAATCTGATCAACGACCATCTGCCCAGCCACGTGCTGCCGGCCTTCGACTTCGGCGGGCCCACGTGGCGTCATGCGCTCTACGCCGGTTACCGTCAGGCGCGCGCCCCCATGCCGCAGGCGCTGCGCGAGCGCCTGCCCGCGTTCTACGCCAAGCTGCGCGGGCTGGGCATGCAGGTGGTGACGATACCGGAAGTGGAAGCCGACGACGTGATCGGCACGGCCGTGATGCGCTGGCTGGGCGAGGGCCGCGGCGACGTCGTGGTGGCCAGCACCGACAAGGATTTGCACGGCCTGATCGCGCATGGCGCCCTGGTGTGGGATCACTTCAAAAGCGAGTGGCACGACCATGCCTGGGTCGAGGCCAAGTTCGGCGTGCCGCCGGCGCTGCTGCCCGACCTGCTGGCGCTGATGGGCGACGCCACCGACAGCATTCCGGGCGTGTCCAAGATCGGCTTGAAAACCGGGGCCAGACTGTTGCGTACTTACGGCAATCTGGACGCGGTGATGGCGGGCGCCGGCATTTTGAAGGACACTTTGGGTGAAAGGCTGCGTAAAGAGCGTGAAATACTGTATCTTTCCAGACAACTGGTGCAATTGAAGACCGATGTGCGGCTCGGCGTGACATGGAATATGCTGGCGTGGGAACACTGACGGCGCGCCCCTCCATTTGACAGGAATCGGCTTATGTTAAAGGCAGTTCTGATCGATACCAGCGCCGTCGCGCGCGGCTTGCTGACCACCGTGCTCACCGACGGCGGCTACGATGTGTGCGGCCAGACCCACACCGGCGCGCTCGGGCTGGCGCTGCTGGTCAAGCACCAGCCGCACCTGGTGTGCATCGCGCGCGAGGTGGTCGACGACGGCGGCGCGGTGGTGCAGGCGATCCGCCAGCAGTGGCCCAAAACCCTCATTTTCATGGTATCGAGCGGGATCGACGCGGCCGGTTTGCAGGCCGCCCACGCGATCGGGGTGAGCGGCTTTATCGTCAAGCCCTTCAACGCCGACACGGTGCTCAAAACCATCCGCAACACGGTGCTGGCCATGGTCAAAAAACAGCGCCAGCAAAGCGCGGCGGCCGGGGCGGGGGCGGACGACGAATCAGGCGGCCAGCCCGGTTGAGCCGGCGATGATGCCGCCGCCCAGGCACACGTCGCCATCGTACAGCACGGCCGACTGGCCCGGCGTGACGGCCCATTGCGGGTCGCTAAAACGCAGCGCGAAGTCGCTGCCGCCCTGCGGCGCCACGGCGCAGGGCACGTCGGCCTGGCGGTAGCGGGTCTTGGCCGACAGCTCGCCCGCGGCCGGCGCCTGGCCCGCGATCCAGCTGGCCTGGTCGGCCAGCAGCGCGCTCGAGAGCAGCCACGGATGGTCGTGGCCCTGCACCACGTACAAGGTGTTGCTGGCGATATCCTTGCGCGCCACATACCACGCCAGGCCGCTGCCGTCGGCGTTCTGATAGGTTTTGACGCCGCCGATGCCGATGCCCTTGCGCTGCCCCAGCGTGTAAAAACTGAGGCCGACATGCTCGCCGACGGTGTGGCCGTCCGCCGTTTTCATCGGCCCCGGTTGGAACGACAGGTAGCGGTTCAAGAAGTCGCGGAAGGGCCGCTCGCCGATGAAGCAGATCCCGGTCGAATCCTTTTTCTGGGCGTTCGGCAGCGCCAGCTGGGCGGCGATGCGGCGCACTTCGGTCTTGGCGATCTCGCCCAAGGGGAACAAGGTTTTGGACAATTGGGCCTGGTTCAAGCGGTGCAGAAAATAACTCTGGTCCTTGCTCGCGTCGCGCGCCTTGAGCAGCTCGAAACGGGCGCCGGCCTGGCGCACGCGCGCGTAGTGGCCGGTGGCGATCAGGTCCGCGCCCAGCAGCATGGCGTGGTCGAGGAAAGCCTTGAACTTGATCTCGGCGTTACACAGCACGTCGGGGTTGGGGGTGCGCCCGGCCTGGTATTCGCGCAGGAATTCGGCGAACACGCGGTCCTTGTATTCGGCTGAAAAATTGACCGCCTCGATATCGACGCCCACCACGTCGGCCACGCTGGCCGCGTCGATCCAGTCCTGGCGCGTGGAACAGAACTCGGAATCGTCGTCGTCTTCCCAGTTTTTCATGAACAGGCCCACCACCTCATAGCCCTGCTCCTTGAGCATCCAGGCCGCGACCGAGGAATCGACCCCGCCCGACATGCCGATCACGACTTTTTTCTTACTCATCTAGCTGGTCCGGATTGGATTTCTGTGAATTTTTCTGTGTCATGCGTCGTTGAAGACCGACGCATGGGTGTGCAGCAGCGCCAGCGGCGCGCGCCGCCCGGCCAGGTATTCGTCCACGCACTGGAGCACGATCGGACTGCGATGGCGTTCGCGGCAAGCGGCCATTTCGTCGCGCGTCATCCACAAGGTGCGGATGATGCCGTCGTCGAGCGGCTGATCGTGCTGGCGCCCGGCCTGGCCGCAAAAGGTGAAGCGCAAGTAGGTCACGTCCTCGCCGCTGCGCGCCGAGCGGTAGCGCGACATGTACATGCCCACCAGCGCGGTCGGGGTGAAGTCGTAGGCGGTTTCTTCCAGCGTCTCGCGCACCACCGCCTGTTCCAGCGACTCGAACGGGTCGAGGTGGCCGGCCGGCTGGTTCAGGCGGATGCCGTCGCTGGTCTCTTCTTCGATCAGTAAAAACAGGCCGTCCCGCTCGATGATGGCAGCGACGGTAACAGAGGGTTTCCAGAGTCTCGGCATGATCCATCCTTGAAAGTGCCGACATTTTAGCCTGTTCCGCGCCCGGCGTTCCGCCGCCGTGTGCTGCCGGATCAAAATACTTTGAAAAAAAACAATGTTTGTGCGGGAAAATGTGGACCGTTCTGGCGCGGCCCGTTTGTATCGTGCATCGTGATGGCCTTGGCACCGATGGAACTTGCCGGGCGATAAAGTTTTCGCCATATTGTAAAATTTAAACTAAACCGGCCCGCTGGTTTGTCGCGATAATGTTGCTCAATTAAAAATATGCTCATTCCGTGTTAGATTCCTGCCAGTCAAATTATTAATTACTAATAGAGGAGTGATATGAAAATAGGCATACCGGCCGAAACGCGGCCGGGTGAAACCCGGGTCGCCGCCACGCCAGAGACGGTCAAAAAACTGGCCGCCTCACACCAGGTGGTGGTCCAGGCGGGCGCCGGCCTGCACGCCTCGGTCACCGACCAGGCTTACCAAGCCGCCGGGGCCCACATCGGCACGGCGGCCGAGGCGCTCGGGTGCGAGGTGGTGCTCAAGGTGCGCGCGCCGGATGCCGGCGAGCGGGCCCAGATGGCGCCCGGCGCGGTCCTGATCGGCATGCTCAACCCCTTCGACGCCGACAACATCGCGGCCATGGCGGCGGCCGGGCTGCGCGCCTTCGCGCTGGAGGCGGTGCCGCGCATCACGCGCGCGCAATCGATGGACGTGCTGTCCTCGCAAGCCAATATCGCCGGCTACAAGGCGGTCATGGTGGCGGCCAATACCTACCAGCGCTTCATGCCGATGCTGATGACGGCGGCCGGCACGGTGAAGGCGGCCCGGGTGTTGATCATGGGGGTGGGGGTGGCCGGGCTGCAAGCCATCGCCACCGCCAAGCGCCTGGGCGCGGTGATCGAGGCGTCCGACGTGCGCCCGCCCGTCAAGGAGCAAGTCGAGTCGCTGGGCGCCAAGTTCATCGACGTGCCTTATTTGACCGACGAGGAAAAGGAGATCGCCAAGGGCGCCGGCGGTTACGCGCGCCCGATGCCGGCCGACTGGATGCGGCGCCAGGCCGAGCTGGTGCACGAACGGGCCAAGCTGGCCGACATCATCATCACCACCGCCCTCATTCCGGGCCGGCCGGCGCCGGTGCTCATTTCCGAGGACACCGTGAAAGCCATGAAACCGGGTTCGGTGATCGTCGATCTGGCCGTCGAGCAGGGCGGCAATTGCCCGCTGTCGGAGCTGGGCAAGACCGTGATCAAACATGGCGTGCATATCGTCGGCGAGCCCAATCTGGCCACCCTGGTGGCGGCCGACGCCTCGGCCCTGTACGCGCGCAATGTGCTCGACTTCATGAAGCTCATCGTCGACAAGGAGCAGCAGCTGGTGATCGACCGCGAGGACGAGATCATCAAGGCCAGCCTGGTGTGCGCCGGCGGCGAGGTGCTGCGCAAATGAGCGCGCGCGGCCCGCGCGCCGGTTTGCGCGTGAGCCGCGGCCCCAGCCCAACCCAACCTTTACCCCCACGCCGCGCCGGCAAGCGCCGCGTGCCCGTTTCATGACCCCACAAAGGAATCCTGTATGGACCCCATTAGCCACACCATCATCAACCTGATTATCTTCGTCCTGGCGATTTACGTCGGCTACCACGTGGTCTGGACCGTCACCCCGGCCCTGCACACGCCGCTCATGGCCGTCACCAACGCCATCTCGGCCATCGTCATCGTCGGCGCCATGCTGGCGGCCGGCCTGACCGAAGGCCTGCTCGGCCAAGTGGCCGGCACTGTGGCGGTGGCGCTGGCCGCCGTCAATGTGTTCGGCGGCTTTCTGGTCACCCAGCGCATGCTTGAAATGTTCAAGAAAAAAGAGCCGAAGGCGCGTCCGGCCCCGGCGGGAGAAAAAGCATGAGCTTCATCACCATGAATCTGGTGACCATGATGTACCTGGTGGCCTCGGTGTTTTTCATCCAGGCCCTCAAAGGCTTGTCGTCGCCGGCCAACGCGCGCCAGGGCAACGCCTTCGGCATGACGGGGATGGCGATCGCCGCCCTGACCACGGTGGCCCTGATCCTCAAACTGAAGTCGCAGCAGCAGGGCCCGGGCGGGATCGGTCTGGCCCTGGTGGTGCTGGGTATCGTGGTGGGCGGCGGCATCGGCGCCTTCCTGGCCAAAAAAGTCGAGATGACCAAGATGCCGGAACTGGTGGCGGCGATGCACTCG
>JAZKGI010000074.1:0-33070 GCA_040385995.1 Pseudomonadota bacterium
TCTACCACGTACCGTGCCGGCCGTCCATTTCCACTGAAAACGGCATAGAGCCCAAAAAAGACGGCAGCGTATTTGACCGCTATGCGCCATCGACCAAACCGGAAAATTTGGCCGCCGATATAGAGAAACTGCTGGCCGAATAAAGCGCCGCGCGACGGCGGCGGCGGCGCGCCTGAGCCGCGCCGCCATGCGGCCAGCCATTGGCGAGCCGTACGGCAAGCCCTTCAGTGAGCCATTGGGCGCACCATTGCGCCCCCTCGCGGCCCGCTCCGCTCCGCCTGGGCCACCGCATCGGCCACCGCCCCGGACCTGAATCGATATTAAATAAATCATTTCGATGTCATGCCTGTTTGTATACAAGAAGCGCTTGATTGCGTGCCTGTGGCATATTTTGAAACCGTTTTCATAAGCATGCTCCATTGAGTAGACTTTTCGGTAATAATGCATGCGGCTTCTTCGCCGATGAAAATTCAAAACTGATGCCACTTTTTGGGAAAATAATATCTTCATGGATGCAGATGGGAATCTACCCGCGTCTGTTCATTCCCGTATTTTTTCTCGTCACAGTGGCTTTTTCGGTCCGCTACACGGTGATATTTCAATCCGAAACAGCCTACGCCAACGCCCAATACCAAACCGATGCGATGCAGCTGGCGCATTATCTGGCGGCCACCTTGGAGCCGCTGGCCGCCCAGCATGACAGCGCCACCGCCAAGGCCATCCTGGGCAGCGTCATCGTGCTGAGCAAGGATCTGGTCGCCATCAATCTGGAGCACGGTAAAACCGGTATCGACTACCGCAACCCGCATCCGGTCGCCCCGCTCTACCCGGGCTGGTTCGGCAAGCTGACCCGGATCGACACGCTGCGCTTCGATTTTCCGATCAGCTCGGTTATGGTTGGCGACGGCCGCCTGCGCCTGATCTACAGCCCGGTCGTGCCGCTCAACCGCATTTGGCTGTCGCTGCGCAAGCAGGCGCTCATTTCCATGATTATTATCTCCGTGTTCCTGCTCGGGCTGGCCGCGCTGGTGGCGGCCAAGCGCAACACCCTGAGCCGCTTCGCCGGAGTTGCCGAACGCTTCCGTCAAGGCGAGTACGCGGTGCGCATGGCGCCCGGGCGCACCCCGGAGGCGCGCGCGCTGGCCGCCACCTTCAATCACATGGCGAGCGCCGTGGAGAATTTGATGAGTTCGCTGCGCACCAGTCAAAGCAGACTGGACGAGCAATTGGCCCAGACCAGCGAAATGCAAAAAGGCATGCAGCAAGCGTCCTGGCAAAACTACCACGACGTGCTGACCGGGCTGCCCAACCGGGCCGCGCTGGCGTCCCGCTTCGAGCAAGAGATGTATTTGGCGCGCGAGCGGCGCCGCATGCTGGCGGTCTGCCTGTTCGATCTCGACCACTTCCAAAACATCAATGCCCGCATCGGACCGGAGGCGGGCGACGAACTGCTCAAGCAAGCGGCCGCCCGTTTGCACACCTTTGCCGACCAGCGCCATTACGTGGCGCGGCTAGGCGGCGACGAATTCGTGCTGCTGCTCAGCGGCCAAGACAATCTGGCCGCGATCGAGCGCCACGTCGACCAGCTGCTGCGACAATTGAACCAGCCCTACCAGTACGAGCAGCAGCAACTGGCGCTCTCGCTGAGCGCCGGGGTGGCCATCTACGCCGGCAAGGACGTCAGCGCCGAGACGCTGCTGCGCCATGCCGACCAGGCCCTGTACCAGGCCAAGCTGACCGGGCGCAGCAAAATGCATATCTTCGACGCCGGCCTCGATGAAGAAGTGCGTACCCACCACACCCGGCGCAGCGAGGTGCGGCAAGCGCTGCTGGCGCGCGAATTGCGGCTGTATTACCAGCCCAAGATCGATATGCGGGGCGGCGCCATCGTCGGCATGGAAGCGCTGCTGCGCTGGCAGCACCCGCAAAAGGGCATCGTCATGCCGGGCCAGTTTCTGCCTCTGGTCGAGCATACCGACTTGATCATCGACATCGGCGAATGGGTGCTGCGCCAGGCCCTGGCCCAAATGCAGCTCTGGTCGCGCGCCGGCCGCCGCTGGGTGGTCAGTGTCAATATCGCCGCGCGCCACTTCCAGATGCCGGACTTCGTGCCGCGCCTGACGCACATCCTGTCGGCCTACCCGGACGCCGAAGCGGCCATGCTGGAATTGGAAATTCTGGAATCGTCGGCCCTGCACGACATCGAGCATGTGCGCCGCATCATGATGGAGTGCCAGCAGCTGGGCATCACCTTCGCGCTGGACGATTTCGGCACCGGCTACTCGTCGATGGCTTACCTCAAGCGCCTGCCGGCCAACGTGCTCAAGATCGACCAAAGCTTCGTGCGCAACATGCTGCACGACCAGGACGACTTGCATTTGGTCGGCGCCGTGATCGGGTTGGCCCGCTCCTTCAACCTGAGCGTGATCGCCGAAGGGGTGGAAACGATCGAGCACGGCACCGCCCTGATGCGGCTGGGCTGCGACCTGGCGCAAGGGTATGGCATCGCGCGGCCCATGCCGGCCGAGGCGGTGCAGCCGTGGGCCGCCTCGTTTAGCGCCGCCCCGAATTGGCGGCCGGTGCTGGCCCACGAAAGTTAGTCTGAGGCGATCGCGCCTGTCAGCGCGTCGTCGATCAACTCGATCCAATGCCGCACCGGCAGCGTCGTCCCCGATTGCAAATGACTCAGGCAGCCGATATTGGCCGAGACGATCAACTCCGGCTCCACCGCGCTCAAGTGCGCCAGCTTGCGGTCGCGCAGCGCAAGCGCCAGTTCCGCTTGCAGCACCGAATAGGCGCCGGCCGAGCCGCAACACAAATGGCTCTCGCCGCACGACGCCACCTCCACGCCGGCCAGGGCCAGCAGCGCCTCCACCTTGCCGCGTACCTGCTGGCCATGCTGCAAGGTACACGGTGGGTGATAAGCCACCCGCGGCCCGCTCCGATGACCCAGCCGACGCGCCAGCTCAAGCTCGAACAGCGGCAGCACCTCGCTCAAGTCGCGCGTGAGCGCGGCGATGCGCGCCGCCTTGGCGGCATAGAGCGCGTCGTGCGCCAGCAGGCGCCCGTAGTCCTTGACCGTCACGCCGCAGCCGGACGCCGTCATCACGATCGCTTCCACCGGCGCCCGGCCGGCGCCCTCCCCCGCGTCTTCGCCGGTTTCTTCGACATACGGCCACCAGGCGTCGATATTGCGCCGCATGTCGTCCAGGCCCGCCTCCTGATCGTTCATATGAAACCGCAGCGCGCCGCAGCAGCCGGCCTTGGGCGCCACAATCAAGCGCACCCCCAGCGCGTCGAACACGCGCGCCGTGGCGGCGTTGATGTTGGGCGCCATGGCCGGCTGCACGCAGCCGTCGAGCAGCAGCATGGCCCGTGCATGCACGGTGCGCGGCCAGCGGCCAGCGGCCTGACGGCGCGGCAGCTTGTCTTGCAGCGCCTTCGACAACAGCGGCCGCATCAGCTGCCCGGCCCGCAGCGCCGGCGCGAACAGCCACTGGCGCGGCAGCGCCTCTTTCAACACCCAGCGCTTGAGCCGCTCGGCCGGCGCACGCGGCACCCGCTGCTCGATCACCTTGCGGCCAATGTCGGCCAAGCGCCCGTACCGCACGCCGGAGGGGCAAGTGGTTTCGCAGTTGAGGCAAGTCAGGCAGCGGTCCAAATGCAGCTGGGTCTTGGCCGTCACTTCGGCCCCCTCCAGCACCTGTTTGATCAGATAGATGCGCCCGCGCGGCCCGTCCAGCTCATCGCCCAGCAGCTGGTAGGTGGGACAGGTCGCGTTGCAAAAGCCGCAGTGCACGCAGCTGCGCAGTATCGCCTCGGCTTCGTCGCCGTCGGCAGTGTGCTTGATGAAATCGGCGAGATGGGTTTGCATGGTCAGTACATTCGGCCTGGGTTGAAAATGCCGGCCGGGTCGAAGCCGCGCTGCAAACGGCGCTGCACCGCCGCCAACGCCGGCGCCATCGGATGAAACACGCCGAGCCGCTTGTCGCCGCCCCGGAACAAGGTGGCATGGCCGCCGGCGGCGGCCGCGCCGCGCCGGATCGTGCCCGCCAGCGCGGCGCCCTCTTCCTGGCCGGCGCCGTCGACGCGCAGCCAGCGCTGGGCGCCGCCCCACTCGATCAACTGGCTGCCACCGAGGATGATGGCGCTGGCGTTGGACGGCACCGATAGGCGCCATATACTCTCTCCACCGTTGTACCGGCCGGCGAAAAACGCATGGCGCTGCTCGCGCACGGCGTGCCAGAACGACGCGCCGTCGGCCAGTTCTTCGCCACCCAGCGCGCGCCGGGCCGCTTCGACCGCGGCGCGCGCGCCGGACAGGCGCACCGTCAATTGCCCGTCATGCCAACAGCTGGCCGACACCGGCAGCGGTTGCCCGGCCCATTGGTTCAACAGGCGCAGCGCCGCGATCTCGTCGAGCGCGAAACGCAAGCTGATTTCGCGCGGCGGCAGCGGCAGCACCTTGAGCGAGACCTCCAGGATCAACCCCAGGGTGCCGAGCGAGCCGGCCAGCAGCCGCGATACATCGTAGCCGGCCACGTTTTTCATCACTTGGCCGCCGAAGCGCAAAACCTGGCCGTGGCCATCCATCAAACCGGCGCCCAGCACGAAGTCGCGCACCGCGCCGGCGCTGGCGCGGCGCGGGCCGGACAGGGCGCAGGCGAGCATCCCGCCCACCGTCGCCCCCCGCCCGAAATGGGGCGGCTCGAACGCCAGCATCTGCTCCCGCTGCGCCAGCGCCGCTTCGATTTCGGCCAGCGCCGTGCCGCAGCGCGCCGTGATCACCAGTTCGGTCGGCTCGTAATCGACGATGCCGGCGTAGGGACGGGTGTCGAGCACCTGGCCGTCCGGCGCCTGGCCATACCAGTCCTTGCTGCCGCCGCCGCGCAGCCGCAAGGGCGTGCCGGCGGCGCCGGCCGACAGAATCTGCCGCCTGAATTGTTCGATGATCGCTTGCACGGCGCTCCGATCTAAAAACGCGGCAAATGCGCGAACTTCAATTGGCCGCCCGCGACCCGCATCTTGCCGAATTCGGCGCAACGGTTCAAGGTCGGAATGGCTTTGTCGGGATTGAGCAGGCCGGCCGGATCGAAGGCGCGCTTGAGGCCAATGAAAGCGGCGATTTCGGCCGGGGTGAACTGCACGCACATCGAATCGATTTTTTCCATGCCCACCCCATGCTCGCCGGTGATGGTGCCGCCCACCGCCACGCACAAGGCCAGGATCTCGGCGCCGAACGCCTCGGCCCGTTCGAGCTGCTCGAGCCGGTTGGCGTCGAACAGGATCAGCGGATGCAAGTTGCCGTCGCCGGCGTGAAACACATTGGCACAGCGCAGCGCGTACTTCACTTCCATCCGGGCGATGCCCAGCAATACCTCGGCCAGCTTTTTGCGCGGGATGGTGCCATCCATGCAGTAGTAATCGGGCGAGATGCGGCCGGCCGCCGGGAACGCGTTCTTGCGGCCGGACCAGAACCTGAGCCGCTCCGCCTCCGAACCGGAGCAGGCGATGGCGCTGGCGCCGGCCGTCTCCAGCACCGCCGTCATGCGGGCGATCTCCTCCTCCACCTCCTCGGGCGTGCCATCGGCCTCGCACAGCAGGATGGCGGCGGCGTCGGTGTCGTAGCCGGCCTTGACGAACGGTTCGACCATGCGCACCGAGGTGCGGTCCATCATCTCCAGCCCGGCCGGGATGATGCCGGCCGCGATCACCCGCGTCACCGCGTCGCCCGCGCTGACGATGTCGCCGAACGACGCCATGATCACGCGCGCGGCGAGCGGCTTGGCGATCAGCTTGACGGTCACCTCGGTGACGATGCCGAGCATGCCCTCGGAGCCGATGAACACGGCCAGCAAATCGAGGCCGGGCGCGTCGAGCGCCGCGCCGCCCAGCTCCAGCACCTCGCCGTCAATCGCCACCACCCGCACCCGCAGCACGTTATGCACCGTCAGCCCGTACTTCAAACAGTGCACCCCGCCCGCGTTCTCGGCCACGTTGCCGCCGATGGTGCAGGCGATCTGCGACGACGGATCGGGCGCGTAATACAGCCCGTGCGGCGCGGCCGCCTCGGAAATGGCGAGATTGCGCACGCCGGGCTGCACCACCGCAACGCGCGCGACCGGATCGACCCGCACGATGCGGTTCAGGCGCGCCGTCGACAGCACCACGCCGTCGGCGATGGGCAAGGCGCCGCCGGACAAACCGGTGCCAGCGCCGCGCGGCACGATCGGCACCGCCAGCGCCTGACATACCTTGACAATGGCGATCACTTGCTGCTCCGTGTCGGGCAGCGCCACCACCATCGGCAGCTGGCGGTAGGCGGCCAGCCCGTCGCACTCGTAGGGCCGGGTGTCCTCGGCCGCCCACAGCAGGCAGTGCTCGGGCAGCACGGCGCGCAGCGCGGCCACCACCTGGCGCTGTCGGGAAGGCGTGGAACAGGTGTCGCTCGGGTCCGATGGCATGGTCATGAATGGGAAGCGCCGCATTGGCGGCCGTTACGCGCGAAGTACGATTGTAAGCGTCATCAAGCAAGCCCGCTCAGCCGAACAGGCCGGAGTGATAATCGCGCACCGCTTGCTCGATTTCGGCGCGGGTGTTCATCACAAACGGGCCGTGCGCCACCACCGGCTCGCCGATCGGCGGAGCGTGCCCGAACAAGACCACGGCCGGCCCGCGCGCCTGAAACGCCAAGCCGTCGCCCTGTCCGTCCAACTCGGCCAGCGTGAACGCGGGCACCCGCTTTCCCGCCAGGTCGATCGCGCCGCTCACCACATATAATAAGACGTTGCGCCGGGCCAGACCGTCAAAGCTGAGTTGGGCGCCATCCTCGAGCGCGATCCAGGACAGGAACACGTCCGTCAGCGGGGCGACCGGCCCGCTTTGCCCGCCATGCCGGCCGGCCACCAGATGCAGCACGGCGCGCCCGTCCGCGGTCGGCACGCGCGCGATGGCGTCGCTTTGCAGGCCGATGTAGCGCGGCGCCGTCATTTTCAGCCGGGACGGCAGGTTTAGCCACAGCTGCAAAATTTCCAGCTCGCCGCCGTCGCGCTTGAAGCGCTCGGGCGACAATTCGGCATGGACCAAGCCGCTGCCGGCCGTCATCCATTGCACCCCGCCGCCCTCGATCACGCTGTCGTGGCCGGCGCTGTCGCTATGCATCAACTCGCCCTGCAAAATGAAAGTGACGGTCTCGAAGCCGCGATGAGGGTGTGGACCGAACGGCAGACCACGATTGTGCGGCCCATAGCGTTGCGGCCCATGATGATTCAAAAAAAGAAAAGGATCGAGCTGGGCCAGCGCCGGGCCGGGCAGAGGGCGGCGCGTGCTCAAATCGGCGATATCGTCGCGCAGCGCGGGGTGCAGACGCAAGATCGTTTGTAGGCTCACGGCAGGTTCCGTCAAGGTGGAGGATGGAAAAACCGGTATGCCATGATACGCGCGGCGTGGCGGCGCGTGCCGCGCGGCGGTTTTTGCCGTATCCTGCCCGTATCTTATCGTTTGGGACACATCATGGGCAACCGCCTCTCAAAAATTGCCACCCGCACCGGCGACGATGGCAGCACCGGCCTGGGCGACGGCAGCCGCACCAGCAAGGACAGTTTGCGCGTGCACGCCATGGGCGACGTCGACGAACTCAATTCCCATCTGGGCGTGCTGCTGTGCGAAGCCATGCCGGACGCCTTGCGCGAGCAATTGATCTCGATCCAGCACGACTTATTCGACCTGGGCGGCGAACTCTGCATCCCCGGCTACCAGATGATCGGCGAAGCCCATGTGGCGCGGCTGGACGACCTGCTGGCCGTCTACAATGGCGACTTGCCTGCTTTGACCGAATTCATTTTGCCGGCCGGCTCGCGCGCCGCCGCGCTGTCCCATGTGTGCCGCACGGTGTGCCGGCGCGCCGAGCGCAGCATTGTCACGCTCGGCAACAGCGAGGCGATCCACGCCTATCCACGCCAATACGTAAACCGCCTGTCGGACTTGCTGTTCGTGCTGGCGCGGGTGCTGAACCGTTTTGCCGGCGGCGGCGACGTGCTGTGGCAGCACGAGCGCAAACGCGGCTGAGCCAGCATGGCGACGCGCGGCGTTGGAAGCCCGGCCGGGCCCGCTTGGCGGCAAATTCGCAAACTGTAAGTGAATGTAATAGGCGTCAACCCCATCCGTTGCGACCGCGTTTTATGCTCAGTGACAAGGGAATACTCCCTGACCTGATAAACCACACTAAGGAAAATACCATGAGCAAAATCATCGCTACCCTGATCGCCACCCTGTTCGCTACCGCTGCTTTTGCACAAGCTCCAGCCGCCGCTGACGCTGCTGCTCCTGCCACCCCGGCAATGGCAAACGCTGAAGCCAAAGCAACCAAAGAAGTCGCCAAGGCCGACGCTAAAGAAACCAAAGCCGTCGCCAAAGCCGACGCCAAAGAAGCGGCCGCCGTTGCCGATACCAAAGCAGACGTCGCCAGCGCGCACGCCAGCGCCAAAAAAACCAAAGCCAAAGCGCATCACAAAGCCGCCAAAGCCAAAGCTGAAGCCCATAGCGATGCCGCTTCGGCCACCGCGATGCCAGCGCAGTAATCAGCTAGCCGTTTAGTTGTACCGTAGGACAAGCCCTTCCTTTCATTTCTTCGGAAATGAAAGGAAGGGCTTTTGCCGTTGGGCCGGTGTGTTGCACGCCCTCATCGCCGCTTTAGTTCGTGTCGCTTTTTAATTGCCCGTCACTTGCACCTCATTGACGCGCCAGCTCCACGATTGGCTACCGGTTTGCCCGGCCACCCTGACCCCGACGATACCGCCGGCGACCGCGCCGGTGAATTGGTAGGCGATACCGGCGGCGGCGGCCGAATACGGGTACGCGGGACTCATTTTCCAGCCTGAATCGAACCAGCTTGTGCCATTGCTGGAAAATTGCAGGCTGATGTTGGCGGAGAGGTAGCCATTGCCATCGCCATCAATGGCCCCGTTGATGAACCTGACGCTGGCAACCGACTTGGCGCTCGGCCACACCACGCCGGCCGCCTGCCATCTCGGCAAGCCATCCTCGCCCAGAGGATTGAGCGTGATTGCCACGCTCACATTACCATCGTTGACCGATTTGCTGGCCAGCTTGTTGGTGTCGGTAAACGCGTTGGCGTTTTTCGACCAGATGAAGCCGGTGCCCAGCGCTTCGATATTGCGCGGGCTGGCCACCGGCGCCAGCGCGAACGCCGCGTTGATGGTGTGCGAGGATTGCACGTTATAAAAAGTGTAGGAAGAAACATTGCCGATCTTGACCCCGTCCACGGCCACCGCGCTGATGCTGTAACCGACGTTCGGTTTGATGGCGTAAGACTGATTGGCGCCTTGCGCCACGCTACTGTCGCCGGACGGGCTGATGCTGCCACCGCCGGTGGCGCTGGCGCGCAACACCATGGCGGCCGGCGTGCCGTTGCCCAGGCCGGCCTTGATGGCGGACCAGAAATTGGCGTCCTCATAGCCCATCGCCCACACGCTGGTGCCGCCCAGATTGTAGGCCGGCACCAGCGCCGCCTTGGCCTGGATGCTGGTGGCGTCGTCATACCAGAGCACGGGCTGGGCGGTGTTGGCGCTCCAGGGTGTGCCGTCGGCCATATTGGCGACCGGTCCCCAGCTGGCGTACGGCGTGGCCGAGGCCGCGTCGCGGTGCACGCTGGCGTTGCGGGCGGCGATGGTGCGCGCAAAGGCCGACCAGTACGCGATCTTGCCGGTGCTGTAATCGTAACCGTAGGAAGGCAGGCCGGACAGTACCTTGTAGGCGGGCACGCGCGACACCGCATAGCCCAGCAAGGCTTTTTGCCAGTTGGCGCCGGATTCCGGACCGGGCCAGACTTCGCCTTGAAAGCCGCTGCTGCTCCAGCCGGGTCCGACCTGGTCGTAGGTCATCAGTTGAAAATAATCGACCGCCGCGCCGATGGCGGCGTAATCGTAACCGGTCAGATAATCGGGCGCGCCGTCGCCGGTTTTGGGTGGCACGCTGATGATCAGCTTCATCGCCTCGGCGTGCAGCGCGTTGGCCAGCGAACGCACAAAAGCCGAGTAAGCGGCCTTGTCGGCCGGGCGGACCGCTTCGAAATCGAGGTCGATACCGGCAAAACCGTTGGTTTTCGCTAAATTGACCATGTTTTTGACGGCCGCCGCAGCGATCGAGGGCGAATTGACGATGGACTGCGATATCGACGGATCGAAGCCGCCAAAGCCGTCGTTGAAATCGGACACGGTCGGATACAGCGGCAACGCCACCGATTTCGAAAAACGGATGATATCGGCCGTGGTCGCGTTCATGCCGGTCAGATCGATGGCGCCCGAGCGCGTCAAGCCATATGCGCTGCCCAGTCCCACGGCCGACAAGTTGCGGTAATAAGCTTGCAGATTGGTAGACGATTGGCCCAATTGCCCATCGGTATAAGCCAGCACGAAAGGCGCGCCGTGTGCCTGGGTGCACAGCAGCAGGCCACAGACGAGCAGGCCGGGCAGGCTGGGCAGACGCGCCAGCCGTGCCCTGGACAAGGGATTGAACTTTTGCATAGGTTTTCCTGGTAAGTGAGCGGTCGGGCGGGCGTAAAAATAGAAACGGCGCGCCGCATACTTCTAGGCAATTTTAGCAGAACGCTAAGTCAGATAGACCGATGGGGGCGGCGGGGCCGCGACCGTCACCGCGCAGGACGGTGATGGCACAAAGTCAGCATGCACGGGGCTGCCGGCCGGGCGGCGGCGCCCGTCGCCCGTAGCCCGGCGCCCGTAGCCCGGCGCCCGTAGCCCGGCGCCCGGCGCGTTCACACGTTGTTGACCACCAGCCGCGGCTCGGCGCCGAAGCGGCGCTCGATCGCCGCGCAAATGCCGGCGCTGTCCAGGCCCACGCTCTTGAGCAGCAGGGCCGGATCGCCATGGTCGATGAACTTGTCGGGCAAGCCCAGCATCAGCAGCGGCTTGACCAGCCCTTCGGCGGCCAGCGCCTCGGCCACGGCCGAGCCGGCGCCGCCCATGATGGCGCCCTCTTCCACGGTGACCAGATAATCGTGCTCGAGCGCCAGCTGGCGCACCAGGGCCACGTCAAGCGGCTTGATGAAACGCATATTGGCCACCGTCGCGTCAAGCTGAGCGGCCGCGCCCAGGCTGGGGCCCACCATGGAGCCGAACGCCAGAATGGCGATCTTGCCGCCGCTCCGCTTGAGCTCGCCCTTGCCGATTTCCAGGGTGGTCAACTCCTTGCGCAGCGCGGCGCCGCGACCGGCGCCGCGCGGATAGCGGATCGCCGCCGGGCCGTCATACCGGTAGCCGGTGGTGAGCATGGTGCGGCATTCATCTTCATCCGAGGCGGCCATGATCACCATGTTGGGGATGCAGCGCAGGTAAGCCATGTCGTAATTGCCGGCATGGGTGGCGCCGTCCGCCCCCACCAGGCCGGCGCGGTCGAGCGCGAAGGTGACGTCCAGGTTTTGCAGGGCGACGTCGTGAATCAGCTGATCGTAAGCGCGTTGCAGAAAGGTCGAATAAATCGCCACCACCGGTTTCAAGCCCTCGCACGCCAGGCCGGCGGCGAACGTGACGGCGTGCTGCTCGGCGATGCCGACATCGAAATACCGATCCGGGAACTGTTCTTCGAAGCGCACCATGCCGGAGCCTTCGCGCATGGCGGGGGTGATGCCGACCAGGCGTTTATCGTGGGCCGCCATGTCGCACAGCCAGTTGCCGAACACCTCGGTGTACGTGATCTTGCCGGCGGCGGCCGGCAAAATGCCCTCGGCCGGGTTGAATTTGGGGGTGCCGTGATACAGCACCGGCTCGGCCTCGGCCAGCTTGTAGCCCTGCCCCTTCTTGGTCACCACATGGAGAAATTGCGGCCCCTTGAGCTGTTTGATGTTTTGCAGGGTGGGGATCAGGGAATCGAGATCGTGGCCGTCGATCGGGCCGATGTAGTTGAAACCGAATTCCTCGAACATGGTGGCCGGCACCACCATCCCTTTGGCGTGCTCCTCGAGCCGCTTGGCCAGTTCCAGCACCGGCCCTGGCAGCACCGACTTGCCCACGTTTTTGGCGGCCGCGTAAAACTGGCCCGACATCAGGCGCGCCAGATAGCGGTTCAACGCGCCCACCGGCGGCGAAATCGACATGTCGTTATCGTTGAGGATCACCAGCAGCTTGATATCTTCCTGCACGCCGGCGTTGTTGAGCGCCTCGAACGCCATCCCGGCCGTCATCGAACCGTCGCCGATGACGGCGATCGCATGCTGGCCCTCGCCCTTGATCTTGGCCGCCTGCGCCATGCCCAGCGCGGCCGAGATCGAGGTCGAGGAATGGGCCGTGCCGAAGGTGTCGTACTCGCTCTCGCTGCGGCGCGGGAAACCGGAAATGCCGTCCAGCTGGCGCAGCGTGTGCATGCGTTCGCGCCGCCCGGTCAGGATCTTGTGGGTATAGGTCTGGTGGCCCACGTCCCACACGATGCGGTCGTGCGGCGTGTTGAACACGTAGTGGAGCGCCACGGTCAGCTCGACCGTGCCCAGATTGGACGACAGGTGGCCGCCCGTCTTCGACACCGTGTCGAGCAGGAAGGCGCGCAGCTCCTTGGCCAGCGGGGTCAGTTGGGCGCGCGCCAGCTTGCGTACGGCGGCCGGTTCGTTGATATTGTCTAGCAGGTTCATTTATGCCTTCCGCCGCACGATCAGATCGGCCAGCTCGCGCAGGCGCGCCGCTGGAGCGCCAAACGGCGCCAATGCCGCGTGTGCGTCGTGCCGCAATTGTTGCGCCAAGATCCTGGACTGCTCCAGGCCCAAAATAGATACATAGGTCGGCTTGTTGGCCGCCGCGTCCTTGCCGGCGGTCTTGCCCAGCGTGGCCGAGTCGGCCGTCGCGTCGAGCACATCATCGACCACCTGGAACGCCAGGCCGATGGCGCGCGCATAGCCTTGCAGCGCCTCGCTTTCGGCGCCGGACAAGGCCTTGCCGCAGGTCGCGCCCATCAGCACGGCGGCGCCCAGCAAGGCGCCGGTTTTCAATTGGTGCATCTGCTCGAGCTGGTCCAGAGTCAGGCTCAAGCCCACGCTATCGAGGTCGATGGCTTGGCCGCCGCACATGCCGCCCGCGCCGGAGGCCCGGGCCAGCAGCGCCAGCAAGCCGACCTGGCGCGCCGGCTCCAGCGCGCCCCCCTCGGCCAGCACGGCGAACGCCTGCGACTGCAAGGCGTCGCCCACCAGCAGCGCGGTGGCCTCGTCGTAGGCCACGTGCACGGTCGGCTTGCCGCGCCGCAGCGCGTCGTCATCCATGCAGGGCATGTCGTCATGTACCAGCGAATAGACGTGCACCATTTCCAGCGCCGCCGCGGCCCGGCTCAAGGGCTCGGCCCGGGCGCCGAACAGGGCGCCGGCGGCGTACACCAACAGCGGGCGCACCCGCTTGCCGCCGCCGAGCACGGCATAGCGCATCGCCTGGTGCAGCTTGCGCGGCAGCGCCTCGGCCGGCGGCAGATAGCGCGCCAGATCCCGTTCCACATCGGCCTGGATCGCCTGCATCCAGTCGTCAAACGGCAGCGCGTCGTTCATGACGCGGCCTCGTCTTCGGAAAACGGCTTGAGCATGTCGCCCTCGAGCACCTTGACCTGGGCTTCCACCTTGTCGAGCTGGGCCGCGCAAAACTTGACCAGTTCGGAGCCGCGGCTGTAAGCGGCCACCGACGCCTCCAGCGGCAGCTGACCGGCCTCCATTTGGGTGACCAGTTGCGCCAGCTCGGCCATCGCCTCCTCGAACGACGCGGGCGCCGGGCCGACCAGGGGTAGTAATTTCTTTGACATAAGCACTCAGGTAAGGGACAGCAAGCGGGACACAGGCCGCGTTGACCGCCGCCGACGAAGGCGGGCCCGGAAGACAGGTCCGGCCCGTGTAGGGCGTTATTTTAAAACAAACCACCGCATTGGTCGAAACTAAAGCGTACCGGGCGCGCCGCCGCTGTCCGAACAGCAATTAATCCTGGATTTTAGCGCAAGCGACCCCAAATGCGGTTTGATACAAGGTCAAGCCGGTGCTTTTGCCGGAAAAACAGTGCGGTCATGGCCGCTTTAACGAATTGCCCGGCGATACGCGGTATAATCGCCGGTTCTGTCCGAAATACCGTTTCAACATCATTGAATTCAGGTCTTTGCGGATTCTTTCTCTCTCTGTGTCGTACCTGTTAAGGGGGGTTGGGATGTCCGATCTGGCTACCCACGCCAAGCTGGCGCGTTCGAACGCGCAACTTCCGGTCCACGTCTATTTTGACGAAGCGTTGCTGCGACGCGAAACGCAGCAATTGTTTCAGCGCGGCCCGCGTTATGTCGGGCACGAGCTGATGGTGCCGAACGTCGGCGATTTCGCCACGCTGGCCGCGGAAAACGAGGGCCGCATGCTGGTGCGCAACGCGCACGGCATCGAGGTGCTGTCCAACGTCTGCCGCCACCGCCAGGCGCTGATGTTCAACGGGCGCGGCAACGCCAACCATATCGTCTGCCCGCTGCACCGCTGGACCTACGATTTGAAGGGCGAATTGATCGGCGCGCCGCATTTTCCCGACACGCCTTGCCTGAACCTGTCGAACACGCCGCTGCAAAACTGGAACGGCTTGCTGTTCGAGCAAAACGGCTATCACGTGATGGACAAGCTGGCCCACATCTCGGTGGCCAAGGAACTTGACTTTTCGGGCTATATGTTCGACCACGTCGAAGTCCATGAGTGCGACTACAACTGGAAGACCTTCATCGAGGTCTACCTGGAGGACTATCACGTCGAGCCGTTTCACCCGGGCTTGGGCAGCTTCGTCAGTTGCGACGACTTGCGCTGGGAGTTCGGGCGCGACTACAGCGTGCAAACGGTGGGGGTCAACCGCGGCTTGCTCAAATCGGGCTCGCCCACTTACCAGAAATGGCAAGAGCAAGTGCTCAAGTTCCGTGGCGGCACCCCGCCTCCGTACGGCGCGATCTGGCTCACGCTCTACCCCAACATCATGGTGGAATGGTATCCGCACGTGCTGATCGTCTCCACCCTGTGGCCGGACGGTCCGCAAAAAACGCGCAACGTGGTCGAATTTTATTATCCGGAGGAGATCGTGCTGTTCGAGCGCGACTTCATCGAGGCCGAGCGCGCCGCCTACATGGAAACCTGCGTCGAGGACGACGAGATCGCCCTGCGCATGGACGCCGGACGCAAGGTGCTGCTCAAGCGCGGCGTGAGCGAAGTGGGACCGTACCAGTCGCCCATGGAAGACGGCATGCAGCATTTCCACGAATGGTACCGTCACAACGTGGCGCTGTAAGCGTCCTTCGCCGGCAAGAACCCGATGCAATCGCTCTGGATGCTGTTCGCCAGTTTCATGTTCGCCGCCATGGGGGTGTGCGTCAAACTGGCCTCCGGCTTGTATTCCACTTCCGAGATGGTGATGTACCGCGGCTTGGTCGGCTGCACGGTCTTGCTCATCATGATCGCTTACCGGGGCGGCAGCCTGCGCACCGCCCTGCCGCACCAGCATCTGTGGCGCGGCGCGGTCGGGGTCAGCTCGCTCTGGCTGTGGTACTACACCATCGGCGCGCTGCCGCTGGCCACCGCCATGACGCTCAACTACATGTCGCCCATCTGGATCGCCGTGATCCTGTTCCTGTCCGGCTGGTGGCACGCCAAAAACCATGTCGAGTGGCCCCTGATCGCGGCCGTGTGCATGAGTTTTGTGGGCGTGACGGTGCTGCTCCAGCCGGCTTTCCACGCCAATCAGCTGGCGCCGGCCCTGATCGCGCTTGGCTCGAGCGTGCTGTCGGCGCTGGCGTATCTGCAAGTGCGTAAGCTGGGCCTGGCGGGCGAGCCCGAATACCGGGTGGTGTTTTACTTTTCCGTCATGAACGTGGTGGCCGGCCTGGCCGGCACCGTGCTCGGGGCCCGGCATGGCGGCCCCCTGTGGCACCGGCTCGACAACAGCTACGGCCTGGCCCTGCTGCTGGGCATCGGCCTGTGCGCCACGGCCGCCCAGCTGGCCATGACACGCGCCTACCGGCTGGGCAAGACGCTGGTGGTGGCTAACCTGCAATACACCGGCATCGTGTTTTCCAGCATCTGGGGCGTGCTGGTGTTCGGCGACCTGTTCGACTGGCACAGCTGGGCCGGCATGGTCGTGATACTGGCGTCCGGTAGCGCCGCAACCTATTACAATACCCGCAGCACGGAGCGCGGCAAGGCCGTCGCCAGCACCGACCCGATCGCCAGCGAAGTTTAAGGAGACCCGATGTACACCACCCTGATCAGCGCCGCCGAACTGGCGCCCCACCTGACCGACCCGCAATGGGTGATCCTGGACAGCCGCCACGACCTGATGAATCTGGACGCGGGCGCCCAGGCCTATGCGGCCGGGCATATTCAAAACGCCCAATTCGCTTCCATCGAGCGCGACTTGTCCGGTCCGAAGAGCACACCCGACGGGCGCTTCCGCGGCCGCCATCCCTTGCCCGAGCGCGCCACCCTGATCGCCACCTTGCGGCGCTGGGGCATCGGCCAGCACAGCCAGGTGGTGGCCTACGACGCCCATGGCGGCATGTTCGCCGCGCGCCTGTGGTGGCTGTTGCGCTGGATCGGCCACCCGGCGGTGGCGGTACTCGACGGCGGCTTGCCGGCCTGGGTTGCGCAGGGATTGCCGCTGGTGACGCCGGTGGCCGTGCCGGCCCAGGGCGACATCGCCGAGCGACTCAGCCTGACCAAGACCGTCACGCTCGACCAAGTGGTGGCCAATCTGGAACAACGCGCCGCCAGCGTGATCGACGCCCGCGCGCCGGACCGCTTCCGGGGCGAAAATGAAACCATCGACCCGGTCGGCGGGCATATTCCGGGCGCCAGCAACCGCTTCTTCAAGCACAATCTGCAAGCCGACGGCCGCTTCAAGAGCGCCGAACAACTCAAGCAGGAGTGGAGCGCGCTGCTGACGTCGGGCGATCAAGCCATCATGCAATGCGGCTCCGGGGTCACCGCTTGCCACAACTTGCTGGCGCTGGAACTGGCCGGTTTGCCTGGCGCGGCCCTGTATCCGGGTTCCTGGAGCGAGTGGTGCGCCGATCCGGCGCGGCCGGTGGCCACCGGCGCTTGATAAATCGGGAACCCGGCGCCGGCCGGCGCAGGCGTAGGCGAGCGGACCACTTCCTTGCGCCTGAAGTGAAACTGAAACAAACAAGAAAAACGATCCGGCTTGACAAAACTTCGGTCATTGCAGCGACGATCCTGAATCGCGTGGCGGGGCAGGCCTGGCCTCGATGACGACGCTGTACATGAACGATTTGTCCGCAAATGTGCTTCGTATGACTGTCATTTTCGCGGCTTCTTTTCCATAGATGCCAAGAATGCGCCGCGACGATTCTCCGTTTACTGTTCCATTCATGAAAGCATCAAATTCCTTCATACCGGGCAGCAGCTCATGCCCGGTCTTGAAATCGACATTGGCAAAAATGCCCCCGACATCTTCATAGATTAAAGATTTTATGACAAGGTATTGGAATCCGGTTCCAACCTCAGCCATTTTTCTTTGCTGCTCAACGACGTCGCTCATATAAAAATCACATTCTTCGCGATGACGAAAATTGTGTGCCATAACCCAAACCTTGTCGCTATACTGATTCTTGAAGCTTTGCGTCGTGAACCGGCTTTTCCTATCCGGAGCCATATGCGTGTGCACAGCTTTCAATAGCACTTTTTCAGGCCCAAACAATTTCGCATGGAATTCGGGCGATTCGTCAAACAGTCTTTTCAGTTTACAGTCTTTCTCGGGGACGCAAATAGTTGCAGCGGCCATTTCTGCGATTGAAATTTTGACATCATTCACCTCGGTCGATAGAGGCAGCTCCGGCACAACGGTCGAAGTCGGAAGCGGTTTGCGGCGTACTGCTGCTCTGGCAGCACTTTGGGCTGGCGATGCAGGCGAAGAAGATCGGGCACGTACGAACTCGGCGAGACCGGGGTGGCCGATACCAAAGTGTTTGCGCGCAATGTCGTCCGGCTTTATCGCGATGTCTTTCGATCCCCCATTTGCGGCGCCCGTGTTTTTTATGGCAACTTTGGCAGGGGCGGTCGCCGCATTGGCGTGTTGAGTAAACAGCTCAGTCGGAAAATTGCTTTTCCCTGCGGAGACACGTGGCGCTGGCATGATGAGTCCTATGAAAAAATTCAAAATTTTTGTAAATATTTGACATAGGTGGCCGTGAAATAAAAAATGGTTCCATTTTTTACTCCGAGCCAGATTGCAAGTAATAGGTGGTGACGCTTTGTTGGATGATAACGCTGCTCAACCCTCGTGCTGACGCGTCAGGAACAGCACCAGGATCACGCCGGCGGCGATCAGCAACACTTGCGGGATGGTTTCGCGCAGGGTGGCGCGGCGCTGCATCTGCGGCATCAAGTCGCTCACGGCGATATAAATGAAGCCCGACGAGGCGAACACCAGCACGTACGGAATCAGGGTGCTGGCGCGGTCGAGCGTGAAATAGCCCAGCAGGCCGCCCAGCACCGCCATCAGGCTGCACAGCAAATTGAACACATAAGCGCGGGTGCGCGAAAAGCCGGCGTTAAGCAGCACGATGAAGTCGCCGATCTCCTGCGGAATTTCGTGCGCGATAATGGCCAGACCCGTGACCAGGCCCAATTTCGGATCGGCCAAAAAGGCGGCCGCGATCAAAATACCATCGGTGAAGTTATGCATGCCGTCGCCCACCAAGATCATCCAGCCGGCTTTGCCCGCCTCATGCTTGTCGTGGCCGTGCGCGTGGTGATGGCCGTCGCCCTCGTGGTGGTGCGAGTGGCGCAAAATGGCCAGCTTTTCCAGCATGAAAAACGCCAGCAACCCGGCCAGCAGGGTGGCGAACAGCTTGCGCGGGTCGGTATGCGACTCGAACGCTTCCGGCAAGGCATGCAGCAGTGAAGTCGACAGCATGATGCCAACCGACAGACTGACCATGCGCTCGACCATCTTCGACAGCAGCGTGAAGGAAAACACCGCCGCCGCCGAGATGCTGACGACGCCGGCGATGGTGGTCGCCAGCAAAATGGAGCTGAGAATGGGATCGATTTGAATGCCTCTTATGCCTGGAACGCTCAACGCTGAGCCGCGCGGGCGCCGCGGCCCAAACCGGGCATTTTACAGCCCGGCCCGCATTTGCGGCGAAATCAGCGCACCCCGTTGGCCTTGAACCAGGCCAGGCAGCGCCCGAAACCATCCTTGGCGTCGCTCTCCACATAGCTGGGCCGGTAATCGGCATGGAAGGCGTGGCCGGAATTTTGATAAATCACGAACTTCGACTTGCTCTCGCCCTTGCTCAGCGCCGCCGTCATCTGGTCGATGGTGTCGACCGGGATGCCGCTGTCCTTGGCGCCGTATAAACCGAGCACCGGCACCGTCAAGGCCGGCGCGATGTCGATTGCTTGCTTGGGGTTGATGGCGTTGGTCTCGCCCACCAGGCGGCCGTACCAGGCCACGCCGGCTTTCACGGCCGGGTTGTGGGCCGCGTACAGCCAGGTGATGCGACCGCCCCAGCAAAATCCCGTGATGCCGGTCTTGGCCACATTGCCGCCATGTTTGCCGGCCCAGGCCAGCACCGCGTCCAGGTCGCGCAGCACTTGCTGGTCGGGGGTTTTGGAGATCACCTGCTTCATGATGTCCGGGATGGAGTCGATCTTGCGCGGATCGCCCTGCCGCACGAACAGGTCGGGCGCCAGCGCCAGATAGCCTTCCTTGGCGAAGCGGCGCGCCACGTCGGCGATGTGCTCGTGTACCCCGAAGATTTCGGACACCACCAGCACCACCGGTAAATCGGTCTTGCCCTCGGGCTGGGCGCGGTACACCGGCACGCTCTGGCCATCGACCTCGATCATCACCGTGCCGGCGGTCAAACCGGCGCTGTCGGTCTTGACCACGCTCTGGGCGGCCACCGGCAGCACCGCCACGGCAAAGCCGGTGCCCAGCGCGACTTTGAGAAAATCGCGCCGCCCCACGCCGTCCGCCGCGCGGCCCGTGTCCAGCAAACTATCGCAATCCTTGATCATATTGTTCATGCGTGTGCTCCTGTTGTGTGACAAATCGGATGACAGCCCGGATGGCGGCCTATTTACCTCTAATGCGCCTCGTCCCAGTTGCGGCCCACGCCCACTTCGGCCGTCAAGGGCACCTTGAGGCTGGCCACGCCGGCCATCAGCTCGGGCAGACGGGCGCGCACCAGCGCCAGTTCCGCCTCCGGCACTTCGAGCACCAGCTCGTCGTGCACCTGCATGATCATTTTGGTATCGAGCCGCTCGCTTTCCAGCCAGTCCTGCACCGCGATCATGGCCAGTTTGATCAAGTCGGCCGCCGTGCCCTGCATGGGCGCGTTGATCGCAGCCCGCTCGGCGCCCTGGCGGCGCGGCCCGTTGGGCGAATTGATCTCGGGTAGCCACAGGCGCCGGCCGAACACGGTTTCCACGTAACCCTTGGCTTTCGCTTGCAGGCGGGTGTCGTCCATATACTGTTTGACGCCGGAGAAGCGGGCGAAATAGCGGTCGATATAGTTTTGCGCGGCGGCGCGCTCGATGCCCAGGTTGGCGGCCAGGCCGAAGGCGCTCATGCCGTAGATCAGGCCGAAGTTGATCACCTTGGCGTAGCGCCGCTGCTCGCCGCTCACTTCGGCCGGCGCCACGTTGAAAATTTCGGCGGCGGTGGCGCGGTGAATGTCCTCGCCTTCGGCAAAGGCGCGCAGCATGGCCGGGTCGCCCGAAATATGGGCCATGATGCGCAGCTCGATCTGCGAATAGTCGGCCGACACGATCCAGCTGCCGGGCGGCGCCACGAAGGCTTCGCGGATGCGGCGCCCTTCCTTGGTGCGGATCGGGATGTTTTGCAGATTCGGGTCGTTCGAGGACAGCCTGCCCGTCACGGCCACCGCCTGCGCGTAATTGGTGTGCACGCGACCGGTGTCGGCGTTGATCATCTTGGGCAGCTTGTCGGTGTAAGTCGACTTGAGCTTGGCCATGCCCCGGTATTCCAACAGCACCTTGGGCAGCGGATAATCCTCGGCCAGCTTTTGCAGCACTTCCTCGTCGGTGGAGGGCGCCCCGCTCGGGGTTTTTTTCACCACCGGCAGTTTCAATTTCTCGAAGAAGATCTCGCCGATCTGCTTGGGCGAACCCAGATTGAAAGGCTGCTCGGCCAGCTCGTACGCCTTTTGTTCAAGCTCCACGATGCGCCGGCCCAGCTCATTGGATTGAGCCGAGAGCAGCGCCGCGTCGATCAGCACCCCGTTGCGCTCGATCTTTTGCAGCACCACGGCGGTCGGCAGCTCGATGGTGCGGTAAATAGCGGTCAGGTTGTCGTCGCCTTCGACATGGCCGAACATGGCGTTATGCAGGCGCAGGGTGATGTCGGCATCTTCGGCCGCGTATTCGGTGGCGCGGCCGATTTCCACTTGGTCGAAGCAGATCTGGTTGGCGCCCTTGCCGCATACGTCCACAAAAGCGATGGTGGTGTGATTCAAATGGCGCAGCGCCAGGCTGTCCATGTCGTGCGTTTTGTGCGACTCGAACACATACGATTGCAGCAAGGTGTCGTGCACCACGCCGCGCAAGCGCACGCCATGGTTGGCGAATACGTGGCTGTCGTACTTCAGGTTTTGCCCCAGCTTGGGCTTGGACGCGTCTTCCAGCCAGGGCTTCAAGCGGGCCAGCACCAGCTCGCGCGCCAGTTGCTCGGGCGCGCCCTGATAGCGGTGCGCCATCGGGATGTAAGCGGCCACGCCGGCCTCGGTGGCCAGCGAGATGCCCACCATTTGCGCCGTCATCGGTTCGAGCGAGGTGGTTTCGGTGTCGATCGCGGTCAGGGGTGCGGCGTCGATGCGGGCCAGCCAGGCATCGAGCTGCGCTTCGGTGAGCACGGTTTCGTAGCGCACCGTGAGCGGGACCGCGGCGGCGGCGCCGCTCACGTCGCCGGTGGGCGAATTGAGCGCGGCGGCGGACGGGGTGATGGCGCCCAGTTCGCGCAGCAGCGTTTTAAAACCGTAGCGCGTGAAGAAGGTAAGCAGGGTTTCCTTGTCCTCCGCGCGCGCCAGCAGCGACTGCGAGATCGACATCATGTGCGCCGACAGGTCGCAATCGGTTTTGACGGTGATCAGTTCACGGCCCTTGGGCAGCCAGGCCAATGCCTGGCGTAGGTTCTCGCCCACCGCGCCGCCGATGCTGGCGGCGTTGGCCATCACGCCCTCCAGGCTGTCGTACTGGGCCAGCCATTTGAGCGCCGTTTTGGGGCCGCACTTGGCCACGCCGGGCACGTTGTCGACCGTATCGCCGATCAGGGTCAGGTAGTCGATGATGCGGTTGGGCGGCACGCCGAACTTGGCCAGCACGCCCGCCTCCTCCAGTTTTTCATTGCTCATGGTGTTGATCAGGGTGACCTGGGGGTTGACCAACTGGGCCAAGTCCTTGTCGCCGGTCGAGACCACCACATCGAGGCCGGCCGCCACCGCCTGCACCGACAGGGTCCCGATCACGTCGTCGGCCTCGACTCCGTCAACCATCAAGATCGGCCAGCCCATGGCCTTGACGGCTTCATGGATAGGCTCGATCTGCAAGGACAAGTCGGCCGGCATCGAGGCGCGCGTGGCCTTGTAGTCGGGATACAGGTCGTCGCGAAAGGTTTTCCCCTTGGCGTCGAACACGCAGGCGATATAGGCGGCCGGATAATCCTGACGCAGCCGGCGCAGCATGTTGACCATGCCGTGCATGGCGCCGGTCGGATGGCCGTCCGGGCTGCGCAAATCGGGCAGCGCGTGAAAAGCGCGGTAAAGATAACTGGAACCGTCAACTAACAGCAGGGTTTTTTGCATAATGCCACAGGAAATGGTGTACGGCCGCGCCAAACAGGGGCGGGCCCGGGGTATCGGTTCAATGGGTTTAATCGGCGCGGTCGTCACAATCTGTCATGCAAGGCGCGCCCGGATCGCACCAATTATCGCAGAGTTTGGGGCGCCGCTCAGGGCGCGCGCGGCTTGCGTGCCGGCGCCGTCCCGGACGGCGGACCACGCCATGGCGCTTCCACGCAATTAAAACAGCAAAGCGTTTGTGTTTGTTACAATGAGCGTTACGCTCTACCTGATATGACCGCGTTCCAACCAAGGCGATACCCCATCATGATCCGCACTGCCCACATTTTGCCGCTCTTTCTGCTGTCCCTGCTGGCGGCCACCGGCCCCGCTCGCGCGCAAACGCAAAACGCCGCCCCGCCCAAGCTCGAACAGATCGAGGAAGGGTCCGACACGCCGATCACCGTCACCGCTAAGCCGAACACGGGTCGCAGCATTTCGGAAAAACGCGAACAGGGGCGGGTGACGGAGGTAAAGGTTCAAAGCGGCAAGAGCAGCTATACCTTGAAGCCGAACACCCCGGCCGGTAGTGCTTTGCCGGGAGACATGACCGGCAGCGCCAACCGCGGGCCGCAATGGCAAGTCATGGAGTTTGACCTGGGCAAGAAAAAAACCAAGGCCCACGACGAGGAGACGGCCGACGCGCCCGCGCCACCGCCGCCTGCGCCGGCCGGCAAGTAAGCACCTGGGCGGCGCCTGAGACGGCGCCGTTTCCGTTTTTTCCCGACACTTTTATACCCGCACCCCCATGGCAGTTTTTACCCCGGTGAGCCTGGACGATATCGGCCAGTGGATCACCCAATTTCCCGTCGGCAAGGCGCTGGCGATACGCAATATCGCTTCCGGCATCGAGAACAGCAATTTTTTCCTGAGCACGGAACGCGGCGAATACGTGCTGACCATCTTTGAAAATCTCAGCTTCGCGCAATTGCCGTTTTATCTGGAATTGATGCGCCACCTGGCCGAACGCGGGGTACTGGTGCCGGCGCCGGTGCCCAACGCGCAAGGCCAGCTCAGCGTGCCCTTGCACGGCAAACCGGCCGCCATCGTCAGCAAGCTGACCGGCAGCTCGCACATGGCACCGCAGGCGGCGCACTGCGCGCAAGTGGGCGCGATGCTGGCCAAGATGCACTTGGCCGGACGCGACTTTCCGCTGGAGCAACCCAATCTGCGGGCGCTGGACTGGTGGCAAGCGACCACCCCGCAGGTACTGCCCTTCCTTTCCGACCGCAACGCCGATCTGCTGCGCGAAGAAATGCGCTTTCAGCAGGCGTTCGCCGCCAGCGAGGTGTACGCGGCCCTGCCGCGCGGCCCGGTGCATGCCGATTTATTCCGCAATAACGTCATGTTCGACGGCGCGCGCCTGAGCGGATTTTTCGACTTTTACTTCGCCGGCTGCGATAGCTGGCTGTTCGATGTGGCCGTCACCGTCAACGATTGGTGCATCGACCTCGATAGCGGCGCGCTCGACCCGGTGCGGGTGCGCGCCATGCTCGACGCTTACCATGCCGCGCGGCCATTCGAGGCGGCCGAGCGGCAAGCCTGGCCGGCCATGTTGCGCGCCGCCGCCTTGCGTTTCTGGCTGTCGCGTCTGTACGACTTGCACCTGCCGCGCGCGGCGCAATTGTTGACCCCTCACGATCCGGCCCACTTCGAACGCATCTTGCGCGAACGGGTGACGCACGACGCACCGGCCTTATTCTGATGGAAAAATTTCCAGCTCGTACAGGTTGGTTGTGGGTCAAGCAAGGCATGGCCCTGTTCCGCCAGCAGCCGGGCGGCTTGGCGTCCCTGTTTTTCGTGTACATGTTTTTTACCATCGCCAGCATGCTGGTGCCGCTGATCGGCCCGTTCCTGCCGGTGGTGTTCATTCCCGTGGTATCGGTCGCGTTCATGCACGCCTGCCTGCATATCGAGCAGGGCCGGCCGATTCAGCCCAAGCTGCTCTTGAGCGGGATGCGCAAGCCGGCCGTGCTGCCGCTGATATCGCTGGGCATACTGTATTTGCTGCTGCTGGCCATGCTGGTGGCGGTGTTGCGGGTGGTCGACGACGGCATTTTGATGAAACTGTCGAGCGGCAAGATGGACGTGAGCGCGGCCACCGCGGCCCAGGCGCAGATGAGCTATAAGATTCCGCTGGCGGTGATCTTGTATTTGATGGCCAACTTGCTGATCTGTTTTTGCGCGCCCCTGATCTATTGGCGCGCCACCAGCGTCGGCAAGGCGATTTTTTTCAGCGGCTTCGCCGTGCTGCGTTCGCTGGGCGCCTTTATCGTGCTGGGCCTGTGCTGGTTCGGCATCTATATGGTGATCGGCAATTTCGCCGCGCTGGTGCTGGGCTTGATGGGTTTCAATGGCTTGATGATGGTGATGGTTCCCATGCTGGGCCTGCTGATGGTGATCATTCACTGCTCGCTCTACGTCAGTTATTGCCAGGTGTTCGGCAAGCCGTCCCTGGCGAAATCGGCGGCGTCCTGACGTGAGCGAAAGACAGGCGCGCGGCGCAGGCCCGCGCGGCTTGGCCGCGCGGACCTGCGCCGGGCCCGCTAGCGAGCCACCCGCTCCAGCTTGGCGATGCTCAAGTCGAGCACCTTCATGCCGTGCCGACCGAAATTGATTTGGGCCCGGGCGCTGCCGCCACCGCCCTCGATATTGACAATCACCCCTTCGCCGAATTTGCCATGTTCGACCGACTCGCCGATGCGCCAGCCGGCACCGCCGCTCTTGGTGATGTGCTGGGCGATGGCGTTGTCCGAGCCGGCGCTGGCCAGGGGACCGCTATCCCAGGCCGATTTTTTGTTGGCGAACCAATGCGCTTGCACCTTGGGCGAGAGCCACTTGAGCGACTCTTCCGGCAATTCATCGAAAAAGCGCGACTTCATGTTGTAGCGGGTTTGGCCGTGCAACATGCGCGTTTGCGAAAAGCACATATATAAACGCTTGCGCGCGCGCGTGATGGCCACATACATCAGGCGCCGCTCTTCCTCGACCCCGCCATCTTCCTTGGCGCTGCTTTCATGCGGAAACAAGCCCTCTTCCAGTCCCGTGATGAACACATTGTCGAATTCGAGTCCTTTGGCCGAATGAACCGTCATCATTTGCAGCGCCTCTTGACCGGCCTGGGCTTGATTGTCGCCCGCCTCCAGCGAGGCATGCGACAAAAAGGCCGATAGCGGCGACATCACGGCCGGCAGCGGCGCGTCGGCGTCAAGCACTTGAAAACCGTCGCCATCGACAATGGCGGCGCCGGCCTGGGCCTGGGCCGACGGCCCCAGATGGGCCGGCGCGCCATGACCGTACCCTTCTTCCGACACGAACTGGGTGGCGGCGCTGACCATTTGCTCCAGGTTCTCGATCCGGTCGGCGCCCTCTTTTTCATTCTGATAATGCTGCAACAAGCCGCTTGCCTCCAGCACCACCCGCACCAGTTCCGGCAGCGACAACTGCTGGGTTTCAAAGCGCGCGCCCTCGACCAGCTTGACGAAGCCGTTGAGCGACGAGCCCGCCTTGCCGGCCACATGCGGCACGGCCGCGTACAGGGAAATGCCGTATTGCTCGGCGGTGCCCTGCAATTGCTCGATCGAGCGGGCGCCGATGCCCCGGGTCGGGAAATTGACCACCCGTAAAAAGGCCGAATCGTTGTGCGGATTGTCCATCAACTGCAAGTAGGCGATCGCGTGCTTGACCTCGGCGCGCTGGAAGTAGCGCAAGCCGCCATACACGTGATACGGAATGCCGGCCGAGAACAAGGCATGTTCGATCACGCGCGACTGGGCGTTGGAACGGTACAGCACCGCGATTTCGCTGCGCGAGGCGCCGTCGGCGATCAAGCTTTTCGATTCCTCGACGATCCATTGCGCCTCTTGCAAATCGGAACTGGCCTCGTACACCCGCACCTGCTCGCCATGCCCGGCGTCGGTGCGCAGATTCTTGCCCAGACGCTTGCTGTTGTTGGCGATCAGCATATTGGCGCTGTCGAGAATATGGCCATGCGAGCGGTAGTTTTGCTCCAGCTTGATCAAATTCTGTACATTGAATTCTTGCTCGAACGCGCTCATGTTGCCCACATTGGCGCCACGGAAAGCGTAGATGCTTTGATCGTCGTCGCCCACGGCAAACAGGGAACCGCCGCCGCGGGTGCCGTGCCCGGCCAGCAGCTTGAGCCAGCTGTACTGCAAGTTATTCGTGTCCTGGAACTCGTCAACCAGGATGTGCTGGAAGCGGCCCTGATAATGCTCGCGCAGCGGCTGGTTGCGCATCAACAGCTCGTAACTACGCAGCAGCAATTCGGCGAAATCGACCACGCCTTCGCGCTGGCACTGGTCGTCATACAACTGGTATAGCTCGACCAGCTTGCGCTCATGCGCGTCGTAAGCCTCGACCGCGTTGGCGCGCAAGCCCTGGTCCTTGGCGTTGTTGATGAAATACATCAGCGTCTTGGCCGGATACTTCTCATCGTCGATGTTGAAACTCTTGAGCAAACGCTTGATGACCGACAGCTGATCCTGGGAATCGAGAATCTGAAAGGTTGGCGGCAACGCCGCGTCGCGGTGGTGGGTGCGCAGCAAACGGTTGCACAAACCGTGAAAGGTGCCAATCCACATCCCCCGGGTATTGATGGGCAGCATGGCCGACAGCCGCGTCATCATTTCCTTGGCCGCCTTGTTGGTGAAAGTGACAGCCAGCAAACCGGCCGGCGACACCTGCCCGGTCTGCACCAGCCAGGCGATGCGGGTGGTCAGCACCCGGGTCTTGCCGGAGCCGGCGCCGGCCAAAATCAGGGCGTGTTGGGCTGGCAGCGTGACGGCGGCAAGTTGTTCGGGATTGAGGTTGTGGAGAAGATTTTGCATCCCGTGATTATACCGGCTTAGGGGGCCGGGCCGCCGCCACCGACGGGCGCGCGGCGGGGGGCGCCACGCTCAGTACAGCACCACCGAACGGATCGATTCGCCGCTCTTCATCAAGTCGAAACCTTCATTGATGCGTTCGAGCGGCAGGCGGTGGGTGATCAAGTCGTCGATATTGAGCTTGCCGTCCATATACCAATCGACGATCTTGGGCACGTCGGTGCGGCCGCGCGCGCCGCCGAAAGCGGAGCCTTTCCAGACCCGGCCCGTGACCAGCTGGAACGGACGGGTGGAAATTTCCTGTCCGGCCGCCGCCACTCCGATCACGATCGACTGGCCCCACCCCTTGTGGCAGCATTCGAGCGCCTGACGCATGGTGGTGGTGTTGCCGATGCACTCGAAACTGTAATCGGCGCCGCCATCGGTCAAGCCGATGATGGTGTCGACCACGTTCTCCACCTGGTTCGGATCGATGAAGTCGGTCATGCCGAACTTGCGCGCCATGGCTTGCCGCGCCGGATTGATATCGACCCCGATGATCTTGTTGGCGCCCACCATTTTGGCGGCCTGGATCACGTTCAGGCCGATGCCGCCTAAACCGAACACGACCACGTTGGCGCCCGCCTCCACCTTGGCCGTGAACAAGACCGCGCCCACGCCGGTGGTCACGCCGCAGCCGATGTAGCACACCTTGTCGAACGGGGCGTCGGAGCGGATCTTGGCCAGCGCGATTTGCGGCACCACAATGTAATTGGAAAAGGTCGAAGTGCCCATGTAGTGATAGATGGGCTGGCCGTCGATGGAAAAGCGGCTGGTGGCGTCGGGCATCAAGCCGCGCCCCTGGGTGGACCGGATCGACTGGCACAGATTGGTCTTTTGCGACAGGCAGAACTTGCACTGACGGCATTCCGGCGTGTAGAGCGGAATCACATGGTCGTCTTTGCGCAGGGTCTGCACGCCGGGGCCGACTTCGAGCACCACACCGGCGCCCTCGTGGCCGAGAATGGCGGGGAAAATGCCTTCCGGGTCGGCGCCGGACAGGGTGTAATAATCGGTGTGGCAAATGCCGGTGGCCTTGATCTCGACCAAGACTTCGCCTTCGCGCGGGCCGCCCAGCTCGACTTCTTCGATCGTCAGCGGTTGACCCGCCTTCCATGCCACGGCTGCTCTGGTTTTCATGCTGATCCTGATTCTCGGGGTGCGGTTGGGGAATGGCCCGGCCAGGCCAGGCCCGGCCAGGCCAAGTTAAGCCGGGCCGGCCCGGCGCGTGGTCCTCGGCCGGCCGCACACATGATAACAAGCCGCGCGGCCGGTGGATACCGCTTTCCGCCTACGCTTTCCGCCAACGCCCGGCCAGGCGCCACAGTGGATTAGCCGGTCCGGCGCCGATGGCCGGTGCGCGCGGTCGCGCCCGGTGTATCGGCGTGGGCGTCGGCGTCGGCGTAGCCGAGCACCGCCAGCGGCGAGACGTGGGCGGTGACAAACATCACCGGCGTGCCGGCCAGATGCGGACACACCCGCAGCAATGCGAGGGTGGCGATGGCGTCCCGATACGGCGCGGCCACATCGAGCAAAATCAAGTCCGGATGGAACTGGACCGCCGCCGCCACCGCCGCCTGGCCGGAGCGGCAATCGCGTACCTGGTGACCTAGCCCCTCGAGCGCCAGCTTGCCCGCTGCCCGCGGCGCGGCGTTATCGTCCACATACAAGATGCTGTGCAAGGCGGCCATCATGCGTGCGCGGCAGCGCCGCGTGCCGTGCCCAGCAAGCGTTCGATGGTGCTCCACAATTGATGCGGCGCGGTCCAGGGTTTCAGCAAAAAAGCGCTGGCCTGGTCGCGCCACACCGTGTGGCGCGCCGTGTAGAGCAAGACCGGGGTGGGCGCGTCGGCCTGCTTGAGCGTTTCGAACAGGGCGGCCCCGTCACCGTCGGGCAAATCGGGGTCGAGCACCACCAGACTGAAACTGCCACGCGAGAGCGCCAGGCGGGCTTCCGCCAGCGTGTAGACATGGGTCACTTGCGCTTCGGGCATCAACAAGGTGGCGATGACCAGCGCCACGTCGCGGTCGCGGTCGACATGCAGCACGCGCGGTGGCGACGGCGCCCGCTCAGGCAACCTGACGCGGCCGCCGGGCGCGGCGCTCCAGCGCGCGGCAGCCGGTAGACGATGGAACAATCCGGCCAGGCGGCGGTCGCCGATGGCGCCGGCCTGAGAACCGTTGAGAGGGTTGGTATCGAGATCGAACATATACATTCCTTATCCGCTGACAGCGCGCGGTCATGCCGACGCGACACTCGTTGTATTTTCGCACCCGTGCGGCCGATGGGCCATGGCGGCGGCGAAAATTGTTTTTATGTGCTGGATCGGCGGATTTGGGCCGGGTGACGGGTGTACGGCCGCGAGGGAAAGGCGGCCGTGGGCAAAACCAGCGCAGGCGGTTGAACGATTCCGCTTATGCGCAGACACATCGGGTCGACTCGACCAGCAAGCCGTGGCGGGCGGTGGCATTGTCCCGGTGCTTGAAAAAATTGTACCTGATATTTTTCCGTGCAGCAACAAAAATGCAACAAAGTGCACACACGGAAGTATCACCCGTGACGGGCTGCGCCCGCTTATTTGGCCTTGAGCCGGGCGGCGAAGGCGCTGTGCAGGGAGTTCAAGGCTTCCTCCGCGCTCAGTAGCTGGTTGGCGATCTCGTTGATCTTGCGTCGGCTCGAGCGAGCATGGTCACGCAACACCTCGAAGGCGGTGTTGCGGTCGGTCTGAAACTTGCCCATCAACAGGCCGACGGCCAGGCTGGTTTCGCGCCCGGCCGCCAGTGCCGCGTTCAAATTGAGTTCGGTGCGGCGCAGCTGACGGATCTCGTCGGCCCGCGCCAGACTGGCCTCGAAGGCAGGCATCAGGCGCGACTCGTCGACCGGCTTGACCAGATAGCCGACCGCGCCATAAGCGGCGGCCTGTTTGCCGGAATCGCTGTCGCCGCTGCCGGACAAGAACATGAAGGGTACGCCCGAATCAGCGTGCAACTGCTTGGCCAGTTCCAGACCGGACATGCCGGGCATTTGAATGTCGAGCAAGGCCATGTCCGGCTCGCGCACGGCGATCTGGCGCAGCGCTTCCTCGGCCGAATTGGCGATGGCGGTATCGTAACCGGCGTGGCGCAGTATTTCGCCCAGAAAAGCCGATAATATCTGATCGTCGTCGACAATCAGGATATGCCGTTTGACAGCGAGGGACAGGCTCATGGGGACCGACCTTGAACAAGTGGCGACCAGGCCATTATAGAGCTGAATTGGGGCCACCCCAGCGCACGACTGACGGATTGGCGCGAATGCAAGGTCGCGGTAAGAAACACCGTTTATCTTGGTGCAAGAGACGTTTCCCAAGCGCTTGCGCGTGCTGTGCCATATGCTCGACAGTGAAGCTTGGCGGCGGGCAAATCGAAGGGCTGGGCCGGGCGGGGCCAACGCTCATGGCGTGGCGAGGAAACCATACCCGGGTTCACGCCATGGAGAGCGCGCGTGTCCGGGGACCGCAATTGCGTCAACGGCTCCATTCGGGTCTAAACCAGGGGTTGGAGTGCTTTGAATAGGTTGCGATCCCCTCGTATTCTTTTGGTGCCCAGATGGGAGCCATTGCAACATATTTTTTCCCGGTTCCATCGATACTCATCTTATTCAAAATCGTTTTTTTGATCTCGTTTTCCGGCACGTCTTTCAAAATCTTAATTGTCTCATCCAAATCGAAATCCAGTTGCTGTATATCGAGTTCACCCGGATGGTTAGCCTGATTGACGCGGGCATGGATGTGCAAGCCGACGTTGGGGTCGCCGTACAGAGGTTTATGCATATACAGTTGAATTTTATCTTTCTCAGGATCGACGGCATAAATATCCTGTAAATGGGCCAGCATGACCGATCTAAAGTTTTCCAATAGCGGTATATGTTTTTTCTCGAGGTCGCAAAAAGTTGAAAGATAACCCAATCCGGTGCGCTCCTTGTATTTTTGCGCACTCTCCCTTTCCCCCGAATTGAATGTTTCCTGTCCAGCAATCAAAGCGGGATCGGCATCCTTAAAAATTTCATTAAATACTTTGTGACCGTTGAACTTTTGATCCGGCACGTAGTATCCAAGCACGGCCATGCCTCCCAATTGATTTTTCACGGTCTTTGGATTGTCATATGCCCCCGTGCCTTTTGGAACATAAGACTCATTGGGAGAAATAATAAAACCTCCTACCCCGGGAAAAAAATTTGTTCCAGTAAACTGCTCAGGATGCTCCTTATAGCCCCGGGTCCGGTCCTCTCTTTCCAGACCTTGAATAAAATCGCTGATAAAAGAAGGAACGGCCGAGCGCATGGTTTCGAAGCTGGCCAGTTTTTTTTCAAGCTCGGCACGACTTAAGAGCGCAACGACTTTCCTATCGTATTTTCCAGCGCTTTTTTCCTTGACTTGATGACTCCCGACAGAACTCAGTCTGGCCGACTTTACGGACTCAACAAATGAAGGCGCGGCATAAGGAATTTTTGATATATCTTCTGGAGTGTTTAAAATTTTCCTGCCTGTGCCACCAAAATCGCCAAAGGATAACTTTATCAAATCCAGGTGCGCAATTTCTTTGTCGATGAATCGATTATCGAATGGCATATTATCGAATTTTACTTGTCGCTGTCGATGGTCCGAAATGTGGGTATCGTCCACGCTTCCCTGTCGAATTTTGGAAGAATATTTTACTTTCGAAAATTTATTTTTGAGTCCGCCATCATACGACTGATGGCTATCCTGACCAATCGCCAATTGCCGGGAAATTAAAGGAGCGATAACAATTATAGGCATTTTCGTGAATTTTTCTGTTGAATATAGCGATATAACTCAGTTCGCTGGACGTCTTAAATTTACACATGTTGAAGCATGCGGTGTCTGGCATTTTTTGACAGATCAGGTTTTGAAAGCTGTTGCTTTTTATATCTGTCCAAAATGGACACAAGTTCACCACTCAGCTTCAGCATGTGTGTCATCACAGCTTCCAGCCATTCGATCGTAATGACAGACAAATTCAACGAAGAACAAAGTTGCAATGAACAATCCTTGGCATCAAACGCGACCCAACAGCCTTTCATTTTCTCAAACTCAAAGTTTAATTTCATCCAATCTTTCATTTCCTCATTTTCAGGATGAATTTTTAGCACCGGCACAGAAATCGCAAAAATTTCCATCGCCACTCCAGTATCCAAGCGCCACTCGCGTTTTTCATTATCGGTGATGATGATAATGTTATCAGAGGAACTTGCAAAACTGGTCGTGCGTGAGGATTTAATCGCGTGATGCGGGAATG
>JAZKGI010000075.1:0-53079 GCA_040385995.1 Pseudomonadota bacterium
AGTAGACGTCCGACTTGAAGGGCGAGTCGAAAAACTTGTCCCAGTTTTTCAGGTTGGTCAGCAGCGGCAGGGTCTGGGTGGTGAGCTTGTGCGTGCCGGGGCCGAACACGTCGGCGATCTGGCCCTCGTTGACGAAGATCGCCACCTGCGATTCGCGCACCACCAGCACGGCGCCGTTCTGGATCTCGAAATCCTGCATGGGAAAACGCCAGGCCAGCACGCCTTCGCTCTCTTCGTTCCATTGCAACACATCGATAAACTGCTTCTTGATAAAACTGCCGATGCTCATGATGGTGGTCCTTGGTTGAAATGTCGGGGTCAAGACTCAGGAAATGCAGGCCGCGTTGATGGCGCCGATCGACAGCGCGATGGCGCCCAGCAAGCCGCCGAACGCGCTATTGCCCGATTCGATCTGATCTTTCGACATGCGCAGCAGGCGCGAGGTGACGCCGTAGGCCAGCACCTGGACCACCATGGCGCCGAAGGCCCAGGCCAAAAATTCGCGGTAATTGGCGGTGTGCAGCAGACAAGAGGCGATGGTGGCCGAGAAGCCGAGCAGGGCGCCGCCCAGCGACAAGGCGGCCGCGTGGTTGCCCTGCCTGATCAGCAAAACTTCGTTGAACGGCGTGATGCGGGTGTAGACGATAAAAAAAGTCATCAGCAGCACGGCGGCCAGTAAAAGGTGCAGCAGATAGTTTAGGATGGCGGGCACGGCGTTCTCTCGCAGGTCTGGAAGGGGGGCGCCGGGGCGGCGCGGCAAGCGGTCGGATGGCCAACCTGATAACGCAAAAAGCATAGTAGAGCAAAAGACGGAACATGACCAAAAAGATTCTGATTTTATCCGTTTTTGTGGTCGCTTCCTGCGGCCTGGCTTACGAGCTGATCGCCGGCGCCCTGTCCAGCTATTTGCTGGGCGATTCGATTCTCCAGTTTTCCACCATCATCGGCTGCTACCTGTTCGCCATGGGCGTGGGCGCCCATTTTTCCAAGTACGTCAAGGACGAGGACGTGCTGTCGCGCTTCGTCGATATCGAGCTGGCGGTGGGGCTGATCGGCGGCATGTCGGCCGCGCTGCTGTTTTTGACCTTCTCGTGGATGGCGGCGCCGTTTCGCACCCTGCTCTATGTGCTGGTGTTCATGATCGGCGCCCTGGTCGGGATGGAAGTGCCGCTGGTGATGCGCGCGTTGAACGCGCGCCAGACCGGTTTCAATGAACTGGTGAGCCGGGTGCTCACCTTCGATTACCTGGGCGCGCTGGCCGTGTCGCTGCTGTTCCCGCTGGTGCTGGCGCCCCAGCTTGGGCTGGTGCGTACCGGTTTCCTGTTCGGCATGCTCAATGTGGGGGTCGGCCTGTGGACCATCCACACCTTCCGCAAGGAGTTGAGCGACCTGACCGGGCGCCTGCTGCGCGCCTGCGCGGTGCTGCTGGTGCTGGTGTTCGGCTTTGCGCTGTCGGACCGCATGGTGTACTGGGGCGAACATGGCTTGTTCGGCGACGACATCGTCTATTCCACCACCACTCCTTACCAGCGCCTGGTGATCACCCGCTGGAAAGACGATCTGCGGCTCTACATCAACGGCAATTTGCAGTTTTCCTCGCGCGACGAATACCGCTATCACGAAGCGCTGGTGCATCCGGCGCTGCAAGCGTTGCCATGGGCGCGCCGGGTGCTGGTGCTGGGTGGCGGCGACGGCCTGGCCCTGCGCGAGATCCTGCGCTATCCGAACATCGAGCACGTCACCCTGGTCGATCTGGACCCGGCCATGACGGCCGCCTTCACCAGCCGCGCCGAATTGGTCAAGTTGAACGGCGGCGCGTTGAGCGACAAGCGTGTCACGGTGGTCAACGCCGACGCCGCCATCTGGCTCCAGCAAAACCAGGACATGTTCGACGCGGCCATCGTCGACTTCCCCGATCCGTCCAGCTTCGCGCTCGGCAAGCTGTATTCGGTGCCGTTCTATGGCATGGTCAAACAGCACCTGGCCGCCAACGGTTTGATGGTGGTGCAATCGACCTCGCCGTTTTTCGCGCCGCATGCCTTCTGGACCATCGACGCCACCCTGCGCGAGGTGGGCTTGCGCACCAGCCCTTACCACGCTTACGTGCCCTCGTTCGGCGAGTGGGGCTTCATCCTGGCCTCGCCGCAGCTGAACTACCGGCCGCCGACCGCTTACCGGCTGCCGATGCGCTATCTGAACGCCGAGACGACGCGCGAGATGTTCAGCTTCCCGCCCGACATGCGGCCGCTGCCGATGGCGCCCAACCGCCTCAACACGCAGTCGCTGGTGCACGAATTCGAGCAGGACTGGCGCCGGGTGATACGCTGATGCGGCGCCGCTCCTTTCTGCTGTGGGCCGCCGGCAGCGGCGCGCTGGCGGCCGGCGGCGTGGCCGGCTTCCGGCGCTGGCAGGAGGTCACGCCGGCGCTGCACTACCCCGGCCGCGCCGAAGGCCACTGGCTGCGCGAGCTGGCGCGCGGCCGGCGCGCCTTGCCGGCGCCGTCCAGCGTGATCGAGACCGACGTGGCGATCCTCGGCTCCGGCATCGCCGGCCTGACGGCGGCCTGGAAATTGCGCAAGCTGGGCCACCAAAATGTCTTGATGATCGATGGCCCCCAGCCCGACGGCAACGCGGCCGGCGGGCGCTTCGGCGAGCTGGCCTATCCGACCGGCGGCCACTACCTGCCGTTGCCGTCGCCCGAATCGGCGCATGTGCGCGACATCCTGGCCGACCTGGGCATCATCGTGCGCGACGCCGATGCCGAAAAACCGTATTACGACGAGCGTTTCATCCTGCACGCGCCGGAAGAGCGGCTGCTGTTCAACGGCCGCTGGCAGGAAGGCTTCATTCCCACCGAGGGCGTGGCGCCGGAAGAGCTGCGCGAGCATCAGCGCTTCTTCGCCGAGGTGCGGCGCCTGCGGCAGCTGCGCGGCGGCGATGGCAAGCGCATCTTCGTGTTCCCCACCCAGCAATCGTCGGACGATCCGGCTTGGCAGGCGCTCGACCGGCTTACCCTGAAGACCTGGCTGGACCAGAACGGCTACCGTTCGCCGACCCTGCACTGGTACTTGAATTACTGCTGCCGCGACGATTACGGCACCCGCTACGACAAAGTCTCGGCTTGGGCCGGGCTGCACTATTATTGCAGCCGCTGGGGCCAGGCCGCCAACGCGGGCGACGGCGCCTGGCTGACCTGGCCGGGCGGCATGCAGCCGCTGGCCACCGCCATGGCGCAAGCGGCCGGTGTGCGGCGCCACGCCGGCACCGTGGTGTCGCTCAAAACCACGGCGGGCGGGGTCGAGGCGCTGTGCTTCACGCTGGCCGGCGGCCAGCCGCGCAGCTACCTGGTCAAGGCGCGCAAGGCCATTTGCGCCATGCCGCTGTACGTGGCGGCGCGCGTGGTGGCGCCGATCGCCGATTACGGCTTCGACCCGGCCCGTCACATGCCCGCCTACGCGCCCTGGATGGTGGCCAATTTCCTGCTCAAGCGCCTGCCGGCCGAGCTGCCGCAGGCGCCGCTGGCCTGGGATAACGTGGTGTATCAGGAACCGGGCCTCGGTTATGTGGTATCGACCCACCAGGACATTCGCGTGCGCCCGCCTGACAAAACCGTGTTTAGCGCCTATGTGGCGCTGTCCGACCGCAGCCCGCAGGCGGCGCGCAAATGGATGGACGGCGCCGGCGCGCAAGAACTGCTGGCGCTGGCCAGCGCCGATCTGCATGCCGCTTACGGGCCCGCGTTCGCCGCCTGCGTGGAGCGGGTCGATATCACCCTGCGCGGCCATGCGATGGCGGCGCCGCTGCCCGGCTTTCGCGCCAACGCCGGATTGAAGGCGCTGCGCGAGCACGATGGCGCGATCCTGTTCGCGCATGCCGACCTGTCCGGGTTTTCCGTGTTTGAGGAAGCCGCGTGGTGGGGTTACCGAGCCGCGCAACTGGCCGTCAAATAGGCTGATCGAATCGGCCTCAGTGGGCGAACTGGAAGCGCACCAGGGCCAGGCCCAGCGCGAACAGATAACCGTAGGCGAAGCGGTCGATGCGCAGCACGTTTTGGCCGCGCTGCGCGCGCCAGTAGCCCATCAACGCCATCAGCGCGCCGGCCATCAGCGGTGTGACGATCAGGTTGACGATCTGGGTCGGGCGGTGGCCGATCAGGTGCGAGCGGAAGATGAACAGGCTGATGGCGCCGGCAATGGCGCCAAACAGCAGATAGCCCAGCGCCGCCAGCCAAGTGTTGGGCGGACGCCGCAACGGTTCGGGCAGCGTGTGCAGGCCAAGCTCGAACAAGGCTTCCAATATCACTTGAAGCAGAAATTCGCCGACGACTTCAAAAATGAGTTCGAGCATGGGCAGGTGGTGGTGGATGAAGGTTCCGATGCCAGGCAGTCTACCGTATGGGGCGGGCGCCGCGCAAAAAAACGCCCAGCACGGGGCCGGGCGCAAAGGGGAGGACTACGCGGTACGACGTCGGCGTTATTTGTTCTTGTTGAAGACGTCCAAAAACACGGCGGCCAGCAGCACCAGGCCCTTGATCACTTGCTGGTAGTCGATGCCGATGCCCATGATCGACATGCCATTGTTCATCACGCCCATGATGAAGGCGCCGATCACCGCGCCCATCACCTTGCCCACGCCGCCGGAGGCCGAGGCGCCGCCGATGAAGCAGGCCGCGATCACATCGAGCTCGAAGCCGGTGCCGGCCTTGGGCGTGGCGGTGTTCAAGCGGGCCGCAAAAATCAGACCGGCCAGCGCCGCCAGCACGCCCATGTTGACGAAGGTGTAAAAGCTCACGCGTTCGGTCTTGATGCCCGACAGGCGCGCCGCCTTTTCGTTGCCGCCCACCGCGTACACGCGCCGACCCAGCACGGTGCGGTTGGTGATGAAGGTGTAAGCCACGATCAGCACCGACATCACGGCCAGCACGTTCGGTATCCCTTTATAGGACGCCAGCAGGTAGCTGAAGTAGACGATCACGCCGGCGAAGAGGGCGTTTTTGGCGAGGAAAAAGGCTTGCGGCTCGTCTTCCATGCCATGCCGCAGCTGGCGCGCGCGGCTACGCAGTTTGGCCACGATCAGGGCGCAGGCGGCGGCCACGCCGATCAGCAGCGACAGCACGCGCAGCTCGTCGTGGGCGAAGGGATCGGGCAAAAAACCGGAGCTGAGCATTTGGAAGCCGGACGGGAAGGGGCCCACCGACTGCCCTGCCAGCACCGCCAGCGTCAAGCCCTTGAACACCAGCATGCCGGCCAGGGTGACGATGAAAGAGGGGATCTTGAAGAAGGCCACGAAGTAGCCCTGGGCGCCGCCGATCAGCGCGCCGGTGAACAGGCAGATCACCGCCGCCAGCATGAAGTGCAGGTGGAAGTTGACGATCAAGACCGCCGCCAGCGCGCCCACGAAGCCGACCACCGAGCCGACCGACAGATCGATGTGACCGGCCACGATCACCATCAGCATGCCGAGCGCCATGATGACCACATAGCTGTTTTGCAGCACCAGGTTGGTCAGGTTTAGCGGTTGCAGCAAGGTGCCGTCGGTCATGATCTGGAAGAAGCCCATGATGGCGATCAGCGACAACAGCATGCCGTATTCGCGCATGTTATTTTTCAGGAAGCCGGTGTAGCCGCGCGCCGGTGCGGCGGGCGCCGCCGGTGCCGCGGGCGCCGGTTCGGCCGCCTCGATGTGGCGTTCAAGTCCCAATTTTGTCTCCGTGTTTGACGATCGCGCGCATGATTTTTTCCTGCGTCGCCTCGGCGGCGCTGAATTCTGCGGCGAAGCCGCCTTCGTTCATGACATAGATCCGGTCGCACATGCCGAGCAGCTCCGGCATTTCCGAGGAAATCATGATGATGCATTTGCCCTCGCTGGCCAGCTCGCTGATGATGCTGTAGATCTCGTATTTGGCGCCCACGTCGATGCCGCGGCTGGGCTCATCGAGGATCAGGATGTCCGGCCTGGAAAACAGCCACTTGGCCAGCACCACCTTTTGCTGATTGCCGCCCGACAGATTAACCACCTTTTGCAGCACGCTGGAGCAGCGGATCTTGAGCCGCTTGCGGTAGTCGTCGGCCACGCCGAATTCGCGCCCCTGGTCGATCACGAGCCGGCGCGAGACCGCCTTCAGATTGGCCAGGCTGACGTTGGTGCGGATGTCCTCGTCGAGCACCAGGCCGAGCGCCTTGCGGTCCTCGGTCACGTAGGCGATGCCATGCCCGATCGCCTTGCCGATGGTGCTGACATCGATTTCGCGGCCGTTTTTCAGCACCGTGCCGCTGATGCGCTGGCCGTAGGCGCGCCCGAAAATGCTCATCGCCAGTTCGGTGCGGCCGGCCCCCATCAAGCCGGCGATGCCGACGATTTCGCCCTGTCTGGCGTGCAGGTTGACGCCTTTGACCACGGCGCGCTCGGCGTGCTCCGGGTGGAACACGAACCAGTCCCGCACCTCGAAAATGGTGGCGCCGATCCGCGGCGAGCGACGCGGATAGCGCTCGGCCATCTCGCGCCCGACCATTTTTTCGATGATGCGGTCTTCGCTGACGGCCTCGGTCCGGCAGTCGAGCCGGTCCACCGTGTTGCCGTCGCGCAGGACGGTGATGGCGTCGGCCACGCGCGAAATTTCGTTGAGCTTGTGCGAGATGAGGATCGACGAGATGCCTTGCCGCTTCAACTCCAGCAGCAGCTCGAGCAGGGCGCCGCTGTCGCTTTCGTTCAGGCTGGCGGTCGGCTCGTCGAGGATCAGCAGCTTGACGTCCTTGCACAGCGCCTTGGCGATTTCGATCAGCTGCTGCTTGCCCACGCCCAGGTGGGTGACCAGGGTGTCGGGCGCCTCGTTCAAGCCGACCTTGCGCAGCAGCGCGCGGGTGCGCGACTGCGCCTGTTCCCAGTCGATCACGCCGTGCCGCGCCGGTTCGTTACCGAGGAAGATATTCTCGGCGATCGACAGCAGCGGCACCAGCGCCAGTTCCTGGTGGATGATGATGATGCCGATTTGCTCGCTGTCCTTGATGTCGCGAAAGCGCCGGGTCTGGCCCTGAAAGTCGATCTCGCCCGTGTAGCTGCCATGCGGGTAGACCCCGCTGAGCACCTTCATCAGGGTCGATTTGCCGGCCCCGTTCTCGCCCACGATGGCGTGGATCTCGCCGCTGCGCACCCGCAAATCGACGTTGTCGAGCGCGACCACGCCGGGGAAGGTCTTGCGTATCCCGCGCATCTCCAGCATCGTCGTCATGATCGAACCGCTTTCGCCGGGCCGCTTATTGGACTTGCGCCTCGGTGTAGTAGCCGCTGCCGCTGACCAGCACTTGCTTCCAGTTGGCCTTGTCGACGATGACGGGCTTGAGCAGGAACGACGGCACTACCTTGACGCCGTTGTTATAGGTCTTGGTGTCGTTGACCGCCGGGGTCTTGCCGTTCAAGACCGCGTCCACCATATTGGCCGTCACTTTGGCCAATTCGCGCGTGTCCTTGAACACGGTCGCACGCTGCTCGCCGTGGATGATCGATTTGACCGACGGGATTTCCGCGTCCTGCCCGGTCACCACCGGCATCGGCAGCTTGGGCGTGCCGTAGCCCACACCCTTGAGCGAGGACAGGATACCGATGCTCAAGCCGTCATACGGCGACAGCACCGCGTCCACCTTGTCCTTGCCGTAGTAGGCGCTCAGCAGATTGTCCATGCGCGCTTGCGCCACGGCGCCGTCCCAGCGCAAGGTGGCCACTTTTTCCATGCCCAGCTGTTTGCTGCGCACCACCAGCTTGCCGCTCTCCATATACGGCTTCAATACCGACATGGCGCCGTTGTAGAAAAAATGGGCGTTGTTGTCGTCTGCCGAGCCGCCGAACAGTTCGATGTTGAACGGGCCCTTGCCGCTCTTCAGATCGAGCGCCTTTTCGATATAGGAAGCCTGGAGCACGCCGACCTGAAAATTATCGAAAGTGGCGTAGTAATCGATGTTCTTGGTGCCGCGGATCAGGCGGTCGTAGGAAATCACCTTGATGCCCTTGTCGGCCGCTTTTTGCAGCACGTCGGACAAGGTGGTGCCGTCGATGGCGGCGATCACCAGCACCTTGGCGCCCTTGGTGATCATGTTTTCCACTTGCGCCAGCTGGTTCGGGATGTCGTCATCGGCAAATTGCAAATCGGTCTTGTAGCCGCGCTCCTTGAACACCTTGACCATGTTGTCGCCGTCGGCGATCCAGCGCATCGACGATTTGGTCGGCATCGAGATGCCCACCGTGCCCTTGGTCTGGGCGCTGGCGAGCGGCGCGAGCGTGGCGCCGCCGAGCACCAGGCCGGCGATGAGGTAGCTGACTGCTTTCATGCGGTGTCTCCGATTTTCATTTATTTGGAAGCTGTTTCTGCGCCGATACTAAAGTGCGGATACATATCTTCCTAATGACTTTTAAACTGTGTTTGATACCGGAACGAGTATCCCGACAGCAATAGAACTGGTGTTTTTGTGAAATGAAATAGTCTATGCCCGGGCGCCTGGCCGGTCGAATTGGGTCAGATAGCAAAAAAGCACGCCGAATTGATACCATCTTCAATATCAATTTTGTCTAAAAATTGATTAGAAAGATATCTTTATAGCCCTTAGTATGCTTCCACGCAGCTTGGCACTTTGACATGGTTGTCCACAGCCGCGCGTTCGCGCTAAAGCGGCGCGACCGATTCATCCGGAGCCCATCATGCTGCTCGTCCCGGCGTTCCACACGGTGGACGCGGCGCAGATAGCGGCCCGAAAACGCCCCCATCGCATATTGCGCATAATAAGTGGACTAAGCAGACACAACAACAACCGTAATGCATAACAACAATAAGGAGTCAGCATGAATCAAGCAGTCGAGGCGCCCGCGTTGGCCATTTTTAGCAGTTTGCGCGGCAAGAGCGTTTTCGTCACCGGCGGCGGCAGCGGTATCGGCGCATCGATCGTGGCCGGTTTCGCGGCCCAGGGCGCGCAAGTGGCGTTTGTCGACATCGCGCGCGAGGCCAGCGTGACGCTGTGCGCGCGCCTGGCCGGGCAAGGCTGGCCGGCGCCGCTGTTTCGCCATTGCGATATCACCGACATCGGCGCGCTGCAAACCGTGATGGCCGAACTGGCCGAGCAAATCGGCGACTTCGACATCCTGGTCAACAACGCCGCCAACGACCAGCGCCACCAGCTCGAAGAAGTCACGCTCGAATACTGGAACGAGCGCATCGCCATCAATCAGCGGCCCATGTTTTTCACCTGCCAGTCGGTGGTGCCGGGCATGAAGCGCAAGGGCGGCGGCTCGATCATCAACATCAGCTCCATCTCGTGGCATGTCAAGGGCGGCGGCTATCCGGCCTATGCCACCTCCAAGGCGGCGGTGGTCGGACTCACGCGCGGCCTGGCGCGCGATCTGGGCGCGCACGGGATCCGCGTTAACACCGTCACCCCGGGCTGGGTCATGACCGAGCGCCAGATCGAATTGTGGGTGGACGACGCGGCCGAAATCGAGATCAGCAGGAACCAGTGCCTGCCCGGTAAGCTGATGCCCGACCATATCACCTCGATGGTCATGTTCCTGGCCGCCGACGACAGCGCCATGTGCACCTCGCAGGAATTCATTGTCGACGCCGGCTGGTGTTGAGCGTGCCGATGCGTTAGCGCATGGCCAGTGGCGCGGCAGGGCAGACCGGCTGTGGCGAGCAAGAAAGATCCGATCGCCATCTGCTGGCCGCGGCGCGCCTTGGACGAGCTCCTCAATAAACTATTAAATATATATCAATGTAAGCCAGCGTTCGCGTCCTATTCTTGAGTGACATTGCGTCTCTTGCGCAGTGCTCCATCCGATCCAGTCACCATCAAGGCGGGCTCATGAAAACACTTCACACTCTCTTTGCCATCGCGGCGTTGGGCATGGCGTCCTGCGCACAGGCCGGCGCGTCGGCGGCGCCGCCGGCGCTGCTGACCCAGGGTTTCGACGACGTTGGCGCGCTGGGCGGCTGGCTGTTGACCAACCAGAGCAGCCCGGCCGGCCAGACCTGGTTTCAGGGAAATTCCGGCATCTTCGCCGCCCACGCCGGCCCGGCCGATTCCTATATCGCGGCCAATTTTCTGAGCGCGCAAAACGGCGTCGGCACCATCGACAACTGGCTCATTTCGCCCGAGTTGCAGTTGACGGGGCCGACCCGTCTGTCGTTTTACACCCGCGGCGCCGGCAATCCCGGTTTTGCCGACCGGCTCGAAGTGCGTTTCAGCGCCGGCGGCGGCGCCGACCCGACCGCCTTCACGCAAACGCTGCTCGCCGCGGGCGAGCCCTATCCGGACGCATGGCAGCGCTATACGGCCACCGTGTTCGGTAACGGCAGCGGCCGCTTTGCGTTCCGCTACACGGGACCGGCCGGCGGCGCCGACTATATCGGCCTCGACAGCGTGAGCGTGGCGGCCGTGCCGGAGCCGGCCGGCTACGCCCTGTTTGGCGCCGGCCTGGCCTTGCTGGGCGCGTTGCGCGCGCGCGGCCGGCGCGCCGCCGGCGCCGCCCGCTTCGCCATCGGGCTGGCGGCGCTGGGCGCCGCCGGTGGCGCGGGGGCGGCCGAACCGCCCGACGGCATGGTGGTGGTGCGCGACGCCGAAACGGGCGCGCTGCGACCGCCCACCGCGGCCGAATACAAGGCGCTGCAAGCGCTCGAACAGCAGCGCACCACGGCGCGCGAACGGGGCGCCGCCGCCGGCGCGCCGCTGGTGCGCAAGCCGGACGGCACCCTGAAGGCGCATCTGGGCCACAGCGGCGCGGTGTACTCGGTGGCCACTCGCGACGCCGACGGCGAGATGCATATCGACTGTCTGCCGGACACGCAGGCGGCGCGCGACGCGCTCGGCGCCGGCGGCCGCCCCGTTGCTCAACGCTCGCCAGCGGGGGGACTGCGCCATGCCATCGATTAAATCGGCCTGGATCGGCCGTATTGGCCATATTGGCCGCATCGGCGCGCTGGCGCTGCTGTGCATCGGCCTGCACCTGGGCGCGCACGCCGAAGTCACGCTGACCATCATCAACGGCAACGCGCCCGGGATCGGCTTTAACGATCCGACCCCGGTGGCGCCGGTCGGCGGCAACACCGGCGTCACCCTGGGCCAGCAGCGCCTGATCGCCTTCAATTACGCCGCCGCGCTGTGGGGCGCCAAACTGACCAGCGCGGTGCCGGTGCGCGTGCTGGCCACCTTCGAGCCGCTCTCGTGCAGCGAATCGAGCGCGGTGCTGGGCGCGGCGGGCGCTTGGGATATCTTCGCCGATTTTCCGCGCGCGCCGCGTGCCAACACCTGGTATCCGGCCGCGCTGGCGGCCAAGCTGTCCGGCAGCGACCAGTCGGCGCCGGCCGACCCGCACATCGTGGCCTACTTCAACTCGCGGCTCGGACTGGCGCCCGATTGCCTGCCCAGTTCCGGCTTTTATCTGGGGCTCGACAACAACCATGGCAGCGCCATCGATCTGGTGACGGTGCTGCTGCACGAACTGGCGCACGGTCTCGGTTTTCAGAATTTCACCGATGAGGAGAGCGGCGAATTTTATGCCGGCATTCCTTCGGTGTGGGACTACTTCCTGCTCGATAACCGGCTCGAACAGCAGTGGGTGAACTTGAGCGCGTTCCAGCGCGCCGCCTCCTCGGTCAGCGGCAGCGGCCTGTCCTGGAGCGGGCCGCAGGTCACGGCGGCGGTGCCGCAGGTGCTCGACCCGGTGTCGCGGCTGACCATCGGCGGGCCGCGGGCGGGGGCGGCGGTCGGCAATTACGAAGTGGGCGACGCGTCCTTCGGCCCGCCCCTGGGCACGCCGGCCGTGACGGGCCAGGTGATGCCGGTGGTGGACCAGGCCGACGACCGCGGCCTCGCTTGCACGGCGCTCGACGCCGTCAACACGCTGGCGGTGCGCGGCAATATCGCACTGGTCGACCGGGGCGTCTGCAATTTCGTGATCAAGGCGAAAAACGTGCAGGACGCGGGCGCCATTGGCATGATCGTGGCCGACAACGCGCCGGGCCCGCTGATCGGTCTGGGCGGCAGCGACGCGGCCATCGTCATTGCCGCCGTGCGGGTGAGCCAAAGCGACGGCGAACTGATCCGCTCCGCCCTGCGCCAGCGCTCGCGCAACGCCTCCGGCGTGATCGCCGCCCTGGGCGTGGACAGCACGCGTCTGGCCGGCGCCGACCGGCGCAACCGCATCCTGATGTATACCCCGCCCGACTACCAGCCCGGCTCGTCGGTCTCGCATTACACCACGGCGGCCAAACCGAACCAGTTGATGGAGCCGGCCATCAATGGCGACCTGCCGCATGCGGTGGAGCCGCCGCGCGACCTGACCTTGCCGCTGCTGCGCGATATCGGCTGGTAGCGCGCGGCGCGCTGGCGCTCAAGCCGGCCGGGTTGGCGGCCTGGCTGGAGCGTGGATGGCGATGGTGCGCGGCGCGGGGCCGGAGGTAGCGAGGCCCGGCGTGGCGGCGCCCGGCGTGGCGACGCCCGGCACGCCGGCGCGCGCGCGCAGCTGGCCGCAGCCGCCGTCCACATCCTGCCCGGCCGAATCGCGCAGCTTGGTCAGCACGCCGCGCCGGTGCAGCGCGGCCGCGATGGCGCGCGCCCTCTCCCAGCTGGGCCGCTTGAACGCCAGATCGGCGATGGTGTTATACGGGATCATGTTGAGCACCGCGTGCTTGTCCTTGAGCAGCTCGACGATGCCGTCCATCTCATCGTCGCCGTCGTTGACGCCTTCCATCAAGGTCCATTGGTACTGCACCGGGTAGCCGGTGGCGCGCGCGTAATGCTCGCCCAGCGTCACCAGTTCGCGCGGGGTCAGGCGCGGCGCGCGCGGCAGCAGCGTGGCGCGCAGCGCCGCTTTGGTGGTGTGCAGCGACAGCGCCAGGGCCGGCTTGACGGGGCCTTCCGCCAGGCGCTCGAAGGCGCGCACATCGCCGACGGTGGAAAAGACCAGGTTCTTGTGTCCGATATTGCCCTGGGTGCCGAGCAGCTCGATGGCCTCCATCACATTGGCCAGATTGTGGGCCGGTTCGCCCATGCCCATGAAGACCACTTTTTTCACCATCCGCTGGCGCCGCGCCAGCACCACCTGGGCGATGATCTCGCCGCTGCTGACCTGGCGGATCAAGCCTTCGCGCCCGGTCATGCAGAACTGGCAGCCGACCGCGCAGCCGACCTGGCTCGACACGCACAAGCCGTCGCGCGGCAGCAGCACGCTCTCGACCGTCTGGCCGTCCGCCAGGGCCACCAGCAGCCGCGCCGAGCCGTCCGCGCCAGGATGGGTGCTTACCAGCCGCGCCAGCGCCTGCAATTCGGCGTCCAGGGCGGGCAAGGTTTGGCGCAGCGCCAGCGGCAGAAAGTCGCTTGGCCGGCGGCGACCGATATCGTGCGGCAGCGCTTGCACCCAGTCGCGCAGCACGCGTTGTTCGTGCAGCGGTTTGGCGCCCAGCGCGCGCAGGCGCTGGCGGATGGTCTCGATTTGCATGGGAAGAAAGGAGGTCGATGAGCGGGTGGGTGGAACGGCGAGTGGACTGGGGGCGGGCGTCGGTCCCGTCCCCTATTTTAGCAGCCTGCGACGGCGGCCCGACCACGGCGTGACGCAACGTGTGGTAGCGAACAGATAAGAACATTTGCCTGGCGCACAATCGCTCCATCTTAATTGGAGCCGAAAATGAACCGTCCCGCCATCACCCGCACAGCCGTCTTGTTTTGCTTGTTTGCCGCGTCGCGCGCGTTCGCGGCGGGCGAAGTGCATCAGTGCGTGGGCGCCGACGGCCATCTCACTTTGACCGACCAGTCCTGCGAGGCAGTGGGGCTGAGCGCCGTCGCGCCGGCCCGTGGCGACGCGCCGCCGCGCGCCCCGCTGGCTGCGCCACGTACGCTGGCACCGGCGCCAGCGGTGGCCCCGATGCCAGCGGCGGCGCGGCGCGAAGCGACCGACGTGGCCACCTTGAAGGCCGCGCGGGCCAGCCTGCTTGTGGCGGACGCGGCGTCCTCGCGTCATGCGCGCCTGGCCGCACTCGACTGATCGCATCCGACTGATGCTATCCATGAAGACCGACACCGCCCACCCGCTGCGCCGCGCGCACGCCCAGGCCCCGGCCCTGCTGTGCCATTTATCTTGCGTGGGCGCGATCGCCGCTTATCTGCTGATCGAACGCGCCAACAGCACGGTACATTGCCTGGGCCTGTTTTCCTTTCTATAAGCGCTGGCGGCTTCCGTTACGGCGCCCGTTACGGCGTCCGTTACGGCGTCCGTTACGGCATCGGTTACCCCGTCACATCAGGCGTCCGCTCATGTGTTGGTCATGCGCGCGGTTGCGCCAGCCATAGTCGCACCGATGCGCGTTCCCATTGCGCGTGCGCGTAGTCGCGCAGCTTGGGCGGCACCGGGTGGCCATTGCAGAGCAGACGATTGAGCGTCACAGCCAGCTCGGTGTCGGCGATGCACCACTGCCCGAACAGGTGTTCTCCCTGTATCAGCCGGTCGGCCACACGGATCAACTTGTCGGCATCGGCGCGCGCCGCTGGCGACAGCGCGCTGTCGACCGGCGTGAAAAATATCGTCATGGTGGTGCGCTCGTTGCGCAGCGCTTGCAAGTCACTGCGCAACCATGCCTGCATCTGGCGCGCCAGGGCGCGCGGCTTCGGCTCGGCCGGCAGCAAGGGCCGGTAACGCGGCGCGCCGAAGGTCTCTTCCAGATACTCGACGATGGCGCTCGACTCGGTCAGCGCGAAGGCGCCGTGCAGCAAAGCGGGCACGCGTTCGGTCGCGGCTAAACCGGCGAAAGCAGGCTGGCGTGCCTGGCCCGCGGCCAGATCGACCGTCGTTAGCGTAAACGGCAGCGCCTTTTCGCTCAGGGCGACGAAGGCGGACATGGCCCAGGGGCTGCTGAACTGCTGGTCGACATACAGGGTGAGGGCGGTTTCGGTCATGGCGGTGCTCCAGTGTGGATTGGGTGGGCGGCGGGCTTGGCTGAATCTGCGATCGCTTTTCAGCCCGCATCTTAGTTCTTGCCCGACGCCGCGCATAACGATATATTTTCGCTTCCTTGTTAGTTTTACTCACCAAGCGAGCCTGCTCATGGTTTCCACTCGTTCGCCCAATTTTTCCGCCCTGCGCGCGTTTGAGGCGGCGGCGCGCCATCAAAACTTTTCGCGCGCGGCCGAAGAGCTCAACGTCAGTCACGGGGCGATCAGCCACCAGGTGCGCGCACTGGAGCGGGAGCTGGGACTGGCCCTGTTTGTCCGCCATGGCCGGCGCGTCCAGATCACCGAACCCGGCCTGGCGCTGGCCGCCACGCTGGGCTCTGCCTTCGGTCAGATCGCCGACGCGCTGGCGCTGCTGCGTCCGGGCGACGCCTCGCGCCGCTTGTCGGTGTCGGCCGTGCCGTCGCTGGCGGCGCGCTGGCTGGCGCCGCGTCTGGGCCAATTCAGCGAGCGCCATCCCGACATCGAAGTGGTGCTGCAAGCGAGCGGCCAATTGCAAGATCTGGCGCGCGAGGGCATCGATGTCGGCCTGCGCTTCGGCGACGGGGTGTATCCAGGGTTGACGGTCGAGTATCTGATGGGGGACGTTTATTACCCCGTTGCCAGCCCCACTTACCGCGGCGGCCGTCTGCCGGACTCGCCGGCCGCGCTGGCGCGGGCAACCTTGCTGCGCTGCGCCGACGAGCCCTGGCTACCCTGGTTCCATGCCGCCGGCCTGCCGTTCGCCGAGCCGGCCGGCGGCGTGGTGTTCGGTGATCTGTCGATGCTGATCCGGGCCGCCATCGACGGCGAGGGCGTCGCGCTCACGCGCCATGTGGCGGTGCAAGGCGAGATCGCGTCGGGCCGGCTGGTGCGCCTGTTCACGCTGGCCAGCGCCTGCCCGCGACACTATTATTTCGTCACCGCGCCCGGGGCCGATGCCAAGCCGCAGGTGCGCGCCTTCCGCTCCTGGCTCAAGGCGCAGCTGGCGCCCTTGCCCGCTTGCGCCGGGGCGCCTTGAGGGCGCCTGCGGCGGCGGTTCCGTTGTGCTCAGCCGTGTGCGGCGCGGCGCGCCCGGCGCGGTAGAATCGCTTGTGTCGCCATTCTGAGCGTCCCTGATCGGCCCCTTTTGAACGGATTGTCCGATGCCCAATACCAAGCCGAAACCGGCCACTTCCCGTGCCAGCGCGGCCAACCCGGCGCTGGTGGCGATAGGCGCCTCGGCCGGCGGCATGAACGCCCTGGCGGCCCTGGTGGCGCAGTTGCCGCGCGATTTCGCCGCGCCGGTGCTGGTGGTGCAGCACATGGCGCCCACCTCGTCGGCCAAGGTGCTGGTCGATGTGCTCAATCGCGACGGCGTGCTGCCCTGCAAGCAGGCGCGCCACGGCGAAAAAATCGCCGCCGGCCATATTTATGTGGCGCCGCCGGACAATCATTTGATGGTGGGCAATGGCAGGATACTGATCACCAAGGGGGCGCGTGAAAACCGCGCCCGTCCCGCCATCGACCCCCTGTTCCGCTCGGCGGCGGTGGAGTACGGCAACCGCGTGATCGGTGTGCTGCTGACCGGCTATCTGGACGACGGCACCGCCGGCCTGACGGTGGTGCACCGCTGCGGAGGCATTTGTGTGGTGCAAGACCCGGCCGACGCGGCCTATCCCGACATGCCGCAAAACGCGCTCAATCAGGTGCCGGTCGATTACTGCGTGCCGCTGGCCCAGATGGGTAGTTTGCTGGTCAAGCTGACCGGACGCCGGCGCGGCGTGCAAAAGCCGGTGCCGCCCGATATCGCCATCGAAGCCCAGATCGCCAAGCGGGTGTTGAGCGACCTGGAGTCGGTCGAGGCGCTGGGCACCCAGGTGCCTTTCAATTGCCCGGGCTGCGGCGGGGTGCTGTGGCAAGTGGCGAAAAACCGGCAGTTGCGCTTTCGCTGCCACACCGGCCATGCCTACACCGCCCAGACTCTGATGGCCGAGCAGACCGCCAAGATGGAGGAAACCCTGTGGGTGGCGCTGCGCATGTTCGAGGAGCACCGCAATCTGTTGGTGACCATGGGCGGCGGCGGCGCCGTGTACACCGAGCGGGTGGCCCAGGCCAAGGTGCACATCGACCGCATCCGCGGCATGCTCAAGGCGTCCACGGTGGAGGTCGAGCCGCCCGAGACGCGTTAATCGGCCGCCGGCCCGGGCTGCGGTGGCGCAAGGGGATGCCAGGACAGGGTATCTGCGGGCCCCGACCGGATCGTCGCGCCGGCCCCGCCCATCGCCGGCGCCCGGCGGCTGTGCGCTTCCAGCGCCGTGTCGGGATAGGATGACAAGCCGTAGCGGAAGCGGGTCGGCGCCGCCCCGGCGTCGCAGCGGCGCAGCGCCAGCAGCGCTTCCAGCCCGGCCCGCAATTCCAGTTTGGCCAGGCGGATACCGGCGCAAGCGCGTTCGCCACGGGAAAACGGCAGGTAGGCCGGCGGCGTGGCGCCGCTGTCGTATTCGGGCCGGTCGGCGTCGAAGCACTGCGGCGCGCGCCAATGGTCGGGATGGCGGTGCATGCCGACGATGGAGATCGACAGTACGGCGCCCTGGTCCCAGGCGTGCGCGCCGAAGCGGTGGGCGGCGGTGCAGCGGCGGGTCAGAAAGGGCACGGGCGGAAACATGCGCAGCACTTCGGCGATGAAGCGCTCCACCCCGGAGGGATCGGCCGCCAGCCGGCTTTGCACGGCCGGTTGCCGGCTCAAGGTCTCGGCCGCCCATAACAGGCTGCTCGAGGTGCTCTCGCTGGAGGCCAGCACGGCCTGAAACAGTTCCTGGGCGGCGTCGAAGCCGTCGATGGGGTCGCCCTGTCCGGCGCGCCCGCTCAGGTCCGCCAGCAGAGCGCGGGTGGCGTCGTGGCCATGCCAGATCGCGCGCAGCGTGTCGCGCAAGCCGGCCAGCTCGGCCCGCACCCGCGCCAGTTCGGGCGCGGTGCAGCCGTTCCAGTCGATCCACTGGCTGATCTTGAGGGCGGCGCGGCTCGCGTCGATCAGTTCGGCCGGCCAGGCCAGCGCTTGCGGCAGTCCCACCGCCAGCGAGAATATCTCCACCGCGGCGTCGTTAAAGCGCTGGAACAGGGCGGCCCCGTCCAGCCGCGATCCGGGCGCCAGGTGCTTGTGGTAAATCGCGCGCGCGCTGTCGGCGCCGATCTCGCGCGGCGCGTTGCGGTACCAGGCTTGGGTGAGGGCGGCCCGTTGACGCCAGTCGGCGCCGTTGCTGGTGAAGCGCCCGCGCGCCAGCGCTTCCAGAAACGCGTAGTTTTTGACGAAGATGTCCGGCTGGCCCAGGATGTGGCGGATCAGGGCCGGGTCGTCGGTGAGCGCGATCGGCACCGGCGCGCCCCGCTCCGGCGAGTACAGGCGCGCCAGCAGGGCGTCCAGGAAGGCCGAGGCCTGGTCGACGGTGGCGATCATGGCACCCACGCCGGGCCAGCTGGTGGCCGCGCCCACCTCATGGGAAGCGGTAGCTGCGGCCCGTGATGGGCGGGCGGCGCAGGTCGGGCCGGCCGTCCTGGAAGGCGCGCATGCGGTACACGGGCAGGCCGGCGCAGCAGTGGGAAATGGCGTGCAGGATGGGCGCCAGCAAGCCGGGGTGGCGGGCCACGGTCACGGTGACGATGGCGGCCGCGCCGCTCCAGTGGGCCGGCGGCATGGGGCCGCCGTGCCGCTGCCACTGTTCGGCCGCGCCCGGGTCCACCCGCAGCCAGCCCGCGTAGCCGAGCAGCTGGCCGTCGCCGATGGCCAGCACATTGGCGCCGTGGCGCAGCTGCTCGCTCAAGCGCTCGACCATCAGGCCGAAGGCGAAACCGTCGAAGGGCCGGTGGCGCGACACTTCGGCCAGCACGGCGGCCAAGGTTTGGTCGTCCGCCGCGCCCACTTGCAGGCGCACGGCGGCGCCGGCCGCCGCCTGCGGCGCGCGCTCCATCAAAAGCTCCGGCTGGCCAGCAGCCATAGGCGGGGGCTGTGGTCGGGCGCCGTCTGGGAAGCGGCGCCGTTGCGCCAGGCCAGCGTGGCTTTCAAGTTGAAGCCCTGGTGGCGCGCGCCGACGCTGGCGCCGTAGCCTTTCAGGGTGGCTTCGTTGGGGCCGTTGGCGAAGGGGTCGTGGTTGAAGCGCACATGGCCGTGGTCGTAAAACAGGATCGCTTCCACCGCCGCCGTGACGTTATGGCGCAGCTCCAGATTGGCCAGGTAGCCGCTGTCGCCCACGCCCTCGCCCTGCGGGTAGGCACGCACGCCGTACATGCCGCCCAGGACGAATTTTTCCGACGAATCGAGATTCTTGCCGGCCCATTGCGCCGCCAGCGCGGCGTAGACGCTGGTGCGCGGCGTGATCGCTTGCAGCCGGGTCGCCGCCAATTCGTATTTTTGATAGCTGCCCTGGGCGCGCGGGCCGGCCCGGTCGTAGGCCAGGGCGTCGGCCGTATCGATATCGAGCTCGCCGCTGGTGAAGCCGGCGCGCCAGGTGTTGTAGGCGCCGCCAAACCAGGGGTCGGCCAGGTCGCCATACGCTTCGAGCAGGGCCACGGTGGCCGTTTTATGGGTGTCGGCGGCGGTGGCGCCCACTTCATCCTTGAGTTTGCGGTAGTCGAGCTGGCCGCGCAGCCAAACGTTGGCGTTCAAGCCGCGCAGCGCCGGGTAGGTGCTAAACAGGCCGGCGGTGCGGGCCCGGCCACTGGCATCGAGCTCGCTAAATTCCTGGCCCAGGTCGTAGCGGCTGGCCGACAGCGTGGCGCCGGCGCGCCAGCCGTTGCGGTTGACCGGCAAGTCGTAGGCCACTTGACCGTACAGCAGTTGCTCGTCGGTGACGGTGCCGCGCAGGCTGAGCCGGTCGCCGATCCTGGCCGGGCTGTTGATGTCGAGGCTGCCGCTGAGCCGGGTCTGGCCCGTGTAGCGGTTGCCATAGTTGTCGAGCGCGACATTGCCTTCGTAGGGTTTGCCGGGATCGACGGTGATGAACAGGTCGGAGCTGCCCACCTCGCGTCCCGGCTTGAGGTTGCCGTTCACGGCGCCCAGCGCCGGCAGATCGGCCAGCAGCAGCAGTTCGCGGTCGGTCCGGGCCGACTCGATGATTTTTCCTTCGAGCCGCTGGGCCGCCACGAACCCTTCCAGCACCGGGGTGTGCACGATCGAGCCGTTGACCACGGTGGTCGCGTGCAGGCTGCCTTCCAGCACCGCGATGCGCACCACCCCGTCTTGCATTTCCTGGGCCGGCACGAAGGCGCGCGCCACCACAAAGCCGCGCTGGCGGTAGAGCGCGGTGATGCGGCCGGCGGCCTGGCGCAGCTCGCCCAGGCTGGCGTCGCGCCCGGCCAGGCCGGCCACCAGCGGGGTCAGCTCTTCGAGGGCGATACCGCGGTTGCCCTCGATGCGCACTTGCTGGACGGGGAAGCGCTGACCGGGATCGGCTTGCGGGTCGGCGTCGGCCGGCACGGCCAGGCTGGTGCTGGGGCGCGGCGGCAACTGGCCCGGCGCCGGCTGCAAGTCGCGCAGGCTGCGGCCGGCGTCCGGCGGGGTGGTTTGGCCGAAGGCCGGCGCCGTGCAGCTCAAGGCCAGGGCGGTGAGGATGGCGTGGTGCCGCTGAAGTCTTTTCATGTGCTTAACCTTATTCATGTGTGGGGCGCGCGGCCGGCTATTGGGAGGCATCGCGGTCCGATCCCTGCACGCCCTGGGGCAGGCGGATGCCGCCGTCGCCAATGCTGAAGGCGCGCCGGAACAGCAGGTTCTCGCGGGTGTTGGTGCTCACCGCCGAGGCCACCGCCGGCGCCCCGATGTCGTTGGCCGGCGCCTCGGGCGTGACCTTGGCGCCGCCGCCAGCGACGGCCACCGCCACCGGCGCCGGCGGCTGCTGCGCGGTGCCGGCCATGCTGGGCAGACTGGCCAGCACCGCGTTGAACGCTTGCGGCACATCGATCGGTCCGCCCAGGTCGCTCAAGCCGGCCGCGTTGCTGCCGGCATTGGTCTCGGGCGCGCCGATGATCTCGCCGATCAGGCCGGACACCGGTCCCGTCACGGGCAGATAGTTGCCCAGCGCGGTGGCCTCGCCGGCCCGGTAATCGCTTGCATCCAGGTTGACGGTGACGCGCTTGCCGGCCCCGGCACGGGCGCTGTCGTACAGGCCGGCCGTTTGCGTCACGCTCACATGCTCGCCCGCGACCAGGTTGCCCACCAAATAATTGCCGGCCGCGAGCGCGGCGCCGCGCCGGTTGTCGGCGTTTTTGCTGATTCCGCCTTGCAGGGTCACGCTCAGCGGACGCGGGGTGATGTTGGCGGTGGTGTCGAAGCGCTCGGCGTAGCTGTAGTTGGCGATGTCGGCGCCGGACGCGGCCACGCCGCTCACCGCCAGCGCCTTGCCGACACCGACGTTCTTGTCGCTGAAACTGGCCACCCCGCTCAACAACACTTGTTCGCCGGCCACCACGTCGGCGCTGCCCAGACTGGCCCGGGACGAGGTATTGCCGTCGTACACTTTGTCGGCCCCGCTCACCGTCACGTTCAAGACGCGCTTGACGATGCTGCCCTGGGCCGTGAACGCGGTCGGCAAGATGTAGTTGTTGAAGTCGGTGCCGGCGGCGGCCGTCAAGCCGGCCAGGCTGCTGGTCACCACGGTGGCCTCGGCCACGTTTTTCGAATTAAATTGCCCGCTCACGGGATCGGCGCTGGCGCCTTCGCCGGCCGCGAAGCCGACCAGCTTCAAGTCGCCCGGCAACAGGCCGATGCCGGCGCCGCCGTCGTATACCTTGCTGACCAACCCGGGCGCGGCGCTCACGGTGGCGCGGCTGATGCTGCCGGCGTTGCTGGCCACGATGGGCAGCGCGTAATTGCTCAGCAAGGTGGCGCCGGTGGCGCTGAGGGCGGCCGCGTCCAGCGTATAGCTGACCGTGTTCGCCTCCAGCACGTTTTTCGAGTTGAATTGACCGTTCAAGGCGTTCGACACGGCTCCTTCACCACCCACGAAGCCGCTCAGGGCGATCTGGCCGGCGGCCAGGGCCGCCACGGCGCTGCCGTCGTAGACCTTGCTGGCCGCGCCCACGCTGGCGCTCAGGGCGCGCGGCGTGATGCTGCCGGCGCCCGTCACCTGGGCCGGCAATTGGTAGTTGCTCAGCAGCGTGCCGCCGCTGACGCTGAGGGCCGAGCCGGGCAACTGATAGCTCACGCTGCTGGCCTGGCTCACGTTGGCCGAATTGTAGCTGCCGGCGAGCGCGTTCGAGACGGCGCCCTCGCCGGCCACGAAGCCGCTGAGCGTAATGCCGCCCTGGCCCAGCGGGGCCGTCGCGTCGCCGTCGTACACCTTGGTGGCGGCCGCCACCGTGGCGCTCAGCAGTGCGGGGGTGATGCTCAGCGAACCATTGTTGACATAGGCGATATCGTAGCCTTGCTGGTCCGAATAATGGCCGCGCAGCAGGGTATAGACCCCCACATTGCTGCCGCTGGCATAGGCCGCGCTGCCTTGCAGATGGCCGGGCGACAGCGTTTCGGTGTAACTGACATGGGTTTCGGCGTCGCTGTGGCCGGCGCCGTTGTAGACATAGCTGGTCTGCGGGCCATTGGCGGTGATGGTGAGCTGGGTGAGCCAATGCACCAGCAGCGGACTGGCCAGGCCGTCGTAGGCGCGCCAGATCTTGTCGTGGCTGCCGCTGTCGCTCAGATTCCAGCCGGCATAGGTGGCGGCGCTGTGCATGTGCGCCGTGCTCTTGCCGGCCGCCACCTCGCCGCTGCCGGCGAAGTCGCCGTTGGCGTGGGCGCGGCCGGTGCTTTGCAGGTCGTAGAAGCTGTTGCCGACCGTGGCGCCGTTGGCGCTGCCCAGCAGGCCGCCCAGGTTGGCGCCGGCGCCGCTCACGGCGCCGCTGGCGTAACTGTAGTCGACGGCGCCGCCGCCATAGCCGATCAGGCCGCCGACCTGGTCGCTGCCGGTGGCCGCCGCGCTGGCGTAGACATTGGTGGCGCCGCCGGCGCTGTGCCGGCCGATCAAGCCGCCCACGTTGTTGCGCCCGCTGGCGCTGCCGCTGGCATAGGCCACGCTGACGGTGCCCGCGTTGCGGCCGATCAAGCCGCCGGTGTTGTCCAGGCCGGACACCGCGTTGGCCGCATAGGTGGTGGTGACGGTGCCGGCGTTGTAGCCGACCGCGCCGCCCACATTGCTGGCGGCGGCCGCCGTGACCGTGTTCAAGGCGCGCGAGTTTTGCAGCAGGCCGCTGTTGCGCCCGACGATCCCGCCCACGTCTTGCACCGCGCCGCCCAGGCTCACCGCGTTGGTGCTGCGCACCTCGCTGATGGTGCCGCTGTTGGCGCCGGCGAAGCCGCCCGCCTGGCTGCCGCTGACGGTGATGTGGCTGCTGGTGCTCACGCCGTTGACGGCGTTGCCGCTCAAGCTGGCGCCGCTGACCAGATTGCCGACGAAACCGCCGGTCCGGGTGGCCCCGCTCACGGCGCCGCTGGCCTGGCTGGCGGTGAGGGACAGGCCGATCGGGGCAAAGGTGGGCTGGCTGCCCATGTTGCCGACGAAGCCGCCCACCTGATCTTGTCCGCTCACCGCGCCCGACGCTTGCGAGGCGGTGACGATGCCGCCGGTGAGCAGACCGATCAAGCCGCCCACCTGGTCGCGCCCCGTGACGGTGCCCACGCTGGCGCTGGCGCCGTCGATCCGGCCGCTGTTGTTAATGCCGACCAAACCGCCCACTTGATCGCGTCCCAGCACGGTGTTGGTGGCATAGGCGCCGGCCGCGATCAGGCCCGCGTTGCGTCCCACCAAGCCGCCGACCGCGTCGCCCAAGCCGGTCACCGCGCGGGTGGCGTATTCGGTGGCGCCGATGCTGCCGTAATTGACGCCGACCAGACCACCGACTTCATTGGTGCCGGTCACCACCCCGTTGACGAAATAACTGCTGTCGATGGTGCCGCGATTGTCGCCCACCAGGCCGCCGACGCCGCTGATCCCGTGCACCGAGCCGCCGGATGCTTGCGAGGTGACGATGGCGGCGCCGCTCTGGTTGCTGCCCACCAAGCCGCCGGCGTAAAACACCGCGCCGGCCACGTCGCCGGTGGCCGAGGCGTCGCCGATGGCGCCCGCGTTCACGCCCACCAGGCCGCCCACGCTGGTGTTGCCGGTCACCACGGGACCGGCCACCCCGCCGTGGCCGGTGGCCGAGGAAGTGACGCTGGCGCCATAGCCGTTTACGCCCACCAGGCCGCCCACCGCGTCGTTGCCCACGGTCAGGCTGGTGCTGTAGGAAGCGCCGTTGACGGCGCCCTCGTTAAAGCCGACCAGGCCGCCGGCCGCGTTGCCGCTGCCTGTCACATTGCCGCTGGAATAGGAGGAGGAAATGGTGCCGCCCATTTTTTCATGCCCCACCAGGCCGCCCACATTGTCGCTGCCGTGGACGGTGCCGGTGGCATAGGAGCCGCTCACGTCGGTGGCATAACCCATCAGGCCGCCGACATGGACGGTGCCGATCACATTGCCGGCGGCCCGGGAATCGCTGACGCTGCCCAGGTCGGCCGAACCGACCAGGCCGCCCGCGTAAGCGCCGCTGGCGGTGACGTCGCCGGTGGCGTGGCTGTCGCTCAATGTGCAAAAGCACACGTCGAAGGTGCCGATCAGGCCGCCCACCCGGCTGGCGCCGTTGACCGTGCCGGTGGCGTAGGTGTTGCTGATGATGCCGTTGCCACCATTCCAGCTGCCCACCAGGCCGCCGACGTGGTCGCGCCCCGTGACATTGCCGGTGGCATAGGCGTTGTCGAGATTGCCGTTGGTGGCGCCCACCAAGCCGCCGACGCTATCCTCGGTGGCGCTGACGGCGCCGATCGCATACGCCGCGCTGAGGTTGTCGCCGCCGCTGAAATTGCCGATCAGGCCGCCCACCAGGGCGGTGCCGCTGACGTCGCCCAGCGCGTAAACATTGACGACACTGGCCTCGCTCTCGCCGATCAGCCCGCCGATCCGCAGGCGACCGCTGACCGCGCCGCTGGCATAACTGGAGGAGACGGCGGCGCTGGCATGGCCGATCAAGCCGCCGATCTGGTCGGCGCCGGCGCCGCTCACGCTGCCGCTCGCGTACGTGTTCGACACGCCGGCGCTGGAGTTGCCGATCAAGCCGCCGATCTGGGACGCGCCGCCCGTCACCACGGCCGAGGCATGCACGCCGTCGACGGGCGCGGCGTTGGTGCCGATCAAGCCGCCCACGATGCTCCAGCCATTGACCGTGCCGGCGGCATCGCTGGCGCCGATGGTGCCGCCGTTGTAGCCGACCAGGCCGCCGGTCGAGATATAGCCATCCACGGCGGCATTGGCATGGGCCCGCTCGATGGTGCCGAAATTGCTGCCGGCCACCGCGCCGGTGCCGGAGCCGTCGCCATCGATGGCGCCTTGCACCGTGACATGCTCGATCACCCCCTCGTTGTTGCCGACCAGGCCGCCCACCGAATTGAGGCCGCCGTGAATATTGGCGTTGCTCAGATTGATATTGCCGATCCGGCCGCCGGCCGCCACTTCGCCGAACAGACCGACGTAGCCGACGCTCCAGTTTTCGCTCAAATTGGCGATGGTGTGGCCCAGGCCCTCGAAGTTGCCGGTGTAGGGATTGCCGAAGGTGCCCAGAAAGCCAAAGCCGTTGCCGCCCTGCCAGCCGGCGGTGGCGCTGGCGTCGATATTGGCGCCCAGCGCGTAATTGCCGCTCAGGTTGGCGCGTATGCCTTGCAGGTCGGTGCCGGTGACGCTGCCGTCGGCGCCCAGGGCGTCGATCACATAAAAGGTGGTGATGGCGCCGTCGCTCCCCAGCTTGGTGCGCAAGTTATTCCCGCTAGGCAAATCGACGGTGACGCCGTCGGCCAGCACATAGCGCCCCGGGTTGCCGGCCGCCACGCCGGCCTGGCCCACTTCAAGCGCCAGCACGGCGCTGCCGCTGCCGCTCAGGTTGGCGTTGATATTAATATGGCGCTGGGCGCTCAGGGTCAGCAAATTGGCGCTCCAGGCGACCGGGTCGTTGACGTGGATGTCGCCGCCGATGCCGGCCGCGCCGCCGTTGCTTTCGATGGTGACATCGCCGCCGCCAAGGGCGGACGACAAGTCGGCGCCGGTGATGTCGCCGCCACTGGCGGCGATGGTGAAATCGGTTGGATCGATCAGCCACAGGCCCGCTTTGCCGTGCGGCGCGAGACTGGTGACGCGGGGCGCCGCCTTCAGATCGACACGGGCGGCCGAGGTTTCGATGAAGCCGCCGTCGCCGCCGTGCGGGGCGGACGCGTCAAGCGTGCCGCCCACCTGGACCTGGCCGCTTTGCATGTCGCCCAGCAGCACGATGCGGCCCTGGCGCTCGCCCACCGTATGGGCCTCGATCACGCCGTCATTGTTGACCACGGCGCGCGTCATCTGGTCGCGCCCCTGCGCGGTCAGATAAACCCGGCCGCCGTCGGCCTTGATCAAGCCGTGGTTGGCGGCCAGCGCGTCGAGCGCGCCTTGCTCGACGGTGAAGCCGGTCAAGCCGGCGCCGTCGATTTTCAAGCTGACCTGGTTGGCGGCGGCCAGACGCACCTCGCCCAGCGGGGCGCGAATGGCGCCGTGGTTGATCACCTGGGCGCCGATCAGCGCCACGTAACCGCCGGGGCCGGCGTTCAGCTGGCCGTGGTTGACCACGGCGGCCCGGCTGTCGCCGGCCAGGGTGTAGCGACCGGCCATGAAATTGTCGTTGCTCATGGCCGCGGTGGTGGCCAGGATGCCGGCCGCGCTCACCTGGGCGCCGGGCGCGAACAGCACCCCGTTTGGATTCATGATGAACACTTGACCGTTCGCCTTGAGGGTGCCGAAAATCTGGCTGGGGTCCTGCCCGATGACACGGTTCAAGGCCACCGCGCCGGCCGACGGCTGGGCGAAGGTGACGGTGGCGTCGCGCCCGATGGAAAAGCTGCGCCAGTCGATGGCGGCGCGGGCCGAGGTCTGGCTGATGGTGGTGCTGTTGCCGCTCTGCCCGATGGTGGCTTGTCCCGCCGTGACCTTGCCGCCGCCCGGCATGGCGCCCGGATCGAGGGCGCTGGCGGCGCCCGAGCCGAACAGGGCGGCGACGGCGGCGGCCAGCACCGTGCGCCGGCTCTTGCCGCGCCGGCGCGCCGTTTCGGGGGCGGCCACATAGGCTTGTTGTTTGTCGTTCCAGACGAGGGCGTAAGCGCGATTCATGCAGGCATGGCGTGACATAGGACTCCGTGGCGGTGAGCGATTCGGCGCGAGCGGCCCGCGCGGCGAGGACAAAGCGATACATCGAAAATCATTATGATCTTGCAATTTTTAGATGTCAGCCAATTCCCAACGGTGCGCGATAGATCCTACATAAATACAACGATGGGCGCGGCGGCCTGCTGCCTGCTTGCGTGCGGCGACAACGCCAGCGCCCTCTATATTTGCTGTATGCCAATGGAACAGGGCGCTGCCCCCCGCGCTGTGGCGCGCGCGCCGCAAGCGCGCTCTGATCGGAACGGCAATGCTGTTCAAGCGTCAATAACTGATGTAATCTCTGCAATCTTCCGGGCCGGGGTATCGGCCTCATCGATTACATGAAAGGGCAGGGCATGAACGGAGCAGGCGGAACCAGTGGTGGCAGCGGCCAATTTCTTCTCGGTTTGGTGATGATGTGCGGCGGCTTTTATTTGCTGCTCAATGCCATCGTGGTCAGTTCCAGTTTCGGTTTGAGCACGCGCCTGTTCGGCGTCGGCGCCGGTTATGGCATCACGGGCGGCATGATGTTGATCCCGCTGATGATCGGCATCGGCATGCTGTTTTATAACGCCAAAAGTTTTCTCGGCTGGATGATCGCGATCGGCTCGTTCGCGGCCCTGATCGCGGGCGTGGTCGCGTCGGTCAACATGAATTTGCGCACCATGTCGGCCTTCGAGCTGATCGTCATTCTGGTGCTGGCCATCGGCGGCCTCGGTTTGTTTTTGCGCTCGCTCAAGCCGGCGCCACGGGCGGCCACCGGGCCCCAGGGCCGCTGATTCACCGTTCGCCGGTGCGCAGGCGCAGCCGGGCGCGCCACTCGCCCAGGGCCGACAGGGCCGAGTGGAATTCACGCTCGATCAGGTCGGCTTCGGCGGCGCTCACCACGCCGTCCAGCAAGGCTACCGACACCGCTTCGGCCACCGCGCCCACCTCGCTCATCACCCGGCACACGGTCTGCGACAAGTCGTCGCTGGCGATCCGTTCCGGCAAGGGCACCACGAAGGCGGCCATGCCGTGCCGCACCAGCATCGCATGCAGCGGCAACATCGCTTGCGGCACGCCTTTCTGGTGGCAGTTTTCGACAATGACGGACACTTCCTCAAACGAGGGATAATGGCTGCTGATGGTGGGCGAGAGCTTGTTGCGCAGCACGTTGGCCGACATGCCCATGTCCTTGGCCAGCGCGTCCAGGCCGCCGGGGTAGCCGCGCGCCACACTGTAGAGGGCGTCGTGCTGGTTCATGTCCAGATATTGTCGTGTCATGGTGATTTTTGCCTTTTATTACCGCTGCATGGCGCCATGCGAACTGGTATTCTTATTTTAACCTTTACTGCACACCAAAGAACAAGATGAAGTCGATCCAGATTGCCTTGCTGCTAGCCCTGCTGCTGCCCGTCGTGGCCGACGTGCAGGCCGATTCCCGGCCTTCCAGGTCGAGCTCGTTCAAGGGCGGTTTTTCGTCCCAGCGCGCCGCCCCGCCGCCCAGCCGCAGCCGCGATGCGGCGCCCGGCCCGACCCAGTCCGCCAAGCGCGGCGGTTTCGGCGCGTTTGGCCAGGCGGCGCCGCGCCAGGGCGGGTCCGAGCCGGACCGCGCTACCGGGCCGGCGCCGGCGCCGCAAAAGTCGGACTCGGCGCTGTCGCAGCGCTTAGGTCAAGGCAACGCCGAAGCGAACGCGCTGCGCACGCTCGACGCGCGCCGCGCCGCCGAGCAAGCGGCCAACCCGCCGCGCGACAGCCGCCTGCCCAATGGACCGGCCGCTAATGGTGGACTCGGCGGACTCGGCGGACCTGGCGGGCAGGGCGGGCCGATGCCGGCGCCGGCGCCGGTGATCGTTCAGCAGAGCGGCGGCGGCGGTGGCATCGGCAATATCATCACGGGTTTTCTGCTGGCCAAGGCCATGAGTCCTTCGCATGCGGGTAACAATGCTTACCCTGGGCGGGTCGACAATGGTGGTGTGGCCACTGCGGGCGCGGCGTCCGGCGGCTTCGGCATGACGGTGCTGCGCACGCTGGCCTGGTTGGCGATTGTGGCCACCATCGCTTGGCTGATGTATTTCGGCTGGAAGTTTTTACGGCGCGGCAAGGCGCCAAGCACGGCAAATTATTCGTTCGAGAGGAATTGAGATGGGGTGGAAGACGGGTTTCGATTATTTGCGCGGCATCGCCGGGCGCCATGGCTTAGATGGCAAGGCGCGGCGCGAAGACCAGGATTTGCCGCTGGGCGCGCGCATCGGCAGCGTGGTGCAATTGCAGCATTCGCCCTTCATCCGGGCCCAGAGCAACGGCTCGCTGATCGCGATGCCGAGCGCCGGCGACAGCCGCATCGTGGCGGTGTCGCAAATGACGCTGAGCTTGAGTGGCGCCTTGTACCGCTTTTACTTGGCCACCGGCGACCATGACGCCAAGGAGAAATTTCTTCAGGTGTACCGTGAAGCGGACGGCAAGATCGCCGAGGTGATGTATTGCACCCAGCTGGCCCGGGTGGTGCCGGAAACGGCCGAGGATCAGGACGCCTACACCGGGGTGTCCGGGGTGGGCCTGGGCGACGCCAGTTATACGCTGTGGCGCGAGCAGCTGGCCGATACGGTAAGCCAAGCCGAGCTGGCCCAGGTGTTCGGCGAGAGCGACCGGCTCGATTACCGCCGTGACGCGGGCAACACGCAAGACGCTTTCGTGCCGCCGTTCAGGGGTCAGGAAGTGCGCATCGACGACGCGGCCGGGGCCACCGGTTTGAAGCAAGAAATTTATTTCATGCCCTATGTGCGCGAGCTGGCCGGGGGCGGGCGCGAGTATTTATTGATCACCACGGAAATTATCGCCAGCGTCAATGGCGACACGTCCAAGCGCGGTATCCATGTCGATTTTGTGATCGGCCTGCCGATCGAGCAAGAACGAATCGTCATTGTGTGACGGTTGGTGTAGTCGAGTTTTTTTATTCAACGAAAGGGATTCAAAATGAGCAATGCAAGTGGATGGGGCCTGACGGCGCGACTGATTTCAAAGCACTTCGGCGTGCTGGGCGACCGGGTATCGGAAGCGATCGCCAATTTTGACCCTGAAACGGCAACCGAAGCCGACCGCGACCGCCTGGCCGACACCCTGCGCGCCACCGCGCAGATGCTGGCCTCGGCCCGCTCCGCTTTCGACAAGGAGCACAACGACGTGGTCAGTTTGCGCAACTTGATCGCCACCGATGAAAAGGCCACTGAAAAGCTGGCCGAGCGTCTGGCCGCCGGGTCCATTTCGGAAGCGACCGTGACCATGTTCTGCGACGAGCTCGAAGCGAACAAGAGCCGCCTGCCGCAAGAGATTCAAGAAGAAGCCGACGCCAAGGCGTATATGGACGAGCTGCAAAAAATTATCGATGCGCTCAGCAAGCAGCTGGCCGATTTCGATGCCCAGGCCAAGAAGGCGCTGCAAGCGCTGGCCGCGGCCAAGGCGCAAAAACAGTTGCAGGACATGCGTATCGAGCGGCAAGGCCAGTTGGCCGGCTTGACTGGCATGCAGGGCAATTCGACCGCCTTGAACGCGCTCACCAAACGCGCCCAAGCCGTCAGCAATGAAGCGGCCGGCGCCCGCATCGTGGCCGATATCGGGCAAAAGCCGCTCGACCAGGCCGCCGAGATCGATGCGATCCGTAAATCGGTCAGCCAAGACACGCCCGGCGAAACCACGCTGGAGCGCTTGAAGCGTCTGTCGTCCAAAGCCGCGTAAGCGCTTACGGCGCGGTGGGCTTGGCTCACCGCGCCAGCGGCGGCGCCGGTTGGTAGACTTCGTCGGCCGCCACCCGTATCGCGTCGAGCAGCACCGCGGCGCCGGGCGAGAGCAGATGGCCGCGCCGGGTGACGATGCCGAACCCGTCCATCTTGCACGGCAGCGCGATCGGCAGAATGCTGAGGATGTTGAGCGAGGCGTAATGGCGCGCCACATCGACCGGCATCACGTGCAGCGAGTCGGTCTGCTGCATGAGCGCGATGATCAAGAGCAGGGCGGTGGTGTCGACCACATCGGCCGGCGGTTGCAGCCCCGCGCCGCGAAACATCATGTCGCAGCGGTGGCGCAATACGCTGCCGTGGGGCGGCAAAATCCACGGCGCCGGCGCGATCTGGGCCAGCGTCAAGTCGCGCAGCGCGGCCAGCGGATGACCGACCCGCGCCACCGCGCACACGGCTTCCTCGGCCAGTTCCTGATACGCCAAGTCGGGGTCCGCCTTGTCTTCCAAAATACGTCCCACCATGAAGTCCAGGCTGCCCCGTTGCAGCCGTTCCAGCAAGATATTGCTGGTCTCCATGCACACCCCGATGCGCAGCAGGGGCGACACTTGCTTGACGCGCGAAATGGCGCGCGGAATCACCGACATGGTGGGCGCCATGATCACGCCGATATCGACCTGGCCGGCCAGTCCGTTCTTGAGGGCGACGATGTCGTCGTGCGCCAGCGACAGGCTGGTCAGCGCCATGCGCGCGTGCCGTATCATGCTCTCGCCGTAAATGGTCGGTTGCATGCCGCGCGGCAGGCGGTCGAACAGCGACACTTCGAGCATGTCTTCCAGGTCCTTGAGCTGCTTGGAGGCGGCCGGCTGCGTCATGTGCAGCTCTTCGGCGGCGCGGTGGATGTTGCGCTGCTCGTCTAGCGCGATCAGCAACAGCAATTGGCGCGTTTTCAGGCGGGCCCGCAAGAACCAGTTGGGATTGAGCGTATTCATGCGTTCGATCATATCAGAATCGATATCGCATAAGCCTAATAATTGATTGGTAAGATATTAGTCGCAGATTTACCATGGGCTTATCTTGTTGCTTTGATACCCAAAATTCATGTATATCGTCACCATCGATGCCGGTACCACCAATACCCGTAGCACCCTGTGGCAAGACGGCACGCCGCTGGCCCGCGCGCAGGTGGAAAGCGGGGTGCGCGATACCGCCATCGACGGCCATAATTACGCCCTCAAGCAGGCCGTGCGCGATACCATCTGCGGTTGCCTGACCCAGGCCGGCATTGGGGCCGACGCGGTCGGGCTGGCGCTGGCCTCCGGCATGATCACTTCGGCTTTGGGCCTGCTGGAAGTGCCGCATTTGCCGGCGCCGGCCGGACTGGACGCGCTGGCCCAGGGCATGGTGCGCGTTTCGATGCCGGAAGTGTTTGCCCAGCCGCTGTGGCTCATTCCCGGGGTGCGCAACCAGGTCGGCCAAGTCGGCTTGCACAATGTCGAGGCGATGGACATGATGCGCGGCGAGGAAACCGAGACCATCGGCTTGCTCGCGCGGCTGCCGCTGGAGGGCGCGGCCATGCTGATCCTGCCCGGCTCGCATACCAAACTGGTCAGCGTTGACAAGGCGGGCCGCATCGTCGGCTGCGCCACCAGCCTGGCCGGCGAATTGCTGCAAGTGATTACCCAGCACACCTTGATCAGCCAAACCCTGGAAGCCGGTTTCGCCGAGGAACTGGTGCCCGAAATGGTGCTGGCCGGCGCCGCCGCCGCCCAGCGCACCGGTCTGGCGCGCGCCTGCTTTTGCGTGCGCACCCTGGGCCAGTTCACCGCCGTCGAGCGCAACGCGCGCGCCAACTTCTTGTTGGGCGCGGTGCTCAGCGGCGACCTGCTGGCGCTCAAAAACAGCAGCGCGATCCAGATGCGGCCCGATACCCCGATCGTCATCACGGGCAAACCGATGCTCAGACAAGCCCTGTCGCTGCTGATCGAGGAAAACGGTTTCTTCTACGGCAAGCGACTGGTGGTCAGCGACGAGCAGCAGGCCGATCTGGCCGGCGCGGGCGCCATCGCCATCGCCCGCGTGCGCGGCTTGCCGGGCGCCGACGCCACCCCCACCCATACCAACGAGACGACATGACTATTCCAAAACGGCCGCTGCGCTCGCAAGCCTGGTTCGGCGGCGACGACAAGGACAGCTTCATTCACCGCAGCTGGATGAAAAACCAGGGCCATCCGAGCGACGCCTTCGACGGCCGTCCCGTGATCGGCATCTGCAATACCTGGTCCGAATTAACGCCCTGCAATGGCCACTTCCGCGAGCTGGCCGAAGCCGTCAAGCGCGGCGTGCTGGAAGCGGGCGGCTTTCCGGTCGAGTTTCCCGCCATGTCGCTGGGCGAATCGAATCTGCGCCCGACCGCCATGTTGTTTCGCAATCTGGCCAGCATGGATGTGGAAGAATCGATCCGCGGCAATCCGATCGACGGCGTGGTGCTGCTCACCGGTTGCGACAAGACCACCCCGGCGCTGCTGATGGGCGCGGCCAGCGTGGACTTGCCGACCATCGTGCTGTCGGGCGGACCCATGCTCAACGGCAATTACCGGGGCAAGCCGATCGGTTCCGGCACCGATGTGTGGAAGTTTTCCGAGGATGTGCGGGCCGGGCGCATGACGCTGGACCAGTTCAAGCAGGCCGAATCGTGCATGTCGCGTTCGACCGGCCACTGCATGACCATGGGCACCGCCTCGACCATGGCCAGCATGGTCGAGGCGCTGGGCGTGACCTTGCCCGGCAACGCCGCCATTCCGGCCGTCGACGCGCGCCGCAAGCTGCAAGCCCAATTGACCGGACGGCGCATCGTCGGCATGGTGCACGAAGACTTGACGCTGTCGACCATCCTGACCAAGCAAGCGTTTGAGAACGCCATCATGGTCAACGGCGCCATCGGCGGCTCGACCAACGCGGTGGTGCATCTGCTGGCGATTGCCGGACGGATCGGGGTCGAGGTCAGCCTGGCCGATTGGGACCGGCTGGGGCGCGACGTGCCTTGCCTGCTCAACTTGATGCCATCGGGCCGCTATCTGATGGAAGACTTTTATTACGCGGGCGGCTTGCCGGTGATTATCCGCGAGCTGCTGGGCAGCCTGCATGGCGAGGCGCTCACGGTGACCGGCTCGAGCATGGCCGCCAACGTGGCCGACGCGGAAAATTTCAACCCCGAGGTGATCACCCCGCTGGCCTCGCCGTTCAAGGAAGAGGGCGGCATAGCCGTGTTGCGCGGCAATCTGTCGCCCCGCGGCGCCATCATCAAGCCCTCGGCCGCCACCCCGGCCCTGATGCAGCACCGCGGCCGCGCGGTGGTGTTTTCCAGTATTGAACATTACAAGGAACGCATCGACGATCCGGCCCTCGACATCGACGCCAGCTGCGTGATGGTGCTGCAAAACTGCGGCCCGAAAGGCTATCCCGGCATGGCCGAGGTGGGCAATATGGGTTTGCCGAAAAAGCTGCTGGAACAGGGCGTCAAGGACATGGTGCGCATTTCCGACGCGCGCATGAGCGGCACCGCTTATGGCACGGTGGTGTTGCATGTGGCGCCCGAGGCGGCCATGGGCGGCCCGCTGGCGCTGGTGCGGGATGGCGATATGATCGAGCTCGACGTGACGGGCCGGCGCCTGCATCTGGACGTCAGCGAGGCCGAGCTGGCCACCCGGCGCGCGCTGTGGACCGCGCCCGAGCCGGCCATGCGGGGCGGCTACCAGGCCATGTACATCAAGCACGTGACCCAGGCCGACGAGGGGGTCGATCTGGACTTCCTGGTCGGTTGCCGCGGTTCGGCGGTGCCGCGTGAATCGCACTGAGGCGGCCATGAGCGCGCGACTCGATCTGGTGGTCGATGCCCGGAATTATCTGGGCGAGGGCGTGATCTGGTGCCCGCGCACCCGGTGCGTGTTATGGACCGATATCGAATCGGCCATCCTGCACAGTTATCAGCCGGAAAGCGGGCAGCGCGCGCAATGGACCATGCCGGAGCGGCTGGCCTGTTTCGCGCTCACGGCCGACCCCGAAGTGCTGCTGCTCGGCCTGGCCTCGCGGCTGGCGTTTTTCCACTTGTCCAGTGGCGCCGTCACGCCCATTTGCCAGGTCGAGGCCGATCTGCCCGGCACCCGCTTGAACGACGGCCGTTGCGACCGTCAGGGCCGGCTGGTGTTCGGCACCTTGAACGAGCACCCCGGGCGCAAGCCGATCGGCAGTTTTTACCGTCTTAATCACGATCTGAGTCTGGAAATGCTGCCGCTGCCCAAGGTGGCCATTCCCAACAGCATCTGCTTCAGCCCGGACGGGGCCAGCATGTACTTTTGCGACTCGATGCACAAGAAAATTTTCCGCTGGGACGGCTATGCCAGGGGCGACCCGCAACCGGTGCGCACCTTCGTCGATGTGGGAGCGGGGCCGGCCGCGCCCGACGGCGCCACGGTCGACGCCGAAGGTTGCCTGTGGAGCGCCCAGTGGGGCGGCGCGCGCGTGGTGCGCTACCGCCCGGACGGCTCCACCGAGCGCATCGTCCATGTGCCGGTGTCCCAGCCCAGCTGCCCTTGCCTGGGCGGGACCGACTTGAATCAATTGTTCGTCACCAGCGCGCAGGAAGGACTGTCGGCGAGCATGCTGGCCGACGAGCCGCAAGCCGGCGGCTTGTTTCACTCCGCCTTGCTGACCGGCGTGCGCGGCTTGCCGGAAACGCGTTTCGGCGTCCCGGCATGAGGCCGCGACGCTACCCCAAGGCTAAGGAACCCTTATGTTGAAACACGAAATTTTTCAAGGCATCGTGGCGCGCCGCATGGTGGCCATCGTGCGCGCCGACAGCGCCGAGGCCGCGCTGCACATGGCCGAAGCGTGCATCGCCGGCGGCATCACGGCGCTTGAAGTGGCGTTCACCACGCCCGACACGTTGGAGGTGATCGGTGCCCTGCGCCGGCGCCACGGCGCCGGCGTCATGCTGGGCGCCGGCACCGTGCTCGATCCGGAGACGGCGCGCCTGGCGATTCTGGCCGGCGCGCAGTTCATCATTTCGCCCAGTGTGAATCTGGAGACGATCCGTCTGTGCCAGCGCTACCAAGTGTTGTCGATGCCGGGCGTGATGACGCCGACCGAAATCGTGGGCGCGCTGGAAGCGGGTGCCGACATCGTCAAAATTTTCCCCGCCGAAGTGTTTGGACCGGCGTATATCAAGGCGCTGCGCGCGCCGCTGCCGCAGGCGCCCCTGATGCCGACCGGCGGGGTAAGCGTCGATAACCTGGCGGCCTGGTTCGCCCATGGCGCGCTGGCGGTGGGGATCGGCAGCAGTTTGACGGGGCCGGCCGCCGACGGCGACTACGGCGCCGTCACCACACGGGCGCGCGCTTTCGTCGCCTGCATGGACGGCATCCGCCAAGGCTGGGCCGCCACGGTCTAGCCGCTCACCGGGTTTCGTATGCCGCACGCCGCGCGCCGTTCGCTGTTGTGCGGCCGACCCCTTCGCCCTCCCGCTGTGGTTTCTGCGCAGCGCACCATTTTCCCGCCCAACCCTGTCCTGGCGCGCCTCGCCACCCATCCGGGGCAGGCCCTGGGCCGATCCTATCATGTCAATCAATTGTTTTAATAAATTAAGATTCACTGTATTATTTTTTTATTATTTCCATATGGATATTATCATTTCTGCTAGTCTAGCATATGGCATGTGATATATGCCGCCATTTAGTACCCGTACCCGGCTTGATTCTCCTCTGAAAACAAGGAAAAAGGGCTGGGCGTGCCGGGTTGTATCGCGCGCCTATGGTGCGGTGCAACGACGGTCCCGGCGCGGCGGCGAAACATATAAACGGTATACTTAATTTATACTTATGCTTTGCAATTTCTTAATTATGCCGATACAATTAACTTGCGGTATAAGAACAATAGAGCTTGGTAATCAAGGCCTTGCGGTACTTTGCGCGACCCGATCGGGTTGGCCGGGCGCGCATTGTGTCGTGTACCTGCCGTTGCGCCAGACGCGCGCCGCCTGCTTGGCTGCGCGATGTAAGCAGCCCTGCCCGTAGCCCAAGGGTCATGTAGGGATAATTGAATTTGCCGGTGATAAATGAGAAAACGATTTTCCATGACGCGCGCGCTGCTTTTTCGGTTAATCGATCGTTTTGATGATGTAGATCAGGGTGCGGGTCGCCTAAGTACAGTAAATTTATCGTACGGTATGAGAGGTCCGGGTTTCTCTTTTGAGAAAACACCTAAGCCGCCCTGTTGCACTTCTTTGTAGCCTAACGCCTTATCTTCCGGTTTTCTGAAGCGGCTGAACATCATTTTCAGCTGAGGGCGCCCGCATGCCCCTATGGTTCGATAAATTCACGGCATTGGGCGGCTCGACGAATATGGATGTAAATAACTATCGGTACGAAATGAAAAAATTATTAATCGTTGAAGTGATCAGCCGTGGCGCCGCTTTCCATCCGCGCTATGATATTTTTTCCTCGCATGGTTATGCGCTGTATTACCTGACCTCCAGTCCCAGCCTGGCCCCGTATCCGTTTGCCGGGGTGCGCACGGCCGACTCGCGCGACATCGAGCAATTGCTGGCCCTGGCCCGCGAGTGGCACCAGCAAGAGCGTTTCGACGCCATCATCACCAACGATGAAACGTCGGTGATCGCCACCGCGCTGATCGGCGAGCAACTCGGCTTGCGGGGGCTCAGCCCGGAAGCGGCGCGCCAAAGCCGCAACAAGCTCTTGATGCGCGAAGCGCACCGGCGCCATGGCGCGCCGCATCCCCCGTTCGCCCCGTGCGACACGGTGGAGCAAGCGCTCGCGTTCGCGCAAGAAATCGGTTATCCGGTGGTGATCAAGCCCACCCTGGGCGGCGATTCCGAGCATGTGTACCGGGTCGCCGACGCCGAACAGATGCGGCTACGCTTCGGCCTGGCCAAGGCCGGCAACGACAAGCATTCGCATCGCTACTTCGAGGCCGAGGGCACCGACATGGGGCCGCACGGCATGCTGGTCGAAGCGTATCTGGATGGTTCGGAACATTGCGTGGAGGCGGTGGTGCGCGACGGTGAGGTGTCGCTCGGTTCGGTCGCCGACCGCTTGTCGATCGAGATGGATACCTTCGATCATGACCTGTACAAGACGCCCAGCTCGCTTCCGGCCGCCTCCATCGCCGCGCTCAAGGAAGCGATCCGCCTCGGGGCGCGGGCCCAAGGCATCGAAAACGCGGTGCTGCATGCGGAGCTGCGTTTCCACCAGGGCCGGCCGCATATCGTGGAAATCGCCGCCCGCCCCGGCGGCGGTTCGCTGCAATTCATGGCCAAGCTCAGTTATGGTTATTGTCCGATCACCACGGCGCTGCATATCGCCCAGGGCAGCGCGCCCGAGGCGCCGGCGCTCGAGCCAACCGGCAAGGTCGCGGTGGGATTAACCATGTTGTGCGAGGGCGGCACATTGGCCGGCATTCATATTCCGGACAACTTGCTGGACAACCCGAACATTTTTAACTTCCGCGTGTTGTCCTTGCTCGGGCAAACCATTGTGCGCCCGCCCCATGGCAACGATATTTTCGGCTATATCGGCACCACCGGCGATAGCCTGGAAGACGCGCTGGCCACCGCCGACCATACTTTTTCTCAAATCAAGATCGCGCTGGTGCCGGCATGAGCCGCCCCACCCTCGCCGGGCCGATGATGAAGGATGCAGCGTGATTCTTACTGGTAGCGAAATCGCCGCGATGCGGCTGGCAAAGCAGATCGTCATCGAGCCCTACGACGAAACCTGCCTGGAGCAAAATTCCTACGGGATCCACCTCGGGAAAACGCTGATCGAATACGACGAGCCGTTCATCGACGCGCGCCGTACCGCGAAAAGCAGCGAGATCGATATTCCCGAGGAAGGCCTGATCCTGGAGCCGGGGCGGTTTTATCTGGGGCATACATTGGAACAAATCGGCGGGGTGCGCTTCACGTCCGAATTGTTCGCGAATTTGTCCACGTCGGCGCAAGGCATCTGGATACAGACCAGCGCGCCGCTCGGACATGTCGGGGCTGTCATTCACTGGACGCTGGAAATCTGCGTGGCACAGCGTGTGCGTGTGTTTCCGAGGATGCAAATAGGGAAAGTGTGTTTTTGGCAGAATTTTGGCGCCATCTCACCCTATCAAGGGCGCTATGTGCAGTCGATGTCGGTTGTCGCATCTAAATCATTTTTGGATTGATTATGATACTTACTGGTGAAGAAATCTCAAATCGGGTCGCCATCGGCGACATCGTTATCGCGCCCTTTAATCCGGACAGCGTGAATCCGAACAGTTATAACTTTCGGCTCAACGACGAGCTGGTGGTGTACGACGAGGACGTGATCGATCCGTCCAAGGCCAACAAGACCAAAACCATCATGATCCCGCCGGAAGGCTTGATACTCGATGCCAACCGTCTGTATCTGGCTTCGACCATCGAAACCATGGGCAGCAATCACTTCGTGCCCACCTATGCGGCGCGCTCGTCGATCGCCCGGCTCGGCATGTTCATCAATTTGTCGGCGCCCCTGGGCGACATCGGCTTCATCGGCAAGTGGACCATCCAGCTGTATTGCCTGCACCCGGTGCGGGTGTACGCCGGCATGAATATCGGCCAGATGATGTTCTGGCATGTGCGTGGCCACATCAATCTTTACGATGGCAAGTATCAACACGCCCAAGGGGTGCTGTCGTCGCGCAGCCACATCGATTTTCATCAAAAACGCTTCGACGCGGCCCGCCTGGACCTGGTCGAACAAGAATTGGCCGCCTGAGCCCGCCGGTTCGGTCCCCCATCACACTGGATCCTTCGTGTCAAACAAATATTCCACTTTACGTGCGCTGGCAGCGCTGCTGCCGGTTCCCGCCCTCATCTGTATCGACGAACGCGATTTCCCCCAATTGTGGAGCAATTACGGCCACGTGCGCGACAAGATCGACAATATTTTCACCACCATTAACCTGACGGCGGCCGCCTTTCTGGACCGTCACTTGATCGAACTGGAGCAGATCGAGCCGCTCGCCTGGCAGCCCGGCGCCGACGCCCTGCTCGCGGACCGGCTGCGGGAGGCCGGACTGGCGTTCGAGATGGCGCTGGCGGTGCGTTCGTCGAGCCATGTGGAGGACGCCCAGGGCCACAGCTTCGCCGGCCTGTTCGCCACCTTCTTGAACGTGCGCGGGCTCGACGAAGTCAAGCAAGCCATCACCCGGGTCTGGCTATCGAATTGTAGCCGCGCCACCTTGCTCGAGCGCTTGCGCTTGGGACTACTGAGCTCGCCCGGCGCGATGACGGTCATCTTGCAAACGATGGTCGAGGCGCAATGGGCCGGGGTGGCCTTCAGCCACGACCCGGTGACGGGCGAGGACAGTGTGCTGATCGAGGCGACCGCCGGGCTGGGCGAGCAACTGGTGTCGGGCAGCGACGCCGGCGCCCAGGCCCGCATCCGCGACGGCCTGCTCGAAGCGGACCCGGAACTGGCTGCTCACCATGCCATGCTGCATCAGGTCAACGAGCTGATGACGGTGGCGGCGCGCCACCTGGGCGGACCCACCGATATCGAATGGGCCCATGATGGCCGTCAGGTTTGGCTGCTGCAAGCGCGCCCGATCACCAGCGTGGCGCGCGCCGCCGCGCACGGCGGCCCGGTGTGCGAGTTCGTCGATCTGTACGTGAGCGCCGACGCCAGCCTGGAACAGTACAAGCCCTTGCCCGATTTCGCCCAGTATTTTAGAAGCAAACGCAAGCCTTTGGCCGATTTCGCCCAAGGCGCCGGCGTGCCGGCCGGCGCCGCCTTGCTGATCCGCGCCAATTTGCAAGGCATGGATCGGCCGGACCAGGTGGCGGCCTTGCTGGAGCGCTTTAGCCGGCCGACCCAGGTGCTCGATTTTTCGCGTCACTTGCGCCAGCAAATGTTGCCCAAGGAAGAGCTGGTGGCGCGCCTGCGCGATTTGCTGCGCGACGGTCCCAGCACGTTCGTGGTGCGCGATTTCGTGCAGGGCGAGGCGGGCTTGATCACCCACATCATCGGCGAGGGCGCCGAGCCGCACGTGCTGGTGGAAGTGTCGCCCGACGGCTTGCTGGCGATTAACCGCGGCACCGCCGACACCAGCACCGTGGTGATCGGCGCCGACGGCGTGCCCCATACCGCTTGCGCGGTGACCGGCCCGCTGCTCGGACGCGAACATTTGCAAGCCTTGCACCGCGCCACCTTGGCGGCGGCCGCCCATTTCGGCCAGGTGCAACTGGAATGGGTGATCAGCGATGGCAGCCTGTGCCTGATTGACTTTTCGCCCATCAGCGCGGCCGCCGGCAACGCCCCGGTCGGCGGTGGCCGCATCATCTCGGCCGGCTACGCCAACGGCAAGTCGCTGGTGGTCGAGGCCAGCCGCGGCCTGGAGGAATTGAGCATCGCCGCCAGCGTGTCGCTGACCAACATTCCCACGCCCGAGGAACTGGGCCCGCTGATTCAGCAGATTTTCGAGCGCATCCAAGCCTCCAATGCGCCCGTGATCATTTTGTCGCCCCGCCCCTACGCGGCCCTCGCTTCGCTGGTGCCGTACGCGGCCGGCTTCATTTTCGAACAAGCGTCCACCCTGTGCCATCTGGCCATCTTGTTGCGCGAGCACGGGGTGCCGGCGCTCGGTTCGCGCGAGCTGTACCGGCATGCGCTGGGCCAGTCGCACGCGGTGGTCGACACCTCTTCGGTTTAACTTCATCACATCAGGATTAACCATGTCCCAACAAATCGTTCTCGCCCTGTTTACCGCCGGCGACCATTGCGCGCCGGTGTCGACGCCGTACGCGCCGCATATCGTGCTGGTCGGTCAGGCCCAGGGCATCGTGCATGGCGCCAACGGCCTGTTCTTTTCGGAGGGCGGCCTGCTGGTCAGCGAAGTGCATCTGGCCGGTCAAGTTGGCAGCGGCTTCGCGCCCTTCGCCTACGATTTCCGTTTCTTTAGCCAGCCGCAGCGGGCCGCCAGCGCGGCGGCGGCGGCCACGCTGCAAGGCATTGTCGATCAGCTCGGCGCGTCGGCGGCGCTGCCCGCCTGCGCCAACCTGGTGCCGGCCGTGGCCGGCGTGCTCCAGGATGGCTCGATCGAGCTCTACCATTACATGCAGCAGGGCGAGCCCGGCGCCATTTTCATGCAGTATCACCGCCAACCCTACCCGGACCCGGCCAATCAGTGGCAGGCGCTGTCCGAGGCGTTGTTGCAGGGCTATCCGAAACTGACCCAAGCCTGGCCCCTGTTCAACGACGACTGCTGGTATACCAAGTGGCTGCCGGCCATGGAAATCGAGCGTAAATTTACCTTCAAGGGCATTCCCGATACCTGGCGTTTGAACAACCTCTTGTACCAGGAAATGTTAGCCGGAAAAATCGCCGGTTTCGTGCCCGAGCTGGACCGCGAATTCCAGGTGTTCGACTATGAATCGCATATTTTCGACGTGCTGGGCGCCGACGAGGAGCGCGGTTACATTTCCTTCATTCCCCAGGCCGACGGGCGCATGACGGTCAAGCGCAAGTGGTTCAAGGAAAACGCCGAAATCCGGCGCGAAACCGTGGCCGGCAACGTCGAGCTGCGCTTCGACCAGATCGCCGCGCATGTGGCCGGCATGACCGACGCGCCCGTCAAGCGCCTGCCGCCGTTCCGGCGCAAGCGTTTCGACGTCAATTTCGAGTCTCTGGCCACGGGCAATATTTACGGCGTTTATTTCGACATTTGCCGTACGGTCGAGCCGGCTCACGCGTTTTCCCAGTGCGAAGTCGAATACTGCCGCAGCCGCACCTTCGCGCCCCTGCGCGGGGTGATGGAAGAGTTCGAGGTCGTGGCCGACTACACCCGCCAATTCCTGGTGCGGCATCAGATCGGCTTCGAACACGATACCTTTTCCAAGCTCGATTTCGTGCGCCAAGCCGACAAGCTGGCCGCCTGAGCCGACTCCATCCACTCTCACATCATAAAATCCATGTCCAGTCTCTATATTGTGTTTGGTAGTTGGAAGTTGCGTCATAACGAACCGCTGCAAGCCGGCGAAGGCGGGCTGCGGCTGCACGCCGCGCCCGGGCCGGACGCGCTCCATTCCCTGCTGATCGATGTGCGCGGCCCCAGCAAACCGGCCGCCACCGTCGTCGATGGCGCGCTGGCCTGGTGCGACGACAGCGCGCCCGAACGGGCCTGCGCCAACTTGGCGATCGAGGAATTGCCGCTGGCGGCGGTGCGCTTCGACAATGGGGTGTTCCAGATCACCCATTTGCTGACCCGGGTCGAAAGCCATATCACGCACCTGATCCGGCCCCACCACGCGGTGGCGCCCGCCCCCGGCGCACAACTGGAGACGGCGCTGCGCGCCGCTTTCGAGGCCAACCACATCTTCGTCAACAATTTCGAGTGCTACTACATCAAGGGCATGCCGGATACCGAGCTCGAGCAGAAGTTCCATATCCGCGGCCAGTTCGATTACCACGAAGTGAACCGGGCCCTGTATGCCAAGTTCGGCGATGGCAAGGTGCCCGGCTTCGCGCTGCAACTGGGCGACGAACTGGAACACTGGGCCTACGACAACGACTTCGCCCGCATCTTGCCTAACGTGGAGAACGCGGCCGGCTACCTGTCCATCATGCACTGGAGCCGCAAGCGCAAGACCGAATGGGACGAGCCGGTAGTCACGTTCAAGAAAAAACTGTATGCCGAGGACGCGCTCGAGCGCTGGGAGCGCAATTACGGCGACCAGACCATCGCCACCACGCCGGAGGCGGCGCTGGCCGAGTTCTTCGAATTGCCGATCGAAATGCTGCCATCGTGGCGCCGCACCCGGTATGACATCGCTTGCGAGGTGCTGGCGACGGGCAATATATTCATGGTCAATTTCGAGGATAGCCGGGTGCGCGACGACCGGACCAGCCGGGGCCGGTTACAACAGTGCGAAATCGAGTATCTGAAGACGCGCGGCGAACCGGACGAGGCCACCATTTACCGCGACTTCGCGCTGCTGACGGAAAAGGTGGAGCAATTCATGGACGAGCACGGCATCGGCTACGAGCGCACCAATTATTCCAAGCTGACTTTCCTGGACGAGTATGTCAAGGCGGGCCGCGCATTGGCGGGCGAGGCGGCATGAGCGAGCTGGTACTGAGCAACGGCCGCTTCGGGCTGCAACTGACATGGCAAGCGGCCAGCGCGGCGCTGGTGACACGCCTGCGCGCTTTTTTGACGCCGTATTTCGCGCCGTGCGCCGGGCCCGACACGCCGCCTGTCGATCTGCGCATCGACTTGCTGCCGGCCGAGCAGTTCGGCCAGGATTGGCGGGCCCGCTGCACCATTCCTTTTGCGCTGCGCGCCAGTTCGGCCGCCATGTTCAACCTGAACGTGGTGCTGGGTCAGGACGGCCAGGCGCAACTGGCGTGGGACCCGCTGCGCGCGGTCGGCTACCGGATCGACGCCGGCGCCGCCCGGGTCGCGTTTTACGGCGATGACGCGGCCTTCATCCACTTGATCGAGCTGGTGCGCTACTACGGCTTGCTGGTCGAGCAAGCCAAGGGCAGCGTGGTGCTGCACAGCGCGGCCGTGATCGCGCGCGACGGCGAGCAGGTGCACGCCATCGTCGGTCCCAAAGGGGCCGGCAAAACCACCACCATGCTGGCCATGATCGCCTCGGGCCACTATCGCTATTTTTCCGGCGACAAGGTTTTGCTTGACCTGCAAGACGGCGTGCTGCGCGCGCGCGGCTGGCCCGACTATCCGCACGTCGGCTTGGGCACCTTGCGCCAGCATCCGGTGCTGGCGGCCCGCCTCGGTGTCGCGTTCAGCGCGCCGGACGGCAGCGCCTTGAGCGACCGGCACAAGGTGCTGATCGATCCGGCCTTGCTGATGGCCAGCATCGAGACCAGCGCCACCGGCAGCGGCCGCCTGGGCGCGTTGATTTTGCCCAGCGTGGACACGGATGGCGACGGCAGCCAGCGCGCCCTGGGCGCGGCGGAAAAAGACGGCGTGAGCGCCGACCAATTGTTCGAGTGGCCGCACGAATTCGGCACCGCGCGTTGGCATGGCATCGAGCCGGCCGGTCTGGACCTGAGCAAACAGGTGCCGCCGGCGATCGCCGCCGCCCTGCGCGCCACGCCCTGGTATCACGTGTTCGGCAAGCCGCTGCGGCAAGCGGCCTGAGCCGCCTGCGGCGTTTCCAATCATTACACCGCCCTGCGCGCAGGGCGCTTCTTTACCGGAGGCAAACGCGATGGCCCGTAACAATCAAGCACGGCTTAGTCTGGTGGCCCCCAGCGGTTCGGGCAAGAGCACGCTGGCCGGCATGCTCAAGCAGCAGTTCGAAAGCATGGGATTGACGGTGGCGGTGCTCAAGCTGGCCCAGCCGCTGTACGAAATCCAGGCCAGCTTTTATGAAAAATCGCTGGTCGACGTGGCCAAGGATAAGCAGAACCAGCGTTTGCTGGAAATCATCGCCACCGAAATGCGGCGCATCGATCCCTATTCCTTGATCAACAATTTTCAGCAGCGTCTGGACGCTTGCCAGGCCGATGTGATCATCAACGACGACTTGCGCGACGATCAGATCGATTGGCCCCACCTCCAGCGCCAAGGGTTCAAAATCTTGCGCATCGTCGCCAGCGGCGAGAAGCGGGCCGGCTACCTGAACGCGCGCGGCGACTTGAGCATCGTCAAGAACAGCAATCTTAATCAGCAGATCGCCTGCATCCGGGCCGACCTGGTTCTGGTCAACAACGCGTCGTTGGACGATCTGGCGTTTCAAGCGCGCGGCTTGGTGCAACACTTGTCGCGCTCCGGGCAATGGGGGCGGCATGCGCTTGCCTAGCGTGGTCTGGCTGTTGATCGACGGCTTGTCGCAGCAATTGTTGAACCGGCTGGGCGGTGGTGACGATTTTCCCTTTTTGCAAAGCTGCCTGGCGCAAGGGCGCACGGCCGCGCTGGCGCCGCTGGCCCCCAATTGCCAGACGCCGCCGTCCCTGTTTACCATCTGGAGCGGCACCCTGCCGGCCGAACACGGCTTGACCGGTTACGACATTCCTTGCCAGGAGGGGGACGATCCGACCCGCTTTTGCGACGGTTTCGCCACCTGGCCGCGCGCCATCCCGATGGTGTGGGACCGTTACGCCGCGGCCGGCAAAACCATCCGCACCAGCGCCGTGCCCTTCATGCAAACCGACAAACTGGGCGCCGCCTTGCTGTCGGCAACCGATGTGTTTGCGCGACCGCTGCTGGCGCCGGAGGTGCACGGCGACGGCGACGTGCTGCGCCTGCCCCAGCTGGAACTGGAGTGGGAATTGACGCGCCAGGGCGACGACTTCATCGCGCGCGCGCGGGGCGCGCGCGCCGGGCAGGCGCACGACGTGGCGGTGCGCCTGGACCAGACCGTTTGGCTGGCGTTGCCGACCGATCCAGCGCGCGCCGGCGGCCACACCCACCAGGCACTGGGCGTGCGCTGCGCCCGGGTCGACGGCGTGCCCATGCTGATCAATTTGGGTTACCAAGCGGTGACGGTGCGCGGCAGCGACGCCGCGGCCCGTATCGCGGCCGGGCGGGACGGCGGTTTCGTGGTCGCCAATCCAGGCAAGCTGTACCACGATGGCCGGCTGGGGCGCCGCTTGGACCAAGGCGGCCAGGGCGGCGCCGAAACCTTGTTGGTGGACTTGATGCATGAAGTCCATCTCAGCTTCGCCAACGACTTCCGGTGGGCCTTGCGGGCCGGCGGAGCCGACCTGGTGGTCTTGTATTACCCGGTGATCGATTTGCTGTCCCACCAGATCTTGCGCTACGCCCTAGACCAGCACGACGACACCCGGCCCGGTCCGCTGGCGCCGCTGTTCGCGCGCGTGCTGGGCTGGCTCGACGGTTTGCTGGCCGAGGTCGCCACCTTGGTTGGCTCCGACACCACCGTGGTGGCCCATTCCGACCACGGCATGGTGCCCTTATACCGCCAGATCGCGCCCAATCGCTTTTTCCTGGAGCAAGGTGTGCTCGCCGTGTGCGCCGACACGGGCCGCATCGACCACCAGCGCGCGATGATGTTTCTGCATCCGGCCGAAAACGGCTTGCTCGTATGGCATCCCGAGCGTCTGCGCGAGGCCGGCTTGAGCGCCGAGGCGGTGCTGGCCCGGCTCGACGGTTTGCTACTGGAACAAGGCGTGCCGCCGATACGCCTGGTCGAGGGACCGCGCGCCGCCTTGGCCGAGGTCTGGCAGTGCAGCCATTACATGCAGGCGCCGCCGGGCACGCGCCTGCGCGCCGGGGCGGCCGAACCGCTGCTGTGCGACAGCAAAAAGGGCGGCGACCACACCGTGTGCAGCGACGAGCCGTGGTTGCGCGGGGTGTTAATCGACATGAGCGCGCGCTATCAACCATTCGCGCCGGCGGCGACGCTGCAACTGGCCGACATTTTGTCGTATGTGGTTTCTGAACGGAGCGCGGCATGATGATCATGATGGTGGTGGCTGTGTTGGCCATGGTGCAATCGTTGTTCGGGGTGGGCTTGCTCTTGTTCGGCACCCCCATCTTGCTGATGCTGGGGCTGTCGTTCCGCGACGCCTTGTGGGTGCTGTTGCCCGCCTCGATCACGGTCAGCTCGCTCCAGCTTTTGCTGGACCGCCGGCTCGACTTGCCAGTGGCCAAAACGCTGCTGGTGTGGACCGTGCCCAGCGTGGGTTTCGGCTTGCTGTTGGTGCTCACGCTCACGCTCAAGATCCGCATCGATTTCCTGGTGATCGCCATCTTGATCGTGAGCGTGCTGTTGCGCCTGTCGAGCCGGATGCGCGAACGCCTGATGGTGTTTTGCAACGATTACCGGCGCGCCATGCTGCTGGTGATCGGCCTGGTGCACGGCTTGACCAATATGGGCGGCAGCCTGCTGTCGGTGTATGCGGCGGCCCAGTCGACGGACAAGTTCGCGATCCGCCAATTCATCGCGCTCGGCTACGTGCTGTTCGCCGGCACCCAGCTGCTGGTGCTGATCGCGACCCAGACCGGGCAGTATCCCAATCCGCTGGCTTACATGGCGATCGGCGGCGCCGTCTTCGTCGGCCTGGGCCGGCGCGCTTTCGACGCCATGAATCAGCGCCGCTACGCCTTCTTGCTCAATCTGTTCATGCTGGGCTGCGCGTCCATGCTGATCGGGAAAAATATTATGTCCGCCACTTAAACGACTTCACGGATTTGACCATGACAGTAAAAGCGATTTTGTTCGATATCGACGGTACCCTGGTGGCGCGCGGCGCCGCCATCGAAGGCGCCGCGGCGGCCGTGGCCCATGCGCGCGGGCAGGGCATGGAAGTGCGCTTCTTAACCAACATCACGGGCCGTTCGCCGGCCCGCATCGCGGCCGACTTGTGCCAGGCGGGCATCGAGGTGGCCGCGGCCGAGGTCCAAACGGCCACCACGGTGTGCGTGGCCATGCTCAAGGCACGCCCGGGCGTGCGTTGCCATTTGATGGTGCCGCCGTCCGTGCTGGACATGTTTGACGGCATCGCGCGCGACAGCGACAAGCCGGACGTGGTGGTGGTGAGCGACATCGGCGACGGTTTCAGCTACGCCGCGTTGAACCAAGCGTTCCTGATGTTACGGGCCGGCGCGGAATTGATCGCTTTGCAAAAAAACCTGTTCTGGTTCGATACCGACGGCGCCAAGCTCGATTGCGGCGCCTTCGTGCTGGGGTTGGAGGCGGCCGCCAACAAGACGGCGCTGGTCACCGGCAAGCCGTCGGCGACCTTTTTCAATACGGCGTTGGCCGGCTTGCGTTGCGAGCGCGAGCAAGTCTTGATCGTGGGCGACGACATCCATACGGATATCGCCGGCGGCGCCGCGGTGGGCGTGCGCACCGTGCTGGTGGGGACGGGCAAATATGCCGACGGCCAAACCACCAGCGCCGAGGTCGAGCCGGCGTTTTTCCTGCGCAGCGTGCAGCAATTGCCGCAATTGTTGGCGCAGATATGATGCGCTTGCACACAGGTTCGCTGCTGCCGCTGGTCAAGGCCACTTGCATGCTGGCGCTGACCGTCTCCGGCATGCTGAACGCGGCGCCGGCGCGCGCCGCGGCGCCCGCCCCGACGGTGGACGCGGCCACGGTGGCCGCTTCCCCGGGGGCCGCTGCCCCGGTGGCCGCTTACCCAGGGGCCGCTGCCACGGGGGCCGCTGCCCCTGCGGTTGGATCCCCCGCGGTGCCTTCGGCCGTGATTGCCGCTACCGCGCCGCCGCCGCCGCCCGCGCCGCCTGGCGGCTTTGCCGATAGCCATCTCGATCTGTTTTTTCGCCACTATGCGGAAAACTTCAACATCGACCAGATCGGCCGGCGCGAGGCATGGATACAAAGCGTGCAAGTAAATTGGGAATCCGGTTACACGGACGGTCCGGTCGGCCTGGGGCTGGATGTGTCGCCCTTCGCGGCCGTCAAGCTCAACGGCGGCAAGGGCGCCCGCAATCTAGGCTATCTGCGCGCCGATGGCAGCGGTCAGGGCCGTGGCGGCTGGGCTTACTTGGGCCGTTACGATGTGAAGGCCAGGCTGGGCGGCACGGTGCTGAAATACGGTTTGCAAGCGCTCGCAAATCCCATGTTGTCGCCTTACGATATCCGGGCCCTGCCGCCGACCTTTCGCGGCCTGTCGCTAGTTGGCAAGGTCGACGAGCAGCTGGCCTGGCAAGCGGGCAGCTTCGACGCCGTCAACGCGCGCGGCGACAGCCATCTGCGGCCGCTCACGTCGACCGAGGGCGGGGTGCGCATCGCCCGTTTCGATTACGTGGGCGGCGACTGGAGCTATGCCGAGGGCGGCAAGGCCAGCGCCTATGTCAACCGCGCGCGCGACCTGTGGGACCAATATTACGCCACGCTGGCCCATAGCGTCGGCCAGGCCAAGTCGGTGCGCTGGACCGGTGGCGCCGATTTTTACTATACCCGCGATCAGGGCCGCCGCTTGCAGGGCGCCATCGACAACAAAGCTTACAGCTTGTCGCTGGCCGGCCAGCATGGCGCCTCGACCGTGACGCTGGGCTATCAGCGCATCGTCGGCCCCAATTACTTCGACTACGTGCAGGAAACCAACGGCATTTACCTGGCCAATTCGGTGGGGGTCGATTACAACGCGCCCGACGAGCGCTCCCTGCACGTGCAATACAAATGGAATGGCGAGCCGGCCGGCTTTCCCGGCTGGCAAGTGCTGGCCTGGCGTGTCAACGGCTGGGGTATGGACGCCGCCGAGGGCGCGCGCCGGTACGCCGCCCCCGACAGCGTATTGCACGGCAATTACTGGAAAAACGGCCAGCCGGTGGGCGGCGATCACCACGAACTGGGTTTTAAAGTCAGCAAGACGGTGGGCAGCGGCGTGTTGCGCAATGCCAAGGTGACGCTGGTGCTGATCAAGCACGCGGCCGACCCCGGTTATCCGGGGCGCGGCTTTTACGACCACCGGCTGCTGATCGATTTCCCGCTGCGCGTGTTTTAACGCAAGGACCTTGGCCGGGTGTGAAGTTGCTAAGCTGCTAACTTTGTGTTAATGTTAGGGGCGGCGGACCTGGGTGCGGCGCTGCTCGGCCGCAGGGCGCGAGGTATTTTTTGACTATATTCGGGAGAAACTATTTTGGCGCGTCGGATGATTATGATTGGTGGCTGGGCCGATATTTACGCAAAAGCCAAGGCTTGCGGTTTCGACTTGACTTTGGTGCAAATGAAGTCGGATATCAAACCGCGCGATATCGATATAGTGGATCAGATTATCTCTTCCGAATTGAGCGATAAGATCGTGCTCGACCTGGTGCAAACCATTCACAATAAACATCCATTCGAGGTGGCGGTTTCGTTTTCCGAATTAGGCTTAATGAATGCGGCGCTGATCAAGGAACGGCTGGGGATCGATGGTAATCCTTTGACCCCGGTATTATTAACCCGCGATAAAGGCAAGATGCGCGAGCGCATGCGCGAAGCCGGGATCGCCTCGATTCCGCACGCCGTGGTCACCAGCGTCGAACAAGTGGTGGCGTTCGGCCACCAATGCGGCTGGCCCATCATTTTGAAGCCGGCCAACGGGGTGGGCAGCCGCCAGATCCACAAGCTGTTTTCGCAAGACGACGCGGCCGCGGCGTTCACCACCATCCGGCAAGACGACAATACCGCCAGCGTGATCAAACACGATTTCCCCGACCAGGATATCCTGGCCGAAAAATTCGTCGCGGGGCCCGAAGTGAGCGTGGAAGCGATCAGTTGGGACGGCCGGCACAGCGTGCTGTGCGTGACCGACAAGATCACCACCGGTTATCCGCGCTTTGTGGAAACCGGCCACAGCTTGCCCTCGGCCTTGCCACCGGCCACCACCGACGCCATCGAGGCCTTGGTGCGCGCCTTCCTCGACGCCGTCGGTCACCGCCACGGCCCCTCGCATACCGAAGTGATCGTCACCGAACAAGGGCCCATCATCGTCGAATCGCACACCCGCACGGGCGGCGACCGCATCTTTGAAATGGTCGAACTGGCCTTCGGAGTCGATCTGTTCGGCGCCACCTTGCAAGGGTTCGCGGGCTGTTTCCCCTCCGTCACCCCCAGCAAGTCGGGCGGCGCCGCGATCCGCTATCTGACCTTGCCCGAGGGCCGGGTCAGCGCCATCGACGGGGTCGAGCAGGCCGCCGGCTTGCCGGGTGTGGTGCGCTGCGACGTGGGCATCAAGGTCGGCGACCGGGCCAAGGCGTTCATCGATTCGAACGTGCGCTACGGCTATGTGCTGGCCACCGGCGACTCGCGCGAGCAAGCGATCGAGAACGTCGAGCGCGCCATGGCCGCCATCACCATCGTGGTGGACCAGGATCATGTTTAAAAATTTTCCGATCCTGCTGGACCCGGAATACAGGAAATACGCCGCCGCGTCGGTGCTGACGGCCATCGGCAGCGGCATGAATTTCATCGCCATGTCCTGGTTCCTATACACTTTGACCGGTTCGGCCTTGTCGATCGGCTGGATTTTGGTCATCTCTACCTTGCCGGGCATCTTATTCTCGCCCTGGATCGGGGCTCTGGTCGACCGCTGGAACACGCGCTGGATTTGCGTGGGCGCCGACTTGGCGCGGGGACTGATCCTGCTGCCGGTGGCACTGGCCATGCTCTACAGTAAGTTAACGGTCGAGATGATTTATCTGGCCACCTTTTTGGTCGCCATTTGCGACAACTTCTTTCAGCCGGCGGTGGGGGCCTTGATACGCAATGTGGCCCATAAGGACCGTTTGCTTGAGGCCAATATCGTCAGCAACATGAGCATGCAGGTGGGCGGCCTGGGCGGCGCCAGCGTGGGCGGCCTGCTGGTGACGGAATTCGGCGCGCCTTTGGTGGTGCTGATCAATGTCGCCTCGTTTTTCGTGTCCGCCGCGCTCACCTGCTGGATCAAGGCGCCCGAAGCGGCGCAGCTGGCCGTCGAACGCAAGGATAAGCCGAATTTTTTGGTGGAGTTCCGCGACACCTTGGTGTATTTCAAGAATATGCGTTTCGTGATCTGGCTGGCGGTTCAGCAAATGTTTGTGTATATCACTTTGTATATTTGCAACACCCTGCTGCCGGTGTTCGTCGACCGCGAATTGCATGCGGGGGCGGCCGGCTTCGGCATCATCGACGCGGCCTGGGGCGCGGGCGCCCTGATGGGTGGACTGAGTTTGACTTATCTGGCCAGAAAATGTAGCCGTAAGCAATTCGGCCTGGGCGGCTTGCTGCTGATGTCGGCCGCCTTACTGGTGTTTCTGACCTCATATACCGTACAGCAAGCGGCGTTCGCCTATCTGCTGCTGGGCTTTCTTGCCTGCGTGATCCGGGTCCATACCGACACCATCATCGTTTCCGAGGTCAATCCGGCCTATTTCGGCAAGGTCAAGGCCACCATCGCCATGTTTATTTCCTATGTCAGCTTGGCGGTATATGTGGCGGTCGGCTATGCGGGCGACCGGATGTCGGTGCGCTATATCTATCTGGCGCTCGGCCTGGTCATTTTCCTCGCTTTCCTGGCCACCTTGTACCGCGCCGCTGTCGCCGGCGGCCGGGCCGCCGCCTGACAGCCGACCCAACCGTCAACAAAAAAGCCTGATCGTCGATCAGGCTTTTTTGGTTTTGTGCGCCCAGCATGGGCGCACTCCTGTGGGTGAAAGTCCCGCCGCGAGCTGACC
>JAZKGI010000076.1:0-24941 GCA_040385995.1 Pseudomonadota bacterium
GCAAGCTGGTCTACAACGGCACCGCTGGCAACGACACGCTGACCGGCTTGCTGGATGCGCCTAATATTATCAATGGCGGAGCTGGCAACGACACCCTCACCGGCGGCGGCCAGGCTGATTTGCTCAACGGCGGAGATGGCATGGATTTGATCACGGCAGGCAGCGGCAACGCCAGCCTAACGGGCGGCACCGGCAACGACACGCTCAACGCAGGCCGTGGCGTCGATACCTTCGTCTTTAATCAAGGCGCCGGCCAGGACGTGATCAATGAGATGTATATTTTTAACAAAACCGGCGACAAAAACCTGGACGTGCTGAAATTGGGCACCGGTTTGCTGGCCTCGGCGACGCAAGTCACGCGCGGTGTGGGCGCCGCTGCCAATGACCTGACGCTGATGTTCGGCGGTGCTGACCAGATCACCTTGACTAACTATTTCAGTAGCGACTTTCGCCTGCAAACCATCCAGTTCGCCGACGGCACCAAATGGGACTACGCAACCGTTGCCGGCAAGCTGGTCTACAACGGCACCGCTGGCAACGACACGCTGACAGGCGCCGGCATCCTGGATGTGTTGCAACTCGACACGGTTCTGCAGAGTTCTCCAACCACAGGGCTGCGCGGCATCGATGCAGTCGATGTGGTGCTCGCAAGCCATGGCATGCAGAGTAGCGAGCTGCTTTTCAAAACCATGGCCAACGGTCCGTTTGCCACTATTGCAGTAAGGGAACAAGCACTACTACAAGAATGGTACCCCGGCCCCGACAATTCCGGAATGGATAATCCGAACTTGCTCATTGGAAGCAGAATCTATTTCCAAGATCAATCTCAATCTCAATCTCATGGTGCTCAACTTGCATTGAGCAACTGGACGCTGTCTGCTTCTCTCCTTAATTTTCACCTCGGCGGGAGCGATGCGATGAGTATTGAGGGCGATCTAACCGAGCAGTACGTCAAATCCAGCAATTTATCGACGTGCTCAATGTCGGCAGTGCCAGCCGAACTGGCAATCCACACTCTGGGCGCCGGCAGTCACAAGCGGTCGTCGACAACATTGATGGCCAATCTATTCCCCGCTTGAAGTATGCAATTACTTGCTTGTTTGGAGTTGCTTTTGCGTTTATGCAAATGAAAAAAGGAATCTTGGCGCGGAATGCAATCGGTGCAGCCGTCGGCCAGCATTACGGTCCATGCGTGAGCTTGCAAGTGGAGCGCCTGGATTCCGGCCTAAAACGCTCATCGCATGTACAACTCGTGTGAAGCCATCGGCGCCTACAATAGCGGTGACCCGGACCGCCGCTTGGCGTATGCGCGCCGCGTGTACAAAAACCTGCCTACGCTGCCTTAATCGAGCGGGGTAGCAAGCGGCTTCTGCTAGGCGAAGCGGGTCGGCCCCCGATCCGACCGCCTCGCCACCTGTAATATCAGAGATAATTGCGGCCCGTGACAATCGTTTCACGGTTGCCGTTCGCGTCTATTTTCGCGGCTGCTATTACTCAGGAGAAGACATGCAATCCAAACATTTGACCGCCGCCCTCGCCTTGCTCGGTTTGTTCGGCAGTGCCGGCGCGCAAGAGACCATCGTCAAAATCGGCCACAGCGGTCCGCTGTCCGGCGCCCAAGCCTTTTCCGGCAAGGACAACGAAAACGGGGTGCGCCTGGCCATCGAGGAATTGAACGCCAAGCCGATCTCAATCGGTGGCAAGAAGATCAAGTTTGAACTGGTGTCGGAAGACGACCAGGCCGACCCCAAGGCCGGCGTGGCGGTGGCCCAAAAACTGATCGACGGCGGCGTCAAATACGTGGTTGGGCCCTACAACTCGGGCGTGACGATTCCCGCCTCACGCACCTACAACGACGCCGGCGTGGTGATGGCCACCGTGGCTTCCAATCCCAAAATCACCCAGCAAGGCTACCGCAATCTGTTTCGCGTGAACGCCAGCGATACCCAGCTCGGCTCGAAAATGGCCATGTACGCGGCCAAGGAAATGAAGCTCAAGACGGTGGCCGTGATCGACGACCGCACCGCTTTCGGCCAGGGCGTGGCCGACGAATTTAAAAAGCAGGCCAAGTTATCGGGCATGCAGGTGGCCGGCCACGAATTCACCACCGATAAGGCGTTCGACTTCAGCTCCATCTTGACCAAACTGAAATCGAAAAACGTGGAAGCGATTTTCTTCGGCGGCTATGCGCCGCAGGGCGCGCCGATGGCGCGTCAAATGAGGCAGTTGGGCATGAGCGCGAAACTGCTGGGGGGCGATACCATCTGCACCGCCGAAATGGGCAAGCTGGGCGGTGACGCCGTGGCCGATAACGTGCTGTGCTCGCAAGGCGGCGCCATTCTCGACAAGGCTTCCGGCGGCCCCGCTTTCCAGGCCAAGTTTAATCAGCGCTTCAAACAAAATCCCGATGTCTACGCGGCCTCGTTTTACGACGCCACCCTGCTGTTCGCGCAAGCGATGCAAAAGGCCGACTCGATCGATCCGGCCAAGGTGGGACCGGAGATCGCCGCCATGTCGTATAAAGGCGTGGCCGGCAATTACGCCTTCGATGCCAATGGCGACATGAAGCAGTCGCCAGTCACCATTTTCACCTTCAAGAACGGCGCACCGGTGGCCCTGACCAGCTACTGACCGGCGCACGACCTTGAAACGGCGGATGCGCGCAATGCGCATCCGGCGCGTCGCCACATGCCTTCCCCGCATCAACTCGCCAGCGCGCCCATACGGGCAAAGCCGCCCCGGCGCTCCCCCAAACATGCCGCGTTTCACACGCTATTCCCCGCTATAAATAAATATTCCAAGTTTTCCTGGCACCACTGTTATTATTTGTAGAAACTAAATATGTAACATATATCAACAGGCGAAACTTGTCCTGGGGATGAGCGCTCTTCATTTCCGCCGATAATCAGATCAAACCGGACCTGCCCATGACGCTACAACTTACCCCGCAACAGATAGAGCAAGCACAGCAAGCTTTGGCACTGGGCGGCGCGTTGGCGATGTGGCAATGTCTCGCCGGCCAGGGCGACAGCTATGCCATCAACGCGGCCCATCTCGACGGGCAAGCGGGCGGATTTTTCGACCAGATCGTCACGCAGAGCTGGGGCGGCGCCGGGATCGACTTGTCGATCTTGCCGGATGTGGCCGAGTCCTACGCCGCCAATTACCTGGCGCTAACGGCCGCCGGCGACGGCCTGCTACCCAACGCGGACGGGATGGCGACCGCATATCGGCAGGCGCTGGAAGCGCACCTAGTGCCGGCCGACGCGGCAAGCGCATCGACCTCGGACATCCATGTCTGGACCGCGCTGTTAGGGTTGGAAGACAGCCGCAACACAAGCCGGTCGGCTGACCTGGACCGGTCGGCGGTGCGGCGAGTGACGCAATTTTTGCGCGCTGACGTGGCCAGCGCGACCGCAGAGCAGCGCTACCATCGCGACGCGGCGACCGGGCGCTGGTATTACGAAGTGCGCGACGATCAGGGCAACCCTATCGACCGCGAGCATGCCACCCCCGAGCTCGAACGCCGGCTGGGCTGGTGGCTGCGCGCGCACGCCTACCTGAACCAACCCGATCCGGCCAACGCCGCCATTGCCGGCACGAGCGCCCTGCCCTTCACCGCCATGCGCAGCCCGGTCCGGCACGCCGCGCTGATGCTCGACCTGGACGCTGATGGCGTGGAAACGCGTGGCCCCGCTCAGTCGCAAGTGCTGTTCGACCTCGATGGCGACGGCGTCAAGACCGGCACCGGTTGGGTCGGCACGGACGATGGCTTGCTGGTCATGGACCGCGACGGCAACGGCATGATCGACAATGGCCACGAATTGTTTGGCGACGCCACCGCGCTGGACGCGGGCGGCGGCGCATCGGACGCCTTTGGCGCGCTGGCCCAGGAAGACAGCAACGCCGATGGCAAGGTGGACGTGCTCGACGCCCATTGGAGCGCGCTGCGCGTCTGGCGCGACCTGAACCAGGACGGCATATCGCAGGCGGCCGAGTTGTGGTCCATGGACCAAGCCGGCGTGGACAGCCTCGGCGTGGCCGGGACCGCCAATGGGGCGCAACTGGCCAACGGCAACGTGATCGCCGACCTGGGGACGTATCTCGCGCCCGTCGGCGCCGCCGCGCAATTGGCCGGCGTCGCCTTGGCGCAAGATACTTTTCACAGCGAATTTGCCGACGCCATCGCGGTCGGCGACGAGGTGCGCTCGCTGCCCACCATGCGCGGCGCCGGGCTGGTGCGCGACTTGGAACAGGCGGCCAGTCTGGATAACGCGGCCGGCGCCGCGCTCAAGAGCAAGCTGGCCGCTTTCGCCGCCGCCGGCAGTGGCGCCGGCCAACGCGCCTTGCTCGGCGAACTGGTGCTGGCCTGGGCCGATACCGCCACACTCACCGCCCACATGCAAGACCGCAACCCGACCACAGTGGATCTGGTCTGGTCCAGCGCCGCCGCGCAAGCGGCTTGGGAAAACACACTGCACGTGCTGGAAGCCTTTAACGGGCGCTATTATTTTGCCTTGCCGGGCGAAACTCACGGTGGCACCACAAGCGGCCTGGTACTGGGAGAGCTGGACGCGCAAGGCCGGCGCACCGTCACCGTCGATCTGCTCGCTCAACAGACCGCACAACTTGAACAAGGCTATGAGGCGCTGACCGAATCGGTGTACGGCGCGCTTGTGCTACAGACGCGTTTGAAACCCTTGCTCGATACCATACAGGTCAGCATCAGCGGGGCCAATGTGGACTACGATTTCGCGCCGTTGACGGCCGCCCTCAACGCGGGCTTGAGCGCCAATCCGGCGGACGGGCTGAACGACTGGATCGAGTTGGCCCGCTACGGTCGCGCCCAGCTCGCCGGCGGCCGATTCAATGCCTGGACCGCACTGGAATGCGCCTTGCGCGCGGGCGGCGTGGACCCGGCGGTTACGGACGCGGCCCACATCACGCTTGCCACGGCGGACGGTGGCGGCGTGCAAGGCGGCGATACCGACGACCTGCTATTTGGCGGCGCAGGCGACGATGTGTTCGATGGTGGCGCGGGGAACGATGTGCTCTCTGGCGGTGCCGGCAACGATGTGCTGAGCGGTGGCATCGGTAACGATATCTATCTGTTCAATCCTGGCGACGGGCAAGATACGATACGGCGGCATGCGAACGAAGGCAGCGATACCCTGCTACTGGGCGCCGGCATCACCAGCGTCACGACGCGCGTGACACGCGCCGCGGGCGACCATAACGCCGATTTACTGCTGTGGTTTGGCGTCGGCGCTCAAATCCGGGTGGAAGAATATTTCACAACTTCATCAGGCCGGCCCCATATATCGTTTGCCGATGGCACCGAATGGGACGACAGCGCCGTCACCGGCCGCTTGGTGTATGACGGCAGCGACGGCAACGACAGCATGAGCGGCTTGGCCGACGCGCCGAACGTCATCAACGGCGGCGCGGGCGACGACCTCATCAGCGGCGGCAATGTGAGCGACACCCTGAACGGCGAAGCCGGCAATGACACGCTTACCGCTGGCGCCGGCGCCGCCACCTTGAACGGCGGCGGCGGCGACGATGTCCTCAACGGCGGCGCCGGCCACGCCATCTTGATCGGCGGCGGCGGCGACGATGTTCTCAACGGCGGCGCCGGCAACGCCACCTTGAACGGCGGGGCCGGCGACGATGTCCTCAACGGCGGGGCCGGCGCCGACACCTTCGTCTTCAAGCCGGGCGACGGTCAAGACACCATCACCGTGGGCTTTTTGAGCCGCAAGCCAAACGGCATCAACCGCGATGTGCTGCAACTGGGCGTCGGCTTGTTGCCGGCATCGACCCAGATCGCGCGCGGCGTGGGCAGCGCCGCCAACAACCTGAGCTTGAGCTGGGGCGGCACCGATGGCATCGTGCTGAAAAATTATTTCAATCCGAATTACCGGCTGTCCGCCATCGCGTTCGCCGATGGCGCAAGCTGGGATTACGCGGCCCTGACGGCGCGACTGATCTACCACGGCAGCGCCGACGACGACACCATGCAGGGCTTGTACGACGTGGCCAACCACATCGACGGCGGCGCCGGCAATGACAGCATTAGCGCCGGCGCCTTGAACGACACCCTGGCCGGCGGCAACGGCGACGACCGTATCAACGGCGGCGCCGGCGCCAACACCTTTATCTTCGCGCTCGGCGACGGCCAGGACACCATCGATGTCGCCTTCCTGGGCGCCAAAACAGGCGGTAACAATCTGGACGTTTTGCAGCTGGGTGCGGATCTGGCGCCAGCGGCGGCCCAGCTCACGCGCGGCTTGGGGCCGAACGGCAACGACCTCACGCTCAGCTTTGGCGCGGCCGATCAAATCATCTTGAAAAATTATTTCAATCAGAATTACCGCCTGTCCAAAATCGCGTTCGCCGACGGCAGCGTATGGGATTACGCCACCGTCGCCAGCAAGCTCATTTATAGCGGCAGCGACGGCAACGACACCCTGAGCGGCTTGGCCGACGCGCCAAACGTCATCAACGGCGGCGCCGGCGACGACCTCATCAGCGGCGGCAATTTAGGCGACACCTTGAACGGCGAAGCCGGCAACGACACGCTCAACAGCGGCGCCGGCAACGCCACCTTGAACGGCGGCGCCGGCGACGATGTTCTCAACGGTGGCGCCGGCGCCGACACCTTCGTCTTCAATCCGGGTGATGGGCAAGACACCATCACGGTGGGCTTTTTGGGCCGTAAATCAAACAGCATCAACCGCGATGTGCTGCAACTGGGCGCCGGCTTAGTACCGGCATCGGCCCAGGTCGCGCGCGGCGTGGGCAAGGCCGCCAACGACTTGCGCTTGAGCTGGGGCGGCACCGATGGCATCTTGGTGAAAAATTATTTCAATCCAAATTACCGGTTGTCCGCCATTGCCTTCGCCGATGGCGTAATCTGGAATTACGCGGCCCTGACGGCGCAACTGCTCTACCACGGCAGCGCCGGTGACGACACCATGCAGGGCTTGTACGATGTGGCCAACCACATCGACGGCGGCGCCGGCAACGACACCATCGGCGCCGGCGCCTTGAACGACACCCTGGCTGGCGGCACCGGCGACGACCGGATCAGTGGCGGTGTCGGCGCCAATACTTTTATCTTCGCGCTGGGCGACGGCCAGGACACCATCGATGTCGCCTTCCTGGGCGCCAAAACGGGCGGTAAAAATCTGGACGTTTTGCAACTGGGTGCGGATTTGGCGCCGGCGGCGGCCCGGCTCACGCGCGGCTTGGGGCCGAACGGCAACGACCTCACGCTCAGCTTTGGCGCGGCCGATCAAATCATCTTGAAAAATTATTTCAATCAGAATTACCGCCTGTCCAAAATCGCGTTCGCCGACGGCAGCGTATGGGATTACGCCACCGTCGCCAGCAAGCTCATTTATAGCGGCAGCGACGGCAACGACACCCTGAGCGGCTTGGCCGACGCGCCAAACGTCATCAACGGCGGCGCCGGCGACGACCTCATCAATGGCGGCAATGTTAGCGACACCCTGAACGGCGAGGCCGGCAACGACACGCTCAACAGCGGCGCCGGCAACACCACCTTGCACGGCGGCGGCGGCGACGATGTTCTCAACGGCGGAGGCGGCACCGACACCTTCGTCTTCAACCTGGGTGACGGGCAAGACACTATCACCATGGGTTTTTTGGGCCGTAAACCAAACAGCAGCAACCGCGATGTGCTGCAACTGGGCGCCGGCTTGTTACCGGCATCGACCCAGATCGCGCGCGGCGTCGGCAACGACGCCAACGACCTGCGCTTAAGCTGGGGCGACACCGATGGCATGGTGCTGAAAAATTATTTCAATCCGAATTACCGGCTGTCCGCCATCGTGTTCGCCGATGGCACAAGCTGGGATTATGCGGCCCTGACAGCGCGATTGATCTACCACGGCAGCGCCGGCGACGACACCATGCACGGCTTGTACGATGCGGCCAACCACATCGACGGCGGCGCCGGCAACGACAGCATCGGCGCCGGCGCCTTGAACGACACCCTGGCTGGCGGCACCGGCGACGACCGGATCAGTGGCGGCGCCGGCGCCAATACTTTTATCTTCGCGCTCGGCGATGGCCAGGACACCATTGATGTCGCCTTCATGGGCGCCAAAACGGGCGCTAAAAATCTGGACCTTTTGCAGTTGGGCACCGGCCTGCTGAGCTCAGCGACCCAAGTGCGGCGCGGCGGCGGCGCCGGCGTCGATGACTTGACCATTGTTTTCGGCGGCACCGATCAACTGGTCTTGAAGCGATATTTCGATGTCAACTATCGGCTGTCAACGATCCAGTTTTCGGACGGCATCGTTTGGGACTATGGCATCGTTGCCGCCAAACTGGCCGACCAAGCTGGTACCGCAGGCGACAGCCCCACCGGCCTCCCCATCGCCAACGAAGCCGCATCGTTTGCGCATGACGCCCATCCCGCGTTCAGCGGCTGGGCGCTCTCGGCCGCCCTGCTTCAATTCCATCTGGACGGCGCAAATACGGCGGGCCTGGGCGACCTGACCGGGCAGTATGCCAGGACAGATCATTTCGCGTTAGCCCCGATGTGGGCGGCGCCGGAAACACCGGCCAGTGCGCTGCCGGGCGGCGACAATCGACGCCACCAGATGCCCGCTTACGGATAGGCCGGCCGCGTCATGCGAAACAGCGCATCGGGGCGCACCTCGAAATAATCGGCCGGCCCGCCGCCGCGCATAATAGGCTGGGCGGCGGCCGTGTCGTAGACCCCGTCCTTGAGCAAGGCGTGCGCGATATGCACGCCGACCACCTCGCCCAGCACCAGCCAGGTATCGACGCTGGCGCCGGCGGCGCTGCGCAGCTGCACGACCTGGCTCAGGCGGCATTCGAAAGCGACCGGGCTGGCCGCCACGCGCGGCACGCCGACCACGCGGCCGGGCGCCGTCGCCAGCCCGGCCAGCGCGAATTCGTCCACCTCGGGCGGCGCCGGCGCGCTGCTGCGGTTCATCGCCTCGGCCAGCGGCCGGGTCGCCAGATTCCAGACGAATTCTCCGGTGCGCTCGATATTGCGCAAACTGTCTTTGCGCCCCACGCTGGCGAAGCCGATGATGGGCGGGATGTAGTTAAAGGCGTTGAAAAAGCTATACGGCGCCAGATTGAGCGTGCCGTCCGGCGCCTGCGACGCGATCCAGCCGATCGGGCGTGGCCCGACGATGGCGTTAAACGGATCGTGGGCCAGACCGTGGCCCTGGGCCGGTTCATAAAAATGCGAGTGTTCCGACATGGCGCGCTCCGAATTACTTGGGCGCCGGCGCGCGCACCGGCTTGACCAGGGCGGCGGCCCGCTTGGCGCGTTCGCGCGCGGTCTCGACATCGGCCGCGCGCGCCAGCGCCACGCCCATGCGGCGCCGCGCGAACGATTCCGGTTTGCCGAACAGGCGGATGTCGGTGCCCGGCACCCGCAGCGCCTCGGCCACGCCTTCAAACGCGATGGCCTTGGCGTCGTGCTGGCCGTAGATCACGGCGGAGGCGGCCGGCGTATGCAGGCTAACATCGACCGGCAAGCCGAGTATGGCTTTGGCGTGCAGTTCGAATTCGCTTTGCACCTGGCTGGCCATGGTCACCATGCCGGTGTCGTGCGGACGCGGGCTCACTTCCGAGAACCACACCATCTCGTCCTTGACGAACAGCTCGACCCCGAACAGGCCCAGGCCGCCCAGGTCGTCCGTGATTTTCTGGGCGATGTCCTGGGCGCGCTGTAACGCGACCGGATGCATGCGGTGCGGCTGCCACGATTCCACATAGTCGCCCTGCACTTGCACGTGACCGATCGGCTCGCAGAACCGGGTTTCGATGGCGCCGCCGGCGCCCACGGCGCGCACCGTCAGTAGCGTGATTTCATAGTCGAAATCGATGAAGCCTTCCACGATCACGCGGCCGGCATCGACCCGGCTGCCGCTGGCGGCGTGGCGCCAGGCTTGCTCCACCTGATCGGCGCCATCGAGCTTGGACTGGCCTTTACCGGACGAGGACATGACCGGCTTGACCACGCACGGGAAGCCGATTGCGGCGCACGCGGCCCGCAACTCGGTCAGGCTGCTGGCGAAGCGGTAGGGCGAAGTGGCCACCCCCAGCTCTTCGGCGGCCAGGCGGCGGATGCCTTCCCGGTTCATGGTCAGCAGGGCCGCGCGCGCGGTCGGGATGCAGGTGATGCTACCGGCGTTTTCCAGCGCCACCAGGGTGTCGGTGGCGATGGCCTCGATCTCGGGCACGATCAGGTCGGGCCGCTCGAGCGCGATCAGGGCCGCCAGAGCCGCGCCGTCGGTCATGTCGATCACGTGGGCGCGGTGCGCCACTTGATGGCCGGGCGCGTTGGCATAGCGGTCGACCGCGATCACTTCCACGCCCAGGCGCTGGAAGGAAATGATGACTTCCTTGCCCAGTTCACCGGAGCCGAGCAACATGACCTTGATGGCCGAGGGAGACAGGGGGGTACCGAAAACGCGGCTAGTGGTCATGGCAAATGATAGGAAATGGCAATGCGGCGCCGGCAGCTCAACCGGAATGAGCTTTTGACTATAGCAAATGGCGGGCATCTTGCACAGCGCCGTGCGTGAGGCGCGGTGCAAGAAAAATCATCAGAAAGAAATCGAACCGGCCGTGGGCAAGATGTCGCCTTCGACTTTTGCCTTGGGGACGCAAAATAATTCCATAGTTTGAGGATAATGAAAGCGATTCGGCGTAAAATTTCCCGGCGTGCGCTTCAAACTTACTGTCCGCGCTTGCACTGTCTTGTTACCATCCTGATCTGGCTTGCCTTCCACCTCCGCTGACACTTCCTTACCGGCATACACGTCATTAAATTTACTGAGCGCCTCAGCAAGTTGAGCATGACTTAAAGTCTTCAAGTTTTCGGGGACTTGAGGAATGGTATAGCCCAGTGTCCTGAACAATTCACGTGGATTCGCCACCACAATATTTTGCTTGCGACAATTCATCAGATTGCCCAAAAATTGGTCGAATGCCTTCCCGTGTTCTTTTTTAAAATCCTTGTAACTGCTCCCGTCATTAATACAAAACTGCTTCTTGAATACCGCTTCGGCGACATTTTTATGGTCTGCGGTGTTCCCGCTCACACCCAACACTTTCGCGATATTCATTATATTATTATCGCCTCTGGCCTGCTTGTTATCGACACTATCAAAAACTGATTTTGCTTCCAGCAAATCTTTAATCAGGGGCGGGCGATCGGGTGACGCGTTTCTTCTTAAAAATGAAGAATTGCCCAGCACGTCGAAGCAATCGACCACTGAACGGACGTCAGGGTGGTTGAACAGCGTCGTATCTTCCTTTGAGAATCCGTAGACCTTGCTCATCACCTGTTCAGTCCAAGCGTCGTGCATCGAATAGAGTTCAGTTTTATTCTCATCAGTAACATTTTTACCGATTTTTCGTAGATTCACATTCATTTTTGCGCAATCATGCACAGCCACGAAAGATTTCAAGAGCTCAAGGTTACACACTTTAGCGGCTTTTTCCATCAAGCCGCTGATATAGGTATCAACAGGCTTCTTCGGATCATTGATTTTGGGTTGATTGGCAAATTCGTCGAAAAACGCCAAGCTCGCATCGATATTCTTTTTTTCGTCCTTGCCGGAAACGTTTTCGCCCGCATAATCAGCGGCGATATTTTCCGCCCTGCTTTTCTTCGGGGCACTTAACGGACGTGGACTAGGTGGCCGGACAATCGGCGAGAACGAACAAAGGTTGATCATCGGGTACCCTACAAAATGTTTGAAATGGAAAAAACATGGCCTGCGCGCTAGCTGGCAAATTTTCATTTGCGTTTCACCATCAGTAACCGAGGCGATATGTTAGTTCCATGCAAACAATGAAGCGTGATCTGGGGGCGCGCGTCAAGCCGCCATGGTGGCGATGATTTGCGCTACGAGCACTGCGGCTTAAAATGCGGCCTGGCCCAGCGTGTGTTTCGCTTCGACTCCCCACTCCGACAGGGTGCCAAGCGCTGCCACCTTATGCTGGATCTGCCAGGTCCGCCGGGCGTGCGGCCGGATCGAGCAATCGCTGCTGGCGAAAGCCGTCGCGCACATGGTCGCGCAATAGCCGGTTGCTCCAGGGTTTGGTATAAAAACGGTTGACGGCGCCGCGGTTGACGGCCGCCATCATGGGTTCCAGATCGCGCTGACCGGAGAGCATGATGCGAAAAGTGGCCGGATACATGGTCTGTACCCGATCGAAAAACGCGTCGCCCGCCATCTCCGGCATGCTCTGGTCACACAAGATCACTTGAACTTCTTCCAAGGCAAGTAGCTGCAAGCCGTCGCCGCCCGACCCCGCCAAGAGGAGGCGGTAGCCGTCGGGAGCGAACAGCTGCTGCAACAGTTCGCGCATCAAGGCGTCGTCGTCGACGATGAGCAAGGTCTGGCGCGCCGGCGGCGGCGCGTCATCCGGCGCCATAGGTTTATTTTGCAGCAGCAGTTCGCCGGCCTGGGCCGCCGGCAACGGGCGGCTGAAATAATAGCCTTGCATCTGGTCGCAATGGTGGCGCCGCAAATAGCTCAGCTGCGCGGCCGTTTCCACCCCTTCGGCCACCACCACCAGATGCAGGCTGTGCGCCATGTTGAGGATGGCCAGCACGATGGCCGCATCGTCGGCGTTGGTGGTGACGTCACGGATGAAGGCGATATCGATCTTGAGCTTATCGATAGGGAAACGGCGCAGATAGGCCAGGCTGGAATAGCCGGTGCCGAAGTCGTCGATGGAAATGCCCAGCCCCTGCTGTTTCAGCTTACGCAAGCATGCGCTGGTGCGTTCCGTATTGTCCATCAGCGCCGTTTCGGTCAGCTCCAGTTCGAGCAAGCCGGCCGGCACCCGGTGCCGCGCCAGCGCTTGCGCCAGCTCACCGTCCAGGTCGCCCTCCACAAACTGGCGGCCGGCCACATTGACCGACACGCACACCTCGCCAATGGTGTCGAGCCAGATCCGGATCTGCCGGCAAGCCTGGTCGATCACCCAATTGCCGACCTTGACGATCAAGCCGCACTCTTCAAGCACCGGCAGGAACAGCGCCGGCCCCACCAGGCCGTGATCGGGCCGCTCCCAGCGCAGCAGCGCTTCCAGCCCGGCCACCTGGCCACTATCGATATGCACCTTGGGCTGGTAATGCAGCACAAACTGATGCTGGTCGACCGCCGTGCGCAAGGCGCGCTCCAGTTCCAGCCGCTGCAACACCTCGTTGTTCATCTGCGCCGTGAAAAAGCGGTAGGTGTCGCGCCCGGCCCGCTTGGCCTGGTACATCGCGGTGTCGGCGTACTTGATCAAAACATCGGGGTCGCGCGCGTCGTCCGGGTACACCGTGATGCCGATGCTGGCGCTCACCTTGACTTCATAGCCTTGCAAACTGAAGCAGGCGCGCAGCACGGCGCCGATCTTGTTGGCCACCTGCACCACGCCGTGCGGCCCTTCCTGCATGATGAAGACCAGCGCGAACTCGTCGCCGCCCAGTCGGCCCACCATGTCGCGCACGCGCACGCACTGTTGCAGCCGGCTGCTGCATGCGATCAGCAAGGCGTCGCCGATGGCATGGCCAAGCGTGTCGTTGATGTTCTTGAAATGGTCGAGGTCGACAAACATGACCGCCACTTGCCAGCCATTCTTGTCGGCCTGGGCGATGGTCTTGGCCAGGGTCGCGTAAAACAGCTGCCGGTTCGGCAAGCCGGGCAGAATGTCGTGGTGGGCCTGGTGCTCGAGCAGCGCGCGCGCCAGCTGCCGTTCGGTGACGTCGCGCAGCACGCCGACGATAATCCAGTCGCCACCCGAGCGCAAGGCTTGCTGATGCACCTCGACCTGGACCGTGGTGCCGTCCTTGCGGCGCAGCTCGGTCTCGCTCAGTTCGGGCAGGCTGTCGCCGGCGATGATGGCGTCGTACACCATGCTCAGCTGAACAGGGTCGGCCCCGCTCAACGCGGCCGGGCCCAAGGCGAACATTTCGGCCCGGGTGTAGCCCAGCATGGAACAGCTGGCCGCGTTGAACTCGACAAAACGCATGGTGCTGCGGCTGATGAGCATGATGGCGTCGGCGGTGGCGTCCATCGCCTTGCGAAAGCGCTGCAAATCGGCGGTGCGGGCGCGCACCTGGCGCTCCAAAATGAAGCTGTGGTGTTGCAAATCGCCAAAGGATTTCAGACGCAGCAGGTTGCGCACCCGTAGCCACAATTCGGCCCGGTCCACCGGCTTGGTCAAAAATTCCTCGGCGCCCGCGTCCAGCGCGGCCAAGCGGGCGGCCCGTTCGGCATGGGCCGTGACCATGATGATGGGAATGTTCAAGGTGGCCGGGTTGGCTTTCAAAATGCTGGCCACCTGATAGCCATCGATGCCCGGCATCATAATATCGAGCAAGATCAAATCCGGCGCGGAAACCTTGATCAGGGCTATCGCTTCCTCGCCGCTGGCGGCGCCCTCGGTGCGGTAGCCTTCTGGCCTGAGCAACACGGCCAGCAAGCGCCGGTTGACCGCCTCGTCATCGACGATCAGAATGGTGGGTCCGGGCGATGCGTTCATCGTGGCTCCCGGTCCGCCAGCAAGGTGTCGACGGCCGCGTACAGCGCGCGGTAACGCAGCGGTTTGGCGATATAGGCGTCGCAGCCGGCTTGCCTGCTGCGTTCCTGGTCGTGCTTCATGGCCAGCGCGGTCAGGGCGATGATGGGAATGGGCGCGGTGGCCGGGTCTTGTTTCAGCAAGGCCGCGGCCGCCAAGCCATCCATGCCGGGCAATTGTATGTCCATCAGTATCAGGTCGGGCAATGCCGAACGCGCCGTCAACAGGCCGCTCTCGGCGTCGGCCGCGCACAGGATGCGGTGCCCGGCCTGGCGCAAGAGCAAGGAGCTCAACTTCATGTTGGCCGCATTGTCTTCAATGATCAGTACGGTGGCCAAGGCGGCTCCTTCACGCTGAAACGCGAGCCCGGCCGGCGCCCGGGGGCGCCGCGCGCAGCGGCAGCCATACGGCGAACCGCGCACCCCGGCCCTCGGCGCTGGCCACCGCCACCGCCCCGCCCTGCAACTCGGCCAACTGCTTGATCATGGCCAAACCCAACCCGGTGCCCGCGAATTTGCGCGCCAGACTGCTGTCGATCTGGCTAAAGGCTTGGAACAGACGCCCCATATTGTCGCGCGAGATGCCGATGCCGCTGTCGCTCACGCACAGTTCCAGAAAATCGTGGTATTGGTTGTCGGCCAGCGAAAAACCGTACACCGGCCAGTCGCCGGCCAGGGTGCCGACCGCGGCGCGCGGCACGCGTCGGGCGCGCACCGAAACCGCGCCACCACCGGCGCCGAACTTGACCGCGTTGCTGAGCATGTTGTAGACGATTTGCTTGGTCTTGCGCAGGTCCAGCTGCACCACGCCCAGGTCGGCGCCGATATCGAGTTCCAGCACCACATGCTGGGCCGCCGCCTTGTCGCGCACGATGCTCAGGCTATGGGTGAGCAGCCCGTTCAGGTCGACCGGCTCGAGTTCGAGCGCCATCATGCCCGCTTCCACTTTCGACAGATCGAGAATGTCGTTGATGAGCGCGAGCAAATGCTCGCCGCTGGTGAAGATATCGTCGATATGCTCGTGCTGGAGCGCGCTCACCGGACCCATCAAACCGTCTTTGAGGGCTTCCGAAAAGCCGATGATGGCATTGAGCGGGGTGCGCAGCTCGTGCGACATGGTGGCCAAAAATTCCGATTTCATGCGGCTGGCGTGTTCCAGCTCGATGTTCTTATCTTCCAGGGTGCGCTCGAAGCGTTTGCGCTCGGTGACGTCGCGCGCCGCCGCGAACACGCCTTGCAGTGTGCGGTCGCGGTCATAAAAGGTGGCCGCGTTGTAGGACACCACGGTCTGCGCGCCATCTTGCGCGCGCACGGTCAGCTCGTAGTCATTGACCCGGTTCTCACTCAGGACGCGCCGGATCGCGGCGTCGGCCCGGGCCGGGTCGGTGAAAAAGTTTTTACAGGGCGCGCCGATCAACTCGTCGCGCGTGCGCCCGGTCAGCGCCACCATTTGCTGATTGACGTCGGAGATAATGCCGTGCGGGTCGGTCATCATCAAGGCATCGATATTCGATTCGATCAGGGAGCGGGTGTAAAACTGCTGATCGCGCAAGCGTTGGTCGAGCAGCGCCTGGTTCGCCTCGACTTGCTTGCGGGCCGTGTTATCGGTGCCGATCAAGAGATAGCCGATGATGTCGTCGTAACCGTCGCGCAGCGCGGTGACGGAAACCATGGCGGGAAAGCGGCTGCCGTTTTTGCGCACGTAGGTCAGTTCGTAAATATCCTCGATGCCGCGCGACGCCTTGAACACCAGCGCCTCCACCCCGGGCCGGATGGGCGTGCCCAGTTCCAGGCTCAAGGCGCGGGCCCGCGCGATCACTTCCTCCGGATCGGAAATATCGGCCGGGGTGATCTGGTTCACCACTTCGCCGGCGCTATAGCCGAGCATACGCTCGGCGCCGACATTGAAAATCTGGATCACGCCATGGGCATCGGTGGCGATGCTGGAAAAATTGGCGCTATTGAAAATGGCGCGCTGTAAGGCGTTGGCCTTGAGCAGCGCGACTTCAGCCTGCTTGCGGGCGGTGTTATCGGTGCCGATCAATAAATAACCGATGATGGCGTTTTTATCGTCGCGCAACGCCGTCACCGATACCACCGCCGGCAAGCGGCTACCATCCTTGCGGATATACGTCAATTCGTAAATATCTTCGATGCCGCGCGCGGCCTTAAACACCAGCGCTTCAATACCAGGGGAAATGGGGCATTGCAATTCCAGACTCAGGGCGGCGGCCCGCGCCACCATTTCCTGCTGATCCGATATATCGGCCGGGGTAATACGGTTGAGCACATCGGCGGCTGAATAACCGAGCATGCGTTCGGCGCCGACATTAAAAATCTGAATCACGCCTTTTTCATCGGTGGCGATACTGGAAAAATGGGCACTATTAAAAATAGCGTGCTGCAACGCGCCCGTTTTCAGCAAACTCTCCTGATTGCGGCGTTCCTGGCTGCGGCGCTCTTGAATGTGGCGCGCCTGAACGTGACGCTCGTGATGAAGACTATGGCGCTCGATATTATTTTCCGCCTGGCCGCCAGCCGGACCGACGCCACTGCCCAATCCGAATCCAAACGCATGCATGGTCGCGTCCTCGCGATAATCCAAATACGCAAAAACAAAGGGAAACCTGCGTTAATTGCAGAGTTCGCTAGCCAAGCAACCCTGGCGGTGCCGGAAGGAGGCAAATGACAATTCGACGTTAAAAGCGTGATCTAAATCATAGCACGTCAAATCATAAGCGCACCGAATTGATACCGATACCGATACAAATAGGCCGATATCGCGCACCCGGCCTATTTTAAAAAGGCGGAAATATGTTTTATAAATCAGGATTGGTAATAAAGCACGCCGACTGCTGTCAAGCCGAGTGCGCGCGCTGCGGCGCGCTCTTTTTATGCGGGAGCCGATAAGCTGACGGCGTCATCCCGTGAAAGCGCTTAAATTGTTTGGCGAACTGCACCGGGTCGCCGAAGCCGGTCATGAAAGCCACCTCCTGGATCGACACGTCGGCCTGTCGCAGGCACACGCAAGCGAATTCGATCCGTTTGCGCAGCACGTAATGATATGGCGACATGCCGGTGGCGCCTTTGAACACGCGGCAGAAATGGTAATCGCTCAAGCCCACCTGGGCCGCCAACTCGGACAGGTTGATGGGATGGCTGAGAGTCGATTCGATATATTGATCGAGCCAGCGCAGCTTGGCGGGACTGAGCGTGGGTACCCGCTTCGGCTTGGGCTGGGCATGCTGATGTCGGGTGACGATATGGGCGGCCAGCACCTTGGCATAAATCTGGGCGAACAGCGGACCGTGCGGATTACCGTTCAACAGTTCGGCGTCCAGCATTTGCGCCGCTTCCAGCACCAACCCGTCTTCGCTGGTGGCGAAGCGGGGCGCGCCGTCGAAATGGGCCACGCCCAATTCATCGGCCACCTCGCGCACGGTTTGATCGGGCAAGGTCAGCAGCAACAGGCCGCCCAGCGGGCTGACATACTGCACCTGATGCCGGCAGCCGTGCGGAATATAGGCCACCGCGCCGCGGCGCTGCACTTCCAGCTGGGTTTTGCCGTCGAGCCGGCGTTGCGCCTTGGACAGGGGATTGAGCTTGACCATCAGATAATGGCCGTCCATGACATGCTCGACGGTGGAAAACTGATCGCCTTCGCGCCGCTCGAAGTAGAGCGCGTTCCAGCCGTATTGGGCGCTGCTGCGCACCGTGCCGGCACCCAGGATGTGCTCCCGCGCCGCCGGATCATTGAAGTCCATGCGCACCAGGCTCATTGCTTCCCCTCCCATGACAGTCGATAGGCAAACGGGCCGATCGGATACGGCGCCGCTTCTTATCTATAAGTCATCATAGTTGAAAAAACTAAGTTTCTCAAGAAGACTATAACCAAGTGTCTACAGTGTTGTTATATCGGTCGGGCCGCGTAGGTCGGGACGCGTAGGTCGGGCCGCGTAGGTCGGGCCGCGTAGGTCGGGCCGCGTCGGTCGGGCCGCGCAGGTCGGCTCGCGTCGCCAAGGTCGGAACGTGAGCCACAGCAGCAAGCCCGGAAGTTGCAGCGCTACGATGACGGCAAACGCGGTGCGATAGGCTGGCGCCGGATAGGCGCCCTGGTGCTGCGGCCACAGGTTGATGATGCCGCCCATGCCCCACTGGACCATAAAGGCCAGCAAAAACACCAGCAGATTGAAGCAGGTGCTCACCCGCCCGGTCAAATGGGGCGGCACACTCTGCGCCACGATCGCGTAGTTCATGGTGGTGGCCGTGCCAAAGAAGCTGAAACCGACCGCGATCAGATAGGGATAGGGCGCGGCCGCGCCCATCATCGAGGCTTGCAGCGCCACGAACAGCCAGATCCCGGCGCCGCAGACCAGGATCGGTTTGACGCCGAACTTGCGCAGGTAATCGGTGAGCCAGCCGAAAAACAGCGAGCCGGCCACCATGGCGGCGGCGCCCGCCAGCAGCACGCCGGCCGCCTGCGCCCTACCCAACAGGGCAACGTCGCGCAGCCAGGCGCCCATCCACAGGCTTTGCACCGCCATATACACCGCATGCGCGACGATGGAATACAGGGCCAGGCGCCAGAACGACCAGGAACGGTACAGGTCCCGGACGGTGCCGGCCATGTCGGCCAGCCCGGTGTGCCGCTGGTGCTGCTGATGCGGATGCTCCGGCACCGCCGCGTGAATGGCCGCGCTCACGGCTACGGTGCCGATCGCCAGCGCCAGAAAGGCGCCGCGCCAGTCGGTGTACTCGAGCGCCAGGTGCAGCGGCGTGGTGGACGCCATCGCCCCCATGCCGCCCACCGACAGCAGCAGCGCGGTGGCCAGCGGCAGCCGTTCGCGCGGCAGCCATAGCGAACAGGCCTTGATGGCCGCCATCAGCGAACCGGCCACCCCCGCGCCGATCAAGCCGCGTCCCAGCGCCAGCTGCGCCAGGCTGTGGGCCTGGGAAAACAGCAGCGCGCCGGCGGCCGCCAACAGCAGCATCGGCACTTGCACCTTGCGCGGTCCGTAGCGGTCGAGCGCGACCCCGATCGGCAGCTGGGCCGCCGCGAAGGCCAGAAAGTAGGCGCTAGTGAGCAAGCCGATGCCGTCGGCCGCCAGCCCCAGGTCGCGCGCCAGATCGGGATACACCACCGCGTTGACGACGCGGTATAAATACGACACGAAATGCCCGAGCGCGAACGGCAGCAGCACGCACGCCAAGGTCGCGGCAAGCGGGTCGCCGGCTGTCTTGCGCGCTAGGCGCGTGCGCGCCGGGTCGGGCGGGACTGATCGTGCGTTACCCATGAGGGGTCCGTTTTTTGATGCTGGTTGCCGGCGGCGCCCGCGCGGGACCGACGTGGGAGGTGCGAAACGCGCTGCAATAATGGCCGCCGGTGTCGCTGAGCCACAGCTCGTCGGGCGCCGGACGCATTTCCGAAAACCGCAGGGTGGGGCGTGTTTTAGCCACGCTGGCCAACAGATCGAGCGCCAGCGGATTGCAGAAATCGACGTACAGCGGCTTGCGCCCGCTATCGTACTCGACAAACACATGGCGCGGCAAACCGCGCCGGGCGCCCCAGCGCCGCCAGGCCAGATAGCTGTCCAGGTGCTCGCCCGGTCCGCCCTGGCCTGGCAGCTCGGCGCCCTCCACCTGCCAAGTCTGCCGCTTCAAAACGATACGCCCCAACACCAGCCGGCGCGGCTCGACTTGTCCACCCACCTCGCCCGCCAGCGCGAAACAGACGCGCCGCGCGGCGCCCGGCATCACCGTCAGCAAGTCCTGTTCGATGCCGCGCTCCAGGTCGCGGTAAGTGAGCACGCCGTCCCGCAGCAGCACCACGGCGCGCGCCGCGCTCAATGCCAACGCGGACGCTTCGGGCGCCGCCCCGTGTGGCGACGGCACTGCAACCAGGGCCGGCACTTCGAGCCAGCCGATGCCGGAGCGCCGGTCATGCTCGGACGGGTCGGCCGCCACCACCGTGCGCGGCGCCAGCGCGGCTTGCAGCTCGTCCTGGATCGGCTGCGCGTAGGGACAGAAGGGCTGGGCGGCAGACTGCGACAAGGTATGCACCCCTGGATGCCACGCGTCGATCACGATCCGGTATTCGCCCCGCCCGACGGCGGCAACGTCGCGCGCGGCCAGCATGAAGTCGAGCGAATGGATGGATTTTCCCGGCGCGGGAAAAGCGGCCGCGCGCGGCTCCTCCATCTCCAGCCAGGCCAGCAAGCGGCCCAACCTGGCGCCGTCGAGCGCCACTTCATGCACCTCGTGGCGGCCGGCCAGGATATGGGTCCAGCCCCGCCGCACCATTTCCCGCACCTCGGCCTGGACCACGGCGCCGATGTCGGGCCGTTCCAGGCGCGCCGCGAAGCAGAGGAAATCGAGCTGGCCGCCCTCGTCGCCGCGTGCCTGGCGCCAGCAGGCCAGATAGCGGTCGTGCAGGCGCACCGCGACCGCGCCCACCAGCCAGCTGTAGAGCGGCCACACCGGTTCCAGCTCGGCCTTCAATTGACACGCCAGGCCGCCGCCCAGCACCACATGCAGATCGCGCGCGCAATCCTCATACACCGGCAAGCGGCCGGCACTCGTGCCGCACTGGACGGGCGCCGGATCGACGCCGGCGCCGCGCAGCAGCGTGGCCAAGTCCTCGAGGACGCGGATGCGCACGTCGAGCGCGCCGCCGGCAAATTCGGCGCGCAGCGCATCCAGCTTCGCCAGCAGGTCGAGCCAGGGCGCGGCGAGCTGCGCCGGCAAAGCCAGCGCGCGCAGCTGCTGACGCAAATGCGGCATCGGCTCGCCGGCGCCGGACGCCAAGTCGAAGCCGGCCACCAGCACCGCCCTGGCCTGCCAACGCGCCAGCAGGGCCTGGACCCGGGCGCCATCGAAACCGTGCGCCATCAGGCAGGCCAGCAGCGCCGCGCGGCTCAGCCGGCCCCGCGGCGCGCCGGCCAGGGCGGCAAACAAGGCCACGCCCAGCTTGTCGAGCGGCTCGCTTTGGCCGGCCGCGTCATACAGCACGTTGCTTTCGACGTGGCAGCCGGCGGCCAGCGCGAGCGGCAGCTGTTCGCGCAGCGCGGGGTCGGCCGCCATGGCCGCCGCCAGGCCCGACACCACCCAATGCTTAAAACTTGTGTTGCGCCGCGCCAGCCACGGCAAGCCCTGCTCCACGCTTAACGCGGCGCCGTCGGCGTCGCTAAACCGGCCCCACGCGAGCGGCCCGAAAAAACTGACGCTATCGCTTCTGGCGCACAAGCGCTGGACGTATTTCCAGCCCAGGCGCAGGCGTTGACGGGCGCGCCTGTCGATGCGCTCAGTGCCGCGCCCGACCAGGGCGTCGATCCGTTTTAACGCCTCGGAGTTGGATAACAACAGCGCTTCGCGCACGGCCGGCGTGGCCAGCAAATCGAGCAGCTGGCGCCGTGCCTGGTCAAGCTGGGTATGAAAATCGACTTCCAGGCTATGGCGGCAATCGGCCAGTTGCGCCAGCACGCGGGCACGCCGCTCCAGCAGCGCCGCGCCCGGCCCGCGCAACGTCTCGGCCAGTTCGCTTACCTGGAGCGGCCCGCCCCGGCGCAACTTACGCTCCAAGTTGGCCAGCGCGGCCGGAGCGCGCACCTGGGTCAGCACCGTCAACTCGGTCTCCAGCGCCAGGCGTTCGGCCCATAGGGCTTCATAACGGCGCAAACCGGCCGATTGCGTCAACACGCCCAGCCGCGCCGCCGGTTCGAAGGCGAAACCGGCCGAGCGCACGCAAACATACCCTGACCAAGCCATGCTATGCCTTCGCCGTCAGCCGCGCTGTGCGCGCTCAGTGCAACGCGGGCTGCGCATCGCGTTGCGGCACGGTGAGCTTGAGCGACTCCAGGCGCGGTTGGACTTTTTTGAGAAAGCGTTCGCGCAACTGGCCGTTGGTGGTGCTGCGCAAACCCCACTTGACATACAGGCGCGAGCGCTCGGAGCGGGGATGGCCGAACAGGCCCAGCAAATGCGGCCACAGGCGGTCGATGGCGCGCTGCGCCTCGGCCAGGCCATCGGCGCTGGCGCAGGCCTGCTGCACGATGCGGTAGCCATGGGCCACGTGCACGTGTTCGTCCTTGATGATCTGCTTGGCGAAAATGTCGGCGAACGGCTGGTAACTCGAATGTTGAAACTCCAGCAAATGCTCGAGCACCACCGCTTCGCCAATGAAGGAAAACACGCCCCGTTCCATCCAGGTCTTCACGCCGCGCACCAGCTCATTGGCATAACGGGGGCGTTCCAGAAAATGCTGTTCCAGCATAGGGGAGGTGTCGACACCGATGCCGGCCAACACGTCAGAACTGAGGACATAATGCTCGATTTCCTCGGCGGCTCGTTCGCAGCACACCAGTTTCTCGAACGCGTTGGGCGCCAGATTATAAAAAATCTGGGTGTAATCGTCGGCCCCGGTCAATTCACCCTCGGTATGCACCAGCATCAGCCGGGTGGCCAACTGCTGATACTCGGGCGGCATATGGCGAAAATCTTCAGCGGTCTTGACGGCGTGTTTGCCGATCAGGGGGGTAATCCGGCCGGTGTCATGGTCCATCTTGTTCATGCTTGCTGCCTTTCGATTGAGCTTCTGCCCGCGCCACGCGCGCCACTGTATGCCAGCCGGTTTGCTGCGCCGCCGATTTCCCGGCTTTTGGTCGGATGAAATGGCGACCAGATAAACTGGCTCCAATAACATTCCGCCACCTCGACCCAGGTGGTCAGCATGGCGGCGCTGTCAAGCGACTTGACCAGGCTAACCAGCAGCCAGCTATAGACCGCCTGACTATCGCGGCAGTCATTGCAATGGCCGGATGTACAGCACAATTCGACCGTTTTGAGGTCGGCCTTGAACGTATTGAAAAACGGGATGGTGGGATGGCCGTTGGCTTTGCGCGCGGCATTGCCGTCGAAATCCTGGCTCACGCTGGGGCACACGTCGTAACCGAAGCTGCCGCACCAGGCTTGACCGGTGACCATCGCCGCGATATGGGCCGGATGATTTAACACCACTGCCGGATACAGTGTTTTCACGCGCAGCATTTCGGCGAGCAAACGGCGTCCGTTTTCCATGCGCAAGGGGTGGCCGGTGTTGTATTTGCTGTAAAAGTTAAATGTCACCAGATTGCCGTTTTCGCCGATGCGTTGCACGGTTGGCGCGATATGCGCCAAGCCGTCTTCGGTCACCGCATAGACGTAGGTGGCGCGCGGGTCGTTGCGATAATTGCCGAGCGAAGTGTCGAACAAGCCGGTAAATGTGGCGCCGCCCGGCTTGATCGCGCGCAGCGTGTCGTCGAGCGGCCCGCCGCCGAACAGGGAGATAAACACGGTCACGTTCTGAAAGGGCGCCGCGTTGGGAAACGGCTTCAAGCCGTTGGTTGAAATACTGACAAAGCGCATATTGTCGGCAAAGGCGGCGATACGGTCGATAAACAGGGTCGGTTCACCGCCGATTAACAGGGGGGCATTGATGCGCTGGCGTTTTTGCTCGCGAATGAAGGCTTGCCAATCTTCCAGGCGCTTGACTTCGCCCGACTTGGTGTCGTGACCGAATTCAAAAAACCAGCATCCCTTGCAGCGGATATTGCAGGCGTTGGTCAAGTGGTATTCAGACGCCCTCACCCGCGCCGAAAAACCGCGCACCGCCTGAAAGCGCCGTGCCAGATCGGCATCCGAGGCCAGCAAAGCGGGCAGGCGCTGCGCGATCGCGCTTTTACGCCGCTGGTGAATATCCTTGAGCTCTGCCATGTTCATTCTTTCACAAGAAATAGGATTGACACTCTTTACCGGACAGCGCGCCACCTCAGCGCCAGGGCGTCGACTTCAGCCCTTGTTATTCATACTAACAGTCGAATTTATTTGCAACCTAGTTAAAATTTTCACAATCAGTGTTTTATTGCTGTGCAATGAGGGCGGCGCCAAGCGTTTGCTGTGCAGGAAGCACGGCCGGCATGCCGCCCCTTTCGTTGCCAGATGGAACTTACGGCATTGAAATCTCACTTACTGTCAATCCCTGACCACTGCGTATTGACCAAGTCAGGCAACTGCATAATCCGGCCTGCGCTTACGCCTGCTGGTTTTTTAACGATCGGAGTCGAGATGGGCAATGTAAGTCTGGGCAATTCCTCTATGGTCTTGCTGGCGCCGCGTATGATCAGCAATCAGCCGCCAGCAAAGGCACCGGCTTCCTACGCCACAGTCTCGGAGCAGAACGCGTCCGCCATTTGGAGCAAACCCAACGGCGAGCCAGTATCTATCCTGAAGGCCGCCGCCGCCGCGCCGCCTGCCGGCCCAATCTACCGGACTTAACAGAATTTGACCTCAGCATGGTTTCTGTGTCAT
>JAZKGI010000077.1:0-7889 GCA_040385995.1 Pseudomonadota bacterium
AAAAAAAGACCAAATTTATTTGTTAAGCGAGTATATAACCAAGCGGGTCTTGACAAATAACGCGCATCGCGCATTTCAAACCAGCTCAGGCGGCACCAGTACGCGGGCGGGCGCTGGTATATTGATCGATCGCACGCAAAGATTGACAAGCTCGACACCGCACACCTCATGGATGGAGACCGCATGCCGCACCCGCTCTACCCGCATCCTTTTACCGCCCTGTTCTCCTTTGCCGTTCTGATGCCGATCGCCGCAAGCGGCCAGACCAGCCAGCCGCCCGGCGCCGAAACCATGGACGTGGTGGTGGTAAGCGGCAGCCGGCGCGACCATGCCAGCTTCGACCTGCCGGCCTCGATCGACGTGATCGACGCGGCGCGCATCGGCGCCGGCCAGTTGCGGGTCAACGCCTCCGAGTCGCTGGCGGCGGTGCCGGGACTGGTGGCGCAAAACCGGCAAAACTATGCCCAGGATTTGCAAATTTCGTCACGCGGCTTCGGTGCCCGCTCCGCTTTCGGGGTGCGCGGCGTGCGCCTGATCAGTGACGGCATTGCGGCCACCATGCCGGACGGCCAGGGGCAAGCCGCCACCTTCAACCTCGACATGGCCGAGCGCATCGAGGTGCTGCGCGGCCCCTACTCCGCCATCTATGGCAACCATGCGGGCGGCGTGATCCAGATGTTTACCAAGGATGGCGCAGGCGCGCCCTCGCTGGAAATGCGCATGGCCGGCGGCAGCGACGGCATCCGCAAGATGGACTTGAACGCACAAGGCAAGCCAGGCGCGATCGGCTACGTGCTCGACGCTTCGCGCTTTGAAACCGACGGCTACCGCAGCCACAGCGCCGCCCGACGCGACCAGACATTCGCCAAGATCAGCGTTGCGCCCGGCGCCCACTCCACCTTGACGCTGGTGGCCAATGGCCTGCGCCAGCACGATACCGCCGACCCGCTGGGCGTGCAATGGGCGACCTTCCAGGCCGATCCGCGCGCCGGCGAAATCGATCCAAGCGATCCGAGCACGCCCAAACGCAGCTTCGCCGAACGCTACGACACACGCAAAAGCATAGACCACCAACAGATCGGCGCGCATTACGAGCAGCGTTTCGGCGACAACCGCCTGACCCTCACGCTCTATGGCGGCAACCGCCAGGTGATTCAGTACCAGGCATTTTCGAAAGCGTTTCAAGCCTCGTCCAGCCATTCCGGCGGGGTGGTCGATTTCGACCGCGATTTTCACGGCATGGACGTGAATTGGGCCGACGTACGCGCCCTCGCAGGCGGTAGATTGCGCACCACCGTGGGACTCGACACCAGCCATTCCCGCGATGCGCGCCAGGGTTTTGAAAACTATATCGGCACCCAGTTTGGCGTGCGTGGCGCATTGCGGCGCGCCGAGCGGGACGTGGTCGGCAGCGTCGATCCCTACGTGCAAACCGAGTGGCAAGGCGGCGCTTGGGTGGCGAATGCGGGCCTGCGCCACAGCCGCATGAAAATCGAGGTCGACGACCATTTTCTGGCCAATGGCGACGACAGCGGCACCCTGCGCTACACCCATACCACGCCGGTACTGGGTCTGCTCTACAAAGTGCGCCCCAGCCTCAATCTGTATGCGAGCGCCGCGCGCGGGTTCGAGTCGCCCACGCTCAACGAATTGTTCTATTCAGGCAGTGGCGGCGGCTTCAACTTCAAACTGGTCCCGGCCCACAGCACCCACATCGAATTGGGCGCGAAAGCGCAACCGGGTCAAGGCACACGCCTGAACGCCTCCCTGTTCCAGGCGCGCACGCGCGATGAATTGGTGGTCGATAGCGCCAGCGGCGGGCGCACCAGCTACCGCAACGCCGGCACCACTTTGCGTCAAGGGGTGGAAGTGGCGATCGATACCGCCTGGCGTCACGGCGTGAGCACGCGCTTGGCGCTTACCGGACTGCGCGCGGTCTACGATCAGGGCTTCGGCGCCGTGCTGGCCGGCAGCCGCCTGCCGGGCGTGCCCAATGCCAGCCTGTTTGGCGAACTGGCCTGGAAAGACGCGGGCGGGCGCTTTGGCGCCGCCCTGGAGGCGATCGCCAACAGCAAAGCCCACCCCGACGACGGCAATCGCGAGCAAGCCGCGCCGGGCTACGGCATCGTCAACGCCACGTTCACTGCCAGGCAGCGCGCCGGCGGCTGGCAATTCGGCCAGTTCGCCCGCCTCAATAACTTGTTGGACCGTGTGTACGTGGGTTCGCTGATCGTCGGCGACACCAATAAACGTTATTACGAAGCCGCACCCGGACGTAATTGGCTGTTGGGCGCCAGCGCCATGTATCAGTTCTGAGCCTGGTCCGGGCGCCGCTCCGGGTCGAGCGGCGGTGCCATCGCGGCCGACAGCACGCAGGTGCTGAACGTGTCGCCGGCCTCGAAGTGGACTTGCACCGGCAGGAAGCGCGCGATCACCTCGGCATGGGTGAGCGCGTGCTGCGAGACACGGTCGACGGTGAAGCTGCCGCCGCCCGCCAGGGCCATCGGCAGCATGATCTGGTCGGCCAGGTACTCGCCCAACGCCGCGCCGGAGTTCAGGTAGCGTCGCACCTGCCGCACCACCCCTTGGGCCACCTGCTCGGCGCGCACCATTTTTTCGCCAAAGCCGGCAAACACCTCGGTCACATGCTCATGCTCGAGCGTGACCAGCAGCGCATTGCCGGGCCCATGCTCGGCCGGCAAACCGCGAATGAGCAGCTGCGCCGCATCCCATTGCATGGCGTGGCCGATACATGCCAGCTCGCGCTTGGCCACACTGGCCGGCACGGCCGCGATGAAGCTCTCGGCAAAGCCGGCGCGCCGCTCGCCCCGTTCGGTCAGCGCGATCCGGCGCAAGGCCGCGCAAGGCTGGACGGTGGCAATGAGCTGGCCGCCGCCGGCCGGATAAAAGCCGGCCCGCGTCAATCGCACATCGATGTCGGCGCCCAGCGCCGCCAGCACCCGGCCATAGGCGCGCTGGAGAAATTCGGCCGGCGGCGCCATTGGATTGTGGGTGCCGCCCTGAATCTGGACGGTCGAGCCGACATCGGCATACAGCAGCGCCGGCAACAGCGTTTGCAACACCAGGGTGCAGCTACCCGCGCTGCCGATGGCAAAGCGATAATCGCCGCCCTTGATTTTACCGGGCGCAAACTCCAGCAGCTGCGAACCGAGCGCCGCGCCGGTCAGACTGGCGCCGCACACCTCGGCCGCCGCCTGCACCGCCACCAAATGCTGGCGCAGCAGGCCGGGTTTGGCCCGACGCGCGCGGATCTGGGCGATGCGAAACGGTTGTCCGGTAATCATCGACAAGGTCAAGGCGCTGCGTAAAATCTGTCCGCCGCCTTCGCCGGCCGATCCATCCAGTTCAATCATTGATTGCTCTACTTTCTCATGCATTTTGCTGCCATTTCACGGACCCAGGGTGGACCTCATCCTTTGACGCACACCACCTGTTTTAGGGTATGCACCACTTCCACCAGGTCGCGCTGGGCATGCATCACCGCGTCGATATCCTTGTAAGCCATGGGAATCTCGTCGATCACATTGGCATCCTTGCGGCACTCCACGCCCTCGGTCGCCCTGATCTGGTCGTCCAGGTTGAAGCGCCGTTTCGCCTCGGTGCGGCTCATGGTACGACCGGCGCCGTGGCTGCAACTGTGAAAACTCTCTTCATTGCCTTTGCCCCGTACGATAAAACTTCTGGCCCCCATCGATCCCGGGATAATGCCCAGCTCGCCGGCCCGCGCCGACACCGCGCCTTTACGCGTGATTAACACGTCCTGGCCGAAATGGCGCTCCTTCTGCACATAGTTATGATGGCAGTTGACCGCCTCGACATGGGTCTGGAACGGCTTGGCGATCACGGTACGCACCGCCGCGATCAGGTGATGCATCATGACCTCGCGGTTGGTCTTGGCGAACTGTTGCGCCCAGCCGACCGCCTCCACATAATCATTGTAATGCTCGGTGCCCTCGGGCAGATAAGCGAGGTCCTGATCGGGCAGATTGATAAAGTGGGTGCGCATATCCTGCTTGGCCAATTCGATAAAATGGGTGCCGATGGCATTGCCCACCCCGCGCGAGCCGGAATGGAGCATGAACCACACCGACCCCTCTTCATCGATACAGACTTCGATGAAGTGATTACCGCTGCCTAAAGTACCCAGGTGACGGTAGTGATTGGTGTTCCTCAAGCGCGGGGTTTTCTGGCACAGCGCGTCGAAACCATCTTTGAGCCCGGCCCAGGCGGCATCGACCGCGGACGGAGGCGTATGCCATGAACCTTCGTCGCGGCCGCGGAAGCCGCGCGTTTTGGGTGACATGCCATGCGGGATGGCGCGTTCGATCGCGCTGCGCAAGGGACCCAGATTATCGGGCAGATCGCTGGCATTCAGGGTGGTCTTGGCGGCCATCATGCCGCAGCCGATGTCGACCCCGACCGCCGCGGGAATCACCGCACCCAAAGTGGGGATCACGCTGCCGATGGTCGACCCTTTCCCCAAATGGACGTCCGGCATGACCGCGATATGTTTAAAAATAAATGGCAGCCTGGCGGTATTGGCCAACTGTTGTTTGGCCGACTCTTCCACCGGCACGCCCTGGGTCCACATTTTGACGTGACGGCCGCCTTCAATGTTGATGACATCGTAGTGTTCGTTTTTCATATTTCTCCCATCGTAATTTAATATGTTCACTCTTGGCTGGCGGGGGCGGAGAGCACGCTGCGTGTTAACGCGCCGTCCACCTTATTTCGCTCTGCTCCGTTCCACCTCTTCATTGCAAATGCTGTGCCAGCACCGGAGCTGACCGAGGTCATCGCACATACTTTAGCGATCCGCGACGCCTGGGATGTCGAGGACGTCTACGGCTGTCTGTTCGACTTCGCCAAACAGTACCGCTTAGATCCCGAACATGAGCAATATTGGATTCACATCACCACCGGTAGCCACGTCGCACAGATTTGTATGTTCCTGATGACCGAGGCGCGCTATTTTCCCGGACGGCTGGTGCAATCGTCGCCGCCGCGACGCCAAACGGGGGGCGCCGCCGGCAGTTACGCGGTGATCGATCTGAACTTGTCGCGCTACGATCAGATTGCCCAGCGTTTCAGCCGCGAGTCGAAGTCAATTGCGCCACCCTGCATGGCGACGGCGCCGGGTCAACCTTGTTTGGCCAAGGGTGGGCGTTCACGGGCGCCGCCGCCGATCGCCCCGGCCTGCTGCGCAGCGCGCACCCAGGTTTGCTGTTTCTTGACGAGATAGGCGGGTTGGGCGCCGACGAACAAGCCATGCTGCTCAAAGCGATCGAAGAAAAACGCTTTTTCCCGGTCGGCGCCGACCATGAAGCGCAAAGCGACTTTCAACTGATCGCCGGCACCAACCGCGATCTGTCGCGCGAAGAGGTGGCCGGGCGATTTCGCGAGAATTTCTAAGCGCGCATTAACCTGTGGACTTATGCGCTGCCCGGCCTGGTCGATCGGCCTGAGGACATCGAACCGAATCTCGGTTATCTGCTCGCCCAATTCAGCCCGGAAAGCCAAGGCCAAACCGAACGATGCTGACCGCCTCAAAAAATATCTGGCCCGTTTCGGCCTGGAGTGGGACCAGGTGTGTGCATAGCCCGCGCAGGCCCGCCCAACGGATGTTGCATCACAGACCGCCCTCAACATTTTTGGTAATAAACAAGCAACGGATTATAGACAAAAGCGAAGGCGATCCGTACACTTGCCTGTTGAACACAAAATATCTCACATTCATAAAAGGTTGGCCCAGAATGAAAAATGTTGTTATGGCTGGATGCGTTTTCGCGACGTTGACGGCGTGCGGCGGCGGCGGTCCCGATGCCGGGAAATGCATAGGCAGCGACTCGGTCTGCCATCCGGACGCAGCGAAACCCGGCAACGATACCATTGTAGCGGCCGCTACTGTGGCCAAGCAATGCGTGGCTCCGCGTCCCGCCAGTGCCATGGATCCGTTTACGCAAAAACCGTATGGCGATAAGCAGGGAACGTTGACAAGCGAAAAAGCCTGGATCCGCGGCTATGTGAATGAAACCTATCTCTGGTATCAAGATGTTACGTTCACCGATCCGGCGCTATATGTGATCGGCGCCACCGTGAAAGATGTGCAGCCGGCCGACAATACGGAAACCAGCGTCAAGTTGACAACCGATCTGGATGTGCTGAACGCTTACTTCAACAGCCAGCGCTCCCAGCAGTCCACCCCGTCCGGCAAGCCAAAGGACCAATATCATTACACCTATGCGACCGACGAATGGATCGCCTTGTCCAATGCCGGCAGCAGTGTCGGTTTCGGTTTCCAGATCGCGTTGGTGTCGGCCAAACCGCCGCGCAGCGCCGTGGTCGCGTATGCCGATCCCGGCACCCCGGCGACCGAAAATAATCTGGGCCGTGGCGCCCAGATTGTGCAGGTCAACGGAGCCAACGTCATCGATGGCGACCCGGCCGTGTTAAACGAAGGCTTGTTTTCGCCGGTGGAGGGAAAACAATATACTTTCGTGGTACAGGATCAGGGTAGCACTAGCACACGCACCATTACCATGACCGCGCGTACGGTCACCGCCACGCCGGTTCAGAACGTCAAAACACTGCCGGCGCCGTATGCGGATGTGGGTTATATGCAGTTCAACGAGCATATTGCCACCGCAGAGGGCCAATTGATCGCCGCGGTCAATCAGCTGAAACTGGCCAACGACGGCGCCGGTATCAAGGACCTGGTGCTCGATCTGCGTTACAACGGTGGCGGCCTGCTCGATATCGCCAGCGAACTGGCTTACATGATCGCCGGCCCGGCGCCGACTGCCGGTAAGACCTTCGAGAAAACCAGTTTCAATGACAAAAATCCGTTCAAATTGAGCGACGCCGACACGATCACGCCGTTTTATAGCACCGCGCACGGATTTTCGGCCACCACCGGCCAAGTCTTGCCGCAACTGGGTCTGTCGCGGGTGTTCATTCTGGCCGGCAGCGGCACCTGCTCGGCGAGTGAAGCGATCATCAATGGCTTGCGTGGCGTCGGTATTCAGGTTGTCTTGATCGGTAACACGACTTGCGGCAAACCGTACGGGTTTTACCCGCAGGACAATTGCAGCACAACGTATTTCACGGTGCAATTCAAGGGCGTCAATCAAGCCGGGTTCGGCGAATATGCCGATGGTTTCGTGCCGGGCGGAAAGGGTAACACGGCCAATAATTTGCCGGGCTGTGCCGTCGCCGACGACTTGAGCAAACCTTTGGGCGACATCACCGAAGCGCGCCTGGCATCGGCCTTGCAATTTCGCACCAGCGGCAGTTGCGCGTCGGCCATGATGGTTAAGGGTGCCAGCATGTCGAACAAGATGTTGCCCGACGCCTCACTCGGCCGCGCTTTCGTACGGGAAAATCGGATTTACCGGCCACGCTCGGCGCGGTGAGACTGAAACAACTTTGGCGTTACTGGCCGGCGGCGTGGTTGCCGGTCATTGCCGCCTGCGCGGCGGGGGCGCCGGTCTCCGGCACCGACCACCCTGCCGTGCTGAGCGCGCCGAACGAAGCGGCGCGGCAGGAATTGCAGCAAGTGGTGGCCCGCATGCTGGGCGTGCCGTCAGTGCGGTTGGCGGAGGATGTGCTGTTACGGGAGAGCTTGTTGGTGATCGAGAAGGCCAGGCCGCGCGATGCGCGAGGCATACCGCTGAGCGGGCGCGATTTCGACAGGCCGGAGCAATTCCGCTTGTTCGTGGTGGCCGGCAACTGCGTGTTGCTGAGGGTGCGCACCGGGGAACGCCAGGTATTGCAGCGGGCGCGCTGTGCAGAGTCAGCAACATAGCTGGCCAAGGTAAAACGCGGACGTAAAAAAACCCCACACGGCTCACGCTCGCATGGGGTTTTTC
>JAZKGI010000078.1:0-3137 GCA_040385995.1 Pseudomonadota bacterium
AACCTGAAAAACTGGGACAAGTTTTTCGACTCGCCCTTCAAGTCGGACGTCTACTTTTTCAGCACCCGGGTGCAGACCGGCCGCAAATGGGGCACCCAGCAGCCGATCACGATCCGCGACAAGGATTTCGACATGATACGGGTGCGCGCCTTCGGCATGTACGCTTACCGGGTGGCCGAAGCGCGCACCTTTTTCACCGAAATTAGTGGCACGCGCGCCTGCTACACGCGCGACGACGTGGAAGACCAGCTGCGCGGCATCATGCTGGCCACCATGGCCGCCTCGCTGGGCGGCGCCAATGTGGCCTTCCTCGACATGGCGGCCAACCAGGCCCTGATGGCGCAGCAGGTCAAGGGCGACCTGGCGGCCGCCTTCGGGCGCTACGGCATCGGTCTGGACGAATTTAACGTCGCCAGCGTCAGCCTGCCGGAGGAACTGCAAGCGGCGCTGGACGAGCGCATCGCGGCCGGCATGAAGGGCGGCCTGAGCGCCGGCAAGATGAGCGGCTACACCCAATTCCAGGTGGCCAGCGCGATTCCGCTGGCGGCCCGGAACGAAGGCGGCCTGGCCGGCATCGGCGCCGGCTTGGGCGCCGGGGTATCGATCGGCCAAGCCATGGCGCATAGCATGGCCGGCCTGGGCCAGGCGGCGCCGGCGGCACCGATTGCGCCGGCGGCGGCCGAGGAACCGGTCGCGGCGCGCCTGGAAAAACTCAAGGCGCTGCTGGACCGAGGCTTGATCTCGGCCGCCGACTACGACGGCGCCAAAGCCGAACTGCTTAAAAAACTGATCGGCTAAGCGCGCGTACATGCAGATCGTTTCTTGCCCCAGCTGCGGCGCGCAAGTCGCGTTCCGCTCGCACGCGTCCGTCATGGCGGTGTGCGCGTACTGCGACAGCACGGTGATGAAAGAAGCCGACGCGGTCAAGGACCTGGGCAAGATGTCGTCGGTGCTGGAAGACTACTCGCCGCTGCGGATCGGCAGCGGCGGGACGCATGGCGGCCGCCAGTTTTCCGTCATCGGCCGCATCCAGCTGCGCTATGCGGCCGGCATGTGGAACGAGTGGCATGTGCTGTTCGACGACGGCGGCGCGGCCTGGCTGGGCGACTCGTCCGGGCTGTACACACTGACCGTGCAGCGACCCGCCGTCGGCGCGCTGCCGGCCCTGGCCGACATCAAGCCGGGCAAGCTGTATACCATCGGCGAGCAGCGCTACACCGCGGCCGAGGTGCGCACCGCCGAATGCGTGGCCGGCCAGGGCGAGCTGCCGTTCAAGGTGGGCCCCGGCTACCGCATCCAGGTGGCCGACTTCCGGCAGGGCGGCAGTGTGGTCACGCTCGACTACAGTGACGGCCCCGTCCCCACCGTGTTCGGCGGCGAAGCGGTGACGCTGGAGGGCATGGGCTGCCAGCTGCTGCGCGACGCGGAACAGATCAAGCACAGCGCCGGCACATACCGTGGCAAGCTCGCCACCCTCGACTGCCCCGCGTGCGGCGGCCAGATCAAGTTCCTGCCGGGCGTGACGCGCCATCTGGTGTGCCCGGCGTGCAGCGCGGCGCTGGACGCGGCCAGCCCGAAAGCCGAGGTGGTGCGCGCCGGCGAACGCCTGGCGGCGCTGGCCGGCACGCTGGAGCTGGGGGCCCAGGCCAAGATCAAGCAGCAGGACTACCAGGTGATCGGCTTGATGCGCCGCGCCGACGACGATGGCGAAGAGTGGACCGAGTATCTGCTGTATGGCGCGCGCGGCGGCTTTTTTTGGCTGGTGGAGACGAACCAGGGCTGGTGGCGGGCGGAGGTGATGGCGCACTGGCCGCAGTGGCACTGGACCGGGTCGGACAGCGTGCAGCTGGACCAGATCGAATACGCCAAACTGTACGAATACGGCGCGCAAGTGCGCTACGCGGCCGGCGCCTTCAATTGGCGCGTGGTGGTGGGCGACCGCAGCCGGGTCTACGAATTCGGCAAGGGGCCGGTGCGCCTGGCCGCCGAAATCACGGATGCGGAAATGACCTGGTCGCGTTCCACGCCGCTGGCGCACGACCAGATCAAGACGTGGTTCGGCAAACAATTCCATGGCGGCCTGGTGGTGACGGCGCCGGCCGGGCAACGCCGCACTCAGCTTGCGCAGCCGGGGGCGGAACCGGGACCGGCCACGGACCCGCAGCGTTACCGCGGCGCGGCCAGCAAGCTGATCATGTTCATGCTGGCCTTGAACGCGGTGCCATTGCTGGGCGCATTTTCCAGCACCTGGCATTATAGTTTGCTCGGCGCGCTGGCCATTTACCTGCCCGCCCATTTTCTCGACACGGCAATGGAAACGGACGATGAATAAGTTTGTCTTTTACGCGGCCATCGTGATACTGGTGGGCAGTTCGGTCAGCTGGATCAGATTGTTATCGCCGGACGATGGCAATGACGCGCGCGGCGGCAGTTGGAGTTCGCATACCGGTGGCGGTGGCGGCAGCTTTGGCGGCGGTTCCGGCGGCGGGGGCCATAAATAATGACGGCCATGGCGCCGCCCCGCTATCGTCCCACGGGCAAGCATGTACTGGCCGACCTGGCCGGTATCGCCGCCCATAAGCTGGTCGATTGCGGCGAGATCGAACAATTACTACGCGCGGCGGCGCGCGCCGCCGGCGCCCACGTAGTGCACAGCCATTTCCACAGCTTCGGCCCCGGCCAAGGCGTGACCGGTATGGTGCTGCTGGCCGAATCCCATATTTCGATTCACACGTGGCCGGAAGACGGTTTCGCCGCCGCCGACATTTTCATGTGCGGCCACGCGCAACCGGAGTTGGCGCTCGCCATTATTGAAACGGCGTTCAGCCCCCAGGCTTGCCGGACACAAGTCGCCCATCGCGCAGCGCCAGACGGCATTACGCAGCCCACCATGCCAACCGTTTAAAACTCTCCGCCTTTTCGCTCGGCCTAGGGAGAATTTCGTCGGCGTTGATTGTGACTTTACTTATTCAGAAGGAATACCGTTATATGAAATCGCCGTTGGAACTTGTCGATGCCCAGTTTGCTGCCTAATGCGCACGACCTTGAACGATTCATGGCCAATTTCAGCGACACCATTAAGTTGGGCTCTATGCCGTTTTCAGTGGAAATGGACGGCCGGCACGGTACGTGGTAGA
>JAZKGI010000079.1:0-10127 GCA_040385995.1 Pseudomonadota bacterium
ACGCCGGGTGGTGTGGCAGGGGAGCGGTCCATCAGGACCGCCCCCTATGCCGATAAACGCGCGATTATTGTTATAGATCAATATCTTGATGTAACGTAAAGGGTCTGCCTGGCTTTGCATGCGCGGCTCGTTATACGAGCTGTACAATATCCGCTCTGATATCCCCGCCTGTCCATATGAAAATTCCACTGACACCGCAGGCCGTCGCGGCCGCGTTTGCCCTCCTCCTGTCCGCTTGCGCGAGCGTGCCACGCGCCCCGGACGACCTGGTCGAGATCAATCTGGTGGCCTTGAACGACTTGCACGGCAACCTGGAAGCGAGCAAATTTAACTACGTCAGCGCCAGCGACGCGCAAACGCGCAGCGTGAGCGCCGGCGGCGTCGATACCCTGGCCGCCGCGTTGCAAGCGTGGCGCAAGGAAGACCGCGAACTGCTGCTGGTGGGGGCCGGCGACATGATCGGCGCCAGCCCTGCGATGTCGTCTCTGTGGGCCGACGAGCCGACCATCGGTGCGCTCGATCGGCTCGGCCTACGCGCCACCTCGGTCGGCAACCACGAATTCGACGCGGGCCGCGCCGAACTGCTGCGTCAGCAGCGCGGCGGCTGCCAGTCGCCGCGCCCGGAGGCGGCCTGCAAGCTGGCCCTGGCTTACGACGGCGCGCGCTTCACGTATTTGGCGGCGAACGTGATCGACGCGGCCACCGGCCAACCCTTCCTGCCCGCTTACCGCATCGAGCAAGCGCACGGGGTGAAGGTCGCCTTCATCGGTGCGGTGCTCAAGGATACCGCGTCGGCGGTGCTGGCTTCGGGCGTCGCCGGCCTCGATTTTGTCGACGAGGCGGACGCGATCAACCGGGTGCTGCCGGCTTTGCGGGCCCAGGGCGTGGGCGTATTCGTGGTCTTGATCCACCAAGGCGGGCGCACCACCGATTATTTCGACCAGGCCGACTGCGCCAATTTGAGCGGGCCGATTGTCGATGTCGTCAAGCGGCTCGACCCGGCCATTCGGCTGGTGGTCAGCGGCCACTCCCACACCGGTTTTCTGTGCCGGGTCGACGGCCGCCTGGTGACGCAAGCCGAGATGGGCGGCCATGTGCTGTCGCGTATCAAGCTCAGTGTGGACCGGGCCAGCAACCGCGTGCGCGCGGTCAGCGCCAGCAATGTGGTGATGACGCCGGGCGCCTACCCGGCCGATCCGGACATGGACGCTTACCTGGCGCAGGTGCGCCAGCGCAGCCACCCGGTGCTGGCGCGGCCGGTGGCCCGTATCGGCGTGCCCAGCGTGCCTCGCACCCGTAGCGCCGGTGGCGAATCGCCCCTGGGCGACCTGGTGGCCGACGCCATGCTGGCCGCCACCCGCGGCGCCGGCGCCCAGATCGCCTTCATGAACAATGGCGGTATGCGGCGCGAGCTGAACGCGGGCGCCGATTTGGTGGCCAGCTATGCCCATGTTCAGGCGGTACTCCCGTTTCGCAATACGATGGTGGTGATGACGTTGACCGGCGCCCAAATCCGCGCCCTGCTCGAACAGCAATGGCCCAATCAGGCGGCGGAGGAGGGTGAAGTGTTGCAGGTATCTCAGGGCTTTCGCTACCGGTGGGACGGCGGCCGCCCCGCAGGCCAGCGGGTGCTGGCCGATAGCGTCACGCTCGATGGCGTGGCGCTGGCCGACGACCGGGCTTACCGGGTGGTGGTCAATAATTTTCTGGCTGAAGGGGGCGATCACTTCTCCCTGTTTTTGAAGGGCGGCGCGCGCATCGACACCGGCCTGCGCGACCTCGACGTCTTGAGCGCCTACCTGGCCGACGCGCAAGCCAATGGCCGGCCGGCTGGCAGCATCACCGCGGCCGGGCGCATCGTGCGCCTGCCTTCACTCTGATTGGAAGCTTCCCATGCGTGGTCTACTATTTGGCGTTTTACTGGGCGTGGCCGGCGCGGCCCATGCCGACTTTGTCATCCCCGGCTTCGAACTGGTGCACACCGCGCCGCTCGAAACCTCGCTCAGCAATGCCGATTTGCGCAGCCCGGCGGCGGTGTGGTCGCAACTGTTCGACGGAGCCAAAAGCGAGATCGCGATCGGCCAATTTTATGTGGCCGGCAAAGCCGGCAGCGCCTTCGACGCGGTGATCGAGCGGCTGGCCGCGGCCGGTGCGCGCGGCGTCAAGATCCGCTTTTTGCTTGACCAGAAAGGCGTTGGCATATCCGATCCGGACACCATCGCGCGCCTCAAGACGATCCCGAATCTGGAACTGCATATTATCGATTTCAACGACCTGACCGGCAACGGTATCCTGCATGCCAAATATCTGCTGGTCGACCGCAGTGTGGCCTATGTCGGCAGTCAGAATTTCGACTGGCGCTCGTTCAGCCATATTCACGAGACCGGTCTACGCGTGAGCGAGCCGGCCATCGTCGGCCAGATCCAGGCCATCTTCGATCAAGACTGGCGCGCACAGGCGCTACTGGGCCAGAAGCTCCAGGTGCCTGCCCTCAATACCAAGGTGGTGGCGGCCGACACGGCGCAAGCCACCTTCTTGCTGGCCAGCCCGAACCGCTACAATCCGGCCGGGGTGGGCGACGCCGAAACAGGTTTGCCGGCGCTGCTGGCCGAAGCCAAAAGCGAGGTACGCATCCAGCTGCTCGATTACGCGCCGCTGAGCTACGGGCCGCAGCATACGCGTCCATATTACGCGGTGATCGACAATGCGCTGCGCTCGGCGGCCGCACGCGGCGTGAAGATCAAACTGATGGTCTCGAACTGGAATACGGAGGCGCCGGCGCTGGCGTATCTGAAAAGTCTGAGCGTGCTGCCCAATATCGAGATCCGTGTCGTGACGCTGCCGCAGGCGTCAAGCGGCTTCATTCCGTTCGCGCGCGTGATTCACAGTAAAACCATGGTCATCGACGGTCAGCTGGCCTGGGTCGGCACCAGCAACTGGGCCGGCGGGTACATGGATTTGTCGCGCAATATGGAAATCGTGATGCGCAACGAGAAAATGGCGCAGCGGGTGGCGGCGCTGCACGAGCAGACCTGGAGTTCGCCGTACGCGCAGGCGCTGGACGTCAACAAGGTGTATCCGAAACCGAGCAAGGGCAGCCAGTAAGGCGGTCAACCCATCGGCTAGGTCGATGGCGCTCTGCTTTTTCCACCGGACTAATGGGCGCTTTCGAAGGCGGCGCCGTGCCATTCGCGCAGCGGCAGACTGGCGTCCGGCCTGGCCTGTTTCCGTTCCAGGCTGAGACGAACCCGCGCCAGATAGTCGGCCCGATGGCGGCGCAGGTCTCGGTCAGCGCGATATGCTCCAAGCTCAGTTGTCGTTTGAATTTGCCGGCGTTGGCAATCCGGCGTCCAGGACGACGAGCGTTGCGAGATGTAGCGCGCCTCGGGCGAGGCCGAAACGTCGAGCATCCGCGGCAGGTAGTCGATGCCGAAAAAAGCGCACACGCGCTGTAGAGTGGCGCCCTGGTCGGACAGGAAGTCTTCGTAGCGGATGGTCAGCACGCGGTGCGCGCGCAGCCAGGCGCGCGCGTTGAGCAGGGTGTCGAAATCGTGATTGATGGCGCGGTTCGAACGAGGCCACGGTCAAATCAGGACGTATGCGCCGCCGTATGCGCCGCCGTCTGCGCCGTACGCCTGAGCCGGGCCCCGGTCTGGATGGCAAAGTGGCGGCAGAACGCGGCGATAAACCGTTCCAGTTCGGCCCCCGGCAACTGGTTGATGCCGCCCGCTCCTGTGCGCCCACCACCGCCGAACTGCGCGCACAGGTCACTGGCGCTGTGCTGCACCGCGTCGCCCGAGCGTACGCTGACCAGGAAGGCGCCGCTGGCGTTTTCGGTCAACACCGCACAGGAGGACATTCTTTCGGCGCCGCTGGCCAGCCGGTTGGCCAGCACGCCGCTGATGCGTCTGGCCCACGGCTGATTGGGCAGCAGGTAAATCACTCCGCCCATGCCCTGCCAGTATGGTTCCAGCTCGCCCATGCGCGTGCAGTCGTAGTGGTAGCCGTCGCGCAGGCGCGCGTAGTGGGGCGAGCCGGCCACGAATTCGAAAGGGTCGCTGTATTGGCTGATGTCGCGGTACAGGGCGGCCGGGTCCAGATGCAGATCGGCCACGCACTCGCCGTAGGCGTTGTAGTTGAGTACACGCCCCAATTGTTCTAGCGCCTTGAGCTGCTCCGCGCTCAAGCCGGCGCCCGCGCCCAGGCTGCGCGCCGAGGCGTCCATATTATCGCCGTAGGCGCCCACCACGGCCCAGCGCCGCTGACGCCCGCCCAGCATGCGGTCGACCAGGATGCTGGTGCACACGTTGGGTGCCTCGTCCCACAGCAAATCGAGGCGCGGATGGGTGAACGCTTGCTGGGCCGAGTGATGGTCGATATAGGTGGCGCTGGCGCCGCCGTCGAGCAGGGCGCGCAGCGCGGTCGCGTTGGCGTCGAGCGACACGTCGAGCACCGTGAGCGCCGCGGTGCTGGCGCAGGGCACGCGGCGCAGCAGGGCGATGTCGCGCTTGACGCCCGTGATCAGTTCGGTTTGGCGCGGCTGCTCCAGGCGCAGCTGATGCAGCGCGCAGATGCCGTCGGCGTCGCCGTTGAAGATATCGTAGGCGGCCGGCCTGACCGTTGTGGTATAGCGGCTTAGCATGGTTGTGCTCCCAGAAGGGTGAAACGCTGCGCCAGATGGGCGTACAGCAGGTCGGTGGCGGCGCCGGGCGCCAGTTGGGCCGTGTCGAGCGTGAGCGCCGGGCTGGCCGGCGCCTGGTACGGGGCCGAGATGCCGGTGAACTGGGCCAACTGGCCGCTACGCGCCTTGGCATACAGGCCTTTCGGGTCGCGCGCTTCGCACACCGCCAGGGTGGTGCTGACGTGGGTTTCGATGAAGCGCGCCGGGCCGATGATACGGCCGGCCATGTCGCGGTCCTCGCGCAGTGGCGATATCAGGGCGGCGATGACGATCAGGCCGGCCTCGTTCATCATGCGCGCCACTTCGGCCGTGCGGCGGATGTTTTCGCTGCGGTCGGCGGCCGAAAAGCCGAGGTCGCGGTTCAGGTGGTGACGCAGCTGGTCGCCATCGAGCACGCAGACGGCGCGGCCGGCGTCCAGCAGGCGCTGTTCGAGCGCGTAGGCGATGGTCGATTTGCCGGCGCCGCTCAAGCCGGTCAGCCATACGGTGCAGCAGGCCTGTCCGATCGGGCGGTGGCGCGCCATGCCGGCGGCCGGGCCGTGGTGCACATGGATATTAACTGCCTGGTTCGACTGAACGGCCATTGGCGCGTCCGGCGCGCCGGCCTGCGCGTGGCCGGCCGCGCGCTCGGCCAAGTGAGGTGCGGGTGCGGGCGCCGGTGTGGTCATGGTCATGGTCGGTCGCGCTCCCTTAAAACTGTTTCCAGCTGTCGTCGGCCTGGATCGCCGGTGCTAGCGCCACCTTCAGCCGAGGCGCCGCCGCTGCCGGGCTCAACACGCGCCGCGTGGGCTGGACGGCCGGTCGTAGCGAGATGCCGTGTTGCGCTGCCAGCTTGGCGATGCTCATAATCTCGGCCAATAACATACCGGCGTGGCGCCGCACTTGGGACGTGCGCTCCGGTTCGTCGCCGAACGACATGAGAGCGGGAGCGGGCGGCAGGCGCTGCGTGACGGCATGCCGCAGGGCCGCCGCCGGCCGCGTTGCGGCGTGATCGATTTTGCCGATCTGGTCGATGCGGTCTCGAATCTGCGCCGTGCGCGCCCCCGGCAGCGTGGCCACGCCCAGCAGCAAAGCGAGCAGGCCAAGGCCGGCCGCTAACCGCATTGAAACTTTCATGCCAGTCAATCTCATGGTCATCCTTCGCGTTCGATGGCGTGGCAGCGTGTCGATAGTTGGTTTGCAGAACTATCGTGATAAGTATGAGCGGATATTTGGCGCCAAAACTCTCGAAAGATAACAAGTGGGGAAATTGCTACAAGAAAATTGGGCATGACAAAACGCTCAGACATGGCCGAGGCCAAGTGGGTGTTGTCAATCTGATGCCGCGCAAGCGCAACCGGGCGGGCGTCCCGACAAGGACGCCCGCCGCCTGCTAGCGCGACTTGATGAAAGGTTGGCCGATGGCTTTGGGCGCCACCGATTTGGCCATCAAGCCAGCGAGCACGATCACGGTGACCAGGTAGGGCACCATCTGGATCAGCGAGCCGGGAATGCGGCCGATGCCGGGCAGGTCCACGCCCTCGATCTGGATTTGCACGGCGCCGAAAAAGCCGAACATCAGGCAGCCGAGAAAGGTGTGCAGGGGCCGCCAATTGCCGAACACCATGGTGGTCAGCGCCAGGTAGCCGGCCCCGGCCGACATGTCGCGCAAGAAAAAGCCGCTTTGCACGATGGACAAGTAAGCGCCCGAAAACGCGCACAGCACGCCGGCCACCAGCATCGCCAGATAGCGCGTGCGGGCCACGTTGACACCGGCCGCGTCGGCCGCGTGCGGGTTTTCGCCGCAGGCGCGCAGGCGCAGGCCGAAGCGGCTGTGGTACAGCACCCAATGCACCAGCGGCACCAGCGCGAAAGCCAGATACACCAGGGCCGAGTGGCCGCCGATCAGGTGGCCGTACAGCCAACCCAGCACGGGAATGCTTTCCACGGCGGCGCTGCCGGGCAGCGCCAGGTCGAACAGGCGGTCCTGGCCCAGGTCCGGCGTGCGCCCGCCCTGCTGGAAAAAAAATTGCGCGAGCACGAAGGTCAAGCCGCTCATGGCGATGTTGATGGCGATGCCGGCCACCAGTTGGTTGCCCTTTTGCGTGATGCTGACATAGCCTTGCAGCATGGCCAGCAGCACCGATGCCAGCACCCCGGCCGCCACCCCATACCACGGGTTGTGGGTGGCAAAAGCGACCGCCGCCGAGGTGAAGGCGCTGGCCAGGATCTTGCCTTCCATGCCGATATCGACCACGCCGCTGCGTTCGGCGAACAAGCCGGCCATGGCGGCGAAGATGAGCACCGGCGCGTTGCGCACGGTCGACACCAGGATGCTGGCGAAATGAAAGTCGTCGAGTGTCATATTATTGCTTGCGCCGTTTGAGCAGGGCCACGATGGCCGGGGCGTAAAAGTTTTCCATCGCGCCACAAAACAAGATGATCAGACCCTGGATGAAGATAAACGTTTCGGTCGGGATGTTCGGTTTTTCCAGCGACAGGTCGAAGCCGCCCTGGATCAGGGCGCCGAACAACACGGCCGACAGAAAGATGCCGACCGGATGCTGGCGCCCCATCAAAGCGATGGCGATGCCCACAAAGCCGGCCCCGGCCGGGAAGTTGAGGCTCAGGTAATGGGTCGAGCCCATGATGGAGTTGACCGAGGCCAGGCCGGCCAGGGCGCCCGAGACCAGCATCACCACAATGATCATGGTGCTGATCGAGACCCCGGCATAATGGGCCGCATGGTGGTTCAAACCGGTTGCCCGCAGCTTGTACCCCCAGGCCGAGCGCCACACCGCCACGCCGTACACGGCCAGCGCGGCGATGGCCAGCAGAAAGCTCAGATTGAGCGGGGTGTCGCCCAGCACCGGCAACCAAGTGTTCAAACGCGGCATGGCGGCGCTGTCGGCGAACACCCGGCTGGCCGTGTTTTGCTCGCCCACGGGGATCAGGTATTTGACGATGATAAAGTTCATCAAACTGGCGGCGATGAAATTGAACATGATGGTGGTGACCACGATGTGGCTGCCGCGCCGCGCTTGCAAGTAGCCGGGAAAAAAGCCCCACAGCGCGCCGAACACGGCCGCGCCCAGCATGGCGGCCGGAATCAGCGCCCAGGCCGGCACGCTGTGGTCGAGGGCCAGCGTCGCCAGCGTCAAGCCCAGGCCGCCGAAGTACATCTGGCCTTCGCTGCCGATATTGAACAGGCCCGCTTGCATGGCCAGCGAGACCGACAGTCCGGTGAAGATGAACGTGCTGGCGTAAAACAAGGTGTAGCTCAAGCCTTCCGGATTGACAATGGCGCTGTTGACCAGGATCGTGAGCGATTCGCCCGGGTTCTCGCCCAGCATCCAAATCACCAGGGCCGCCACCAGCAGGGCTGACAGCAGGTTCAACACCGGCAGCACGAAGGCGCTGGCCCAGCGTGGCAAGTCGTGGTTATGCATGCTGAGCGCCCCCCATTAACAGGCCGATGCGGGTGGTGTCGAATTCGTCGATGCGCAATTCCCCCGTGATTTTGCCGCCGCACATGACCAAAATGCGGTCGGCCAAGGCACGTACCTCTTCCAGCTCGACCGACACCAGCAAAATGGCCACGCCGGCGTCGCGCAGGGCCAGCAACTGGGTGTGGATGCTTTCGATGGTGCCAATATCGACCCCGCGCGTGGGCTGGCCGACCAGCATCATTTTCGGCTGGGCCAACACTTCGCGCGCGATCACCACTTTTTGCTGGTTGCCGCCGGACAGCAGGCCAATCCGCAAATGGGGATCGGCCGGACGCACGTCAAAGCGCTTGAGCAGCTCGGCGCAGCGGCGCCCGATGGCGGCGAAGTCGAGCAGGCCCCAGCGGTTTTTCAGCACGTCCTGATAGCCGAGCACAGTGTTATGCATGACCGAAAAGTTTTTGATCACGCCGTCGCGCAGCCGGTCTTCCGGAATGTGGGCGATGCCCAGCGCGCGAAATTGCAGGGGCAAACCGTCGGCATCGCGGCGGCGCGCGAACGGCAGCGCCTGGCCCTGGAAGTCAACCTGGCCCGCGCTGGGCAGGCGCATGCCGGACAGCACTTCCAGCAGCTCGCTCTGACCATTGCCGGAGACCCCGGCGATGGCCACGATTTCGCCGGCGCGCACGGTGAAGTCGATGTCGGCCAGCAGTCTGACATGTTGTCGATTGCTCAATTGCAGGCCACGCACTTCAAGCACGGGCGCGCCTGGCCGGTAGGCGGCGCGCGGCAAATTGTTTTCGATGGGCCGGCCCACCATCATGTTGGCCAAGGCTTCCTTGGAAGTGGCGGCCGTTTCCACCGCGCCCACCACCTTGCCGCCGCGCATGACGGTGACGGTGTCGGTGATATCAATAATTTCCTGCAATTTATGGGTGATCAGAATGATGGTCTTGCCCTGCTCCTTGAAGCGGCGCAGGATGGCGAACAGGGACGCCGTTTCCTGGGCCGTGAGCACGGCGGTGGGTTCATCCAGGATTAAAATATTAGCGCTGCGGTAAATCTGCTTAAGAATTTCCACCCGCTGCTGGGCACCCACCGACAAATCTTCGATCTTGGCCAGCGGATCGACATCGAGCCGGTAGCGCTGGCAAATCTCGCGCAGCGCCGTCTCAACGGTGCCACGCTGGGCGGCCAGCGCGAAACCGCCTTCGGCGCCCAGCATGACGTTGTCGAGCACACTAAAGTTTTCCACCAACATGAAGTGCTGATGCACCATGCCGATGCCCAGCCGTATCGCTTCCTGGCTGTTGCGGATCTGCTGAGCTTGACCGCTAACCAGGATCTGGCCGCTGTCGGCCCGGTAATAGCCATACAAGATGCTCATCAAGGTCGACTTGCCGGCGCCGTTTTCCCCCACCAGCCCGTGGATGGCGCCGCTGGCGATGGAAAAGCTGACGTCGGTGTTCGCCCTCACCGCGCCAAAATGCTTGGAAATGTTGCGAAATTCTACTGCTGGCTGCATAGGATCACTAGCTCGGTTGCGGTTCAAGAGCGACGTCCGCCGTCACGGCGGCGCGCAGGCCAATACGGTTGGGGACGGCCTGCACACATGCTGAAACGCGCCGCCGGACTACAAGCCGGACAGCGCGTTGTCGCATGCAAAGCGGATTAAGCCGGGCAGGTATTGGTGACGCGATAATCGATCACCTTGACTTTGCCGTCGATAATGTCCTTGCGCGCGCCCAGCACGCGTTTTTCGATTTCCGGCGTGATCAGCTTGCGGTTATGCTCATCGAGCGCCCAATCGACCCCGCCTTCTTTCAAGCCCTTGCTGACCACGCCGCCTTTCCAGCCGCCGTTTTTCATCTGCATGAAGCTGTCGTAGACGGCATTGTCGACCCGCTTGACCATCGAGGTCAGCATGGTGCCCGGATACAGATGGTTCTGATTGGAATCGACGCCGATGGCCAGCTTGCCTTTTTCCTTGGCCGTTTGCAGCGTGCCCATGCCGCTGCCGC
>JAZKGI010000080.1:0-35557 GCA_040385995.1 Pseudomonadota bacterium
CCTTGCGGTTGTCGGTCTTGGCGATGCCGCGCGCGTGCAGGTATTTCAGGAAGCGGGCTTGATAGATCGCCATGTGCGGGCCCAGGCCCATCGACACGGTGGGGAACTGCCAAAAGTCCGGCATCAGTTTCGGATGCGGGTAGGACGACAAGCCCTTGCCGTCGACTTCCTTGCGGAAGTTGAGCATCTGGTCTTCGCTCAGGCGCCCTTCCAGGAAGGCGCGCGCGTACACGCCGGGCGAGGAATGGCCCTGGATGTAGAGCAGATCGCCGCCATGGTCGGCGGTGGGCGCGTGCCAAAAATGGTTAAAGCCGATGCCCAGCATATTGGCCAGCGAGGCGAACGAGGACAGATGGCCGCCCAGATCGCCGTCCGCGCGGTTGGCCTTGACCACCATCGCCATCGCGTTCCAGCGCATCCACGAGCGCAGCCGCTCTTCGAATTCCAGGTTGCCGGGGCAGTGCGCTTCCAGATGGGTGGGGATGGTGTTGACGTAGGCGGTATTGCTGGAGAACGGGATCTGGGCGCCGCGGCGGCGCGCCAGATCGACCAGGCGCTCCATCAGATAGTGGGCGCGCTGCGGGCCTTCTTTTTCCAGCACCGCCTCCAGCGCTTGCAGCCATTCCTGGGTCTCTTGCGTATCGGGATCGTTGACCGACTGGGCGGTGAGTTGGTCGAGTTGCGCTGACATATTTATAAGTCTCCTGTTATAAGTACCCCACCCGATTACCCGATTCCTGATCGCTGTCGGACGGCGTTGTGCAAGGTGCTGAACCGGGCCGTATCATACCCAGTTATGCAGATTAATACTGCCAATTTAATATGACTATCAATATGACTAGCAATTAAGCCGCTGATTTTAACAGCACATTTAGGTTCTTTCAAATTACGATATGCTTTTTCACAATGTGGAAAACCCCTATGGGAAGATTGCTGCGCTGCGGCAAATTGCCGACCGAAATGCGCGGCGCCACCCGCGCGCCGCCACGCCGGCTTTATAATCCTGTTTTATCCAGCACAGCGCCCACCATGCCAGCCCAACTCATCGACGGAATTTTGCTCTCCCAACAACTGCGCGGCGATATCGCCACGCGCGCCGGCGCCTTGTCCGCCAAGGGCCGCCAGCCCGGTCTGGCCGTGATCCTGGTGGGGGAAGACCCGGCCAGCCAAGTGTATGTGCGCAACAAGGTCAAAGCCTGCGGCGACGTGGGCTTTCATTCGGTGCTGGAAAAATACGACGCCGACCTGAGCGAGGCGGCCCTGCTCGAGCGCATCGCCGCCCTGAACGCCGACCCGCGCATCCACGGCATCCTGGTGCAAATGCCGCTGCCCAAACATATCAACCCGAACCGGGTGATCGAGGCGATCGCCACCAGCAAGGATGTCGATGGCTATTCGGTGCTCAGCGCGGGCGAACTGCTGACCGGCTTGCCGGGCTTTCGTCCCTGCACTCCGTACGGCTGCATGAAGCTGATCGAGAGCACCGGCATCGACTTGCGCGGCAAACACGCGGTGGTGATCGGGCGCAGCAACACGGTGGGCAAGCCGATGGGCATGCTGCTCTTGCAAGCGAACGCCACCGTGACCATATGCCATAGCGCGACCGCCGACCTGGCCCATCACACGCGCCAGGCCGACGTGATCGTGGCGGCCGTGGGCCGGCGCAACACGCTCACGGCCGAGATGGTGCGCCCGGGCGCGATCGTGATCGATGTCGGCATGAACCGCGACGAGCAAGGCAAATTGTGCGGCGACGTCGATTTCGCCCAAGTGAAGGACATCGCTTCCCACATCACGCCGGTGCCGGGCGGGGTGGGACCGATGACCATCACCATGCTGCTGATGAACACGGTGGAAGCGGCCGAGCGCCTGTAATGATCGACCCAGGGGGGCGGCGCCGCCGGCTCCCGACGAACCCATGGAAAAGATAATGACGACAAATAATCCGCTGCTCGATTTTTCCGGCCTGCCCCGCTTCGATGCCATCGGCCCCGAACATGTGAGCCCCGCCATCGACACCCTGCTGCAACAGTGCGGCGCCGTGGTGACGGCGCTGGAGGCGCCCGTGGCGCCGGTCACCTGGGACAATTTTGTGCTGCCCCTGGAAAACGCCACCGAACTGCTGGGCCGGGCCTGGGGCATCGTCAGCCATCTCAACAACGTGGTCGACACGCCCGAGCTGCGCGCCACCTACAACGAGAACCAGCCGCGCGTCACCGAATTTTGGACCGCGCTGGCGCAAAACGAAGCCTTGTTCGCCAAATACAAGGCGCTCCAGGCCGGGGCCGAGTTCGCCACCCTGTCGGCGCCCCGTCAGCGCATCATCGAGCACGCCATCCGCGACTTCCGCATGGGCGGCGCCGAACTGCCGGACGACAAAAAAGAACGCTTCGCCGCCATTCAGGAAGAACACGCCGCGGTCTCGACCCGCTTTTCCGAAAACGTGCTCGACGCCACCAACGACTACAAGCTGGTGGTGGACGACGAGGCGCAATTGGCCGGTTTGCCCGACGACGTCAAGCAAGCGGCGCGCACGGCGGCCGAGAAGGATGGCAAAAGCGGCTACTTGTTCAATTTGCATTTCCCCTCGTATTATCCGGTGCTGCAATTTGCCGACAGCCGCGCGCTGCGCGAAACGGTGTACCGCGCCAACGCCACCAAGGCGTCCGAGCTGGGCACCGACTTTAGCCAGACCGAGCAATGGGACAACAGCGCCAATATCGTCACCCTGCTCAAGCTGCGCGAGGAAGAAGCCAAACTGCTGGGCTACCAAAACTTCGCCGAAGTGTCCTTGGTGCCGAAGATGGCGCAAAGCCCGCAGCAAGTGATCGCTTTCCTGGAAGACTTGGCGCGCCGCGCGCGCCCGTTCGCCGAGCAAGACTTGGCCGAACTGCGCCAATTCGCGCGCGACACGCTGGGCATCGACCAGTTGCAAGCCTGGGACGTGCCGTACGCGTCGGAAAAACTGCAAGAGCAGCGCTATGCTTTTTCGGCCCAGGAAGTGAAACAGTATTTCCCCGAGCAGCAAGTGATCGACGGCTTGTTCCGTCTGGTGCAAACCCTGTTTTCGGTCTCCATCGTCCCCGATCAGGCCAGCGTATGGCATCCGGCGGTGCGGTTTTTCCGCATCGAGCGGGACGGCAAGCTGATCGGCCAGTTTTATCTGGACTTGTATGCCCGCAGCGGCAAGAGCGGCGGGGCCTGGATGGATGACGCGCGCGGACGGCGCCTGGCGCAAAACGGCGCGGTGCAAACCCCGGTGGCCTACCTCACGTGCAACTTCACCGAACCGGCCGAGCTGGACGGCAAACTGCAACCGGCCCTGTTCACCCATGATGAAGTGATCACTTTGTTCCACGAGTTCGGCCACGGTTTGCACCACATGCTGACCCAGATCGACGAAATCGGCGTGTCCGGCATTTCCGGTGTGGAGTGGGACGCGGTCGAACTGCCTTCCCAATTCATGGAAAACTTTTGCTGGGAATGGGAAGTGCTGCAACACATGACGGCCCACGTGGCCACCGGCGAGGCGCTGCCGCGCGCCCTGTACGACAAGATGCTGGCGGCCAAAAACTTCCAATCCGGCTTGCAGACCCTGCGCCAGGTCGAGTTTTCCCTGCTCGACATGCATCTGCATTACGATTTCGACGCCAACGGCGACCAGAGCGTGCAGCAACTGATCGACGAAGTGCGGCGCCAATTCGCGGTGATCGTGCCGCCCGCCTTCAACCGTTTCCAAAATTCTTTTGGGCATATTTTTGCCGGCGGCTACTCGGCAGGATACTATAGCTATAAGTGGGCCGAAGTGTTGTCGGCCGATGCATACAGCGCGTTCGAGGATGCGGCGGCCTTGGGTGGCGGCATTTTGTCGGCCGAAACCGGCAAGCGCTTCCAGCAAGAGATTCTGGCGGTGGGCGGATCGCGCCCGGCGCTCGCCTCGTTTACGGCCTTCCGCGGTCGCGAACCGAGCATCGATGCATTGTTGCGCCATAGCGGCATGGCGGCCTGATCTAATTACCCGTGGAGAGCTGGAATGAATGTACGAGCAAAACTGAAGGTCGGCCTGGTATTGTTATTGTGCGCGGGGGCGGCCAGCGCCCAGTTGTATAAATGGAAAGACGCCAACGGCGTCACCCATTTCAGCGACACGCCGCCGGCCGCCGGCACCGGCAAGGTCGAGCTCAAGTCTTACGACACGGGCGCGCCGGCCCCGGAATTGCCGCCCGAATTGGCCGAGGCGGTCAAAAACCAGCCCGTCACCTTGTATACCAGCCCGGCTTGCAGCGGTTGCGATCTGGCCCGCGCCATGTTGCAAACGCGGGGCATTCCATTTAGCGAAAAAACCGTCAACACCAGCGACGACCACGCCGCCTTGAAAAAAGCGGGCAGCGATGGCAAGCTGCCGTTGCTGCTGATCGGGCGCAGCAAACAGATCGGCTTCGAGCAAGGCACCTGGGACAACGCGCTGACCCTGGCCGCCTACCCTGCCCAACGCATGTTGCCGCCTACCTATCAGTTTCCGGCGCCGGCGCCGGCCGCCCGGCCGCGCGAGCCGGTCGCCGACAAGGCGCGCCCGGCCAAGGAAGCGGCCAAGCCGGCTCAGCCAGCCGAAGGCGCGCCGGCCTTCCAGTTCTAGCCCAGCGCGGACGGCCCGCGATTGCCCGTCCAGGCGGGCCGGGCTTGTCAAAAAGATTATGCTATTGGCCGAATGTCAAGCGAATCGTGCGCTACTGTCGCGCTAGCGGTTAAAATGGCGTATGGGGTCGGCAACACCGACCCTGACGCCTTTCACCGTTTGCGGCCTATCCATGACTCGTATCGATTTTCACACCAACGTCCCTGACAAGGTGGCGTATGCCTGCCGCCTGACGCGCAAAGCCTATCTGGCACACAACCGTATCGTGCTGCTGGCGCAAGACGCCGCCCAGCTGGCCGAGCTCGACCGCGCCTTGTGGACGTTTTCCGCCACCGATTTTCTGCCGCACGCGCTGGCCGACGACACCCTGGCCGCCGACAGCGCCATCGTGCTAACCGAAGACGACGGCGCGCCGCTGCCCCATCACGACATTTTGATCAATCTGTCGCGCCACCAGCCGCGCCAGCCGGCCCGGTTCGCGCGCGTGTTCGAGATCGTCTCGCAAGAGCAGCAAGACGCGGCCGCCGGGCGCCAGCGCTATGTCGCCTATAAACAGCAGCAGTATCTGCCCACCCATTTTGTGGCGGGCCAAGCATGAGCCAGAACCACGGATTCGACGTCAGCATTCCCGTGCTGACGGAAGTGTTGACGGGCAGCGCGGAAGCGGACGAAACGCTCGAAGCGGTCGATACGAGGCAAGCGCTGACGGACCAGCCGGCGGCCCAGCCGGCGGCGCAGGTGCCGTCGCACGACTTGGCTGTGGACGATGCGCTCGCATCGGCCGAGCCCGATTCCCAGTCCGCGGCCTCGGTCGCCGACGATGCGGTCACGCCATCGGCCATGCCGGCGCTACCGGACAGCGCGCCCGACGCCGCGCAGCTCAGCATCCCCGAACGGCGACGCGAACGGGACGCGCAGCAGTGGGCCGCCATCGAGCGCAAGGTGTCGGAGCGCATCTTGACGCAACTCCAAGGACGGATCGACCGCGTGCTGGAGCAGCAAGTGCGCGACTGTTTGGCCGACGTGCTGCAATTGGCGCTGGCCAATTTGACCGAGGAAATCCGCAGCGGCTTGCAGTTCAAGCTGGAAACAATCGTCGCGCAAGCGATCAGTCTTGAATTGGCCGCGATCAACAACGCCGACGAATAAGCGCCAGCGTCACGGCGCCCCGCCTGCCCTTACCTTTGCTTACAATTTTTGATGCCGGCACGGCAGGTTTAGCGCGCGGTGGCGGGGGCCTGCCGTGCACCGATCATCCTTGCCAAACGTTGAAGTCTTATTGTTGACCACAACAATAAATGCCGTGACGGGCTTTGCGAGATGGCGCATTTGTTGTACCGTTCTGGCCTCGTGTGAAACCGTACCGGCGTTCGTCTGCGCCGCAGTCAAATTTTTTGGAGAATCGTTATGCTGTTCAAGACCAAGTTCATTCCTTTTGCCATCGCCATGGCGTTCGCCAGCAGCGCCGGCGCGCAAGAAATCGTCAAGATCGGCCACGTCGGACCGATCTCCGGCGCCAGCGCGCATCTGGGCAAGGATAACGAAAACGGCGCCAAGATGGCGATCGAAGACCTGAACGCCAAGGGGTTCCAAATCAATGGCAAACCAGTCAAATTCGTGCTGGTGCCGGAAGACGACGCGGCCGATCCCAAGCAAGGCACGGCCGTGGCGCAAAAGCTGGTTGACGCCAAAGTCAATGGCGTGATCGGCCACTTGAATTCAGGCACCACGGTGCCGGCCTCGAAGATTTACTTCGACGCCGGCATTCCGCAAATCTCGCCGTCGTCCACCACACCGCAATACACCAAGCAAAAATTTAACACCGCCTTCCGCGTGGTGGCCAACGATAACAAACTGGGCAGCACGCTGGGCGCGTATGCGGTCGACAAGTTGCAAGCGAAGAAAATCGCCGTGATCGACGACCGCACCGCTTACGGCCAAGGCGTGGCGGAAGAATTCGTCAAGGGCGCGAAGAAAAAATTGCCGGGCGTTCAAATCGTCGGCAAGGAATTCACCAATGCCAACGCGACCGACTTCAACGCCATCTTGACCAGTTTGAAAGGCAAAAAACCGGACTTGATCTTCTTCGGCGGTATGGATTCGGTAGGCGGCCCGATGTTGCGCCAAATGAAATCGCTGGGCATTGAAGCCAAGTTCATGGGCGGCGATGGCATTTGCAGCGAATCGCTGGCCAAGCTGGCCGGTGAAGGCGTCGGCGAAGGCGTGGTGACCTGCGCCGAAGCGGGCGGCGTGCCGGCTGAGCAGCAAAAGAACATGGACGAGTTCGTCGCCCGCTACAAAAAGAAATACAACATCGACGTGCAAATCTACGCACCGTATGTCTACGATGCCGTGATGACCATGGCCACCGCCATGCAAAACGCCAAATCGGCGGACCCGGCCAAGTACTTGCCTGAGCTGAAAAAGATCAAGTATCAAGGCGTGACCGGCCTGATTTCCTTCGATGACTTGGGCGATATCAAGGATGGCGCATTGACCTTGTACACCTTCAAAGGCGGCAAGAAAACCAAGCTGGAAGTTGTCAAGTAATTGAAGTGAACACGGGCGGCGCAAGGCCGCCCGTGTGTACGATTCGCAGTCAAGGGCTCGACTGTCGCCCGCCGCAACGCTTCCCCTATCCCGGCAATACCGCCAACGCCACCGTATCGCGCGCCATCGGCCCAGTCGGATGCGCCGTCAGTTGGCCTTTTGGTACACCCGCACGTAATCGACTTCCATGCGCTGCGGGAACGTTGTGGTGGCATCGGGATTGCCCGGCCATTGACCGCCCACCGCCACGTTGAGCAGCGCGTGGAAGCGCTGGTCGAACGGCGCCGGATACGGGCCGCCGGACGACCACCAACTGGTTTGGGTTGCGTACAACACATTGTCCACATACCAGCGCATCGCCGTCGGCTCCCACTCGAGCGCGTAGGTGTGATAATTGTCGACCACGCTGGTGGGGGGCGCATATTCCTTGCCGGTATGGGTATTGGCAGGCCAGCCGCCACCGTAGTGAAGGGTGCCGTAGACGCGATTGTCGGCGCTGCTGTTGTTGACCGCTTCCATGATGTCGATCTCGCCACTTGCCGCCCAGTTACCGTATTTATTATCGGTTGGCAGCATCCAGAACGCGGGCCATAGCCCTTTTCCAAACGGCAGCTTCATGCGCGCTTCCATGCGGCCATACACCCAGTCGCCCTTGTTGAGCGTGCGCAGACGGGCGGACGTGTACTGACGCGTGCCATCCGGCCCGGTGTAGTTTTCCTTGCGCGCTTCGATCACCAGATGACCATTTTCAGTGCGGGCATTTTCGGGACGGGCGGTGTAATACTGTAATTCATTGTTGCCGCCTCCCGTACCGTTGATTTCGAACGACCATTTGCTGGAGTCGATGTTGCCGGCGTTGAATTCGTCATTCCAGACCAAATTCCAGCCCGGCAGGGTTGGGGTTGGCACCGGAGTGGGCACCGGAGTGGGCACCGGGGTTGGGGTCGGCACGGGGGTCGGCGTCGGTATCGGTTGAGGGACGGGCGTGGGCGTCGGCTTGGGGATCGGGGTCGGCGTAGGGGTGGGCGTCGGTGTCGGTGTCGGGGTCGGTGTCGGTGTCGGTGTCGGTGTCGGTGCCGGGGTCGGTGTCGGAGCTGTCGGCGTAGTCGGCGTTTGCACCCCGGCCCCCCCCACTGCATCGACCGGTTTGGCGTCACTGCCGCCGCCACAGCCGCTCATGCCGACACCTAGGGTTAACAGCAATGCGGCAGGGTACCGCCCAAGTTGGGAAACGACAAAAGCCATGACTGATTCCTGATAGATTTGTTAACGCTCGTAGCGCCAGCGCCGGACGGCAAACATTATTGTGTACAACACAATTCTATCGAATTCTAACGTATTTTTAGTTGCGTAAAAGAATATTTTTACGCCGTAACTTTTCCCGGCTGGCGGGCATGGCGCGTTGACCAGGAACAAAGATAATTGCCGATGGGCAGGTTCAGTTGGCTGATATCGGTCAGCGATCGGCAAAAAAAAGCGCCAACCGAAGTCAGCGCCTATGCCGAGCGTGTCGCATTATTTCTGCGACAGCACCCATTTGACCAGGGTGCGCGCTTCCGCTTCGCTCACCTGGGGATTGGCCGGCATCGGGATCGCGCCCCAGGCGCCGGAGCCGCCCTTCATGACTTTTTGCGTCAATTTGTCTTCCGCATCCTTTTGGCCGGCGTATTTGGCAGCAACATCTTTGTAGGCCGGTCCCACCAGTTTGCTACCGATCGCATGGCAAGCCATGCAATTTTTCGCTTTTGCCAAATCGGCATTGGCCATCGCGGCTTGCGAAGCGAACGCGGATCCAAGCAAGATACCAAGCAACATGGAACGTTTCATCGAATTCTCCAAAGTGTTATTGCGGCTGCATTTTACCGTTGTTTTGCCAACCCCGCAGCGGGGCCACTGTACGGTTAACGCCGCGCAAGCATCCGGGGTTGACCGACTGGCTAGCGCCGCGCCAAAATATTGCTCACAGTAACGTGCTGTTCTTTTGTAAGATGATGGACTTACAGGAGCCTGCCATGCCGATCATTCTTATCACGCTGTCACTATTGCTGTTGCGTTACTTCGAAGTGTGGAAGTTCGCCACCATGTCGTGGTGGTGGCCGGTCGGCTTCATGATTTTCGCTTTCGTCTGGTTCGAGTTTGTCGAACCGATTCTGGGTCTCGATAAACGCAAGGCCCATAACGTGGACGAGGCGCGCCGCAAGGAGCGCATCGCGCAATCGTTTGAAAAGAAGAAACGCAAGTAATGTTTGCCCCGACCGCCCGGAGGGCGCGGCCGGGGCAAGCAGTTCAAGCCGTTTCAGATCAGCTCGCTCCAGATCAGCCCGTTACGGCGCCCTTGCTGGCCGACGAGGTCAGGGCGGCGAACTTGGCCAGCACGCCACGCGTGTAACGCGGCGCCGGCGCGCGCCAGTTGGCACGCCGCCGGGCGATCTCGTCTTCGGCCACATTGAGTTCGATCAGCAACTGGTGGGCGTCGATGGTGACCGAATCGCCCTCTTCCACCAAGGCGATGGTGCCGCCTTCAAACGCTTCCGGCGACACATGTCCCACCACCATGCCCCAGGTGCCGCCCGAGAAGCGGCCATCGGTGACCAGACCCACCGATTCGCCCAAGCCCTTGCCGATCAGGGCGGCGGTCGGCGCCAGCATTTCCGGCATGCCAGGCCCGCCCTTCGGCCCCAGATAGCGCAGCACCAGCACGTCGCCCGGCTTGATGCTGTCGGCCAGAATCGCGTCCATGGCCGCATATTCGTCGTCGAACACCCGCGCCGGCCCCGTGATGACGGGGTTTTTCAAGCCGGTGATCTTGGCCACGCAGCCTTCGGGCGACAAATTGCCTTTCAAGATGGCCAGATGACCCTGCTTGTACAGGGCTTGCGCGATCGGCCGGATCACGTCTTGCCCTTGCGGCGGAGCCGATGGCACATCGGCCAATTCCTCGGCGATGGTGCGGCCGGTGATGGTGATGCAGTGACCATGCAGTAAGCCGGCGTCAAGCAGCAGCTTCATCACTTGCGGCACGCCGCCGGCCTTGTGCAAATCGGTCGCCACGTACTGGCCGGACGGTTTCAGGTTACAAATGACGGGAACCCGCTGGCGCACGCGCTCGAAGTCGTCGATCTGCCACGCCACGTCGGCGGCGTGGGCGATGGCCAGGAAGTGCAGCACGGCATTGGTCGAGCCGCCCGTGGCCATGATCAGGCTGACCGCGTTTTCAATCGATTCGCGCGTGATGATGTCGCGCGGCTTCAAGTCGCGTTTCACCGCTTCGACCAGCACCCGCGCCGATTCGGCCGCCGAACCGACTTTTTCGTCGTCCGGATTGGCCATGGTGGACGAATACATCAGCGACATGCCCAGCGCCTCGAACGAGGACGACATGGTGTTGGCGGTGTACATGCCGCCGCACGAGCCGGACGACGGGCAGGCGTTGCGCTCGATGCCGTCGAAATCGGCTTTCGACATGCGCCCGGCCGTGAATTCGCCCACCGCTTCGAAGGCGGAGACGATGGTCAAGTCCTTGCCCTTCCAGTTGCCCGGTTTAATGGTGCCGCCGTACACATAAATGCCCGGCACGTTGCTGCGGGCCAGGGCGATCATGCCGCCTGGCATATTCTTGTCGCAGCCGCCGATCACCACCACGCCATCCATCCATTGACCGTTGACGGCCGTTTCGATGCAGTCGGCAATCACTTCGCGCGAGATCAGGGAATATTTCATGCCTTCGGTGCCCATCGACATGCCATCCGAAATGGTCGGGGTGCCGAACACCTGGGCGTTGCCGCCCGCTTGCTTGATGGTGCTGATGGCGATGTCGGCCAGCTTTTGCAAGCCCGAGTTGCACGGGGTGATGGTGGAATGGGCATTGGCCACGCCGATCATCGGCTTGTCGAAATCGGCCGTTTCATACCCCATGGCGTAATACATGGAACGGTTGGGACTGCGGGAAACGCCCTCGGTGATGTTGCGGGAACGACGGTTGTAACGCGGCTGATCGGCCATGGTGAAACTCCTTTTGCAATGTGCCGGCTAGATTGCCTTGCGCTGGCGACGCTGTCAAATATATGATGAACATAGCTGTAAGTCGCGCAGCATATCATCGACCAATAATCACATAGGACAGCATATCAATGAGCCTGGAGTTACGCCAATTGCGCTATTTCGTCGCCGTGGCCGAGGAATTGCATTTCGGCCGCGCCGCGCACCGCTTGCACATGACCCAGCCGCCCCTGTCGCAAGCGATCCAGCTCCTGGAGGCGGCGCTGGGCGCGGTCCTGTTCGTGCGCAACCGACGCGAAGTGCGGCTGGCGCCGGCCGGCCTGGCCTTGTTGCCGGCGGCGCGACGCCTGCTCGCGGCGGCCCAGGAATTGCCCGACATCGCGCGCCGCGCCGCCGCCGGCGAAGCGGGCCGGCTGGCGCTGGCCTTCGTTTCCTCGGCCGACTACAGCGTGCTACCGCCCTTCCTGCGCGCTTACCGCGCCGCCTTTCCGCAAGTGCACATCCGCTTGCAGGAAGCGACTTCCGACGTCCAGCTGGATGACTTGCTGCAAGGCAGGGTCGACGCGGGATTGTTGATCGCGCCCTTGCCGGACCGGGCCGGCATCGAACTCGATTATGTGGCGGTGCTGGCCGAGCCGCTGATTCTGGCCGCGCCGGAGCGCTTCGGTGGCGCCGACGGCGCAGCCGTCAACCTGGCCGCGCTGCCGCCCCTGCCCCTGATTATTTTCCCGCGCAGTATCGCGCCGGCCTTGCACGACGCCATCCTGACGGTGTTTCGCGGCGCCGGCGTCACGCCCGTGATCGGCCAGGAAGCGATCCAGATGCAAACCATCGTCAGTCTGGTGTCGGCTGGCATGGGTATCGCACTTGTGCCACAATCGGTCTCCAATTTGCAGCGACCGGGCGTGAGTTACCACGCCCTGAGCACGCCCACGCCCCTGGTGGAAACCGGCTTGGCTTGGCGCCGCGACAACCGCTCGCCGGTGCTGGCCGGCTTTTTAGATTTACTGAGGAAAAACCTACCATGTTGATTCACCCGATGCCCGACCCGGTCGCCTTTGCGCTGGGGCCCCTGAAAGTTCACTGGTACGGCTTGATGTATGTGCTCGCTTTCGGCATGTTCCTCGCCTTGGGCCGGGTGCGCGTGAAACAGCCGCATATCGCGGCCCAGGGCTGGAGCGCGCAAGATCTGGACGACATGCTGTTTTACGGCATGCTGGGGGTGGTGATCGGCGGCCGGCTGGGCGAGGTCTTGTTTTACCGCCCGGCTTTCTTTTTCGCCAATCCGCTGGAAATTTTTGCGGTCTGGCACGGCGGCATGTCCTTCCACGGCGGCTTCCTGGGGGTGCTGGTGGCGATGGCGCTGTGGGCGCGCAAGGCCGGCCGCCATGTGCTCGACGTATACGACTTTATCGCGCCGCTGGTGCCGCTCGGTTACGCGGCCGGCCGCATCGGCAATTTCATCAATGCCGAACTGCCCGGCCGCATCGCGCCCGAAGGCTTGGCCTGGGCCATGAAGTGGCCGGGCATCGCCCAGCCCGTGCACCCGTCGCCGCTGTACCAGGCGCTGGTGGACGGCTTGCTTGCCTTCGTGATCCTGTGGTTGTATGCGCGCAAGTGGCGGCCCCGGCTGGCGGTGGGCGCGCTGTATACCCTGCTCTACGGCTGCGCCCGCTTTTTCACCGAATACTTCCGCGTGCCCGATTACGAAGTCGGTTTTGGCGGGGTCACCATCTCGTCCGGCCAAATGTTGTCGCTGCCGATGGTGGTGGGCGGCGTGGTCATGCTGGTCTGGGCTTACCGCCAGCCGGTCGCGGGCACCGCCCCGCTCAAGACGGCTGCAACGCGGCCAAAATGATGCGCCACTGGGCACCGGTGACGGGCGAGATCGACAAGCGGCTGCCTTTTTGCAGCAGCACCATCTCTTCCAGCCCGGCCATGGCGCGTAGCTTGGCCAGCGGCAGCAGGGCGGTCTTGCGGGTGGCGCGCACGTCGACGCTGACCCAGCGCGGCTGTTCCAGGCTGGCTTTGGGATCGTAATACTTGCCGCCGACTTCGAACTGGCTGGCGTCGGGATAGGCCGCGCTGGCCACTTCGGCCAGCCCGGCCACGCCCGGCTCGGCGCAACTGGAATGGTAAAACAGCAGGCCGTCGCCGACCCGCATGGCGTCGCGCATGAAATTGCGGGCCTGATAATTGCGCACGCCGAACCAGGCCACGGTATGTTCGGGCGCGGCCATCACATCGTCGATACCGACTTCGTCCGGTTCCGACTTCATCAACCAATAAGCCATCGCTCGCTCCCGGGCGGCGCACGCGCACGCAATAAAAAAGCGGCTGCGCACTTGTATGCGGCAACCGCTTCTTGAATGGAACCCCGCCTGTGCCGCTATGCCGGCATCCCGAACCAAACGGTTCAAGGTGGTCACAGTTAGTTCAATTTCGGGTTCGTCGGACTAGCGACGCTCACTCCCATCGAACATAATCCCGCAACCGGTGCACATAAATGGTTCAAGGAATATATGACAATCGCGAACACTGCAGGGTAGACACGAAGTTTACTCCGATGACCGCGCATGTCAAACCTAATTTGGTAACAGCGCAAGAAATGACTGCCCGCCCTTAAAACAAATCTTCCTGCGGCGTCAATGCCCGGTCCAGCACGCTGTGCATGGCATCGATCTTGTGCTTCACTTCCAGAATGCTGTGGTCCGACAAGGGACCCTGGGGCGCTTTCACCGACAGGAACTCGGCCGCCACGCCCAAGGCGGCCATCACGGCGATGCGGTCGTTCCCCTTGATTTTGCCGGCGTCGCGGATGGCCGTCATCTTGCCGTCCAAAAAGGCGGCCGCTTCGCGCAAGGTGCGCTCTTCGCCTTCCTTGCACAGCAGGCGGTAGGCCTGGCCCATGATGTTGACATCGACATGCTTCATTGCAGCTCTCGGTGTTCCAGGCTCGCTTCGGCCAGGCCGGCTTGCACCAGTTCGGGAATTTTTTCCAGCAACGCCAGCACGCGTTGCTGGGCTTCCCGCATGCGCTCGGCGTACTGGGCATTGTCGGCTTGCAGCGCGGCATTCGTTTGACGCAATTCGGCGTTTTCACGCCGCAACAGATGGGTCAACTCGGCCAACTGGTCGACTTTTTCGGACAGGTCTTGGAATTCAGAAATCATCCCTCCACTATAGGGCTGCAAGCGAATTGACGTCAACCGATTCGGCCCGATGTCACAAATTATTACGAAGTCGTGCGCAGCGTACTCATCTTTTAAAACAGGCGGCGCCCCCTCACGCGGGGCCGGCGCGCGGGAAATCCGGGCCGGACCGGACACCTGCATTTGCGTTACTTCAATAGTTGTAATGAATTAAATGGTGGCTAGCCTTGAAAAACCGCATAAGCGTCCCTATAATTAGCACTCGTTGGCAGAGAGTGCTAACAGCCGATTCTGGTCCGGCAGACATTGTCAGGACCGCGAACTGAACTAGCCCGCGCCGTGAGCGCGCTTTGCATTCATTGTAGCAATACCCCATCCATTGAACTTTAAGGAGTTGTATATGAACCTTCGCCCTTTGAACGATCGCGTCATCGTCAAACGCCTGGACCAGGAAACCAAAACCGCGTCCGGCCTGATCATCCCTGACGCCGCCGCTGAAAAACCGGATCAAGGCGAAGTGCTCGCCGTAGGCAATGGCAAGATTCTCGAAGACGGCAAAGTACGCCCTCTGGATGTCAAAGTCGGCGACCGCGTGCTGTTCGGCAAATATGCCGGCCAAACCGTCAAAGTCGATGGCAACGAACTGATGGTCATGCGCGAAGAAGACATCATGGCGATCGTTGTCAAGTAATAGACGTTAAACGAAACGTTCAAGCGAGAGGTTCACCGCATTCGTTTCAACGTTTTACCTACTACCCATTCAGGAGAAACAAACATGGCATCTAAAGAAGTAGTATTCGGCGACGCAGCGCGCGCCAAAATGGTTGAAGGCGTCAACATTCTGGCCAACGCGGTCAAAGTCACGCTGGGCCCGAAAGGCCGCAACGTGGTGCTCGAGCGCTCGTTCGGCGCCCCCACCGTCACCAAGGACGGCGTGTCGGTGGCCAAGGAAATCGAACTGAAAGACAAGCTCATGAACATGGGCGCGCAAATGGTCAAGGAAGTCGCGTCCCGCACCAGCGATAACGCCGGCGACGGCACCACCACCGCCACCGTGCTGGCCCAGGCCATCGTGCGCGAAGGCATGAAGTTCGTGGCCGCCGGCATGAACCCGATGGACTTGAAGCGCGGCATCGACAAAGCCGTCGCCGCCACCGTGGAAGAATTGGCCAAGATCGCCCGTCCTTGCACCACCACCAAGGAAATCGCCCAAGTCGGCGCCATTTCGGCCAACTCGGACTACTCGATCGGCGAGCGCATCGCAGAAGCGATGGAAAAAGTCGGTAAAGAAGGCGTGATCACGGTGGAAGACGGCAAATCGCTGAACGACGAACTCGACATCGTGGAAGGCATGCAGTTCGACCGCGGTTACCTGTCGCCTTACTTCATCAACAATCAAGAAAAGCAAGTCGCCATCCTGGACAATCCATTCGTCCTGCTGTGCGACAAAAAAATCTCCAACATCCGCGATCTGCTGCCGGTCCTGGAACAAGTGGCCAAAGCCGGCCGTCCGCTCTTGATCATCGCCGAAGACATCGAAGGCGAAGCGCTGGCCACCCTGGTGGTCAACAACATCCGCGGCATCTTGAAAACCTGCGCCGTCAAGGCCCCAGGCTTCGGCGACCGCCGCAAAGCCATGCTGGAAGATATCGCCGTGTTGACCGGTGGCCAAGTGATCGCCGAAGAAGTCGGCCTGACCCTGGAAAAAATCACCCTGGCCGAACTGGGCCAAGCCAAGCGTATCGAAGTGGGCAAGGAAAACACCATCGTCATCGATGGCGCCGGCGAAGCGTCGAACATCGAAGCGCGCGTCAAGCAAGTGCGGATTCAAATCGAAGAAGCCAGCTCGGACTACGACCGTGAAAAACTGCAAGAACGCGTGGCCAAGCTGGCCGGCGGCGTTGCCGTGATCAAGGTTGGCGCCGCCACCGAAGTCGAAATGAAAGAAAAGAAAGCCCGGGTTGAAGATGCGTTGCACGCCACCCGCGCCGCTGTCGAAGAAGGCATCGTGCCAGGCGGCGGCGTGGCCCTGCTGCGCGCGCGCGCCAACATCACCGTCAAAGGTGACAATGCGGACCAGGAAGCGGGCATCAAGATCGTGCTGCGCGCAATGGAAGAGCCACTGCGCATGATCGTGCAAAACGCCGGCGAAGAAGCGTCGGTGGTGGTGGCCGCCGTGTTGGCGGGCAAAGGTAACTACGGTTACAACGCGGCCAACGGCACCTATGGCGACATGGTTGAAATGGGCGTGCTCGATCCCGCCAAAGTAACCCGTTCGGCGCTGCAAAACGCGGCCTCGATCGCTTCCCTGATGTTGACCACCGATTGCATGGTGTGCGAGATCGCCGAAGACAAAGCTGCCGGCGGCATGGGTGGCGGTATGGGCGGCATGGGTGGCATGGGCGGCATGGACGGCATGATGTAATGCCGGGGCCGGCGTACGCGCCGGCCCGTCCGCTGAGCAAGCCCGCAAGGTTCGCGCCTGGCGGGCTTTTTTCATGGCCGCGACAATGGCGTGTTTGCCTGTCCGATGGCTTTGGTTTAGTATGGCCGCGTACGCTGCTTTTTTGTTACGCCTCTTGTATTTTTCACCCTATTCGGCAAAGGTTCGCCATGCCCGACCGTTCGCGCCCGTCCACCTCCCTCATCCTGGCGGCCACCCTGGCCGCCGTGCTGACGGCCGGTGCCGGAGCGGCTTACTGGTATCGGCAATCGACGCCGCCGGCCGGCGCCGCGCAGCGCGCGGCCGGCACCACCAGCGCCCGGCAAACGGCCCCGCCACAGGTGCCGCAAGGCGGACGCAGCAAGCAACAGGCGGCGGCTTTTTTGATGGAACTGCCTGAGATCAAGGCTTGGTCCAATTGGCTGGAAACCAAATCGGGCGGCCGGGTGCATGGCGCCCTGTTCGAAGATAGCGACACCCCCAGCCTGGTGGACGGCAAAAGCTACTGGCGCTTCAGTTTTTTCGAAAACGATGCCCAGGCGGCCCACCGCTGGGAAAGCTTTTATGTGCCCGCCAACGGCGCCGGCATCATGGTGGAAGACAGCGCCAGCGGCCAATTGCTCGATCTGACGCGCTGGCGCAGCGAACGGCTGCCGCTCAAGCGCATCGCCACGCCTTGACACTTTAAACGGGGTCGGCCGCCATGGGCGGAGCGGACACGGCCGGATCGGCCGCGCGCACCCGGCTGACCCACCAGGCGGTAAACAGCGTCAGGACCAGGGCCAGCCAGCCATTGATGCCATAGCCGGCGATGCGGCCGGCGCCATCTTGGTGCAGCGTGAGTCCGCCCAGCCACGCGCCCAATCCGCTGCCCACTTGCTGAATGGCCGAGTTGGCGCTCAAGAAAGCGCCCCTTTGGGCCGGTTCGGGCACGCTGGTCATCAAGGCTTGCAACGGAATCGTGCGGCCCGACACAGCGCTCATGAATACCGGAAAAAACAGGATCACGGCCAGCAGCGGCATGGCCGGCAGATAGGTGATGGCCAGCAAGGGCACCGCCGAGCACAGCGCCATCGCCCGGTAGACCCGGTGCTTGCCCGCGCGGTCGGCCCAGCGCCCGATCAGCCGGGCGCTAAACAAGGTGGCGCAACCGCCGGCCAGGTACACCCAGGTGATATCGGCCGGGTCCAAGCCCAGGTTATGCACCAGCACCGGCGAAATGAAGGGAATCACCAGCATGGACGCCAACATGTTAACGAACGACAGCAGGAAGGCGCGCAGATGGCGCGGCACGCGCAGCAGCGCCAGCAGATTGGGCAACACGGCCGACAGCGCCACCGGCCGGGCGCCGCGGTGGGCCGTGAGCGAAGGCAGCACGCGCGCCGCGGCCAGCCAGATCAGCACCGACAGCAGCACCATCAGGTAAAACGGCGCTTGCCAGCCCAGGCGGGCGGCCAGCACCACGCCCAGCGGCACCCCCACCACCGCCGCCATGCTGAACGAGGTCATCACGATGCCGGTGGCGTCGCCCCGGCGCGCTGGCGCAATCACGTCGCCGATGATGGCCATCACGATGGCGCCCAGCACGCCGCCGCTCAAGCCGGCCAAGGCGCGCGTGATGAGCAAGATGGCAAAACCGGGCGCCAGCGCGCACGCCAGGTTCGACAGCGTAAACAGGCAAAACACCGTCAACAGCAAGCTTTTACGGTCGAAGCGGTCGATATAGGTGGCGGCCAGCAGGCCGGACAGCCCGGCGCACCAGGCATAGGCCGACACCGCGCCCGCCACCTGGGCCGGGCTGACGGCGAACGCGCACATCGGCTGTGGCGCCAGCGGCATCATGACCATGAAATCCATGATGACGGTAAATTGCGTGAGGGCGAGCAGCCACAGCATCAGGCGCTCACGGGCGGCAGAAAAAACAGGCGCGGCGGAGTCGGTCATATTGTTCTCATAAAAAGCACAGACCGCTCAATCGAGTTGTACGATCTCGACCGTGGCGCGGCGCAGGATGGCGCGGATGTGCGCCAGCCGCGCCGCGCTCGGGGCGTCGCCGTGGGCGCGGCCGATCACCGCCGCCTTCAGCTCGTGCATCAGGTGGCGCACATCGCTGCCCTGCTCCGGCTGCGGCGCGGCCATACGGGCGAAGATGGCGTCCACCAGGGCACGGTGCTGGTCCAGAAAAGCCTGGCCTTCGGCGGTGATGGTATGCAGCTTTTTGTTGCCGTCCGGCGCGGCCGAAACATGGCCCAGGTCGAGCAGCAGCGACAGCAGCGGGTAAATCGCGCCCGGGCTGGGGGTGTAGGCGCCGCCGGCGCGCAATTCCAATTCCTTGATCACGTCATAACCGTGACGGGGTTTTTCCGCGATCAGTTGCAACACCGCGTAGCGCAGGGCGCCCGCGTCGAACATCTTGGGTCCCCGTTCGCCGCCCTGGCGTCCAGCGCCGCCGTGGCGCCCGCCCTCGCTATGCCGATGTTGGCCGTCGCCATGGGAATCGATCTGCAAATGGTGGCGCCGTCCACGGTGGCCGCGAATAAAATGAAACATTGCAATCTCCTACGAGGTGGATGATAAGATAGTTTTCAATAAGATATAACACAATAAGACATATCTTATACCGTTTTACCATCCGGTCAAGTTGTTTTGTCGCGTTTGGCATACAGGGCAGGTGGCCCCGGCCGGCCGGGCGCGTTGCCGCGGACGGTATAATCCCTGCATGAAAATGCCTGCCGATGAGATCCTCATCCGACCGCTTAGCCCCGACGATGTGCAAGCCTATCGCGCCTTGCGCCTGCGCGGTATCGACGAGTCGCCCCAGGCTTTTTTCACCAGTTACCAGGCAGAAAGCAGCGTGTCGCGCGCGCGCATGCAGCAGCGCCTGATACAAACCCGGTTTCAAATGGTGTTCGGTGCGTTTCGTAACGGTTGGCTGGTGGGCATGGCCGCGTTCAAGCGCGAACCGATCGCGGTGGTGCGCGACCGCGCCACCATCTGGGGCGTGTATGTGGCGCCCGAAGCGCGCGGCAAGAATGTGGCCAAGGATCTGATGTTGCAGGCGCTCGAGCATGCCCGGGCCCACCCGGAATTGCGCGTGGTGAGCTTGTCTGTCAGCGGCAGCAACATCTCGGCCAAGATGCTGTATCTGCGCTTGGGGTTTGTGCCCCCGCCCGAAGCCGGCGCGGCGGGCGCGCACGACCATCTGGTGTATTTCTTAACGCCGCCTTGAGCGGCGCGCCGGCGCGGCCAGCCGGCGGGGCCGATTGGCGGGGCCGATTGGCGGGGCCGGGGGGCGGGGCCGGCCGGCGTGGCCGCTTAACCGTCCACGTGGGAAATGAGCAAACGGCGCGGGTCGCTCTCGCCGTCGCCATGGCGGTCGGCCACCACCTCGCCATGCTTGAAATCGAGCGAAATGCCCACCGCCAGAATGTCGATCAGCAGTAACTGCAAAATGCGCGAAATCATCGACAGGAAGGTATTGCTGTCCTCGGAATGGTCGACCGTCAAGCACACCGTGGCTTTTTTCGCCAGCGGCGACTGGCTGCTGCTAATGGCGATCACGTCGGCGCCCACCGCGCGCGCCGCGTCCACCGCTTGCAGCAATTCTGGCAGCTTGCCGGATTTGGAAATGGCGATCACCACGTCGCCCGGACTGAGTAATTCAGCCGCCAGGGTAAACAAATGGGAGTCGCCGTAAGCGCCGGTGGGAATGCGGAAGCGGAAAAATTTATGCTGGCCGTCGATGGCCACCACCCGCGAGTTACCCAAGGCAAAAAATTCAATCCGTTTGGCTTTGCTGACCAGGGCGATGGCGCGGTCGAGCGCGTGCACGTCGAGCTGATCGCGAAATTTCAGGATGGCAGAGACGGTGTTATCGATCACCTTGGCGCTCAAGTCGTGGGTGCTGTCGCTGACCCGGACCTGGGTGTGGCGCACCGGAATGGCCCCGGTCAGGCTGGTGGCGAACTTGAGCTTGAAATCGGCCAGCCCCTGAAAGCCCAGCGAACGGCAAAAGCGGATCACGGTGGGTTGGCTCACTTCGGCCAGCCGGGCGATATCGGCGATGGGCTCGTTGAGCACCAGTCGCGGCTGCTGCAACACCAGTTGCGCCACGCGTTGTTCGGCCGGACTGAGCTCTTGCTGCAAATGGAGCACGCGGTCCATCAGCGTGTTGGCGCCGCTGCGCCCGCGCAAATGCTCCGACAAGATGGTGGCCACCCCGTAAAACGCCGAATTGGGGGTGGTGATCACATAGGTGGGAATGTTGGCCACATAATTGCTAAAGCGGCCCTTGGCCTCGAAGCGGGCCCGGAACGGCGTGCTGGCGAACCACTCGCCCATGCGCGGCACGATGCCGCCGCCGATGAAGATGCCGCCGAAGGCGCCCAAGGTGAGGGCCAGATTGGCGGCCATCCCGCCCAGCATGCCGGAAAAACATTCCAGCACTTCCAGACACAAGGGGTCGCGGTCGCTCAAGGCGCCGGACATGATCTCACTGGCGGCCAGCGGGCGCACCACCCGACCGCTGCGCTTGGCCAGGGCTTGGTACACGATGGACAAGCCGGGACCGGAAATCAGGCGTTCGGACGAGACGTGCGGCCAGCTTTCCCAGGCATACTGCAAAATGGCGAATTCGCGTTCATCGGCCGGCGCGAAACTGCCATGGCCGCCTTCGCTGCCCAGGGTGACGAAACCGTCCACGGTGGGGATCACGCCCGACACCCCCAAGCCGGTGCCCGGGCCCAGCACGCCGATCACCGAATTGGCGACCGGTTTGCCGCCGCCCACCTGCATCAAATCGTGCGGACGCAAGCCATGCAAGGCCAGCGCCAGCGCGGTGAAATCGTTTACCACCAGCAGGGTATGCAAACCGAGCTCGCGGCGCAGCGCCTCGGTGGAAAACTCCCAGTCGCGGTTGGTCATCTTGACATGGTCGCCATGCACCGGATTGGCCACCGCCAGCGCCGCGTGACGCAGATTGATATCCTTGTGCGGCTCCAGATAGCGCCGCGTCAAATGCAGCAAACTGTCGTAATCCTCGCACTTGAGCACTTGTACCGAGCGAAACACGGCGGGCGCGGTCTGCAAGGCGAAGCGCGCGTGGGTGGCGCCGATGTCGGCCACCAGACGCGGGCCGTCCGCGAAGGCGCTACGGTTGACGGCGTGATCGTGTTCGGCTGGTTTCATATCGATTCATTCAAAACGTTGAGGCGGTTTCATCTGCCAGCGCACACAGCCCGGCTTCGGCCTGTGGCGGAAAGCATAACCGAAATACACAATTGACTGTGGGCCGAGAAACAAATCAATGTCGCACGACGCTGTCGCGCGCGCGTCCACTTTACATATATAACAACTTTGCGCGTTATTTAGTTGCCATAACCGGGACTTGGGCTTAGCATCGCCCACTGATCAACTCGGGAGATGCCATGTCACAGGCCGCAACGCACAGCACCGGGCGCATGCCCCGGCAAATTCCCTACATCATCGCCAACGAAGGTTGCGAGCGTTTCAGCTTTTACGGCATGCGCAATATTCTCACGCCCTTCCTGATCAGCAGCTTGTTATTATTCCTGCCGCTGGACGCGCGCACCGGCGAAGCCAAGCACATCTTCCATACCTTCGTCATCGGGGTGTATTTTTTTCCCTTGCTGGGCGGCTGGCTGGCCGACCGCTTTTTCGGCAAATACAACACGGTACTGTGGCTCAGTTTAGTCTATTGCGCCGGTCATGCCTGTCTGGCCTACTTTGAAAACAACGTGCGCGGCTTTTATGCGGGCTTGTTTTTGATCGCGCTCGGTTCCGGTGGCATCAAGCCGCTGGTATCGTCCTTCGTGGGCGACCAGTTCGACCAGAGCAACAAGCACAAGGCCAAGCTGGTGTTCGACATGTTTTACTGGATCATCAACTTCGGTTCGTTTTTCGCCTCGCTGCTGATGCCCATCTTTTTGCGCGACTATGGTCCTTCGGTGGCCTTCGGCATTCCCGGCGTGCTGATGTTGGTGGCCACCGTGGTGTTTTGGATGGGTAACAAGAAATACGTGCATGTGGCGCCGGCCCCGCCCAATCCCCACTCCTTCACGCGGGTGGCGCGCAGCGCGCTGCTGGCCAAGCAAGCCGGACAGGGCCGGCCCGGGCTGGCCATCGCCTCCGTCGGCGCGGTCGGCGCGCTGGCCGCGCTGGCCATGTCGGGCCAATGGGGTTTCGTGATCGCCGCCTGCACCGCCCTGGTCTTGCTGCTCGCCTTCGGCGGCATCGGCACCGCCATGCAATTGGAGCGGGCCCGCAAGCTGCACCCGGACGAGGCGGTGGACGGGGTGCGCGCGGTGTTGCGCATCCTGATCATTTTCGCGCTGGTGACGCCGTTCTGGTCGCTATTCGACCAAAAAGCCTCCACCTGGGTCGTGCAGGCGACGTCGATGAGCAAGCCGCACTGGTTCTTGCCGGCTCAAATGCAAGCCTTGAATCCTTTGCTGGTGATGCTGCTGATCCCGTTTAACAACCTGATCTTGTACCCGGCGCTGCGGCGCGCCGGCTGGGAAGCGACGGCGCTGCGCCGCATGACGGCCGGGATTGCCTTTAGCGCGCTGGCCTGGATCGTGATCGGCGCGATCCAGGTGGCCATGGACGGCGGGCGCGGCATGTCCATCGTATGGCAGATTTTGCCCTACGCCTTGCTCACTTTCGGCGAAGTGCTGGTCTCGGCCACCGGGCTGGAGTTTGCCTACAGCCAGGCGCCCGTATCGATGAAGGGTTCGATCATGAGTTTTTGGAGCTTGTCGACCACGGTCGGCAATTTGTGGGTGCTGATCGCCAACGCCAGCGTCAAGAACGATGCCGTGACCGCGTATATCGGCAATAGCGGCTTGAGCGTGACGGCTTTTCAAATGTTTTTCTTCGCCGGCTTCGCCGCCGTGGCCGCGCTCGTGTTCGGCTGGTACGCGCGCCGCTACCCGATGGTGGACAATTACCGGGTGGCCAGCCCGGCCAGGGCGTTCGCCAAACCGGCTTGACCCCCGGCAGCCCGGCGCCGTCAGCGATGACGGGCCGGGCGGCGCTCGGGCATCAACCTGCGCCGATGCGCCGGCTTTGCGTGGCGGCCCGCGCCAGGGTCGCCATGCCCCGCGCCGCTGGCCGACGGCAACCGGCCAACACCGTTAGCGGGTGCCGCCGCGCTCCCTGCCCTCGTGGCGCAACTGAGCCAGACGCTGCTCGCGCTCGCGGGCGATATCCATATTCACGCGCAAATTTTCTTGCTCTAACTTGCTATGTTCGATATCGGCCAGCCGGCTCAGCTGCGCCACCTCGGCCTGCGCCTTGAGCGCTTGGGCCACCACCCGGCGCGCGTTCGCCTGCGACGCTTCCACCTTGTAGTAGGTCAGGCAAACGATCGCCACCAGAATCACCAGCACCGCCGCCACCCACGGCAGTAGCGACGGGTCGAGCGCTTCGCGGGCTAATTGCTGAGAAACAAGCTTGCGGTCGTAGGCGCGCCGCTTGGCCGGTGCCGACAAGACCGCATAGGCTTGCTGGATATCGGCCGAGATCGACTGCTGCTCCCGGTATTCGGTGCTGTCGGCCGCCAGCGGGTCGCGCTCCATGCAAAACTCCACGAACAGACGGTAAGCCTGCTCGATCTGATCGGCGCGTGCTTCCTGGTCTACACCCAGCACATCATAAAAAGTGTTCATATCGCCATTCTTTGTCTTGTTAAAGCAGGCTACTCTTTAATAAGATCATATCATTGCAATATAAATAATTGTCAGATATCAAAGAACTATCGTGTTTTAAGCTAAACAGCTAAGCCATACGTGCCAAATTCTGGCACGCTGTGCGCATGGAGCCGAGGGTGCCGATGGCTTGGTGACGTGTTCCGATGGTGAGTCGCTAGCGGGCCGGTGCGAACGTCACCACCAAGCCGCTGGGTTGGGTGACGATGGCGATCGGCGCAAATTGCATACCGGCGTAGCGCAAGTCTTCCGGGCGGAAGCGGTAGAGCGGCATGTCGCGCGTGAACTGGCCGGTGATCAGATTGGCGATGTTGGCCAAGTGCGGCTGTGCCGCCAGGTTGAGCCCGTCGACCGTGAAACGGTCCACGCGGGCGTCGCGGATAAACACCGCGTTGCGCGAGGCGTCCACTTCGAGCCGGCCCGACAAGGCCAGATTGCCGCGCCACGCCTGCCGCATGAAAGGCGGGGCGACGCTGGCGTCCATGCTCACCGCGACCCGGTCGCCGCCGGCCGGGATCGACAGCTGCGGGTGCGCTAGTTGCACCTGAAACATGTCGAGCACCCGTTCATGCAGAGGAAAGCGCTGATCGAGCCCCTGTTGCAAACGGCTCAAGGGCACATCAAGCTGGCGCGGTCCGACCAGGCTGGCGCACGAGGCCAGCATGGCCGTAAGCAAAGCGAAGGCGCCGGCGCGCGCCGGCTGCCTCCACATGGCGGCGTTTTTCATGGTTTTTCCTGTTCCATCGTACTGTTAGCACAAGCCATCCGGCCGCACCGAAACCGAATTGTACCCGCCCGCCAGAGCGGCGGCCGGCGGCGGCGGCGCGCCCGCCGCTGTGGCCGCCCGAGTCGGGCTCAAGTGGTGACGCTGGGCGCGGCGCGTCCGGTGCGCTGGGCGATCCCGGCCACGCTCTCGGCCAGGGCGATCAAGTCGGCCAGCGCCTGCTGGGTCGGCAGGTGGTGGCGCGCCGGATCGGCTTCGTAACGCTCCAGGTACAGGCGCAAGGTGGCGCCCTCGGTGCCGGTGCCGGACAGGCGGATCACGATGCGCGACCCGTCCGTCATGACGATGCGCACCCCTTGCTGGCGCGACACCGACTGGTCGACCGGGTCGGTGTAGCTGAAGTCGTCGGCCAACTCGACCGTGTGTTGGCCCAGGGCGCGCCCGGCCAGGCTACCCAGCTGGCCGCGCAAATCGGCCATCAGCTGCTCGGCCACGGCGCTGTCGATCGCTTCATAATCGTGGCGCGAGTAGTAATTGCGTCCGAAGCGGGCCCAGTGCTCGTCGACCAGCTGGTTGACCGTCTTGCCGCTCACGGCAAGCAAGTTAAGCCAGAACAGCACGGCCCACAGGCCGTCTTTCTCGCGGATATGGTCCGAGCCGGTGCCGTAACTTTCCTCGCCGCACAGCGTGACCATGCCGGCGTCGAGCAAATTGCCGAAAAACTTCCAGCCGGTGGGCGTCTCGAAACAGGGCACGCCCAGCGCGGCGGCGACCCGGTCGGGCGCGCGCGAGGTCGGCATGGAACGGGCGATGCCCTTGATGCCGGCCCGGTAACCGGGCGCCACGGTGGCGTTGGCGGCCAGAATGGCCAGGCTGTCGGACGGCGTCACCTCCAGCTGGCGCCCGACAATCATATTGCGGTCGCCGTCGCCGTCGGAGGCGGCGCCCAGTTGCGGCGCGCCGGCGCCCGCCATCAGCGCGATCAGTTCACCCGCGTTGGCCGGGTTGGGGTCCGGATGGTGGCCGCCGAAGTCTTCCAACGGGGTGCCGTTGATCACGGTGCCGGCCGGCGCGCCCAGCAAACCTTCCAGAATCGCCTTGGCATACGGGCCGGAGACGGCGTGCATGGCGTCAAAGCGCATGCTAAAGCCGGAGCGGAACAGGGCCGCCATGGCGTCGAAATCGAACAGGCGCCGCATCAGGGCGGCGTAATCGGCCACCGGGTCGATCACCTCCACGCTGGTCTGCTCCAGCATGTTCGTGCCCAGCGTGTCCAGATCGATGGCGGCGCCGTCGCTGATGCGGTAGGACGCGATGGCGCCGGTGCGATGAAAAATCGCCTCGGTCACCTTTTCCGGCGCCGGTCCGCCGTTGGCGATATTGTATTTGATGCCGAAGTCGCCATCCGGGCCGCCCGGATTATGGCTGGCCGAGAGCACGATGCCGCCGGCGGCGCCGTGCTGGCGCACCACGCAGCTGAGCGCCGGGGTCGACAAAATGCCGCCGCGCCCCACCAGCACCCTGGCATAGCCGTGCGCGGCGGCCATGCGCAAGATCACCTGGATCGCGCTGCGATTGAAAAAGCGGCCGTCGCCGCCCAGCACCAGGGTCTGGCCGGCGCTATCGCCAACCGTGTCGAACAGGGCCTGGACAAAGTTTTCCAGATAATGGGGTTGTTGAAATAGCGTCACTTTTTTGCGCAAGCCCGAAGTGCCCGGACGTTGATCGGGAAAAGGCGTGCTCGCTACGGTGTTGATGGTCATGTCGACTCCTGCTCGGTTAAGAAAACCGCGCCGCGCATGGATGGCAAACAAACAGGCGGAACGGTCGCTCCCGCCTTTTTACCGATTTTGTCAACATTGCGGCGCGCGCTTAGCCGACGCTCCCGAGTCCGACAGCCTCGCTAAGCTTGCACCGCCAGTTCGAGCCGGTGATGGCGGCACTTGATCAGCGCGTCGATCTCGGCCGGCGCCACCGCGCGGCTCAGGCAAAAGCCGAACACCTCGTCGCAGCCGAGCGCGCCGAGCCGGGCCAACTGCTCCTCGGTCTCGACCCCGCTGGCCACCACCCGCACGTTCAGGCTGTGGGCGCCGGCGATGATGGCGCGCGCCATGGCGCTGGCATCGTCGCCGCCCGACTCGGGCCGGCGCAACGGGTCCACATAGCGCTTGTCGATCTTGGCCACATCGACCGCGTAGCGCTTCAGATATTGCAGCGAGGCGTTGCCACTGCCGACCTGGCCGACCGCGATACGCACCCCCAGCTGCTTGAACTGGGCCACAATCAACTCGCAGCGCTGGTGCTTGTCGATCAGGTCGGCCTCGGCAATTTCCAGTTCCAGCCAGCGCCCCGCCACGCCCGCTTGCGCCAGCGCCGCGCCCACGCTGGCGGCCATGTCGGGCTGATGCAACTGGCGCGCCGACAGACAGACCGACACCACCAGCGGCGCGCCCGCCTCCAGCCAGCAGCGCGCCTGGCGCAGCGCGCTGGCCAGCACCCAGGCCCCGGCCGGCGCCATCAGGCTGCTCTCTTCGAGCACCGGCCAAAAGTCGAGCGGCAGCACCAGCCCCAGATCGGGATGGCGCCAGCGGATCAGGGCCTTGACGCTGCCGATGCGCTGTTCGCGCAGGGCCAGTTGCGGCTGATAGGCCAGGATGAACTGCTCCTGTTCGAGCGCGCTGCCCAGCGCCGTTTCCAGAATCATGCGTGAATACGAGCGCGCCTGCATGCTGGCCGCGTAGCGCAAGCCGGGACCGCCGCCGCGCCGCTTGGCCGCGTACATGGCCAGATCGGCCTTGTCGATCAGGGCGTTCACATCGTTGTCGTCGTCCGGATAGATCGCCATGCCGACGCTGGCCGACACCGTCAAGCCGGCCGCGCCGATGGCGAACGGCGCGGCCAGGCTGGCGCCGATCTTGTCGGCCACCAGCTGCACATCCTCGGGCGTGCGCACCTCGGTGAGCAGGACGATGAATTCGTCGCCGCCCTGGCGCGCCACGGTGTCGACCTTGCGCACCGATTGCAGCAGGCGCTGGCCAAATTGCAGCAGCACCTGGTCGCCCGCTTCGTGGCCCAGCGTGTCGTTGATGCTTTTGAAGCGGTCGATATCGACGAACAGCACGGCCAGCAAGGTGTGATGGCGTTTGGCGTAGGCGATGCCGTGCGCCAGCTGGATCTGGAATTGCAGGCGGTTCGGCAAGCCGGTCAAGCCGTCATGGTGGGCGATGAATTCGAGGCGCGCCTCCACGCTGCGGCGGGCCGACACGTCCTGCAACAAGATCACGGCGCCCGACGCGCTCGGCCCCAACGGCGCGCAACTGTGCTGGATGTCGATGCGCTTGCCATCCACACGCCGCATCAGCACCGCGTTGCGGCCGCTCTCGATCACGGCGCCGCGGCGCATGCAATCGGCCACTTGCTGGCACGGGTCGAGCACCGCGCCGTCCTGGTGCACGGTCAGCAGTTCGAGCACCGACTGGCCGATCGCCACCGGCGCGGCGAAACCGGTCATCGCTTCGGCGCGCGGATTGAGATAGCGCACCATGCCATCCTGGTCGGTGCCGACCACGGCCGCCGGCAGCGCCGCCAGCAAGCCGATGGCCTGGGCGGCGGCCAGCTCGGCGCCCTCGGCGCGTGCCCGCCACAGCAGATGGCGGCGCCGTTCGCGCCAGCCCAGCGCGCCCGCCAGCGTGAGGCAAGCGAGCAGCGCGCCAAACACCATCGCCGGCGCGCTCATGATCTGACGGCCGGCGTGACGCCGGCTAAAAAGTGCGGCCGGCGCGCGGACCCGGCGTCGCCGGGCTGCTGGAACGAGGCGCCGGCGCCCGACCCATCTTCATGGGCCGCATCCGGCCGCAAGCGGAAATGAAACGACATGCACTCCCCTTTCACATCCATGCTGCGGCATCCGAGGCACCGGCCAGAGATGGCTACAATCGATTTGTATGCTGAGGGAAATGATATAAGAACGTTTAGGCCCTGTTTGCTAGAAACGGGCCACCTTGATAAGCATCAAGAAATCGGTACCGATCTGTGCGCGCTCACAGTGTGATCGGGCGGTTTGGGTTGCCAGTGGTCGATGCCGGCGGGCGGCCTTAGCGCCCCAGGCGGAAATCGACCGTGTCCGGCCGGCCCGGCAGATGCAGCCTGGCCGCCCCCGGCGGCGCCTCGCTGACGATGCGCCCGCGCCGCATCACCAGCCGGCGCGCCGCCCGCAGGCGGATCGCTTCCACAGGACTGGCCGCGTCAAGCAGCACCAGATCGGCGTGGCAGCCGGGCGCCAGGCCATACGCGTCCAGCCCCAGGATGCGGGCCGGGGTCGCGGTCACCGCCAGGAAGCAATCGAGCATCGCTTGCTGGCCCGTCATCTGCGCCACGTGCAGGCCCATGTGCGCCACTTCCAGCATGTCGCCCGAACCCAGGCCGTACCAGGGGTCCATCACACAATCGTGGCCGAAGGCGACGTCGATCCCGGCCGCCATCAATTCCGGCACCCGGGTCATGCCGCGCCGCTTGGGATACGTGTCGTGCCGGCCCTGCAATGTAATGTTAATGAGCGGATTGGCGATGGCCGCCACGCCGGCTTCGCGCATCAGGGGCAGCAGCTTGCTGACATAGTAATTGTCCATCGAATGCATCGACGTCAGGTGCGAACCGGCGACCCGGCCCTGCATGCCCAGGCGCTGGCTGTGAAAGGCCAGCGTTTCGATATGGCGCGACAGCGGGTCGTCCGACTCGTCGCAATGCATGTCCACCATCAGGCCGCGCTCGGCGGCGAATTCGCACAGGATGCGCACCGATTCGGCGCCGTCGGCCATGGTGCGCTCGAAATGGGGAATGCCGCCCACCACGTCCACCCCCATCGCCACCGCGCGCCGCAGATTGTCCAGCGCGCCCGGACTGCGCAACAAACCATCCTGGGGAAAGGCCACCAGTTGCAAGTCCAGATACGGCGCCACCTGGCGCCGTACGTGCAACAGCGCCTCCACCGCCAGCAAACGGTCGTCGCATATATCGACATGGCTGCGCACCGCCAATAAACCGCGCGCCACGGCCCAGTCGCAGTATTGAAGCGCGCGGGCGATCAGCGCATCCTGCGCCAATTGCGGCTTGAGCTCACCCCACAGGGCGATGCCTTCCAGCAGCGTGCCGGAAGCGTTGACGCGTGGTAAACCGTAGCTGAGCGTGGCATCCATGTGAAAATGGGCATCCACAAAAGGGGGCGTGACCAAGTCGCCGCCGGCATCGATTTCGCGGGCGCCGCCCAGCGCCAGGGCCGGGCCGAGCGCGGCGATGCGCCCCTGCGCGATGGCGATATCGATGCCGCGCCGGCCATCGGGCAAACTGGCGTTGCGTATGACCACATCCATCTGGTTTCCTTTGCAAGCTGGCGCGGGGACCAGAATAGTTTGATTGTAGACAAAAGAAGCAATGTCGCGCAAACAATCACACGCCCCGCCCCGTGCGCGACCCGGCCTGATTAATATTTTGAATCGTTTCCCACGCCTGATGAGCCAATCGCGCGGCAACGCCAGAGACGGCCCGAGGCTTGGGAGACGCATTGGTCTTGCATGCACAGCACGACCGGATGGGGCTTACCCAGAAAGCGATCAACCGCGCAGGTCTCACTCCAGGCTTGAAAAAGTGCGAGCTCCTCCAGGTTTCTTAGTCCAAGCTTGACTGTTTCAAGTCAGCCTCATCATTTTCAGTCCAGAAAGTGATGTTGCACTGCAAAAAAAACCATGGTCGTTGGCGTCACGCCGCGCAATTTTGCTGTGGCATGTTGATGCAGCGCAAACTCATTGCAACAAGAAACATTACTCTTAAGAATGAAGATAACAGAGTGAAAAATAGCTATCGTGCGCAAGCAATCACCGCTAAAATATTCCTTATTGCATTGCATCAAAAATGCGCGCCATTCCCGATCCGGCGGGCCCCTTGCCTCCCTCGCAGAGCCCCTCCATCATTTCAATCGCACAGGAGTAACCATGTTTCCTCTTACGCAGCAATTTTCCAGCACGGCCAAAGCGCAGCTCGAAGCACAGTTTAAGATTTTGCAATCGCTGACCACCAGTGCCCTGGCCGGCACGGAACAGATCCTGGCCTTGCAGTTAAGCACCAGCAAGGCGGCGCTGGAAAACAGCACGGCGGCGGCGCGCCAACTGATCGCCAGCCAAAGCACAGGCGAATTTTTCAGCCTCAGCGCAAACCAGACCCAACCGGGCATCGAACAAGCGATGGCCTATGGCCGCCAATTATTCGGCATCGCTAGCGGCACCCAGGCCGCCTTGCTGACGGCGGCCAAAGCCAGGCTGCCGGCCGCCACGCATGAGGCTGCGGCGCCTACGGCCGACACGTCCGTCTCCGCCGCCTCAGCGACCTTGGTTGACGCGGCCCCAGCCCATACGGCCACTGCGGCCGTGACCCTCACCAGCGTGCCGACCCCGGCCGCCCCGCACGACGCGCCCGCCGAAGCGGCGCCGTCATCCGCACCGGCCGACAGCGAGGCGCGCGCGCCGGGTGCCTCGATCCTGCCGCTGACGGCGGTCGAGGCGGTCGACGCGGTCGAAGCGTTCGACATTCCGGCCGCCGGCCCGGCCGTCAGCGCCGTGGCCGAGGCGGTCGCCACGCTCATCGACCAGCCGGCCCTGGCCGCGGCGCATCCGGTGGCCGCCCTGGTCGCCGCGCCCACCGTCGAGCTGGCGCCCGGCTTGAAACCGGCCGGCGAGGCGCCCGTCTTCAAATCGTCCGGCCCCAGCGTCAAGCCTGGCGTGGCCGGCAACGCCTCGAAACAAAACCGCGGCTTGAAGAAATAAATCGGCCAGCGGCCGCCGGCGTCACCAAAAACGGGTTGCGGCCCGTTTTTTTGCGGCCCCGAGCACGCGGCGGCGAAGCATGTTGTATCCTACGCGGCTAGCAGCCTGCTAGGCGACAAACGCTACCGAGTCCGCTTGGCGCGCCCCACCCCAAGGATATGTCATGAGTTTATCGAGGCTGATCGGCGGCTTCGTGCGCCAGCATTGGCGCCCCTATCTAGGCGCCGGCCTGATGCTGACCGGGGTCGCCGCCCTTACCGTCTGGATTCCGCGCAAAATCGGCGCCATGATCGACGGCCTGGCCGCCCATAGCCTCAGTCCCGCCGCCCTGTGGCGCGAACTGGGCTTTTTGCTGCTGCTCGGCGTGCTGATCTACCTGCTGCGCGTGGGCTGGCGCATGACCCTGTTTAGCGCCGCCTACCGCCTGGGGGTGTCCCTGCGCACCCGCTTTTACCAGCGCCTGGCGCGCCAAGGTCCCGGTTTTTATCAGCGCCAGCGCACCGGCGACTTGATGGCGCTGGCCACCAACGATATCGACGCCATCGAAATGGCGGCCGGCGAGGCCATGCTGGCCGCCTTCGACGGCAGCCTGACTTTGCTGATGGTGTTGGCCATCATGCTGCTGGGCGTGGACTGGCGCCTGGCCGCCATCGCCCTGCTGCCGTTTCCCCTGATGGCGCTGGCGTTCTGGCGCATCTCGACCCATATCCACGCCGCTTCCACCGATTCGCTCCAGCGCTTTAGCGCTCTTAACGACCATGTGCAGGAATCGCTGGCCGGGGTGCGCACGGTGCGCGCGCTGGGGCTGGAACAGCGCAGCGGCGAACGTTTTTCCACTCTGGCCGGGCATGCCGCCGAAGCGAGTCTGACCGCGCAGCGCTGGGAAGCGGCCTACGAGCCGGCGGTCGGGCTGACCCTGAGCGCGGCCAGCGCGCTGACCCTGGGCCTGGGCGGCTACCTGGTGTGGCAGGGCCAGCTCACCATCGGCGCGCTGACCAGCTTTAGCATGTACTTGGGCCAGTTGATCTGGCCCATGTTCGCGGCCGGCTGGGTGCTCTCGCTCATCGAGCGCGGCCGCGCCGCCCTGGCGCGCGTGCAGCCGATGCTCGACGCGCCGCTGGCGATCGACGACCACGGCACCGAACAGCGGGTCCAGCCCGGCCCCCTCACGCTGCACAACGTCAGCTATGCCTATCCGGGCCAAACCGGGCCGGCCTTGAACGGCGTCTCGCTCACGCTCGGGCCGGGCCAGACCCTGGGTCTGGTGGGGCCGACCGGCAGCGGCAAATCGACCCTGCTGCGCGTGCTGCTGCGCCAGCTCACGCCTAGCCAGGGCAGCGTGCGCTGGGGCGGCCACGCGCTGGCCGACTACCGGCTCGCGGCCTTGCGCGCGGCGCTCGGATGGGTGCCGCAAGAGTCGTTTTTATTTTCGGCCAGCATCGCCGAGAACATCGCGCTGGCGCGCCCGGAAGCGAGCCGCGCGCAAGTGCGCCAGGCCGCCCACCTGGCCGCCATCGACGCCGACATCCTGCGCTTCCCCGAAGCGTACGATACCCTGGTGGGCGAGCGCGGCATCACCCTGTCGGGCGGCCAGCGCCAGCGCGTGGCGATCGCGCGCGCCCTGCTGGCCGACAGCACCCTGCTGCTGCTCGACGACGCCCTCTCGGCGGTCGACACCGGCACCGAAACGCGCATCCTGCGCCATCTGGCCGAGCTGCGCGAGCGCCATCCCGAACGCAGCGCCATCATCGCCAGCCACCGCCTGAGCGCCGTGGTGGACGCCGACCTGATCGTGGTGCTGCGCGAGGGCCGGGTCAGCGAAACCGGCAGCCACGACAGCCTGCTGGCGCAAAACGGCTGGTACGCCAGCCAATGGCGCTACCAACAATTGGAGGCCAGCCTCGATGCGCTCTGAATCGACCGGCCCGGCCCCTTCGGCCCGGCTTCAAACCTGGCAAGCGGCGCGCCTGTTGCGCGGCGCCGCCGCGCCCGACCTGGGCCAGTTGCGCCATGCCGTCGCTTGGCTGATCCTGGCCGCCGCGCTCGAAGTACTGGGGCCGATCCTGGGCAAATCCCTGATCGACCAACATCTGCTGCCGCGCCATCTGGACTGGCCGCGCATGGCCATGCTGCTGGGCGCCTGCCTGCTGAGCGGCTGGGCCGCCAGCGGCCTGCGCTACCTGCAACTGGTGCGCCTGTCCGGCCTGGCGATGCGCTCGGTGCGCCGTCTGCGCGAAGCGGTCTACGACCATGTGCTGCGCTTGCCGATGGCCTTTTTCGACCATGCCATCACCGGCCAGCTGGTGGGCCGCGTGACCAACGACACCGAAGCGGTCAAAACCCTGTATGTGCAGGTGCTGTTTGTCATGCTCGACAATGGCATCGTGCTGGTCGGCACCATGGTCGCCATGGCGTGGCTGGACTGGCGCCTGATGCTCATCGTGCTGGCCCTGCTGCCGGCGGTGCTCACCATCGTCTTCCTGTACCAGCGCTGGAGCGCGCCGGCGGTGAACCGCGCGCGCGAACTGCGCAGCGAGATCAACGGCCAGGTGGCCGAATCGATCGGCGGCATGAGCGTGCTACAGGCGAACAACGCCGAGCAGCGCTTTGGCCAGCGCTTCGGTGCCACCAACGAGGCGCACTACCGCGCCCGCCTGGCCGAGCTGCGCGCCAACGCCTGGCTGCTGCGTCCCGCGCTGGACCTGCTCAACGTGATCCTGCTGGCGGTGGTCATTTTCAGCTTCGGCCAGCGGCAGATGAACGCGCTCGAAGTGGGGGTGCTGTACGCCTTCATCAGCTACATCGCGCGCGTGGTCGAGCCGCTGATTCAAATCACCATGCAATTTAGCCAGCTCCAGCAATCGGTGGTGGCCGCCGCGCGCGTGGCGGCCCTGCTGGAGCAGCCGGGCGCGCCTGAACACGCGCCGGCCAAGCCACCGGCGGCGCGCGTGGCCGGCGTGCCGGGTGCCGCTCGGCAGGGCGAGGGCGCGGCGGCGGTGGCGATCCGCGATCTGTCGTTCGCCTATGACGGCGCGCACACGGTGCTGCACCAGCTGTCGCTGGACATCCCGCAAGGCGCGTTTTTCGGCATCGTCGGCCACACCGGCAGCGGCAAATCGACCCTGCTGTCGCTGCTGCTGCGCTTTTATCCGGTCACCCAGGGCAGCATCGCGATCCACGGAGTGGCGCTCGACACCATCGCCAACGCCCAGTTCCGGGCCGACGTGGGGCTGGTGCCGCAAGACCCGTTTTTGCTGGCCGCCTCGGCCCGCGACAATATCGACATGGGACGCGGCTACAGCCAGGCGCGCATCGAAACGGCGGCCCGCGCGGCCCATGCGCACGACTTCATCGGCGCGCTCGAACACGGCTACGACACCGCGCTGGGCGAAGGCGGCTCGCGCTTGTCCTCGGGCCAGAAGCAGCTGATCGCGATCGCCCGCGCGCTGGCCGGCCAGCCGCGCATCCTGCTGCTCGACGAAGCGACCTCGCGCATCGATAGCCAGACCGA
>JAZKGI010000081.1:0-24233 GCA_040385995.1 Pseudomonadota bacterium
TGGCGCAAGCGGTGAGCATCATCAGTACGGAAAAGGCGCCCAGCGCCGGAATGGTGAATAAACGTGTCATCAAATCCCCCATGGTGTGCAGCGGTTGCGGTTGCGGCGCGGCCATGTCGGCGCGCCAGGTCAGCCACAGCGCGAGCGCCACGGCCAAGATGAATGTCAGCAGAGTCCAGAGCAAACGCCGCTTGCGGGTGGCGATCAGGGCACCCATCAGCCAGGCTCCACTTGCTGCGCCTTGGCCACTTCGCGCCGGTTGACGATCTTTTCGGGCATGTGCCCCTCGCTGCCCGGCGCGTTCGCCCACTCCAGCACCGATTTTCCTTTGAAGATTCCAGTATCAAAGTATTCGAAAAATTCTTTGTGAGGGTTGCCATCGTCCATTCCCTCCAAAAGTCGCCAGTCGGCCACCTTCCTAAGGTAATGCAGTTTTTCTTCAGGAATGGTGCAATGCCCGACCGCCACATCGTAGGCCAGCGCCAAGCGCGCATGCATCGGGTTGCTCATGATGGTCGAGTGGTCGGTGGCATGGGTGTCCACGTTGGCGGCCAGATGGGACTTGATGGTTTTGTTGCGCCAAGCCGTGTAATCGACGCTCGCCGTTTCCGGCTTGTCCTCTTGCAGCACTTTGGCATCTTTTTTATACAGACCTTCGCGCCGGGCGCGCATGCGCACATAGGCGTGGTCGGCGTAACGCTGCGCCGCTTCCGTGCGCTCGTCACCCTTGGGCGCGTCCTTGTCGTCTGGACTTGCTCCGCCGTAAGGATCGCCGGCGGCGTACTGCGCTTTGGCGTTACGCTGGGCGCCGGGCGGATCGATACCTTGGTCGAAGGCCCGCGTCGCCTGGCCGAAAGCGACCGCCTCCGGCTCGAAGGGCGCCGGCAAGGGCCGTGCTTCGAGCGGAATCGTCCAGCCTTTGGGCGGCAGCGCGTTCAGGCGTGCGTTGAAGACGCGGGCCACCTTGAACGGCGCCATCAAAATGGCACCGGCCTTGCCCAGATAGGAGGTGTTGGCATCCATCGATTTGCCGATTTCGTACTGCACTGCCTGCGACTCGGGATACCAGAACGCGTCGCTGCCCTCTTTCGGCGCGCCGTGCTGGTCGCCCCAATAGCGGTACGCGCCCGGCGCCGCCGCGCCCACCTTGAAGCCTTGCGAAAACACCCGCTGGGCGAACACGCCATCGCCACCGGTCGCCTTGATTTCAGCCATGTTCAAGCCGCGCCAGCCGATGCCTTGCACCGACACCGATGAAATCACCTGGTCGTGCGGATTGCAATACAGGGTGACGCGGCCATAGGTCGAGTCTTGATAGCCGTGGGCCGCCCGGTCACGTTCGGCCGTGAAGCCGTGCGCCTCGTTGGCCGACCATTCGTTTACGCTCGCCGCGCTCTGCTGGCACTTATTGCGCTTGCGCACCAGGTCGAAGAAATTGGCCAGGGTTGTGACGCGCGCGTCCTTGTTCTGGCGCCCATGCCGGCCTTCGGCGTCGCGCATGGCGCGCTGGGTGAAATTTTCGGCACCGTTCGCTTCCAGCAGACTGTAAGGCGGGTTGCACAGCACGTAGGTGTCGGCCACGCCCGCATCTTTGTACAGCGTATCGCCCAGAAAGGCGGCCGCCATGCCGACCATGTTGCCCTGACTGTGGCATACGATGGTGATGGGCAAGTCGGCCTGCTGTTGGCGCAGCGCATGCACCAGCTTGGCCAGGCGCAGCGCGGCCAGCACGTAATACGGGCGCGGCGGGCAGTTGTAGACGTGGCGGTCGTTGGTGCTGTTGAGGCTTTGCACTTTGAGCGACAGGAAGATTTGCGTCTCCAGCCCCTCGCCCCACAGGTCGGGCAGCGCGGTGCAGCCGTTGGCGAACGGTCCGCCACCCCAGTAATCCTGCTCGTTGAGATACAGGGCGTCGCCGTAATCTTGCAAGTCTTCCGCGCTGGCCTTGTAACCCCAGCGGAAACGGATCACGGGCGAGAACGTGTCGTCGCTTTGGATGAACGATTTCGGATTGAGCTCCGGATTGATGAACCCTTGCGGCGTGTGCTCGGCCAGGTAGCCGGTCGCCTTGAGCTGGCCGGCCTCGGTGCCGGCATAGGCCAGATGCTCGTCGCGACGTTTTAAGCGTTGGTTCAGGCCGTCGCACAGTCCGCTTTCGGCGGCCTCATACCATTCGCCATCGGAATTGACGCCATGGACGAAGATGACGACGCCGGGCAGCGGCAGCGTCATCAATATGTCGAGATTGCTGTGGCCAAGGTCGAGGAAGGAAGACTTCTTGCCCACCACGATGTTGTGCGGCTCCTGGTGCGGTGGCAGCGCCGCCGCACCACCTTGATCGGCTGTGTCGCTCATGTCGTTTTGCCTCAAGTCTTGGGACGGAAGAAAAATGCCTTAAATTGCTGCATGTTGTCGGCGACGATTTTTGCGCCCTGGCCGGCGCTGTCGCTGGCGCCGCCGATGACGCTGCCGCCCTCGCGTTCGACGTGCAGTTTCATGCCCGCCACCGGCTTGCCGTCAGTCGGGCGCAGCAGGCGCGGCGTGCGGCCAAGCTCGTCCTCACCGAACTGCGGAAACTCGGCCGCGCCGCTGGCCGGCCCTTCGAAGTGATGCGCCGCCGCTTTGAAGGTGATGTTGCCGGGGCAACCGAGTTCGATATGTTCACCTGCCAGCTTGATGTAGGCGCCGCCGCCCGTCATGATGGTGATTTCGTCATGCGCCATGCCGATCAGGCGCTTGCCGGCGCTCAATTTCAAGTCCTTGGCCGCATCGAGTTGCATGTCGTCGTGCTGGCTTTGCAAGAGGAATTTGCCGTAGTGGGCGATCTGGCGGATACCTTCCTTGTGGGCGAACAGGGTCAGGCCGCCGCCAACGTTGGCGGTGAAATTCTGACCGGTGGTGAGCTGCATGTGGCGCTGCGCGACCGTATCGACGTTGACACCGGCGTAGCTGACCAAAGTTTTCGGCGTGGTCAGTGCCAGCCCCGCCGGCGCCGTCAAGCTGAGGGTGGGCTTGCCGCCGTGGGCTTGCGGATCGGTGTTGCCGCCGCCGGAGGCCGCGCCGATCTCGTCCTTCAGCTCGGTCTGCGGGCCGGCGTCCACGTCCAGCCCCTGATGCTGGGCGGCGTACTGGCCCATTGACTTGAACAAATCCAGGCAATCTTGCATCAGGGCGATGTGTTCTTCCGCGCTCAATTGCCTGCCTTCGCCATCGAGCCGCTTCCAGGTCGAGATCAGCAGCGACTTGGCGGTGCGGATGCTGCCGCTGTCAAGGGTGCTCAATTCAAACCCTTCGCCGCGCGGCGTGGCCCTGCCGTTCTGCCTCGGGTCGGTCAAATACCCCAGCTTCAGTTGTGAGGCGCCATGATCGCTGGCTAGCTGGATACTGATCTGCCCTGGCGTATTGTCGATGCGTAGCTGATTGTGGCGCTGGCCATGCACTTCCTTGCTGACCACGCCGGACAGGTAGCGGTCGCCCGGCAGCGCGCTGACGTGGCTAAATTTCGGCGGCGGCGTGCCTCCGCCATGGACGGCGCCGGTGATGATGGGACGGTCGGGATCGCCGTTTTGATGCGAAATGCGCACCAGGTTGCCGACCTGCGGCAGAAATGTCACGCCAAAGCCGGCCCCGGCCAAAGGGGTGGCCAGTCTGAGCCAGGCCGAGTCTTGCGGCGTGATGCCATCGTTGCAGGCCAGGGAGCCGTCCATGTCTTCGGTCCGGCAACCCGGTATGCGCACCAGCACGCGGCCCTGGGCGTCGCAATGGATTTCCTCTCCGACCGGGCCGATCACGACGGCGTCGAACGGTTCGGCGCGCGGGATATCGACGCGCGGATCGTAGGCGGGCACGATGGGCACGCCGCGCCGCACGCAGGTAAATCGGTTGGCGTAGCGCGCGCCGCGCTCGGCACCGTCCGGCACCGGGGCGCCGCTATCCCAGCCGTTCAAGGCGAACAGGCGCCGGGCGCGCTCGCCCAAGGCTGTGGGTAGATTGTTTTCCGCCTCCAGGCGCAGTTCGGTGATCACGAATTCGCGCTCGGCCGGTCGATGGCTGTCGATGCCGGCGTGGCCCGTCACGCCAACCGACTCTCCCACGCACAGGGCGCGCACGTCGCTCTCGCCCTGGTAGCACTTCGATTCGTATTCGTGGCGCAGCATGCGCAAGGTGCTCAAGCTTTTATAGTCGTTGGCGTTGTCGCCGGCGTGCGGCGAATCGATCAGATAGTCGTCGAGGGAACGGGCAAATTGATTGCCCAACGTGCCCTGCGCGGCCACGCCGGGGATCTCGGCGCCGGCCAGCTCGGCTCTCTTGTAGTCCCAACTGCGGCGGGTGACGCTGCCGGGGGTCAAGGTGCGCACGCCTTGCCAAGCGGTGATGCCGTCGCGCTTGTCGCTGCCGCCATGGCGGCGAAAGCGCACCACCCCGGCCGCGTTGCGCAACAGCGAGTGGGGATTGTCGAATAGCACCAGCGTATGGGCCGGTGTCTTGTCGCTGCCGCGCTCGCTCGCCCGGCCTGGCCGCACGAACCACGCCAGGCCGCGCCGCTTCCATAGCCGGCGCAGAAAGGCCGCGCTCGACTCGTTGTACTGGCGCGTGAATTCTCGCTGAGGGTAGTCGCGTCTGACGTGGGTGAAGTCGAAGTCGAAGGCGCGCACCAGCACCGGATTGTTGCGTTGCCATTCTTTCAGGATGATCTCGGTGATCTCCAATTCGTTCTTGTTGTGAAACACGCGCGAGCCGCAATCTTTTTCCATGATCGCCAGCGCGTCGCGCACCGTCAGCCGATAGGTGGCCAGCCCGCCGTCGGCCTCGCCGGCCACCACCTGCTCGACAATCCCGCACACGCAGCGCAGGGCGCCGCTGTCTGTGACGAACTGCAACTCCACCGGCATGGCAATGAATTGCTTGGTCTTCAGATCGGCATGGGTGGACACACAGCGCAGCTGGTAAGTGAGGCCGCCGCACATGGTCTCGACGCCGCTCACTTGCGTGACCAGCAACAGGTCGTCGGCCACGCTGCGCGCCAGCGTCAAGCGCAAACGGATGGGACGATTGGCGTCGGACAGGCCGCCTGGCGCGGCTGAAAAGTTTTCCATTTTCATAGGATGGTCGGGCACGGTTGAGTCGGACGGAATGGATGAGTCGGGAACTTATTGAATTGTAATTAATACAATTAATTCGGCATGAATACAAATCAACATTTATGTGCTTTGACCAAAACCGGCGCCGGCAGCGGGGCCGCCGCGCGGGGACGCGCAAAATATGCGCGAATTGCCCGCGTCATCCTTGCGCGGGGCCCGTTTCATGGCACAATTGCCCGGAGAATAATCCGACCGATCAGGACACCACATGACAACCGCGCTGCACCACTGGCAGGCGCGCCTGCGCACCCTGGCCGCCAGCGCCATGGGCGAGAGCGGCCAGGACGGCGCGCACGACGGCCAGCACCTGGACCGGGTCTGGCGCAACGCCACCCTGCTGCTGGGCGACCATCCCGAGGCCGATGCCCTGGTGGTGCTGGCGGCGTGCTATTTGCACGACCTGGTCAACTTACCGAAGAACCATCCGGAACGCCACCTGGCCTCGCGTCAAGCGGCCCAGCTGGCCTGCCTGCGCTTGACCGAACTCGACTTCCCGATGGGCAAGCTGGCGGCGGTGGCGCACGCCATCGAAACACACAGTTTTTCAGCGGCCCTCACGCCGCAATCGATCGAGGCCAAAATCGTGCAGGATGCCGACCGCCTCGACGCGCTGGGCGCGGTCGGCCTGGCGCGCCTGTTCTACACGGCCGGGCGCATGGGCAGCGCGCTGGCCCACGGCGACGATCCGCTGGCCCAGCGGCGCGAGCTCGACGACCGCGCCTACGCGCTCGACCATATCGAGGCCAAGCTGGCCAGCCTGCCCGGCGGCATGCAAACGACGGCCGGCCGGGTCCAGGCCCGGCAACGCCTGGACATGCTGACCGCGTTTCGCGACGACTTCGTCAGCCAATGGTGAGCGCGCCCGCCGCCGGCCGCCCGGCATGAAGGCGGCGCTCCCGACCCGCCCGCCGGCCGGCAACCTCAACTTCGTGCTGGGGTGCGTGTTCATCGACATGCTGGGCATTGGCCTGGTGGTGCCGGTGCTGCCGATCCTGGTCGGCGAGCTGGTGCCCGGGCGCGAGGCGCAAGCCTGGTGGTACGGCGTTCTGGCGGCCGTGTTCGGCTTGCTGCAATTTATTTTCATGCCCATGCTGGGCGCGGTCAGCGACCGGGTTGGACGGCGCCCCGTGCTGCTCTATTCGATGGCCGGCATGTGCCTCAATTTCGTCACCACCGGCTGGGCCCCGAATCTGGCTTGCCTGTTCATCGGCCGCGTGCTGGGCGGCGTGTCATCGGCCAGCATGTCGGTCGCCTCGGCGTATGCGTCCGACATCTCGACCCCCGACAACCGCGCCAAAAGCTTCGGCAAGGTGGGCGCCGCTTTCGGCCTGGGCTTCATCTGCGGCCCCATGCTGGGCGGTTTGCTGGGCAGCGTGGACTTGCACCTGCCTTTTTTTGTGGCCGGCGCGCTTTCGGCCGCCAACTTCGTGTACGGCTATTTCATGGTGCCGGAATCGCTGGCGACGCAGCGGCGCGCCCCGTTCAAACTGGCCAGCATCAATCCTTTCGCCGCCTTGATCAAGCTGGCCGGGCGCCTGGAAATCCGCGGCTTGCTGATCGCTTTCACCTGCATGACCTTCGCCCAGATGATGCTGCAATCGACCTGGGTGCTGTACACCCATTTCCGCTTCGGCTGGAGCCCCGGCCAGAACGGCGCCGCGCTGTTTTGCGTGGGTCTGGCCGCCGCCGTGGTGCAGGCGGGCTTGCTGGGCATCTGGATCAAGCGCTTTGGCGACGTGCGCCTGACCCTGCTGGGCATGGGTTCGGGCGCCATCACTTACTTGCTGTACGGCTTAGCCAGCGAAGGCTGGATGATGTATGTGTTCATACTGTGTAATTTGCTGTCGTTTGCCGCCGGCCCGGCGCTACAAGGCATTGTGTCGCGCTCGGCCGGCGCGAGCGAACAGGGTGAACTGATGGGCTCGCTCCAATCGATCGGCAGCTTGGGCATTGTCATCATGCCGTTGGTGGGCAGCGCGATATTGGGCCGGGTCAGTCATCTCGCGCCCGGCGACTGGCGCGTGGGCAGCAGTTTTTTCCTGTGCGCGGCGATGCAGCTCGTGGCGCTGGCGGTGGCCTGGCGTTACTTTCACACCCATCCGGTACGCCTTGGCGCGCCGTGACGACATGCGCGACTGTGCGATGGTGACGTGATCGATGTTAAAATGATACTGACTGTTCCTTGGAGGGCCGATCGATGGCGTCTTGTTTTTTCCCCCGTCCGCCACGGCTGGCGGCGGCGCTCGCCGCGCTCGTCGCGCTTGGCCTGACGGGCGCCGCGCACGCGGGCTGCTCGCGCCCGATCCATGTGCCGGTGCCGTCGATGGGGGCGGCCGTGGTCACCAACGGCGCCGACGTGAGCGGGATCTATCCCGACGCCCTGCGCGCCCAAGGCCAGCAGCTTGGCTGCCGCTTCGTTTTCTCGGCCGTGCCGCGGGCGCGCCAGGAGGCGATGTTTGAGAACGGCAAGTCGGACTTGCTGATCCCCGCCGTGCAAACACCGCGCCGCGACCGCAGCGGGCGCTTCGTGCCGCTGCTCAGCCTGCGCCCTGTGCTCATTTCCCTGCGCAGTACGCGCGCCGCCATCGATACCTCGGAGCAATTGCTGGCCCACCCCGAAGTACGGGTGGCGCTGGTGCGCGGCTACGATTACGGCGAGGCTTATACCAAGCTGGCCGCGCAGTTGGCCAAACAGGGCCGCGTGAGCATGGAAGTAGATGCGATGTCGGTGGCGCGGTTGCTACAGGGCGGTTTCGTGGAGGCCACCATTATGAATTCGAGCATCATCTCGGGCACCGCGCAAGCCGACCAGCGGCTCACGGGCCTGCTCGAGCGGCTGCGTCTGGAGCCGCTGACCGACTTGCCGTGGCGCCTGAGCGGCGCCTATATTTCCGCGACGGCGGTGTCGCAGCATGATCAGGCCGCCTTGGTCGAAGTGCTCGAGCGCACCGCCAAGTCGGGCCAGTTAATGGAGGGATTCGCGCGCCACCATGCGCCCGATTTTTTGCTCGGCAGCGTCAGGCCGCGTTGAGCCAGGCCGCCGGTGTCGCCAAATAAGTCCGCCCCGTTTGATCTCGCTTAATGTTTCCATAGGCAGCGGCCGTCTTGCCGGCCCGGACGGGAACCGATGGCCGATCTGCACGCCTAAACCCTTGCAGCCTGTCGGACTTGGGGCGTAAAGCGAAAAATGCGCTGGACGAGGTCGAATTTTTCGATTTCACAGTGCCAATAGCGAGCTATTGGCCGAGAAAGCGGCGAAATATGAACCGTTCCAGATCATTTTGCAGCCGACGATACCAAGTCCGACAGCTAGCAGCCTGGCCAAGCGCCCGGCCTGACAAGCTACGAGGTAAACAATATGGACATGGCATGCGATCACACCAGCGGCAAGCTGGCTTTATGGGGCGGCCTGGAATGCACGATCAACCGGGTGGGCGACCAATTTTTCAACCAGATGGCGCGCAACGGCCACGATCATCGGGAAGGCGACCTGGAGCGCTTCGCGTCGCTGGGCATCGAGGCCATCCGTTACCCGGTGCTGTGGGAACGCACCGCGCCGCACGGCCCGGGCAGCGCACAATGGGACTGGAGCGACCGGCGCCTGGGCACGCTCGCCACGCTGGGCATCACGCCCATCGTCGGCCTGGTGCATCACGGCAGCGGCCCGTTTCATACCAGCTTGGTGGACCCGGGCTTCGCGCCGCAGCTGGCCCGGTTCGCCGGCGCGGTGGCGCAACGTTATCCCTGGGTGGAGTATTACACCCCCGTCAACGAGCCGCTGACCACGGCGCGCTTTAGTGGCTTGTACGGCTTGTGGTATCCGCACGCGCACGACGAGCGCAGCTTTGTGCAAGCCCTGCTCAACCAATGCCGCGCCATCGTGCTATCGATGGCGGCCATCCGGCGTGTCAATCCGCACGCCAAACTGGTCCAGACGGACGACCTGGGCAAAAACTATGGCACACCGGAAATGGCGCAAGTTACCGCCTTTTACAACGAGCGACGCTGGCTGGCATGGGATTTGTTGTGCGGCAGGGTCGGTCCCGAGCACCCGCTATGGGAATATCTGTGTCGCAGCGGGGTGGACCAGGCCGAGCTGCTGTGGCTGCGCGATCACCCCTGTCCGCCCGACATCATCGGCCTCAATTATTACGTCACCGGCGAGCGCTGGCTCGACCATCGGGTGGCGCGCTATCCGCAGCGCTACATCGGCAACTATCCCGGCTGGCACCACGCCGATATCGAAACGGCGCGCGCGCTGGCCATCCCCACACCTGGCATCGGGCCCTTGCTGCATGAAGTGTGGCAACGCTACCGCTTGCCGATGGCGGTGACCGAAGCCCATATCGATTCCACCCGCGAAGACCAGTTGCGCTGGCTGCTAGAAATCTGGCGCGCCAGCGAGCAGGCGCGCCGGCAAGGCGTCGATCTGCGCGCCGTTACGGTATGGGCCCTGCTCGGCTCGTACGACTGGAACAGCCTGGTGACCCGCTGCGAGGGCTATTATGAATCGGGGCCGTTCGACGTGCGCTCGCCGCAGCCGCGCGAGACGGCACTGGCCGGCATGATGCGCGAACTGAGCGCCGGCCGCACGCCGTCGCATCCGGTGTTGGCCGGTAGCGGCTGGTGGCGTCGGCCTGGGCGCTGCTTTTGCCCGCCGGTGGCCATGCCCGCGCCCACCACGGCCATTTTGCCTCACGTGGACGGCGGCGCGGCGCGGCCTGACGCGGCCCGACCCATACTCATCGTTGGCGCCAACGGCACCTTGGGGCGCGCCTTCGCCCGCCTGTGCCAGCAGCGTAACCTCGCTTATCATTTGTTGAGCCGGCAACAGCTCGACATCAGCCAGACCGGCTCGGTGGCCGCCGCGATCGGGCGCTATCGGCCCTGGGCCATAGTCAACGCGGGCGGCTACGTGCGGGTCGACCGGGCCGAGTTCGACAGCGCGTGCTGCTTCCGCGACAATGCGCTGGGTCCGGCCATCCTGGCGCGCGCCTGCGCCGAGCACGCCATTGCGCTGATGACCTTTTCAAGCGACCTGGTGTTCGACGGACGCCAGCAGCGCCCGTATGTCGAGGGCGACCCGGTGGCGCCGCTCAATTGCTATGGCCGCAGCAAGGCCGAAGCGGAACGGCTGGTGCTCGAGCACGATCCGGCCGCGCTGGTGATACGCAGCAGCGCCTTTTTCGGCCCCTGGGACGGGCGTAACTTTTTGGCCAAAGCGCTGGCCGCTCTGTCCCACGGCGCGCCCTTCGCCGCCGCGCGCGACATGACGGTCTCGCCCACCTATGTGCCCGATCTGGTGCATGTGAGCCTGGATTTGCTGGTCGATGGCGAGCGCGGCCTATGGCATCTGACCAATGGCGACATCGTCACCTGGGAAGGTCTGGCGCTCAAGGCGGCCAATATGGCGGGGGTGGACGCCAGCCGGCTCGAGTCGCGCACCCGCGAGCAGATGGCGTTTGTGGCGCCCCGGCCCGCTTACAGTCCGCTGCAAAGCGAGCGGGCCAAGCTGCTGCCCTCGCTCACCGACGCCATGACCCGCTTCATCACCTTGCGCCAGCAGGCCGCGCCCAACCTGTCGCAGGGCGGGCAGCTGTTATGGCATTCGATGCAGTATTGCTGACCGGCCGCGCCGCCTCCGGCCAGTATTGGTACGGGCTGGCGGTGGGACGCACCACGATTTCGCTCACGTCCACATCGTCCGGCTGCCCGATGGCAAACGCGATCGCGCGCGCGATGGCTTCCGGGGTGATGGCGACGCGGCGGAAAGCGCGCATGTGCTCCCTACATGCATGCCCTGGCGCGCCAGCAAGGCGGCGGTGGCGGCGCCAATGCCGCTGCTGGCGGCGGTGGCGGCGCCAATGCCGCTGCTGGCGCCGGTGATCGGCACCACTTTGCAACTGGCCGCAGGGGTGGAAGGCGATGGCGGGGATGTCACGGAAGTCATGTCTGCTCCTGTCTGGTTGAACCGCGATGACAGTCCCTGTAGGGTCAACGGCGCGGCCAACAAAGACCGTATCGTCTCGCAGCATTGCCCGATCCTTCACCATTCGAGCGTCCGCCATCGCGGCAATGGCGGCGGGCCCGGCGGCATGGCTTCTCACTTGACAGCATCGCGTCAAGCTGCAACCATGGCGCCATGAAATTTTTCCCTCATCAACCCGATCCCACGCGCGTCAGCCGGCGGTGCCGCTGACAGCGAGCGGCGCGCCGGCAGCGATGTCGTGATCATCATCAACGCCGCCCCGGCCGCGCTGGCGTGAGGGCGGGAGCCGGTCAGGTCAGCCAAGGGCGCGGCGCGAAAGGAAATGCGATGTCCACCCAACCCACCTCACCCAGCGTCATTTTGACCGGCGACCGGCCCACCGGCCCGCTGCACCTGGGGCATTTTGTCGGCAGCCTGCGCAACCGCGTCGCTTACCAGCACAACTACCGTCAATTCATCATGCTGGCCGACGCCCAGGCCCTGACCGACAACATGGACGACACCGGCAAAGTGCACCGCAACGTGATCGAAGTGGCGCTCGACTATTTGGCGGTGGGCATCGACCCCGCGCTGTCGACCATTCTGATCCAGTCGCAAATCCCGGAACTGGCCGAACTGACGTTTTATTACCTGAACTTGGTGACCGTGGCGCGCCTGGAGCGCAATCCCACCGTCAAGGAAGAAATCCGGCTGCGCGGCTTCGAGCGCGACATTCCGGCCGGCTTTCTCACCTATCCGGCCAGCCAGGCGGCCGACATCTCGGCCTTCAAGGCCAGCATCGTGCCGGTCGGCGAGGACCAGATTCCGATGATCGAGCAAACCAATGAAATCGTGCGGCGCTTTAACCGCCTGGCCGGGCAAGATATTTTGGTCGAAGCCAAGGCCCTGGTGCCAGCCATCGGCCGCCTGCCCGGCATCGACGGCAAGGCCAAGATGAGCAAGTCGCTTGGCAACACCATCAACCTGGGCGCCAGCGCCGACCAGATCCGCGCCGCCGTGAAAATGGTCTACACCGATCCCTTGCACCTGCGGGTGGAAGACCCCGGCCACCTGGAGGGCAATGTGGCCTTTCTGTACCTGGATGCCTTCGACCCCGATCAGGCCGGCCTGGCCGACATGAAAGCCCATTATGTGCGCGGCGGCCTGGGCGACAGTGTCGTCAAGCGGCGCCTGGAAGCCTGCCTGCAAGAGTTGCTGGCGCCGATACGGGCCCGGCGCGAGGAACTGGCCCAGGACCGCGGCCACATCTTGCAACTGCTCAAAGACGGCACCGCCCGCGCGCGCGAAGTGGCGGCCCGCACCCTTGATGAAGTGAAGGCGGCGCTGGGATTGCGCTACTTTTAAGGGTACGCGCCGGCAAGCCGAAAGCGCCCCGCCGACGCCGAGTCGGGTAAAATGGCGGATTGCCGGGCACCATCAGCCCGCCCTTGCCCGCCCCATCCTGATTGAGAAATCCGCATGCATACTTTTATTCCCGGTAAAGACGCCGCCCTCGAATCGACCATCGACACCATGCAAAAAAAGCTGGCGGCGCGCGGTTTTCACCTCAATGAATCGTCGCTGCTGCATGAGGTGGACGGGATCTGGTCGACCCATATGAAGGATAACGACTGCCCCATGCTGTTTTCGAACGGCAAGGGCGCGACCGAACTGGCGGCCCGCGCCAGCGCCTACGGCGAGTTTTTCGAGCGCCTCGGCACCCATTATTTCTGGACCCATTTTTACCTGGGCGCCACGCGCGCGGCGCGCCCCTTCGTGCATTATCCGCAAGAGCGCTGGTTCGCCCCCACCGGGGACGGGGCCTGGCCGGCCGAGATGCTCAACGCCGATTTGCATGCCTTCTACAATCCGGACGGCGAGATCGACGGCGCGGTGCTGGTCGACCTCAATTCGGGCAACGTCGAGCGCGGCATCTGCACTCTGCCCTACACCCGCTTGCGCGACAATAGCGTGGCCTACATTCCGGTCAATATCATCGGCAATCTGTATGTCAGCAACGGCATGGCGGCCGGCAACACCATGATGGAAGCGCGCAGCCAGGCCCTGTCCGAAATTTTCGAGCGCCATATTAAATACCGCATCATCAGCGAGGGCTTGTGCCTGCCGGAAGTGCCGGACGAAGTGGTGGCCCGTTTCCCCAACATCGCCGCCGGCATTAACGGTTTGCGCAAGGCCGGCTTCGGCATCCTGGTCAAGGACGCTTCGCTGGGCGGACAATTCCCGGTCATGAACGTCACCTTGGTGCACCCGAAAGACCAGGGCGTGTTTTCCAGCTACGGCGCCCACCCGCGTTTCGAGATCGCGCTCGAGCGCGCCATGACCGAATTGCTGCAAGGGCGGGCACTGGACTCGCTGGAAGGCTTTCCGGAGCCGGGTTTCGACATGAGCGAAATTAACGCGGTGGCCAATCTGGAAATCCATTTCGTCGATTCGAGCGGCGTGATCAGCTGGAACTTCATGGGCGACACGCCCGATTTCCCGTTTGTCGACTGGAACTTCAGCACCACCACGGAAGAGGATTACCGCTGGCTGGTGGATTGCGTGCACGGCCTGGACAAGGATATCTACGTGGCCGACTTCAGCGAGCAAGGCGCCTACAGCTGCCGCATCCTGGTGCCGGGCATGTCGGAAATCTATCCGGTCGAAGATTTGGAGTGGGAAAACAATAGCATCGGTAACGCGATCCGCCCGGCCCTGGTGCGGCTGTCCGAGCTGAGCGAAGAGGAATGCGCCGACTTGCTGGCCGATTTGCAAACCATGAACTTGAACGATGAGCGTCCCCTGTGGGAAATTCTCGGCCTGGCCATTCCGCTTGGCACGCCATGGAAACAGTTGCGCATCGGCGAATTGAAAACCCTGCTGGCGCTGGCGGTGGGCGACCGCGACGCGATTTTGGAAGGCTGCGACTGGATTCATCATTTCAAGGACTTGAACCCGGCCCGACGCCTGGTGTACCGCTGCATCGAAAGCATGCTCAACGTCGATGAGGTGGACAATTATCGGCGCGCGATGGTGTTGCTGTACGGCGCAGAGGCGGTGCGCCAGGCCGAAGCCTTGATTGCGCGCCGCGAGCGCTTTTTCGATCTGGCGCCGCTGGGTCCGGACATGGAAGGCAGCGCCATGCATCAAACCTTGCTGGCCGCGTACGACAAGCTGTTCGCGCCGGACCAGTGATGAGGGGCGCCGGCGACCGGCGGCGGACGGCGGCGCCGAATCTGGCGCCGTCCGCGTGAACACTAGCCCAGCAAGCCGTTTTCGGTCAGCACATCTTGAATCAGTTCCAGCCGCAGCACGGGATTTTCCTGTTCCAGCAAACGCTGTTTCTGACTCAAATTGAGCGAGAGCAGTTCGCACCAGCGGTTGGCCACCCAGCCGCACTCGTCGAGCCGGAACGGCGCCATGATCGGCATCTGATCGGCGCTCACCTGGCGCTGCTGCAATTCGCGGATCAAGGCGCCCAGGCCATTGGCCACATTTTGCTGCTCGGATGGAATCTCCACTGCCTTGTCCGGCTCCAGCGCCACCACCTCGGCCATCCACAGGCCGTGCTTGAGGCGCTCACGCGTCACAATCTTAAAGCGGTGCGTGCCGGCGCAGCGGATGCGCAGCAGACCCGGCCGTGGCGCCGTCCACTCCAGAATACGGGCCATGGTGCCCACCCCGGAGAGCTGCTCGGCCTGCTCGGGCTGGCGCACCTCGCTGCCGTGCTGCAAGGAGACGATGCCGAACTGCTGCCCGTTGGCGATGCATTTCTTGATCATGTCCAGATAACGCACCTCGAACACCTGCAAGGGCAGATGTCCGTCCGGGTACAACACTGTATTGAGAGGGAATAAAGGGATCGACGCCATGCCTTTATGATGGCATGAATGCGCCGATTTTGCTACGGCGTACTCAACGGTAGAAGCGACGCTTGGCGGCGCGGCCTTCGGCCGGCCGGGCGGGCACGGCTTTTTTGATCACGGTGCCGTTCGGCCCCGTCAGCGGGACCCGGTGTGCGGCCTCGAAACCGGCTTCCTCGGAACGGCGCAAACTCTGTTTGGTCAAGGCCTCGATGGCGGCCAGCAAATCGACTTCATCGGCGCCGACCAGGGAAATGGCTTCGCCGCTGGCGCCGGCCCGGCCGGTGCGCCCGACCCGGTGAATATAATCCTCGGCCACGCTGGGCAAATCGAAATTGACCACGTGCGACAAATCGTCGATATCGAGACCGCGCGCGGCCACGTCGGTGGCCACCAGCACCTGCACTTCGCCGGACTTGAAGCGTGCCAGCGCGCGCAGGCGGTTGGGCTGGGTCTTGTCGCCATGAATGGCGTCGGCCCGGATGCCTTGCTCGAGCAAGGCGCCGGCTAATTGCTCGACGCCCTTGCGCGTCTTGGCGAACACCAGCACCTGTCCCCAACGCTTTTTCTTGAGCAGATGACAAAACAGCTCGGTTTTGCGTTTCTTGTCCACCGTGATCACCGATTGCTTGACGCTTTTCACGGTGCTGTTGCGGGCACTGACCTGAATGCTGAGCGGGTCGCGCAGCAATTGCGCGGCCAATGCCCGGATCGGGTCCGAAAACGTGGCCGAAAACAGCAGCGTCTGGCGCTGCGCGGGCAAGGCCGCCAGCACCGTGTCGAGTTCGCGCGCGAAGCCCAGATCGAGCATGCGGTCGGCCTCGTCGAGCACCAAAGTTTCCAGCTGATCGAACCCCAGCGCCTGTTGGCCGTACAGATCGAGCAGGCGGCCCGGCGTGGCCACCAGCACATCGAGGCCCTTGCGCAGCTTGCCGATCTGGGGCGCGATGGGCACCCCGCCATACGCGACATGACAGCGCAGGGGCAAGCTGGCGCGGTAGCGGCAAAAACTGTCGTACACCTGCTCGGCCAACTCGCGGGTGGGCACCAGCACCAGCACGCGCACCGCGCCCGGCGCCACTTGGCCGCGCATGGTCAGGCGCTGCAACAGCGGCAAGGCGAAAGCGGCGGTTTTGCCCGTGCCGGTCTGGGCCGCGGCCATCAAGTCGCGTCCGGCCAGCACCGGCGCTATCGCCTGGGCTTGCACCGGCGTGGGTTGGTCGTAGCCGAGTTCGGCCAGCGTGAGCAGCAGGGAGTCGATGAGACCGAGCGATTGAAACGTCATTGATTGGTCGCCTTGTAGAGCCATGGGTCGGCGCGCCGTCGGGGCACGCCAAAGGCGCGATTATAGGCCAGCGCCGGGTCCCCGGGCGGAAGGCGTGCTCCATTTCCGCGCCGCCAGATAGCCGGCCACACCGGCGCCGGCCGTCAAGGTGGCGCCCCACGCCATGTCGATCAGCGACAAGGGCAAGGACCAGCCACGCAAGGTGGCCAGGTTACTCAAGTCGTACGTGGCGTAGGCCAACAAGCCGAATAGCGCGCCACGCGCGGCGCTCGCCTGCCAGCGCCCAGCTTGTAAGCCGGGCAAGACGCTAAACACCACCACGCCCACCCCGTACATCACATAAAACACAATGGCGGGCGCGGCTTGCGGCTGTTCGAGCAACAAGGCGCCGACAAAACGGCGGTACACCGGCTCCACCATCAGGGAGAGCCACACCATGTCGGCGGCCAGCATGAACAAGCCGGCGCCCAGGTAGCTGATCAGTAATCGTTTCATGGCATAGCTCCGGTAAACATGGCGGTCACAATGAGCAATTCTTAAAAGTATTTAATGTTTTTTAAAAGCACTATTTTTATGACAATTTTTGTCGATCCATAGGATGGCATCCTAACAAATTTGAGTGAACATACGTGCCGCTTCGCCAGTTTCAGTCAGTTTTATTGCCGTGACGGAAGAGTTTGTGGCAAAAAAGACCATGATGGCGTTAGAAAGTCTGGCACAGGTTTTGCTGCATCTATGACAAGGAAGTTGGCGCATTAACACAGTTTGCAACCCGGCCGACGTCCACTTCCAGCCAGTAGGCGGGCATGGGCATGACCGAATCGAGGGAAACGTGATGCAAGAACCATCCATACCACGCCGCAGCTTGTTCAACGCCAGCGCACAGGCCGGGCTGATCGGCACTTTAACGGCACTCGGCCTGTTGGGCGCGGTGGCCCCCGCGCATGCCCGCCCCACCGACTACAAGGCGCTGGTCTGCCTGTACCTGTTTGGCGGCAACGATGGCAACAATCTCATCGTGCCGCTCGACCCCGACCGTTACGATCGCTATGCGGCCATTCGGGGCGCCAGCGGCCTGGCGCTATCGCCGCAAGCGCGTACCTTGCTGCCGCAACGCCGCGCCATGCTGCGCGCCACCGCGGCGCCGGTCGAGCAACCGTTCGCCTTCCATTATGGCGTGCCCGAACTGGACGCCTTGTACGAACGGGGCCAGGTGGCCGCCGTGCTCAATGTCGGCAGCCTGCGCCAACCGCTGACCAAGGCCCAGTACCTGGCGGGCACCGCCATTCCGGCGCAATTGTTTTCCCATCCAGACCAATCGATGCAGCATGACGGGGCCACGCCTGGTCCGGCCGGAGCCGTCCACACCCAACCGGCGCGCCGGATCCGCGCGCGCGCGCCGCACGGCGCGGGTGGCGAACCGTTGCCGCAGGGTGGCGCGCACGACGGCATGGAATTGGTCACCGATTTGCATATGCCGTCTTGCATGTCGCCGCTCTCCACACTGTTTCCCGGCTACTCGCTGGCAGCCCAGTTGAACACGGTCGCCCAGCTGATCCGCGCACGCGCCTGCGCGGGCCCGGGCCGGCAAGTCTACTTCGTGTCGCTGAGCGGCTTCGACACCCATGGCGCCCAGGCTTCCCAGCAATTCAACATGCTGCGGCAAGTATCGCAGTCGCTGGGCGCGTTTCAACAGGCGCTCAGCGAAATCGGCGCGCAAGATTGCGTCACGACCTTCACCATGTCCGAATTCGGGCGCACCTTGCAACCGAATAGCGGCGGCACCGACCATGCCTGGGGCAATCACCAGCTGGTGGTGGGCGCGGCCGTCAAAGGCGGCGTCTACGGCCGCTTCCCCGACTTCACGCTGGGCGGCGCGGACGACGCGACCGGGCGCGGCGCCTGGATACCGCAATTTTCCAATCAACAGTTCGGCGCCACCCTGGGCAATTGGTTCGGCGTCAAAACCGACCTGCGCAACAAGCTTGGCTTAAAAAACGAATCGCTCCATTTCGACACCATGGATCTGGGTTTCATGGGCTAAAGCGAGCGCTGGCGTAGGCGGTGTCCCACCCGGCCGCGGGTTTTGTTCCGATACCGCGTTTGATTCTTGACAAGTAAGATACATCTAGCGATTTGGCAAACAAATCACTTCATTCAATTACAAAAAAAGGAATCATCATGCGTAAATTCATCATCGCCACAGCACTCCTCGCAGCGGCCACGAGCGTCGCATTTGCCCAGACCAACAGCGGCAACAACAGCAACACCGCCGGCGGCACCACCGAAGCGACCGCACAAAATGGCATGAATGGCAGCGCCAACGGCACCATGCCAGCCGGCGAGCAAAAATCAGGCAAAATGGCCAAATCGAAGTCCAAGCATGCTGGCAGCGCCAATCATTCTTCCGCGATGAGCGGCTTCCAGGAAGCGCCAAACGCAAAATCGGGCAAAATGAATTCAGACACCACCGATGGCGCCAATTCCAAGCCGGCGAGCGACATCGGCACCGGCGTGCAGCGCAATCCTAGCCCCGCCCCTGCCGGCACGTCAGAAAATATGCGCGCGCCTGGTCAAGCCGGCAGCACCCCGTCCGGCAATACCACGAATTAATTTTTTCGCACTGTTTCATCGGACTGGCACAGCGGCAACACCGTTACCGCTGTCAGCCCGCTGCCGATGTATGCAAGACCAATCCGCCAACCCACGCGGCGGATGACGTCATTGGCGGTCGGACGGCGGTGAACCGCTCCCGGCCGCTTTTGCACGTCCTGCGATCCATGTTCGTCCCCCACCGCCCAGCTACCTTCACTTAGGATTTCATTCAGATGACATTTCGCAGCCTGCTTCCTTCCGCTCTGATTGGCGCCGTGGCAAGCGCGCGCTCAATGACTCCCATGGCCACCATCGCGGCGGCGCGCCTGGCCGGGCGCAGCACGCCAGGACAATTGGTGCTGTTGGATCGACCCGTGTTCAAATTCGGCGCGCTCGCCATTGGCGCGGCGGAATTACTCGGTGACAAAATGAAAACGGCGCCCGACCGCACGGTGTTTCTCGGCTTGTTCGCGCGCGTCATGAGCGCCGGCATCGCCGGCGCGGCGCTGGCGCCACCGGGTCGGGAACAGGCCGGCGCGGCGGTGGCGGTCGCCACAGCCGTACCGCTCGCCTACCTGACGCTGTCAGGACGCAAACAAGCCATGGCGCGCATCGGTCAAACCCGTAGCGGCTTGATTGAAGACGCGCTCATCGTCGCGCTGGGCGTGGCGGTGGTGGCGCTGTCGACCCAAGCGCCACAGCACTAGGCGACGCCGGCGCCATGCACGTTACCTTACCCATTGCCATCGCAAACCGCAAGGCAAGGCGCGCGGCCTGCGCCAGCACGGCGTCGGGCGGCTGCACGAACAGGCAGCCTGCCTTTTCCGACCAGCCGCGCAATCCCTCGCGCGCCATCTGGTGCGCCACCGCGATACCGAGATCCTGGTGCAGCGGCACCAGCCAGTTGTGCGGGGCCGATTTCTCGACCTACGTGCATTGAACGGCCACCGCGTCCGGTGGTAATAGCGCGGCAATCACCCGCTGCGCGCGTAAGAGCGTGGCTAGAGACAGGCACCAGTCCAGGATGGCTCGGTGCGCTGTACAACAACGCTGAGATCCTATTTACTCGCATGCTCAGCCAGCGTAGGCCATCTTCTTTTCCATTTTGGCGCGCGCCCGCGCGGTAAGGGCGGCCAGCGTCGGCTCGGGATAGCGGGCAAACACTTGCTCCTGCAACAGTTTGCCTTTCTCCGTCGCTTGCCACTGGTACAGCGCCATGGTGGCCGCCCGCAATTTAACCTGGTCGATGATCTCTTTTTCGACATGCTTCCATTGATTGGAAAAGACCGGCTTATACAGGTCTTCGGCGATGTTTTCTTGACCGGACTTAGGGCTCGCCCCGAATGGCGCCATCAGGGGATTTTGCTTTAAAGCGGAGAGCAATTTGAGATAAAACAGGGTATAAGCGACCTGTTTTGGCGATTCGATTACCTGTCCTTGCTCATTGGTAAGATAATGTTCTCGCTCGCCGATCCCGCTCAGTTGCGCTTTGCAGTATTGCGCCACAATTTTTTCTTCGTAGTCATCGTTGGCGCGGTTGGCGAAAAAGGCCAAATCACCAAGTTCCGTGCGCAACGCCTCGAACGCCGCCAATTGATGCTCGCCCTCCGGCTTGACCTTTGTTCTAATCAGGGTGGCCAAACTCTTTTCCATCGCCGTCCGGGTGGACTGCGGCATCATGTTGACGATCGGCGTATGAAATGCGGCATCGTGCTCCGAGGCGTCAGCCACCCCGGTTCGCGCATCGTGCGGCTCGATAAAATGATTGGCGACGTTGGGATGCATGCTCAGCACGGGGTGCACATTCGATCCACGCAACTCGTCGCGCCTATCGCCGCTCAAGCGCCCCAAGACACGCCGCGGTTCGATCAAATATTTATCCGGGCCCACCATGATATTACCGGCTTTTTGTTGCGTAATGCCGAACTGCAAGTCTAACTCACGCGCCACCGCCCGGGACGGGAACAGCAACGTGGCCGGTTTGTCATTGGCGCCCAGTGGTGACTTGCCAACTTTCATGCCGCCGAGCTGGGGGGTCTGCGCGGGGTCGCCAAATTGCGCTAGCCAGTATTTTTTGTCCTCGTTGCGCTTGATATGTTGGGCATCGCCGCAATCGATTTCGACAAATGTACGCAGGTTGGCCGGCAGCTTTCTCAACCGTTGTTCGACAGCGTCGCGATCGATACGATAGCCGTTAAATTTACCAGACTGGCCAAACGCATCCGCCACCCGGGTTAAATAGTGATCACCCTTTTCTGTCAACTTATCATTTTCGTCGAACAAGGCGTGGGCGGTCACCTCGCCTTTGGTGGTGGCCAATTGTGTCCACACCGTCTCATTGCCAATAGGTTCGGTATTTGGCGCGCAAATTTTGTCTCCATACTGTTCGCGCAGTTGGAGCCACAACATGGTGATGGGGTAATCTTGGGGCGGATACTTATTGTTCTGGTAGAGCGCGGTGACAATTTCTTGCAAGTTTGGCAGTTCGGAAAGATCGCGACCATATTCCGCCATTTTCCCGGACAAGCGGTTCCTGACATGATTGCGTTTGAAGACCTCGGCATGTAAATTCTTTGAATTGATGGCCGCGTGCAGGTCGGCGGCGATTTGCGCGATTTCCGGGGCGTGCACCAGGTATGGTTCGATGGTTTGGCGACGCCCGCGATCGATGGCGGGATACAGGGTCGGCGCTTCCTTTTTTAAATTGTCCGCATTATTATGTTGCAGTGTGTCAATCCAGGCATAGGCGAGGCGGAAGTTCGCCGCCGGGAATTGTTCCTCGGGCAACGATTTACGGGCGAACAACGCGATGTCTGTCAGCGCGACGCTGGCGCCCTGTTCTGTCAGCACCTTGGTTTTCGTAAAAAGCGGATTGGCCCAGTCGCCTGTTGTCGCCGCCTTAACAAATTGCTTTGCTATCTCAACTGCCTGAGGGCTTTGCTCAATCGCTTTCATGACGCCGGTATCGACCTGCGCTTTGACGCGGTAGAGCGAACTTTTCTGGGCCCCGTATTGTTCCTGAAAATTAAGCCAGGCGGAAAAAGTTTCCATCTCCGTGTCGCTCAGATGGCCGCCTTCCTGGCGTACCAGGAGGGCCAGGTTTTCAATCAGAGGCGCCACTTCATCATCGGGAAATTTGGCCGACATGTAGAGGTGGCTCAGGATCGGCTGTTCATTCCAATTAGTCGACTTGATGGCCTCAATGAATTCTTTTTTCAACTCCGGGTACTCCGGCTTGCTTTTTAGCGCCAGCAATCTTTCAGGAATTTCCTTATTTTTACGAATATATTTCAAACAAAAAAACGGATGGTCCTTGCCGATCGCTGCCGGGTTGTCACGCAAGGTCGCCAGATCGGTGAGCAGGTCATTACTGTTCGGAATCGGTTGGTAATGGGCCAGATTGCGCAGTTCCGAAGCCATCTTGCGTATGTTTAACGGTTGTGAACGGAGGGCCTGGGCCGAGCAGCCCGTGCGCGGCGTTTTGAACTGGGCTGGCTGACTGTTATCGTCGGCGCGAGCGCGTTTTCTCAGCAATGCAGCGTTGTGTTGGCCGGAAGCCGCCAAACGGTCCATATACTCATCGCGGGCTTGCCCCTGCAAACCGGTGGCCGCGCCAGGCCGCGCGGTTTCATGGGCAGAGCCGGCCGGAGCCGGCATCGAGTGGTCAGTGGGTATGCTGGGGTTGATATTCATGCATGTCTCGCAAACGAAGTAAGGAATTGGTATCGTCACCTTGACGTGAGTGCGCTTGGTGACAGATCCCCGGATGTATCCATGTGAGTGTGATACCGGAAGGCATCAGTTCCGCACCAGCTGCAACAAACTGGCTCAAACGCAATTTATCGTTCCCAAAAAAAATTCGCCCGGGGCGGCGCTGGTCCTACCGCATCCTTAACCTTCCACCTGACTGCGGTTGACGCCACCTGCCGAATTCAACATGACGCACCCATCACGCGGGCTGCGAGCGACATCGGCAGCGGCGTGCAGCGCAATCCTCGCCCCGGCCCTGCCGGCACGTCGGAAATATGCGTGCGTCTGGCCAGGCCGGCAGCACCCCTTCTGGCAATACCACGAATTAATTTTTCGCACTGTTTGATCGCGTCGGCACACTAAATGTATACAGAGGCAACACCGTTACCGCCGTCGGCTCGCTGCCGATGTATGCAAGACCAACCCGCCAACTCACGCGGCGGATGACGTGATTGGTGATCGGAAGGCGGTGCACCGCTCCCGGCCGCCTTCGCACGTCCTGCGATCCAGGCGCCCGACCGCACGGTGTTTCTCGGCTTGTTCGCGCGCGTCATGAGCGCAGGCATCGCCGGTGCGGCGCTGGCGCCACCGGGTCGGGAACAGGCCGGCGCGGCGGTCGCGGTCGCCACAGCCTTACCGCTCGCCTACCTGACGCTGTCAGGACGCAAACAAGCCATGGCGCGCATCGGTCAAACCCGTAGCGGCTTGATTGAAGACGCGCTCATCGTCGCGCTGGGCGTGGCGGTGGTGGCGCTGTCGACCCAAGCGCCACAGCACTAGGCGACGCCGGCGCCATGCACGTTACCTTACCCATTGCCATCGCAAACCGAAAGGCAAGGCGCGCGGCCCGAACACAAAATGGAGCACGCGCCGCCGCCCGGTGCCACGCGACTTGGAAGAGGCGTGCAGCAGCAGCGGCCGCATGATCAAGGCGCCACCGGACGCCACCACGCACGCCGACTCGCCAGCAGCGGCACGCGTGCGCACCGCGTCCTCCTCGCTCAACCGACCATGCTGATGCGAGCAGGGCACGACCCGTAGCGGGCCATCGTCAGCGCTACAATGATCGATATGCAAGCGCACCGCCACCAGTTGCGCCAGCACGGCGTCGGGCGGCTGTACGAACAGGCAGCCTTCCTTTTCCGACCAGCCGCGCAACCCCGGGTGCGCCACCTTGTGCGCCACCGCGATACTGAGATCCTGGTGCAGCGGCACCAGCCAGTTTTGCTGGGCCGACTTCTCGAAATACGTACATTGAACGGCCGCCGCATCGGGCGGCAACAGCGCGGCGAGCATGGGCTGCGCGCGCAGCCGCCCGGCCAGGGACGCGCACCAATTTTGGCCCAGCAACTGGCGGCTGCCGGGGCCGTCGCGGGCCACGCCGGACAGTGCTGCGGCCAAGCCGGCCAATGCGTTTGGCGCCAGCAAAGGCGGGGCGATCACGAATCCGGTCGCGGCAAAACGCGCCGTGAACTCGGCTGATGGCGGTATCGATGCGTCGGCATACGCTGGGGTCGGTATGTGTGAAGAATTGATGGATCTGGCGGCGGCGCCGGACACGCCGCTGAAAGTTGAATGAGGTGTACTGTCAATAGCGGACACTCTTGTTTCAAACCGCCTGTGGTTGTTTG
>JAZKGI010000082.1:0-30417 GCA_040385995.1 Pseudomonadota bacterium
TGGCCATGACCTACTACGCCGACCTGGAAGTGTCGGTGATCGACGAGCTGCCGCCAGGGCGCAGTCCGATCGTCACGCGCGCCATCGACCAGAACCGGCGCGACGAAGTCGTCGAGCGGGTGCACGCGGCCGCGCAGGAAGGACGGCAAGTGTATTGGGTCTGTCCCTTGATCGAAGAATCGGAAGCGCTCCAGTTGCAGACCGCCACCGATACCCACGCCGCCCTGGCCGGCGCGCTGCCGGATTTGAACGTGGGCCTGGTGCACGGGCGTCTGAAGCCGGCCGAAAAACAGGAGGTGATGGATGCCTTCACGGCCGGCCAGGTGCATGTGCTGGTGGCCACCACCGTGATCGAGGTGGGAGTCGATGTGCCGAACGCCTCGCTGATGGTGATCGAGCACGCGGAGCGCTTCGGCCTGTCGCAGCTGCACCAGTTGCGCGGCCGCGTCGGACGCGGTTCGGCGGCCAGCGTTTGCCTGCTGCTGTATCAGGGGCCGCTGGGCGGGGTGGCGCGCCAGCGTTTGATGACCATGCGCGAAACCACCGACGGTTTCGAGATCGCGCGGCGCGACCTGGAAATTCGCGGCCCGGGCGAGTTTCTGGGCGCGCGCCAGTCGGGCCAGGCCATGCTGCGCTTCGCCGACCTGGAGACCGACCAATGGCTGGTCGACCAGGCCCGCGACGTGGCCCACAACCTGCTGCACAGCGGCGGCGGCGATAACGCGGCCACGGTCGAAGCGCATCTGGCGCGCTGGCTGGGCGGACGCGAGGAATTCCTCAAGGTGTAGGCGCCATGTGCTTGACGATGCGGCATCAACCCGCGATCGTGGCGTACGCTGCGCGCAGCGCCCGTGCCATCATCAAGCACGCTGGCCGCCCGAGCTCGCTCAAACGTAGCGCGTTTTATTTCTGAAAATTTTGCAAAATATCAAACTTCCTTGAATTCAATGACGGCAGGATAATTGAACCGGCGTTTTATCCAGCGAAAACTTCATGACAGAACAGGGGAAAACATATGCCCATTGTCGGCTTTATCATCGTTGGCGACCGCACCTCGCATGGCGGCGAAGTCATCTCATCCCCGTCCAGGCGCTCAATCGACAACATACCGATGGCGCGGGTCGGCGATCCCGTCTCCTGCCCCCGATGCAAAAGAGAAACCAAGATCCTCACCAGCCGCTTCCCCCAAATGACCGACAATGGCATCGCCTTCGCCTTCGATCAAGACGTGACCGATTGCGGCGCGGTGCTCTATTCGCGCCACAACAATCATGCGGGATACGGCAGCAATGACGCCCCCGCAGCAACCAGGGCGGCGCCTGCGGCGGCCGCATATGCGGCGCGGCCAGCATCGCGCGCTCAAGAGCATTTCGTTCTGCAAGATAGCGACACGGGAGAAAAACTCGTCGGCGTCAAATACACGCTAAGCATCGCAGACGGGCGGGCGGAGGGTGAGACCGATGAGCATGGCAGGACCGGGGTGGCGTGGACCGATGCGGCCGTCGCCGCGCGGCTAGCGCTGGGCCCCGTGGACGACGCGGGCGGCGACCCCTATCACTATGGCGCACCAAACACGGAGGATGCATAAGCATGCCGGACGATCTGAAAAAACCGAAGTCGTACACCGTCGGGCGCTCGATCACTCACGAAGGATCGCACGGCAAGGTGCTGACCCTGTCGCATCCGCTGGACCGCGGCTACCTGTGCGAAAAGATGTGCGTTTGCAGTGCGGGCACCACTGTGCGCAACACGCTCGGCCATGAATTGAAGCAGCGTTGCACCACCAAGGGTATTTGGGCGGATGAGGAAATCAATCAACTGGTGTGGCGCTACAAGGCCGAAGTAGGATTTAGCATGAAGACGGACCCGCCCAAGCCTTTGATGAGCATCGAGCAGCCGAACCGGCCCAGCCGGTTCCCGCTGGGGCGCGCCATGGGCGAAGGCTTGCTGAAACGCGAGCTGGAAGGCAGGCCGCAGAAGGGATTGCTGCGCATACCGGATTGCATCATTCTCAGGTCTACCGGTGTGGAATTGGCGGCCATGCGCGCAGGGGGTACGATAGATTGGAATCGCCTGATTCCGGTGAAGAAAAATATCGAGACCGTGCTCGAAATCAAATTCGCCGGCGATTACCTCAGCAAGTACCAGCAAGAAGCATATGAAGCGATTGCGGGTGAAGAGCGTTTTCGCCTACTCGAAATTAACGATTGCGATTGCAGCAAAAAGCGTCCCGCGCCCGCCACCGCGCCGGTCCGGGTTCCCGTCACCACCCCCATACAGCGCGAATCGCAAGAGCTGCGACGGTGGTATCAATTACCGCCGCCCAAACCGGCGCCCGCACCGGCGCCCCAGCCCCAGTTGCCGCAATACGGACCGATAGCCGAGATTGGCGAACATCGCACGCTGGCGACATTTTTGAAAGAAAATCCCGGCACCAGCGGCGTCATCTTGGTGGGTGCTATCCTGCTCGCCTTCCCGCCGACGAGAAATGCGATTGTCGGCGCCGCAGCGCTCGGCAGCGCCGGCGCCGCGCTATTCGTCACATCGAAAGTAGCCACCGCCGCCCCGACACCAACGAAAGAAACGAAATGACAATGAGTGCCGAACTGGAAAAAATAGAATCGCAGCGGCTCTATTTCGAATACACCAATGAAGAGACCGGCAAAGTCGTCATGACGGTGGGCTTCGTCGCGTCCTTTTATTTTTGGGGCGGACATACCGCAGCGAAACGCTTAGCATTAGCCGAATGCTTCGACGCCTACAAAAAAGCGTACGGCGACAATATTACATGGGCGCGCAACCCCGATACCTGGAAACCCATCATGCTGGCGAAAAAGCCGCTACCAGTGTTTCGCGATTACATAGCGCCGCTCGACGAAGACGACGGCATTCAATGGTATGAAGCATCCGGCGACGGGCCGGACGAGGCGGGCGAATTCTCCCTCGCTTGCTTGACCGAGCGGGGCTGGCAAGAAGGTTACATCTCATGCTTTCAATTTCAAGCCCCCCGTTCGCACGCCTTCGACGACGAAAAGCTGAAGGCGCTGGAAGCCTTGATCGCCCTATGCACCGAACGGCTCGCGCCATTTCACGGGGTCGCTGGCTTAACCGCGACAACGACCGATCTGGCTTTGACCTGGGAACCGGAAGCGCTGGATTTGGCGACCCGCTACCGCGCCCTCTATATCGATGACATCGTGAGGGATAAAAAGCACGCCCCGAAAGGTCTCAAGGGCGTCAACTGGCTGACCTTTGTCAGCGACTTGCTCGCCGAACGAGTGGGCGGCCCGCAAGCCTTCGTCGCCTATTGCCGGCGCTTCGGCGTCACCCCTATACGGCTGGCGAATGGCTACACCATCCGCGCCGGCGAAACGCCGCAACTGGGCCCCATCGACGAAGCGCCGCCGGACGCCTATGTGCACGCCAACAGGGCGATACGCCCGCTGCGCAATGGCAAGTTCGGCTCGATGGGCAGCGGCTCCATCCACGGCGAGCAGCGCTTCACCCGCTGCACCTCGGACCTGTGGATACGCCGCTTCGACGGCCCGGAATTGGCGTCAACTATCTGGCCTCCGGCGTCTTTTGCTGGACTGCCGCCCGGCCCCATCGGCAAGCCGCCCACCAAAAAAATCAAGCTCGATACGGGCACGCCCTGCGTCGTCCATGGCCGCTATCGCAAGCTCCCGATCGACCCGGCGCTGTTCGATGAAGATGAAGAGTACGACCGTAGCCCCATGGTGGTGCTGCTGCCCGGCGACTTCGCGCCGTTCTACCTGGTGCTGGGTCCGCACGGCGAATTCCTGCGCCGCGAAACCAGCACCTGGGAATTGGCGGCGGAGCTGTAACGCACCGAATTAGCCCTGCTCCCGCGCTCAAGGCTGAACTGCCACTGTACCGATTCAACGAAAAAGGAACGTAATGACGATGAGCGCGGCACTGGAAAAAATTGAAACGCTGCGGCCCGATTTCGAATACACCAATGAAGAGACCGGCAAAGTCGTCATGACGGTGGGCTTCGTCGCTTCCTTCTACTTTTGGGGTGGACATACTAAAGCCAAACGGTTGGCCTTGGCCGAATGCTTCGACGCCTACCGGGAAGCTTACGGCGACAATCTGACATGGGCGCGCAACCCCGACACCTGGAAGCCGATCATGCTGTCGAAGAAGCCGCTTCCAGTCTTTCGCGATTACATCTTGCTCCTGGACGAGGACGACGGCATTCAATGGTATGAATCATCCGGCGACGGGCCGGATGAAGCGGGCGAATACTCCCTCGGTTGCTTGACCGAGCGGGGTTGGCAAGAGGGTTATATCTCATGCTTTCAATTTCAAGTCCCTCGTTCGCACGCCTTCGACGGCGAAAAGTTGAAGACGCTGGAAGCCTTGATCGCCCTATGCGTTGAACGGCTCACCCCATTTCACGGGGTCGCCGGATTAACGCAAATAACGACTGAACTTGCGTTGACCTGGGAACCGGAAGCGCTGGATTTGGCAACGCGCTACCGCGCCCTCTTTATCGATGACATCGTGACAGATAGAAGCCAAGCTCCGAAGGGGCTCAAGGGTGTCAACTGGTTTACTTTTGTCAGCGACTTGCTCACCGAACGGGTGGGCGGCCCGCAAGCCTTCGTCGCCTATTGCCGGCGCTTCGGCGTCACCCCGATACTGCTGGCGAATGGCTACACCATCCGCGCCGGCGAAACGCCGCAACTGGGCCCCATCGACGAAGCGCCGCCGGACGCCTATGTGCACGCCAACAGGGCGATACGCCCGCTGCGCAATGGCAAGTTCGGCTCGATGGGCAGCGGCTCCATCCACGGCGAGCAGCGCTTCACCCGCTGCACCTCGGACCTGTGGATACGCCGCTTCGACGGCCCGGAATTGGCGTCAACTATCTGGCCTCCGGCGTCTTTTGCTGGACTGCCGCCCGGCCCCATCGGCAAGCCGCCCACCAAAAAAATCAAGCTCGATACGGGCACGCCCTGCGTCGTCCATGGCCGCTATCGCAAGCTCCCGATCGACCCGGCGCTGTTCGATGAAGATGAAGATGAAGATGAAGAGTATGACCGTAGCCCCATGGTGGTGCTGCTGCCCGGCGACTTCGCGCCGTTCTACCTGGTGCTGGGTCCGCACGGCGAATTCCTGCGCCGCGATGCCGTGGTGTGGGAACTGGCGGCGGAGCTGTAACGCACCAAATTAGCCCTGCTCGCCGCGCTCAAGGCTGAACTGCCGCTGTACCGATTCAACGAATAAAGGAACGTAATGATGATGAGCGCGGCACTGGAAAAAATTGAAACGCAGCGGCTCTGTTTCGAATATACCAACGAAGAGACCGGAAAAATCGTCATGACGGTGGGCTTCGTCGCCTCCTTCTACTTTTGGGGCGGACATACTAAAGCCAAACGGTTGGCCTTGGCCGAATGCTTCGACGCCTACCGGGAAGCTTACGGCGACAATTTGACATGGGCGCGCAACCCCGATACCTGGAAGCCCATCGCGCTGTCGAAGAAGCCGCTGCCAGTCTTCCGCGATTACATAGCGCCGCTGGACGAAGACGACTGCATCGAATGGTATGAATCATCCGGCGACGGGCCGGATGAAGCGGGCGAATACGTTCTTACTTGCTTGACTGAGCGGGGCTGGGAAGAAAACGATATCTCCAGCTTTCAATTTCGCCTTCCCCGTTCGCACGCCTTTGACGGCGAAAAGCTGAAGGCGCTGGAAGCCTTGATCGCCCTATGCACCGAACGGCTCACCCCCTTTCACGGGGTCGCTGGATTGACGGAGATAACGACCGATCAGGTGCTGCCCTGGGAAGCGGAAGCGCTGGATTTGGCGACGCGCTATCGCACCCTCTATATCGATGACATCGTGAGTGATGGAAGGCAAGCCCCGAAAGGTCTCAAGGGCGTCAACTGGCTTACCTTCGTCAGCGACCTACTTACCGAACGGGTGGGCGGCCCGCAAGCCTTCGTCGCCTATTGCCGGCGCTTCGGCGTCACCCCGATACTGCTGGCGAATGGCTACACCATCCGCGCCGGCGAAACGCCGCAACTGGGCCCCATCGACGAAGCGCCGCCGGACGCCTATGTGCACGCCAACAGGGCGATACGCCCGCTGCGCAATGGCAAGTTCGGCTCGATGGGCAGCGGCTCCATCCACGGCGAGCAGCGCTTCACCCGCTGCACCTCGGACCTGTGGATACGCCGCTTCGACGGCCCGGAATTGGCGTCAACTATCTGGCCTCCGGCGTCTTTTGCTGGACTGCCGCCCGGCCCCATCGGCAAGCCGCCCACCAAAAAAATCAAGCTCGATACGGGCACGCCCTGCGTCGTCCATGGCCGCTATCGCAAGCTCCCGATCGACCCGGCGCTGTTCGATGAAGATGAAGAGTACGACCGTAGCCCCATGGTGGTGCTGCTGCCCGGCGACTTCGCGCCGTTCTACCTGGTGCTGGGTCCGCACGGCGAATTCCTGCGCCGCGAAACCAGCACCTGGGAATTGGCGGCGGAGCTGTAACGCACCGAATTAGCCCTGCTCCCGCGCTCAAGGCTGAACTGCCACTGTACCGATTCAACGAAAAAGGAACGTAATGACGATGAGCGCGGCACTGGAAAAAATTGAAACGCTGCGGCTCTGTTTCGAATATACCAATGAAGAGACCGGCAAAGTCGGCATGACGGTGGGCTTCGTCGCGTCCTTTTATTTTTGGGGCGGAAAGTTGCAGACCGCCACCGATACCCGCGCCGCCCTGGCCGGCGCGCTGCCGGATTTGAACGTGGGCCTGGTGCACGGGCGTCTGAAGCCGGCCGAAAAACAGGAGGTGATGGATGCCTTCACGGCCGGCCAGGTGCATGTGCTGGTGGCCACCACCGTGATCGAGGTGGGAGTCGATGTGCCGAACGCCTCGCTGATGGTGATCGAGCACGCGGAGCGCTTCGGCCTGTCGCAGCTGCACCAGTTGCGCGGCCGCGTCGGACGCGGTTCGGCGGCCAGCGTTTGCCTGCTGCTGTATCAGGGGCCGCTGGGCGGGGTGGCGCGCCAGCGTTTGATGACCATGCGCGAAACCACCGACGGTTTCGAGATCGCGCGGCGCGACCTGGAAATTCGCGGCCCGGGCGAGTTTCTGGGCGCGCGCCAGTCGGGCCAGGCCATGCTGCGCTTCGCCGACCTGGAGACCGACCAATGGCTGGTCGACCAAGCCCGCGACGTGGCCCATAACCTGCTGCACAGCGGCGGCGGCGATAACGCGGCCACCGTCGAAGCCCATCTGGCGCGCTGGCTGGGCGGACGCGAGGAATTCCTCAAGGTGTAGGCCGGGGCCTGGCTCAAAAACACAGCATGATGCGGTTGCCCAGATCGACCATGAAGGCGGGCCGCAGGTAAGCCCAGAACACCGCTGCCAGCACCAGCACGGCGACGGCCCGGATCAGCCAGGTTTTCATGCCGGCTGCGGTACGGTATCGCGCGCGCCGCGCACCAATGGCCGCTCGTCGACCGGCAGATTGGTCAGCGCCGCCAGCACGCCCAGGCCGATAATGATCGCCCACACCATGTTGTAGCTGCCAAGCCGCGCATACAGATAACCGCCCAGCCACACGCCCAGGAAGCTGCCCACCTGGTGCGCGAAAAAGACCATCCCGGCCAGCATAGACAAATGCTTGACGCCGAATACGGCGGCGATGATGCCATTCGTCAGTGGCACGGTGGACAGCCAGAGCAGCCCCATGGCGGCGGCGAACACATACACCGACCAGGGCGACAATGGCGCCAGCAAAAACAAGCCGATCACCACCGCGCGGCTCAGATAGATGGCCGACAGCAGATAGCGTTTCGGCAGCCGGCCACCCAATTTACCGGCGTAATACGAGCCAAAGATATTGAACAAGCCGATCAAGGCCAGCGCCATCACCGCCACGGTGGGATCGATCAGCCCCTTGTCTTTCAGGTAGGCCGGCAGATGCACGCCGATGAACACCACCTGAAACCCGCACACGAAATAGCCGATCAGCAGGAACAGAAACGAGCGGTTGCGCAGCGCCTCGCCCATCGCTTCACGTATGCTTTGCTGTGGGCCGGCGTGCGCTTGCGGCTCCGCTTCACGCAGATAAAACGACATCGGTATCATGGCCAGCAGCAGCAAGGCGGCCAGCAGATAAAACGCGTTTTGCCAGCCCACCGCCGAGATCAGCTGCTGCTCGACCGGCATCATCATGAATTGTCCGAACGAGCCGGCGGCCGAAGACAAACCAAACGCCCAGGAGCGCTTTTCCGGCGGCGCCACCCGGCCGATGATGCCGCTGAAAATACCGAACGCGGTGCAAGATAAGGCTAAACCGATGAACACGCCGGAGCCGATCACGAAGGCGGTGGCGTCGGTGCTCAGCGCCATCCAGACCAGTCCGAGCACGTAGCTGAGCGCCCCCAGCATCACCACCCGCATGGTGCCGAAACGGTCGGCCGCCATGCCGGCGAACGGGCCGAACGCGCCCCACATCAGGTTTTGCATGGCCATCGCCAGCGAATAGGTTTCGCGGGTCCAGCCGTGCGCCTGCGAAATGGGCTGCAACCAGAAGCCGAAGCCATGGCGCACGCCCATGGACAGCGTCAGGATCACGCCGCTGGCCAGCAGCACCGTTTTCAAGCTGGGATCACGCGTGACGATGGTCATGTGCTTCCTATGTGCTGGATTTATGCGGGCGCCAGGTCGGCGCGGTAAGCGAGGCCGATTTGGCCGCGCATGGTGTCCAAAATACTCATCAGCTCGACCGATTCGTCGAGCGGCATGATCGGACTTTCCGTCAGGCCGGCGCGCAGGCAGCGCATCACTTCCATCACTTGATGCGGGTAGCCGTTGCCGATAAATGGCAGCTCGATGGTGCGGCTCTCGCCGCCGAGCGGCTCAATGGTCAATCGGCTGGCCTGATGGAAGCGGCTGTGCAGACGCAGATAGCCGCCGTCGCCGCATATGGTCAGCTCGTTCTGGGTGTGGGCGCGCAGGCTGCATGCGCCGGCAGACAGCGCGCCGTTCTGGTGCTGGAGCGTAAACACGGTTTGCTCGTCCACCCCGGTGGGGCCGATGTCGGCCTGGGCCTGAACCGACAACACCGGGCCGAGGAAAAACGCCGCCATCGACAGTGGATAGATGCCGATGTCGAGCAGCGCGCCGCCACCGAGGTCGGGATTACGCAAGCGGTGCTCGGCGCCGGCCTTGGCCACGAAGCCCAGATCGGCCTGCATCTGGCGCACCGTGCCGATTGCGCCGGCGGCGATCAGACGCTTCGCTTCGACCACCGCCGGCAAGAAGCGGGTCCACATCGCTTCCATCAAAAACCGCTTGGTCTGGCGTGCCACCGCCACCACTTCGGCGGCCTCGCGCCGGTTCATGGTGAAGGCTTTTTCGCACAGCACGTGCTTACCGGCGCGCAGTGCCATCAGCGCGTTTTCGGCATGCATGGGATGCGGCGTGGCGATGTAGATCACGTCGACTTGGGCATCGTCGGCCAGGGCCTGATAGGTGGCATGGCAGCGCGCGGCGCCGAATTGCCGGCCGAAAGCGTCGGCGCCGGCCTGGCTGCGCGAGGCCACGGCCACCAGTTTGGCGTCCGGCACCTGCGCCAAGGCGGTGGCCAAGGCGTGCGCGATCTTGCCGGTGCCCAGAATGCCCCAGCGTATAACGTCTGTCATGATGTTCGCTTTCTGCCGTGTGAACGGCGCTTATGCTTCGGTGACGGCCGCACGGCGCTTGGGCCGGAACACGGTGGCGTCGTCGTAAAAGGCCGCGTCCTGCCGCAGCCACCAGTGCGGCACCCCCAGCACCGGCAAGGGCGTGAAATCGGCCGTGCTCAAGTCGCGCCGGGCCAGCTCGCGCGCCACCTCGCGGTCGATCCAGTGGCGCCGCGCGGCATGCTCGAGCGTGAAAAAAATATCGTCGGTCCACACCACCCGGGTATGCGCGGTGATCGCTTTGTAAGGCGCCACCAGCTTCTCCATCAAGGCGTGGCCGAACAGCCACAGTTCGGCATCGGCCTCGAAAGCGGCTCGCCGCTCCAGCAGCGCGTCACGCCATTGATGCGCGCGCAGCGCCGCCACCAGGGCCTGGCCGGCGGCGCTGTCGCGCACCACCAGCAGAGCCGCGTTTTCGTCGAAAATGGTGGCGCCGTCGCGCGCCGCGCCGCGTGACTTGCCGACCCCGGCCAGCGCGATCTGGGCCGCCTGCAAGGCGTTGAGCTGGCGTTTGATGAGCGGGAAGCTGAGCCACACCAGCGCATTGAAAAAGTCATGCAGATTGTCGCGCGTGGGCACCGAGCCGGTGGCGCCGATGAACGCCTCGTAGGCCATGGCCTCGGGCAGCGCGCTTTGCGGCACGAACGACAAGGGCTGGCCGTGCAGGTTACGCAAACCGCGCGCGGCCGCCTGGACGTTGAAGGCGGCGATCACACCCATGCCGCCGGCGATGCCGGCCTCGATCACGGCGGCCGCTTCCAGCACCGAGCCATACCAGGGGCGGGACCAGTCGATCGCGGCCCGCATCGGCTTACAGCAGCTTCCAGTTGATTTGTTCGCCGCCGTTGAGCGGCACCACCTGGGCGTCGGCCAGCGGCAGCAGCGCCGGCAGGGTCCACGCCTCGCGCCGCAGCGTGACGGTGTCGCTGTTGCGCGGCAAGCCGTAAAAGGCCGGGCCGTGGAAGCTGGCGAAGCCTTCCAGCTTGTCGAGCGCGCCGGCCCGCTCGAAAGCCTCGGCGTACAGCTCCATCGCATGCAGCGCGGTGTAGCAGCCGGCGCAGCCGCACGCGGCCTCTTTGGCGCCGACCGCGTGCGGGGCCGAATCGGTGCCGAGGAAGAAGCGCTCGTCACCGCTGACGGCGGCCGTCATCAGCGCCAGACGGTGCTCCTCGCGCTTGAGCACCGGCAGGCAGTAGTAATGGGGCCGGATGCCGCCCTTGAAGATCTCGTTGCGGTTGTAGAGCAAATGGTGGGCGGTGATGGTGGCGGCGATCGGGCCGTCCGCCTCGGCCACGTACTGGGCTGCGTCCTTGGTGGTGATGTGCTCGAACACCACGGCCAGGGCCGGGAAGTCGCGCCGCAGTGGCCGCATCACGCGTTCGATGAACACCGCCTCGCGGTCGAAGATGTCGATCTCGGGGTCGGTCACTTCGCCATGCACCAGGAACGGCATGCCCACTTCCTGCATGGTTTCGAGCACCCGGTGGCAGTTTTTCAGATCGGTCACGCCGGCGTCGGAATTGGTGGTGGCGCCGGCCGGATACAGCTTCACGGCGTGCACCACGCCGCTGTCCTGGGCGCGCCGGATTTCGTCCGGATCGGTGTTATTGGTCAGGTACAGCGTCATCAGGGGCTCGAACGCCATCCCCGCCGGCAGCGCGGCCAGAATACGCGCGCGGTAGGCCAGCGCGTCGGCGGTGGTGGTGACGGGCGGCTTCAGGTTGGGCATCACAATGGCGCGGCCGAACTGGCGCGCGCTGTGCGGCAGCACACTGGCCATGGTGGCGCCGTCGCGCAGGTGCAGATGCCAATCGTCGGGACGGGTAATGGTCAGGCTGGCGGGGGTGGCGGTGGTGGACATGGCGGCTTTCGGATGGCGATGTCGATATTTTACCTGTTGACGGCAAGCGGCGCGATGCGGGGGACCGGATCGCGCCCGCACCCGATATCCAGGCTATGTCGGCGCCACGATTCGGCGTACCATTTATCTTAAGCCTGACCGCGCATCCCGGCTGGCGGAATCCTTGAATTTATCTTAAGCAAAATAGAGAGCCAGCGCTTCGGCGGCCGGAAAACTGAGCGGCAAAGGAAGACTTACGCCGCCTGTATTGTTTTCTGCTCCATATCGACATCGATCTGGCGCGCCGTGCCCGGGCCACGCCACGGCATCTATGGCAAGCGTCCGGCGCACGCCGGACGCGCTCGATCAATGGATGATCTTGGCCAGGAAATCGCGCGCGCGGTCGGAACGGGTGGTGCCGAAGAACTCGTCCTTGGTGCAGTCTTCGATGATATTGCCCTTGTCCATGAACACGATGCGGTTGGCGACCCGCTTGGCGAAACCCATCTCGTGGGTCACCACCATCATGGTCATGCCTTCCTGGGCCAGGCCCACCATCACATCGAGCACCTCGTTGATCATTTCCGGATCGAGCGCCGAGGTGGGCTCGTCGAACAGCATGGCGATCGGGTCCATCGACAGCGCGCGCGCGATGGCCACCCGCTGTTGCTGGCCGCCCGACAATTGGCCGGGAAACTTGTCCTGCTGGGCGATCAGGCCTACCCGGTCCAGGTACTTCAACCCTTTGGCGTTGGCTTCGTCGACGCTGCGGCCGAGCACCTTGATCTGGCCGATGGTCAGGTTTTCGCGGATCGACAAATGGGGAAACAATTCGAAGTTCTGGAACACCATGCCGATGCGCGCGCGCAGCTTCGACAAGTTGGTCTTGGGGTCGTTGACGGCCACGCCATCGACCGTGATCACGCCCTTCTGGATCGCTTCCAGACCGTTGACGGTCTTGATCAGGGTCGATTTGCCGGAACCGGACGGGCCGCAAATGACCATCACATCGCCCTTGCTGACGTGGGTGGTGCAATCGGTGAGCACCTGGAACTGGCCATACCACTTGCTTACGTTTTTAAGATCGATCATATTATTTTCTCCAAAATCTATTGATGCGGTACGGCGGCCTAGCGGATGATGGCGACGCGTTGATGCAGGCGTTTGACCAGCAGCGACAGCGAGAAACACATCACAAAATACACGGCGGCGACAAATATATACATTTCTACCAGGCGGCCGTCGCGCTGGGCGACCTTGCTGGCGGCGCCGACAAAGTCCGGAATCGACAGCACATACACCAGCGACACGTCTTGAAACAGCACGATGGTTTGGGTCAGCAGCACCGGAATCATGTTACGGAACGCTTGCGGCAGCACCACGTTGCTCATCGTTTGACGGTAATTCATACCGAGCGCCTGGCCGGCCCACACTTGACCGCGCGGGATCGACTGGATACCGCTGCGCATGATCTCGCAGTAATACGCCGCTTCAAACATGATGAAGGTGATCAGCGCCGAGGAAAACGCGCCCACCTTGACCGGTTCGGCCGCGCCGATCACCCAGGCCGCGATATAGGGCACCAGAAAGTAAAACCAGAAAATCACCAGCACCAGCGGGATCGAACGCACCAGATTGACGTAGCCGGTGGCCGCCAGCGACAGGGCGCGGTTGCTGGACAGGCGCATCAAGGCCAGCAAGGTACCCATGACAATGCCGCCGAGCATGGCCAGCGCGGTCAGCTCCAGCGTGAAGGCCATGCCGGTCTTGAACAGATAGACCCAGGAGCGGGAGATGACGTCGAAGTCGAAATTGCTAAACATAATTTAATGGCCTCCCGATGCGCCGGCAACGATAAAGCCCGGAATCGCGACCTTTTTCTCGATTAAGTGCATCATCAGCACCACGAAGATATTGACCACCAGATAAATGATGGTGGCCGCCGAAAACGCCTCGAACACTTGGAACGAGAACTCCTGGATCGCGCGCGCGCTGGCGGTCAATTCCACCAGGCCGATGGTCAGGGCCACCGAGCTGTTTTTGATGATGTTCAAAAATTCGCTGGTCAAGGGCGGCAAAATGACCCGGGTCGCCATCGGCAACAGGATGAAGCGGTAGGTTTGCGGCAAGGTCAAGCCGATCGCGGTGCCGGCCAGTTTTTGCCCGCGCGGCAGCGCTTGAATACCGGTGGTGACTTGTACCGCCACCCGCGACGAAGTGAAAAAACCCAGGCACAGCACGGCCGTGATGAAAGGCGCGTTGGGCAGCGCCTTGAGCCAGGCGCCGGTGTCGGCCGGCAGCATTTCGGGCATCACGAAGTACCACAAAAACATTTGCACCAGCAAAGGTACGTTGCGGAATATTTCGACATACGCATTGGCCAGGCGCACCGGCCATTTGCTGGGCAGGGTGCGCACGGTGCCGATCACCAAGCCCAGCGCCAGTGCCATGACCCAGGCCGTCAAGGCCGTGGCCAGCGTCCATAGCAGGCCCGACCACAGGGTGTCCATATATGTGCCGACGCCATCGGGCGAGAGCTCCCAGAAGATGCGCCAATTCCAGTGGTAATTCATTTCCATCCTTTCGGTGTGCTAAAACAGGGCCGGCGCGCCGCGCGGGACCCTTGTCATGCATCCAAGTTGTCTATATTTTAGCAATACGACGGCGCGGCAACGCTGGCCGCGCCGGCCCGCTGCCGGGCGCAAAAAGAAACGGGAGGCTCGCGCCCCCCGCGTGTCATGCATGCCGTCGTTATTTCTTTTTGCTAGTGGCTTTTTGCGCTTCCGGCACGGCCGCGTAAGCGGCCGGATCACCGGAATCGGTCGGCTTGGCGATCACCGCTTGCAACTGCGGCGGCATCGGGAAATTCATGTTGATGCCGCGCGGCGGGATCGGCGAGAGGAACCATTTTTTGTAAATCGGCAGCAAGTCACCCGACTGGTACAGGCGCACCAGGGCCGCATCGACCGATTTTTTGAACTCGGGATCGTCTTTGCGCAGCATGATGCCGTAGGGCTCGACCGACAAGGCTTCCTTGCTGATCACGTAATCGGCCGGATTCTTGGCGTTGGCCACTTGCGATGCCAGCAAGATGTCGTCATTCGCTTCGGCGGCGGCGCGGCCGGTGTCCATCATCAGGAACGACTCGGGATGGTCCTTGCCCACCAAGATGTTGATGCCCAGATTCTGTTCCTTGTTCAGGATGGTCATCTGTTTCAAGGTCGAGGTGCCGGCGGTGGCCACCAGGGTCTTGCCGCGCAGGTCGGCCACGGAATTGATGTTGGAGGCTTTTTTCGACAACAGACGGTTGCCGATCACAAACATGGTGGGCGCGAACGCGACTTGCTGCTGACGCTCCAGGTTATTGGTGGTCGAGCCGCACTCGAGGTCGATGGTGCCGTTGGCCATGAGCGGGATGCGGTTGGCCGAGGTGACCGGGTTCATCACCACCTTCAGTTCGGTCAAGCCCAGCTGTTTTTGCAAGGCGCTGACGATCTTCATACACAGGTCGACCGAGTAGCCCTGGTATTGCTGCTTATCGTCCAGGTACGAGAACGGAATCGATCCGTCGCGCACGCCCAGCGTGATCACGCCGTTTTTCTTGATCTTGGCAAGGGTGCCGGTGGCTTCTTGCGCATGGGCCGGGCTGACGGCGCCAATGACGCCAACGCTCAACAACGTGGCGATAAACTTGACTAATTTCATATGCTTCTCCCTGGGTACGATAAGCCGGATGAGGCCGGCACTGATTTTGCTGCATCGGTCTGCTGCTTGCAAATACGCAAGCCCCGATTCCAGAAGGATTTTATTTCATTTTGATGCACAGGATGACCGTTTTCACAATTTTTAAATGAATTTTCATCATGGCGCCATATAATTTTGCTAGTTTTGCAGCTTAGATAACGACATTTGCGCCAAATCATGTTCATTCGACCTCATGCCGCTTGCGTGTCCACCCCTTCATCCACCACTGCGGCCGCGTCTTGCCGCGCTTGTTGGCGTTGCCACATCTGGGCGTACAGCCCGTCCGCCGCCAGCAATACCGGATGGGTGCCACGCTCGACGATGCGGCCGTGGTCCAGCACCAGGATTTGCTGCGCATCAGCAATAGTGGAGAGCCGATGCGCGATCACCAAAGTGGTGCGGTTGCGCGCGATCTCTTTCAACTGCGCCTGAATGGCTTGCTCGGCCTTGGAATCGAGCGCCGAGGTGGCTTCGTCGAAGATCAGGATGGCGGGGTTCTTGAGCAGGGTGCGGGCGATCGCCACACGCTGCTTTTCGCCGCCCGACAGTTTTAAGCCGCGCTCGCCGACCATGGAGGCGTAACCGTCCGGCAGGCTCTCGATAAAATCGTGGATCGAGGCCGCCCGCGCCGCCGCCACGATCTCGTCCTTGGTGGCGCCCGGCTTGCCGTAGGCAATGTTGTACTCGATGCTGTCGTTAAACAGCACCGTATCCTGAGGCACAATGCCGATCGCGTGGCGCAGCGTGTCCTGGCTGACCTGGCGTACGTCCTGGCCGTCGATGGTGATGGCGCCACCGTTGACCTCGTAAAACCGGAACAGCAGGCGCGACAAGGTCGATTTGCCGGAGCCGCTGTGGCCGACCACCGCCGTGGTGGTCCCGGCGGCAATGGTGAAATCGACATCGAACAGGATTTGCCGCTGGCTTTCGTAACTGAAGTCGACATGGGCGAAACGCACCGCCGCGCCCTCGGTGCGCAGCGGTCGGGCGTCGGGCGCGTCGGCGATCTCGCGGTGCTGATCGAGCAGCGCGAACAGCCGCTCCATATCGGCCAGGCTTTGTTTGATTTCACGGTAAATCACGCCCAGAAAATTGAGCGGGATATACAGCTGGATCATGAAGGCGTTCACCAGCACCAGGTCGCCCAGCGTCATGCTGCCGTCGATCACGCCCTGGGTGGCGCGCCACAGGATCAGGGTGACGGCGGTGGCGATGATGAGCGACTGACCGGTGTTGAGCAGGGAAAGCGAGGTTTGCGACTTGACGGCGGCCGACTCGTATTGCTGCAAGCCCTGGTCATAGCGCTTGGCCTCGTAATCCTCGTTGCCGAAGTATTTGACGGTTTCGTAATTGAGCAGCGAGTCGATGGCCTTGGTGTTGGCCTTGGAATCGAGTTCGTTCATGGTGCGCCGAAAATGGGTGCGCCAATCGGTGACCATCACCGTGAAGCAAATATAGAGTGCCAGGGCGACCACCGTGATGACGGTAAACCAGATGTCGTAATGGGTCACCAGATAACCGAGCACCAGGGCGATTTCCACCAGAGTGGGCAGGATATTGAACAGGGTATAGGAAATGAGCGAGCCGACCCCGCGCGTGCCGCGCTCGATGTCGCGCGTCATGCCGCCGGTCTGGCGATTCAAATGAAAGCGCAGCGATAACGCGTGCAAATGGCGAAACACCTTGAGCGCGATGGTGCGCACGGCGCGCTGGGTGACGCGGGCAAACAGGAATTCGCGCAACTCGGTCAACACGGTGGTCGACAGACGCAGCGCGCCATACGCGGCCAGAATACCCAGCGGCAGCACCAGCATCGCGTGCGGGTGGGCCGGGGTTACGCTCATGGCGTCGACCAGCCGTTTGAGCACCAGCGGCACCCCCACATTGGCCAGCTTGGCGCCGATCAGACAGGCCAGCGCCAGCAGCACGCGCCATTTATATACCCACAAATACGGCAGCAAGGTGGTCAAGGTGCCGAAATCGCTGCGCCCGGAGGCGGCCGATCCGGGTACCCCGTGAGGCGAGGCGGCGGGCGGTTCGGTGGGTGAAGCGGGATATCGGCGCATGGCGAAGCTCGGCTTTTTATGGTTCAATCAGAGCAATTGTAGCCTTTCATGAGATTTGACGATGACCACGCCCGAAACCCCGTGCGAGAACTGTGTGCCAGCCGGTTTGCCGGCGGGCAGAATGCCCGAGCTGCGCATGATGCCGGGGCCGGCCGACGCCAACGTGTACGGCGATGTGTTCGGCGGCTGGATCATGGCCCAGGTCGATATCGCCGGCTCGCTGCCGGCCACCCGGCGCGCCAACGGCCGCGTGGCCACCATCGCCGTCAATCGCTTTGTGTTCAAGCATCCGGTGTTTATCGGTGACCTGTTGTCGTTTTACGCCGAGATTATCAAGATCGGCAACACCTCGATCACGGTGTATGTGGAAGTATACGCCGAACGTAACCGCTTGCAGGCTTGCACCGTGAAAGTGACCGAGGCCACCCTGACCTATGTGGCCACCGATGCCAGCCGCAAACCGCGCACGGTGCCGCCGCTCGAAAGCCTGCTCTCTTGAGCCGGGCCGAGCGTGAGCGGCAGGCCGGGCGGCGCCAGTTTTTGCGCAACGCGGCCGGTCTGGGCGCGCTCACGCTGAGCGGCGCCGTGGCCGCGCCGCGCCCTCCGGCCAGCGCCGCCGGCTACTCGTTCAGCCTGGGGGTGGCGTCCGGCTCGCCCCTGCCCGACGCGGTGGTGATCTGGACCCGCATCCTGGTCGACCCGCTCAACGCCGCCGCCACGCCCGCCATCGCCATGGCGGTGCGCTGGGAAATGGCCGAGGACGAGGGCTTCGGCCGCGTGGTGGCCCGGGGCAGTGCCAGCGCCAGCCCGGCCCTGGCGCACAGCGTGCATGTCGACGTCACCGGCTTGAAGGCGGAGCGCTGGTATTGGTACCGCTTCATGCTGGGCGACGCGGTCAGCCCGGTCGGGCGCACCCGCACCGCGCCGGCGCCGGCCAGTATGCCGTCCCGCCTGAAATTGGCGGTGGCCTCTTGCCAGCACTGGGAATTTGGCAGCTACGCCGCGCACCGCCACATCGCGGCGGCGGGGCCCGACCTGGTGGCCTTTCTCGGCGACTATATCTATGAATGGGGACCGTACCGCTTACAACATCCGGCCAGCGCGCGGCGCGAAGCGGAAAGCTTCACCCTGGCCGACTACCGGGCCCGCTACGCCCAATACAAGAGCGACCCGCACTTGCAAGCGGCCCATCTGGCCGCGCCCTGGATCGTGACCTGGGACGACCATGAAGTGGCCAACGATTACGGCAACGACCGCGACGAGCGGCGCGATCCCGCGTTCCTGCAACGCCGGGCGGCCGCCTACCAAGCGTTTTACGAACACATGCCGGTGCGCCTGATGCTACCGGCCAGCGGCGACTTCGCCCACTTGCGCATGTACCAGCGCTACGACTGGGGCCAGTTGGCCCGCTTGCATGTGCTTGACGACCGCCAATACCGGGCCTATCACGCTTGCCAAGCGGACGGGCGCGGCGGCTCCAGCTCGGTCCAGCCGCGCGACTGCCCGGCCCTGGCCGATCGGACCCGCCGCATGTTGGGCGCGCGCCAGGAAAGCTGGTTGACCGAGGGTTTGCAGTCATCTCGCGCACGCTGGAATATTTTGGCCCAGCAAACGCCGATGGCGCAGAGCAGCCAACTGCCGGTCGCGCGCGAGGGCGAAGGCCGCTTCTGGACCGACGGCTGGGACGGCTATCCGATGGCCCGGCGCGCCCTGTTCGACGCCTTGCAAGCGAGCCGGGCTGCCAATCCCTTGGTGTTGGCCGGCGACGTGCACACCTTCTACGCGTCCGAATTGCGGCGCGACGTGCTGCGCCCTGTGTCGGCCGGCAACCGGCTGATCGCCACCGAGTTTTGCGGCACCTCGGTGACGTCGAGTTCGCGTTCCCAGGCGCGCACCGAACAGTATGTGGCGATGAATCCCCACATCAAATACGGCCGCAGCGACAAACGCGGTTTCATGCTGATGGAGATCACGCCGCAGCGCGCCGTCACCTTGTTCCAAGGCTTGGACGAGGTGCACGATGCGCGCTCGGCGCTGGCCACGCTGGCCAGCTTCACGGTACTGGACGGCAAGCCAGGCTTGCAAGGCTGAACGGGCCGCTGCGCCATGGGGCCGCCTTATTGAAACTGATCAAGCCGCCTTTTTTTCGTCGCGCAATTGGCGCCGCAAGATTTTGCCGACGTTGGTCTTTGGCAAATCGTCGCGGAACTCCACATATTTGGGCTTTTTATACCCGGTCAACTCATGCTTGCAGTGCGCCAGCAATTGCTCGACGGTGAGGGCCGGGTCCTTGCGCACCACGAAGATCTTGACCGCTTCGCCGGCCACCGCGTCGGGCACGCCGATGCAGGCGCATTCCAGCACGCCAGGGTGGGAGGCAACCACCTCTTCCACCTCGGTCGGGTAGACGTTAAAGCCGGACACGATGATCATGTCCTTCTTGCGGTCAACGATGCGGGTGTAGCCGTCGCTATCCATGATGCCGATGTCGCCGGTCTTGAAAAAGCCGTCGGCCGTGATCGCTTGCGCGGTCTCTTCCGGGCGCTGCCAATAGCCGGCCATGACTTGCGGGCCGCGAATGGCGATCTCGCCCCGCTCGCCGTACGGCAGCGGCAAGCCGGCATCGTCGAGAATCCGCACTTCGGTGGAGGGGATCGGCACGCCGATGGTGCCGGAAAAAGTTGTGATATCGCAGCGGTTGGCGGTGGCCACGGGCGACGTTTCCGACAAGCCGTACCCTTCTATGATGGGGCAGTTGGTCAACTTCAGCCATTTGTCGGCCACCGCCCGCTGCACCGCCATGCCGCCGCCGTTACACACCTTGTAGCTGGAAAAATCGAGCTTGGCGAAGGCGGCATTGTTGAGCAGCGCGTTGTACAGGGTATTGACGGCCGGGAAAACAGCGACCGGGTACTTGCCCAATTCCTTGACAAAACCGGCGATGTCGCGCGGATTGGGCACCAGTAAAATCATGCCGCCCAGCCGCGTGCCCATCAGGGCGTTCACGGTCAGCGAATAAATATGGTACAGCGGCAGCGCGGCCACGAACACCAGCGGCGCGGTTTGCGGATGGGTCGGCATGACCGGTTGCAGCCAAGCTTCGTTTTGCAGCACATTGGCGATCACATTGCGGTGCAATAACACGGCCCCCTTGGATACGCCGGTGGTGCCGCCCGTGTACTGGAGAAAGGCGATATCGTCATGGCCCAGCTGCACCGGGCTCATGGTCAGGCGCGCGCCTTCGGCCAGCACTTGCTTGAACTGGGTGGCGCGCGGCAAGGCGTACGGCGGCACCAGCTTCTTGACCTTGCGCACCACTAGATTGACCAACATGCCCTTCAACACGCCCAGCAAGTCGCCCATGGCGGCCACCACCACATGCTTGACGGCCGTTTTGTCGAGCACTTGCGCCACGGTGTGGGCGAAGTTTTCCAGCACGAATATGGCCTCGGCGCCGGAGTCGATCAATTGATGCTGCAATTCGCGCGGGGTGTAGAGCGGGTTGACATTGACCACGGTATAGCCGGCGCGCAGCACGGCCGCCATCACCACCGGGTATTGCAGCACATTGGGCATCATGATCGCCACCCGCGCCCCGCGCGCCAAGCCCTTGCCCTGCAACCAGGCGCCCACTTGGCGCGACAGCTGGTCGAGCGCGCGGTAAGTGAGGAAGGCGTCCATGCAGACGTAGGCGTTGCGATCGGCATATTTCTGGAACGCTTCTTCCAGCAAATGCGTGAGCGAACGGTATTGGGTGATATCGATTTCCGCCGGAACGCCTTCGGGATATGACTTGAGCCAAATCTTGTCCATCTATTACCCTCGTTGATTTCTTGTTGATTTCTCGTTGATTTACCTATGGCGCGCGGGCAGCGCGGCCGATTGGTCGATCCAGTGCTACAGGGGCGGTGTCGGGTCGCGCAGCGCGCGCCGCAAGATCTTGCCGACGTTCGTTTTCGGCAAGTCGTCGCGAAATTCGATCAGGCGCGGCCTTTTGTATCCCGTCAATTGTTCCTTGCAATAAGCCATCAGGGTCTCGGCCGTCAGGCGCGGGTCGCGCCGCACCACGAACAGTTTCACGGCCTCGCCGGAATGGGCGTCGGGCACCCCCACGCAGGCGCACTCGAGCACGCCCGGATGGGCCGCCACCACCCCTTCCACTTCGTTCGGATAAACATTAAAACCGGACACCAGGATCATGTCCTTTTTACGGTCGACGATGCGGATCGCGCCATCGGCGTGCATGACCCCGATATCGCCCGATTTGAAAAAGCCGTCCGCCGTCATCACATCGGCCGTTTCATCGGGTCGGTTCCAATAGCCCGCCATCACTTGCGGGCCGCGGATGGCGATTTCACCGTGCTGGCCCAGCGCGACCGGGCGGCCGTCGTCGTCCAGGATGGCGATCTCGGTGGAGGGCACGGGTAGTCCGATGGTGCCGGTAAACACTTTGCCGTCGGCCCGGTTGGCCGTGGCCACGGGGGCCGTCTCGGACAAGCCGTAACCTTCCAAAATCACCACGCCGGTGGTGTGCAGCCACTTGTCGCTGACGGTTTGCTGCACTTGCATGCCGCCGCCGTTGGCCAGTCTGAGCCCGGAGAAATCCAGGCTGGCAAAGCCCGGATGGTTGAGCAGCGCGTTGTACAAGGTATTGACCGCAGGCAGGATGGTGAAGCGATGCTTGCGCAAATCCTTGATGAAACTGCCGATGTCGCGCGCGTTCGGAATCAAGAGATTGAGCGCACCTAGACGCATGCCAAACAGGGCGCAGGTGGTCAAGGCGAAGATATGGTACAGGGGCAGCGCGCACACGATGGTCACCGTTTGCCCGGGCGCCAGACCGGTCAGTCCAGGCTTGGCCCAGGCTTCGCTTTGCAGCACGTTGGCGATCACGTTACGGTGGGTGAGCATGGCGCCCTTCGAGACCCCTGTGGTGCCGCCGGTGTATTGCAGAAAGGCCAGGTCGGACGGCTGCAAGTCGACCTGGACCAGCTTCATGGCGGCGCCCTGCTTGAGCGCGGCCTTGAAGCGCTGGGCGTTCGGCAAGGAAAACGGCGGCACCATTTTTTTGACATTGCGCACCACGAAATTGACCAGCGCGCCTTTGGCCAGGCCCAGCAGCTCGCCCATGCTGGCGACCACGATATGTTTCACCGGGCACTTGTCGAGCACCTGCTCCAGGGTGGCGGCGAAGTTTTCCAGAATGATGATGGCTTCGCTGCCCGAATCGTTGAGTTGATGGGCCAGCTCGCGCGCGGTGTAGAGGGGGTTGATATTGACCACGGTATAACCGGCGCGCAGCACGGCGGCCAGCGTCACCGGATATTGCAATACATTGGGCAACATGATGGCGACCCGCGCGCCCCGTTTCAAGCCGCGGCTTTGTAGCCAGGCGCCCAGTTGGCGCGAGTAGGCGTCGAGCTGGGCATAACTGAGATACTGGTCCATGCAGACGTAGGCTTTACGGTCCCCATATTTTTGAAAGGACGCTTCAAGCAAGTGCACCAGCGAGCGATATTGATCGGGATCGATGTCGGCGGGAACGCCGGGCGGATACGACTGTAGCCAAATCTTGTCCATCCTGTGCCTCTTGTCTCGCATTATCGTTATGGGCGCCGCTGCACAGATCCGGCCGTATGCTCAGCTGTGTCGTCGGGCGCGCACATGCTGATGCTACTGTGTGCGATGCTAGCGGGCGGGGCGGCCTGACGCAAGCGCTTTTGCTGTAATTTGAATAAGCCCTCTAGCCTTTCGGTTAACCCTATTAGATTCTGTTTAGCAATAAATCGGTGCCCGGGGCATTGCCTGGCTAGGGCTAAGGCTGCGCCAAGCGTTGCGGCTGACTCAGGTCGGCCAGCAGGCGATGGCGTTCGCCCAACTCCCTGGTGGCCAGCCTGCGCACCAAGTCGTAATAGGCGGGAAAACGGCGTTCGGCCGCCATCATGGTGCGGAAAGCGGGCAAAAAATCGTTGTAGGTGGCAACCGAAGCCAGGTGGGCGTTGGTCAAGGGTTCGGCGAACCAGCGGTCGTAACCGGCATAGCCGCCCCAGCTCAGCTTGATGGTCTCGTATTCCGCCTTGAGGGCAAGGAAGATGCGCGCCTTTTCCTGGCGTTTGCGGGCCGCCGATGCCTTGCGCGCGTAGTTCGCTTCCAGCGCGCGCCGATGCTTGAGCAGCAATGCCAGAAAGTCTTGGCGCCGCGTGGTGTAACGCAAAAAATCGTCGCGCATGACTTCGTTGCCGAAGCGCTCCAGCCAGCGCTGCACGCCGGCCTCCTCCACCGAGGTGGCAAACGCTTCGTTGAACTGGGAGTCGCCCGGCACGTACACCACCTGGTGCGCCAGCTCATGAAAAATCATGCGCGCCAGTTCCGCGTCGCTGTAATTGATGAAGGTCGATAACAAGGGGTCGTCAAACCAGCCCAGGGTGGAATAGGCCGGCACGCCGCCCACTTGCACATCGTATTTTTCCGAGCGCAGCTCGTCGGCGTAGGCGTGCGCGTCTTCCTTGCTGTAATACCCGCGGTAGCTGACGCAACCGGCGATGGGAAAGCACCACTGAATCGGTTGCAGCGACAACTCCGGCGTGGCCACCACATTCCACACCACATAGGGCCGCTTGAGGGCAGCGTAATTTTTATAACTGCCATTGTCCGGCAAACCCAGCTCGCGGATCGCGAACAGGCGGATCTGCTGGGCCTTGGCCAGGCGCGCCTTGAGTTTCGGATCGGTGGCCGGATCGCCCAGCCAGTCGTTGATCGAGCGGCTGTCGGACCACAGCGAATACTGGCCCTGGGCGGCCTGGGCATAATAGCTGAGCTGAGAGCAGCCGGCGAACAAGGCCGCCACGGCGCTGGCGGCCAGCAGGCGCTTGGTGAGGACACGGCGATTCGGCAAGCTCATCATGACAAAGCTTTCAGGCGGCTATTTTTTCAACCTCGACCAGGGTATCGTAAAACGTCGGCGCGCGGCCCATATCGGTTAAGCGCTGACTGGTCACCTCATTGGCGTTCTTGCCATCGCTGGCCAACTTCTTCCACCACACCGACAAGCCGACCACCAGGCCCGGCCGCGCTTTCGCGGTGACGCGCGCGCGCGCCACAAACGATCCGCGGTCGTTGAAGATGCGCACCATTTCGCCGTGCGCGATGCCGCGCCTGGCGCTGTCGTCGGGATGGATGTCCAGATGGGGCTCGCCCTCGCTGGCGCGCAAGCTCGTGACGTTGACGAAGGTCGAGTTTAAGAAGTTGCGCGCCGGCGGCGAAATCATGGCCAGCGGGTAACGCGCCGCCAACGCGGGGTTGCTGGCCACCGATTCGTACGGCGCGATGTAGGCCGGTAGCGGATCGAGGCCGTCGCGCGCCATGCTGGCCGAATAGAATTCGCATTTACCGGACGGGGTGGCAAAGCCGCCATCGGCGAAAGGCGCGTCCGGCACGGCCAGCTTTTGCCAGCCCTGTTGCTTGAGGGATGCCCAGTCCACCTGGCCGGCGCGCGCATCGCGCGCATCGAAAGCCTGGGCCGCCATGGCGTCGTCGCTTTGCTTGAAACAGGGCTCATCGAAACCCATGCGCGCGGCCAGCAGACGGAAGATTTCGGTGTTCGGCTTGGCCTCGCCCAGCGGCGCCACCGCCGCGTTGTTGGCCATCATGTACAAATGACCGTAGGCCAGATGGGCGTCGATGTGTTCGAGCTGGGTGGTGGCCGGCAGCACGATGTCGGCATAGTCGGCGGTGTCGGTCTGAAACTGTTCCAGCACCACGGTAAACAAGTCTTCGCGCGCGAAACCGCGCGCCACCGTGGCCGAATCGGGCGCCACCGCCACCGGATTGGCGTTGTAGACAATCAGCGCTTGCAACTTGGGGCCAAAGGCGGCCGAGCCATCGCGCAGCAAATCGTCGCCGATGGTGCTCATATTGATGGTGCGGGGTTGGCCCGCCAGCAAGTCGGGGCGTTGCAAGGCGGCCCGGTTGACGGGAAAGGTGCCTGAGCTCGACAGCAAAACGCCGCCGGCCGCATGGCGCCAGGCGCCCACCAGCGCCGGCAGGCAGGCGATATTGCGCACCGCCATGCCGCCGCCGTGTACCCGCTGCAAGCCATAATTGACGCGGATGGCAACGGCCTGACCGGCACGCGCGCAACGGCCGTACAGCCTGGCCAACTCCACCACCTGCTCTTCGCTAATGCCGCACACGGCCGCCACGCGCTGCGGCGGCCACTCGGCGGCACGCGCGGCGAGCGCGGCGAAGCCCAGGGTGTGGCGGGCGATATAGTCGTGGTCGAGCAAGTCTTCGGCGATCAGCACCTGCATCATGCCCAGAGCCAGCGCCGAGTCGGTGCCGGGCAGCAGCGCGATATGCTGATGGCATTTTTCCGCCGTCAGCGAGCGGTAGGGATCAATTGCGATCAGGGTCGCGCCACGCCGTTTGGCTTCCTGGGCCCGCATCCAGAAATGCAGATTGGAGGCGACCGGGTTGCCGCCCCAGATCAGGATCAGCTTAGCGTCTTGAAATTGTTCAAGGTCGGTGCCGACGGTGGCGCCAATGCTGTATTTATAGCCGGTCACGCCGGCGCTGGCGCAGATGGTGCGGTCCAGCAAGGACGCGCCGAGCCGGTGAAAAAAGCGCGAAGACATCGACTCGCCTTGCAGCAATCCCATGGTGCCGCAGTAGCTGTATGGCAAAATTGCCTCGGGCGATGCCGCGGCGATCGGACCCAGGCGGGCGGCGATCGCGTCCAGCGCCTGCTCCCAGCTGATGCGCTCGAACTTGCCCTGGCCCTTGCGGCCCACCCGCCGCATCGGGTAGAGCAGCCGGTCGGCGTGGTAGGTACGTTCCGTGAAGCGCGCCACTTTGGTGCACAGCACGCCGGCCGTGGTCGGGTGGCCGGGGTCGCCCTTGACGTCGGTCGCCACGCCATCGACCACCGTCACCAGCAAGGCACAGGTATCGGGACAATCGAGCGGGCACACGGCGCGCACGGTGGTGGTGGTCATGACGGGTCCGAAATGGCGGTGGAAAGCATTACTGTAAACGATTCTGCCCGTCCATCACCATCGCTTCTCGCCGCGCTGGATTTGCGCCTGCAACAAGGGCTACAATGTCTTAGTAGTCCTGCATGTTTTTCAAGCCAGGATGCTCGATATAGCCCTAAAACAAGATTGCCGCACGTAAAAAACGCTATTTTTTGTTATGACCAATAAACCACAGTCCTGACGTCCGGCGCGCATGCGCATGGCGTAGGCGACGGCAAGTATTGCGCGGAGAGTTACATGAGATTAGTTGAACCCATCATTGCGTTTCAATCCGAGCTGGAGCAGATTCGGCGCGACCTACATGCCCATCCGGAATTATGTTATGAAGAACAACGCACCGCCGACGTGGTGGCGGCCCGCCTGACCGAATGGGGCATTCCTGTGGTGCGCGGGTTGGGCCGAACCGGCGTGGTCGGCATTTTGCGAAACGGCACATCCCAGCGCGCGATCGGCTTGCGCGCCGACATGGATGCCTTGCCCATGCAAGAGATCAATACCTTCGAGCATGCATCGCGCCATCCCGGCAAGATGCACGCCTGCGGCCACGATGGCCACACCGCCATGTTGCTGGGCGCGGCGCGTCACCTGGCCCAACAGCGCGATTTCGACGGCACCGTGTACCTGATCTTTCAACCGGCCGAGGAAGGCGGCGCCGGTGCGCGCGAAATGATACGCGATGGCTTGTTTACCCGCTTCCCGATGGATGCCATTTATGGCATGCACAACTGGCCGGGCATGGCGGCCGGCACCATGAGCGTGGTGGAAGGTCCGATGATGGCGTCCAGTAACGAGTTCCATGTGGTGGTCAAGGGCAAGGGGGCGCACGCGGCCCAGCCGCACAAGGGGATCGACCCCATCATGCTGGCCGTGCAAATCGCGCAAAGTTGGCAAGCGATTATCACGCGGGAAAAAAGCCCGCTCGACACCGCCGTGTTGTCGATCACCCAAATCCACGCCGGCAGCGCCACCAATGTGATACCGGACCAAGCCACCCTGATCGGCACCGTGCGCACTTTTACCACGCCGGTGCTGGATTTGATCGAACGGCGCATGCGCGCGGTGGCCGAGCATACGGCGGCCGCCTTCGATGCCGAAGTCAACTTTGTGTTCAAGCGCAATTATCCGCCACTGGTCAATCACCCCAAGGAAACGGCGTTCGCGGTCGAGGTGATGCGATCGGTGGTCGGTGCCGACCGGGTCGACAGTAACGCCGAACCGACCATGGGGGCGGAAGACTTCGCGTTCTTCTTGCAAGAAAAACCCGGTTGCTACATTTTTATCGGCAATGGCGAGGGCGATCATCGGGCCGGCGGGCACGGACTGGGTCCCTGCGTGTTACACAACGGCAGTTATGATTTCAACGACAATCTGTTGCCGATCGGCGCCAGTTTCTGGGTGCGGCTGGCCGAAATGGCCTTGCCTGTGGCGCGCGCGGTTTAGTTTGGCAAGCGGTCGGGCCCTTGGCCAAGGCGCCGTCCGGGATTTAATTGCTCCAGCGCGAGCAGCGCCGCGCTGTGATCGGCATGGGGATGGGCGTCGGCGATGCTGGCGTAACGCCGTGTCACCAACTCCGTCAGCGGCAAATGCAAATCGGCTGCCGCGGCGGCGGCCAGAATGTTATGCATATCCTTGAGCTGGGTCTTGACTTGCCCGCCGGGTAGAAAGTCACGCGTCAACATGCGCTGACCATGCACCTCCAGAATGCGGCTAGCGGCGAAACCGCCGCTTATCGCTTGCCGTACGGCAGCGGGATCGGCGCCGGCCGCCTCGGCCAGCAACAACGCTTCGGCCACCACATGCAAGGTCGCGCCAACGATGAGCTGGTTGCACAGCTTGGCCACCTGGCCGCTGCCCACCGCGCCCACCAGAACGGGTGTGCCCAGCGTGCGCAATATCGGCAGCGCGCGCGTGAAATTGGGCGCCGTGCTATCGGGCGCCGTGCCGCCGGGCGCCGTGCCGCCGGGCGCCGTGCCGCCGGCCATGATGGCCAAGGCCCCCGCTTGCGCGCCGGCCACCCCACCCGAGACGGGCGCGTCCATGAAAGCGATGCCATGCGATTCGAGCAGCGCGTGGCAAGCGAGCGCCTCATCTTGGCCAGTGGAACTCATATCGATCCACAGCGCGCCCGGCCGCAAGGCGGGCAGGGCCTGCTCCATGACTTGCCGCACCACCGCGCCGTCGGCCAACATCGAGATCACGATATCGGCGTCGGCCACCGCGTCCGACGGCTGTTGGGCGGCAATGGCGCCCGCCGCCACCAACGCGGCGGCCTTGTCGGCGTGGCGATTCCACACCCGCAAGCGATACGCGGCCGCCAGCAGGCGGTGGGCCATCGGTGCGCCCATTAGGCCGACGCCCAAAAAGGCAATTCGTGGCAAGGATGGCATTACGAACTCCTGTCGACAGTGGCCGGGTAAGCATCAATTGTAACAATGCGGACGCACCGATGCCGATCGGCGAACACCGGTACAATACCGTTTTGATATCCATTGATAGGCAGCGTTACATGAAACAGTCCATGTTTTCGAAAACACTCGTAAGTGGCATCACCCTGGCGGCTTCGATGATGGCGGCCCAGGCCGCTTTCGCGGCGGACGACAAGCTGGTCGATTCGGTGTATACCGAATTGGCCACGGGCGCCAAGATCAAAATGGTGCGCGTGGGTGCCACCTCCGACTGGAGCCAGCGCTGGTTCGATTCCAACGGCACCCACCTGAGTGGTTATTGGGACGCCAGCTTCGGCGCTTGGCGTGGCGACCAGTATCGCAATATCCCGGGCCAACATCAGAACCTGGTTGATGTCGGTCTTACCCCCGTGTTCCGTTTTGAGAACAGCAATAAAAAAGGCTGGTATTACGAAGGCGGGATCGGCGTGCACATGTTGTCCAAACTGTACGACAACGATGACAACCGCCTCTCTACCCATTTCCAGTTTGGCGATCATCTCGGTATCGGCTACGTGTTCGATAACAAATGGGAACTGGCGGCCAAGATCCAGCATTTTTCCAATGGCGGATATAAAAAGCCGAACAGCGGCGTCAATTACGCGGTGGTCAAATTGGCTTATCATTTCTAGCCGCACTGCGGTTGTGCATGAGCGTTTGACGGTCGCTGGCAACTGCCCGCTGCCGTCGCACGCGCATTGCATGATTTGACTCAAGTTGCATTAAAAGCCATGTTAAAATATTCGTATCCGAATAACATGTTTTTTAATAGGAAATGAATGGCTCAGCAGTTCCCCGCCCCACCATCGGCACGCACCCGCGTGCGTCGCCTTGCCGAATTAGCCGATTACGACCGCTTGACGCTGTATGCCATTGTCGATGCGGCCTATGTCTGCCACATCGCATTTCACGACGGCGACAGTAGTCATTGCATTCCCACCGCGTGCTGGCGCGCGGGTCACTACCTCTATATCCACGGGTCGAATGGCAGCCGCCTGATTAAAACCTTGTTGGCGGGCGCCCAGGCGTCGATTGCGATCACCCATATGGACGGTTTGGTGCTGGCCAAGTCTGCCTTTAGCCATTCCATGAACTACCGCTCCGCTGTGATCTACGGCTGCTTTGAAGAGATTGAAGGCAACGGCGCGAAAATGGATGCGATGGACGCTTTCATGGACAAGATCGCGCCCGGACGCCAGCACGAGGCGCGCACCGGCAACGAGAAAGAACTGGCCGCGACGACGGTGCTGCGGGTATCGCTCGATGAAGCGGCGGCGAAAATCAGCGCCGGCGGTCCGATGGATAAAGAAGAAGATCTTCATTTGCCGGTATGGGCCGGCGTCTTGCCTCTGGCGACGTGCCATGGCCAGCCTATACCAGCCGACAATGGCGCGCTTCCCACGCCAGCGTATGTCACAAACTGGTGCAACCCCGCCCAATGAGGCGGCCTGCGCGCCGGCGGTAATACGAGGGCGGAGGGCCGGCCGGCGCCGGCCAGGTTACATAACATGCGGACGTAAAAAAACCCCACACGGCTCACGCTCGCATGGGGTTTTTCACTATAA
>JAZKGI010000083.1:0-13691 GCA_040385995.1 Pseudomonadota bacterium
TCGATGACACAGAAACCATGCTGAGGTCAAATTCTGTTAAGTCCGGTAGATTGCGTCCATGCCCCATCGTTTCGAGCGCGGCCAGGGCGCGCACTGGCGCCTGATCTCGCACTTGTCGCTCAACTATCTGTCGCTCGACGAAGCAGGGCTGGAGGCATTTCGAGAGATGCTGACCTTGCACGATCTGAGCGGATCGGCATCGGCCAGGCGCCAAGTCTCCGGGATCGTGGCCATTAGGCAAAGCCCAGCCATGGCCTGGTTGCCGGGCGACGTACAGCCTGCCTTGGTGCGCGGTCTGGAGATACGGCTCGTGATCGACGAGCGGGCCTTTGCCGCCAGCGGCATCCACGGCTTTGCCCACGTCATAGAACAATTCTTTAGCCTGTACCTTTCCACTTCCAATTTCACGCGCTTGATCATGGTCTCAGCACGCAGCGGCGAAGAATTATTGAGGTGTTCGCCTCGCGCCGGAATCCTGAACCTGGTGTGAGAAATTGCAAAATATATGGCGTTTAACGGAAGGAAAATTGACACAAACAATAAGTTTATTGACAGCAGTTTGAGAAAAGCATTCAATGGCTGGCCTTGAAAACGTTTTCATTTGTAAAAGTATCCGCCGGGTCGAAGTGCAGATCGTCACCACCGGCGCAAAAGCCCTTGCCTCGCTGCGCTTACCCTTCCGAAATTGCTTGTCAAATATATAGGAATGCCCAATGAGACAACTCAACACCGCTCACCTCATCCATTCGGCGATATTGGCCGGCATGCTGGCCACCGTCGCTCAAGCCGCCGCCGCGGTCGATCTGAGTTATGCCGTCACCGATCAATGGCAAGGGGGATATTGCGCCGCCATTAAAGTCGCCAACCCCGATGCGCAAGCGGTACGCTGGAGCGGCTCACTACCGATCGCCGGAACGATGACGAGGTTATGGAATGCGAACGGCACGCAGTCGGGAGGCGCATTGGTACTGACCGGTGGAGTAGACTGGAATAATGTGGTTCAAGGGAATTCTTCGATTAATTCGCTCGGCTTTTGTGCGGATTTCGCCGGCAATCCAACCCCCACACCGCCGACCCCGACTCCTACCCCGCCGCCCCCCCCCACACCCACACCGCCACCGACTCCCACGCCAACGCCAGCGCCGGTGCCACCTGATGTGTTATCACAAGAATATTTTGGCGAGGGCACGTATTACGGCGCAACGGGCGAGGGCAATTGCAGTTACGATGCCTCGCCCGACAATTTGCTGGTCGCCGCCATGAATCAAAACGATTATGCCAACAGCGCCGTGTGCGGCGAATTTATCGTGGTCACCGGACCGAAAGGCAAAGTCAAGGTCCGCATCGTCGATCGCTGCCCCGAATGCAAGCCGGGTGACATCGATCTCAGCCCGCAGGCTTTTGAAAAAATCGCCGACATTCTAACCGGCCGGGTACCGATCAGCTGGCACGTGGTGGCCGGCGAGGTGAGCGGTCCGATCAGCTTCCGCTATAAGGACGGCAGCTCCATCTATTGGCGCGGGATCACGGTCAGAAATCACCGCTTGCCGATTACCAAACTGGAAATCAAGGCGATTGGCGGCGATTGGATCGCGGTGAATCGGGAAGAGTATAACTACTTTATCTATCCCGGTTCCTTGCCCGCAGGCCCGCTTGAAGTGCGGGTCACGGCGCTCGGCGGTGGCACGCTGACGCAAACCCTGCCCGAGCCGCGAGGCGGCCTGGAAGTGCAAGGGAACGGCCAGTTCTAAGCCTGCTCGAACGCCCGGCGCCATGGCGATGCCGCGACCGCCATGGCGCCGAGGGGCGGTTATTTGAGCCAGCCCCGCCGGCGGAAATACCAGAACGGCGCGATCGCGCTGGTGATCATCAAGGCCAGCGCGAACGGATAACCGAACGACCAGTCCAATTCGGGAAACCAGCCTTTGAAGTTCATGCCATAGATGCTGGCGATCAGGGTCGGCGGCAAAAAAGCCACGCTGGCCACGGAAAAGATCTTGATGATCTTATTCTGGTTGATGTTGATGAAGCCGACCGTGGCATCCATCAGGAAGTTAATTTTATCGAACAGGAACGAGGTGTGGCCGTCCAGCGATTCGATGTCGCGCAGGATCTGGCGCGCTTCCTCGAACTGCTCGGCATTGAGCAGGCGGCCGCGCATCAAAAAGCTGACCGCGCGCCGCGTGTCCATCATGTTGCGGCGGATGCGGCCATTTAAATCCTCCTCGTGGGCGATGGCATTGAGGGCGGCGGCCGCGTCCTGGTCGGTGAATTCCTCTTGCAGCACGCGCCCGCTGACCTCTTCCAGGTTCTGATAAATGCCTTCGAGCGCGTCGGCCGAGTATTCGGCGTCGGTGGCGTACAAGTCGAGCAGCACGTCCATATAATCGGCAATCGAACCGGGCCGCGAGCGGGCCCGCATGCGCACCAGCCGGAACACGGGCAAGTCGTCGGTATGGACCGAGAACAGCATTTTTTTGGCCAGGATGAAGGCCACCGTGACGATGCGCGACGGCCCGTCATCTTCTTCCAGCAGGAAATCGGTGCGCAGGTGCAAGTCGCCATTCTCGGCCTCGTAATACCGGGCCGACGCCTCGATATCCTTGACCTCGTCCTCGCCCGGCAAGGTGACGCCATAAATGGTTTTGACCCAGGCCCGTTCGTCGTCGTTGGGATCGGTCAAGTCGACCCACACCGGCGCCACCTGTTCCAGATCGGCGCGGCTGTCGATCGGCACTTGGTTGAGCCGGCCATTTTGTAATACGAATACATTGATCATGCGCGCTCTCGGCCGGAGGGTGGGTGGGGCTAGATAACAACACTGCGGCCGGCATGGCAACCGGCGCCGTCACTGCCAAAATCGAAACAGCGCAAGTGTACTCGCAAAGCACTTTTCGCCACCAGTGGCGGCGCGCATTTTTTGCCTGTGCGGCGGTTTTAGCGGGCAAGCTGGTCGATCAGGCGCGCGCGCAACTCGGCCGCGTCGGGCGGCGCCGGTGGCGGCGGCGCCTTGGGCGGCTCAATGCCGCGCGTGTCGTGCAGCGCGATCACGCGGCTGGTCTGTTTGTGTGAGTCGCACTCGACATTGGATACGACTTGCTTGCCGCCGATGCGGCATTGGCGCATCACGCCGTCGTGCTCGATCACCCCGGCCGCGCCCAGGGCCCGCTGGGCGCCGCCCACCGCTTGGCGCGACTGCCGGGCCACCGTGTCCACCGCCGCCGATCCAGCCAGCCGGGCCCAGCCTTCGGCAAAGAAATTGCGTTCCTGCCGCATCGAGAACAGGGCGGCCATGCCCAGCGCCATGCCGGCCGCCACGATAATGGCCAGCCACAATAGGCTGACGGCCCCTTGACGAGGTTTCATGCGATCCTTGGTGATGGTGACAGCACAGTCAAGGCAGATCCGCCGAGCCCATACGTCGCAAGATGACGCCGGTGCGCCGCGCCAGGTAGCCCGAGTCGCGGTGGCGGTCGTAGAAGCGCGGATTGGGTAACATCACGGCCAGGCGGGCGGCCTGGCCCGCGCTCAGGCCGGCCGCGCCGATCTGGTAGTAATGGCGGGCGGCCGCCTCGGCGCCGAAAATGCCGCTGCCAAACTCCACCACGTTCAAGTAGATTTCAAAGATGCGTTCTTTTTCCATCAGCGTTTCCAACATATAGGTGATGATCAATTCCTCGCCCTTGCGCAGATAGCTGCGCGAGCCGGACAGAAACAGATTCTTGGCCAGCTGCTGGGTGATGGTGGAGCCGCCCGCCACGACCTTGTGTTTTTTGCTGTTTTTTTCGTATGCCTTTTGCAGCGCTTCCCAGTCGACTCCCTCATGCTCGGAGAAATTGGCGTCCTCGGAGGCGATGATGGCCCGTTTCAGATTGGTCGAGATACGCTGGTACGGCACCCACTGCTGCTTGAGCGCGGCTTTCGGATTTTTTTCTCGCAAGACCGACAATTGCTCACGCATGAAGGCGGTCCGCTCGGGGTTGTGGTCGATCCACCACCAGATCTGTAGCAGAAAATAGAGCTGAAGCAGCACGAAGGCCAGCAGCGGCAGCAAGATCAGCCAAGTGATCCAGGCGCGCCGTTTGCCGGCGCCGGGCCCGCTCATGCCGCGGCCCGCAAGCGCTCCAGCAAGGCGGCGGTCTCGGGCCGCACGCCGCGCCACAGCAAAAACGCTTCGGCGGCTTGCTCGACCAGCATGCCCAGGCCGTCGCGCGCGGTGGCGCCATGGCTGGCGGCAAATTGCATGAAGACGCTGGGCTGGGCGCCATACACCATGTCCAGCGCCAGCGTGTGGCTGCCGAACAAGGCTGGCGCCAGGGGCGGCAGCGCGCCGCTCAAGCTGGCCGAGGTGGCGTTGACGATCAGGTCGAAGCGGCCTTCGAGCCGCGCCAAGTCGCAGGCGCGCAGCGTCTGCCCGGCCCGCACGTGCTCGGCGAAACGTTGCGCCAGCTGATCGGCCCCGGCCGCGGTGCGGTTGGCGATGCACACTTCGGCCGGCAGTTGGTCCAGCAGCGGCAGCAGCACGCCGCGCGCGGCGCCGCCCGCCCCCAGCAGCAAGATGCGCTTGCCGGCCAGCGCCAGCCCGGCGTTGCGCACGATATCGGTCACCAGGCCGGCGCCGTCGGTATTGTCGCCCAGCAGATCCTGACCAGCCATGCGCAAGGTATTGACGGCGCCGGCGGCGCGCGCGCGCGCCGTCAGCGTCAGCGCCAGCGCGCACGCTTCGACCTTGAACGGCACGGTCACGTTGGCGCCCTTGCCACCTTCCGCGATGAAGCGGCGCAGCGCTTCGGCGAAACCGTCCAGCGGGGCCAACCGCCGCTCATACAGCAGCGCTTGCCCGGTCTGGGCGGCGAAGGCGGCGTGGATGTCGGGCGACTTGCTGTGCGCGATGGGATTGCCGAATACGCAATACCGGTCGGCGCTCATCAGTTGCCGCCGGAGGTCAGGTTCGCTTCCATTTTTTCATCGCGCGTGAACTTGAAGCGGGTCACCACCAGCCACAGGTCGTCGCGGTCGCGCGAGAGCATATTGGGCGGAAAGCGGCCGAACGGGGCCGAGCGGCGCACGATGGCCACGGCGGCCGCGTCCAGGGCCGGGTTGCCGGAGCTGCGGTCGATCTTGATGCCGCCTTCTTTCTGGTAGATAGTGCCGTCTTGAAAGATCGGTATGCTCACCACCAGTTCGCCATACAGTTTGCGCCCGTTTTGCTGGGGAAAATTGAGGGTGCCCATTTCCTCGATGCGCTTTTGCATGGTTTTGTAATACATGGCGTACCCGACTTCCTTGGTCGCCGGCGTGATGAAGGTCTTGCGCGGACGCTTGTTCTGGTCCTCGATGGTCTGGCTGATTTCGGCCGCCGTGCGGGCGATGGCTTTTTTCGCTTCGACCAGGTCGACCCCGTTGGCGGCCGATTCGGTCTCGGTTTTTTCCGTGATGGGGGTGGCGGCGATCGGAGTCTTGGTGATCGCCTGGCTGAGCAGCTCTTGCTGCTTGCGCTCCATCTCGGCGATCTTTTTCATGCTGCTTTCTTTGATGCTATCGCCCGTTTCCATCTTGCGCATGTCCGGCAGGGGCGACTTGGCGCGCCCGCTGTCGGCGTTGCCGCCGCCGTCCAGATTGGCCTGCGCCAAGGCATCGGCCTTGAGCGGCTTTTGCGCATGCTTGGCGTTAACCAAGATCACTTCCAGGCCGGGATCGGTGGGCTCGAAACGCAAGGCTTGCGGCGCCACGAAGTGGACCGCCAGCAAGGCGCCATGGGCCAGCACCGAGACCGCGATGGCAATGAATAAAAAACTGTTTTGTTGATAATAAGACTTCACGCGCGACCAAACATTGATAGTTGTTACGTCAAAAGAATGGCTGAATTCTACGTCAAAGGCGCCATGTATTGCATATTTTTACCACGGCGCCCCGCCGCTAAGGCGCCGGCGCCACGTTGGCCTGTCGCGCCGGCGCCGTTTCCAGCAACGGTTCGGCCTGGTCAGCGATGGCCGGCACGCCGTCCGGCTCGCCGTTTGGCTCACTGTTCGGCTCGCCGTCCGGCGCCGCTTGCGCCACGGCCCCATCGGCGCCCTCGCCCTCTTCCTCCTCGCCCAGTTCCGCTTGCGCGGCCGCGTCGGGCGCCGCGATTTCGAGCAAGCGCGCCTCAAGGCTCAAATCGAGCTCGTCCCACCGCAAGATGTCGATCTTGACCTGGGTGCCGCGCGCCACTTGTGGCATGCCCGGCAATTTGATCACCAGCGGAATGTCAACCAGACGTAACACCTCGTCCTTGAGCACCACCGCCTCGACCTGGCGCGCCTGCTCCTGGCCCAGCCAGCGCAGGCACCAGTAACGTTCCATATTGGACTGGAACTCGCCGTAGGCGGCGTAGGCGGCGTCAAAGGCCGAAACGATGGCGAACAGGTTGGCGTCGCGCGGCTTGAAGGGGGCCACCAGGGGCGCGGTCACGCCATGCTCGGCGCACGCCAGGATTTGCCATTGATTGACCAGATCGGTGTAGCGGCGCAGGGGCGAGGTGCTCCAGGCGTACTGGTCCACGCCCAAGCCCTGATGCGGGGCCGCGTGCGTGACCATGCGCACCTGCATCTTGGCGGCCCAGCCGGCGCCGCTGCCGCCGCCCTGGCTGCGGTAGATGCCGGGCACGCCGTGCTCATGCATCAACTTGCCCCAGGTGCTGTTGGCGAAGATCATCAGCTCGGCCACGATCTTGTCGAGCGGGGCGCCGCGCTTGCGGCGCGTCACCGTGACCACGTCGTCTTCCACGTAAAAGTTGAAATCGATCCGGTTGTTTTGCTCCGGCTTCAAGCCGAATCCCTCGCGCTTGGCCATCCGGCCCTGTTCCAGTTGCTGGGCCCACAGCCATAGCAGCCCCAGTTCGGCCTTGTGCGGATAGTCGCCCTCGCCACTGGCCAAGGTGTCTTCGTTGACCAAAGCGTCCAGATCGTTATGCCGCAGGTTGCGCGATATGGGCACCAGTTCGGCCCGCGTTTCGGTCGCTTGCACGCTCCAGTCGGCCGGGTCGAGGGTGGCGTACAGCGATAGCGCCGGGCAAGTCTTGCCTTCGGCCAGAGTGTAGGCGGCCACCACCGAATCGGGCAGCATGGTGATTTTGTCGCCCGGCATATACACGGTCGACATGCGCTGGCGCGCCAGCTTGTCGATCGCGTCGTCGGGGCGGATACCCAGGCCGGGGGCGGCGATGTGGATGCCGACCCGCACCAGGCCGTCGGCCAGGTGGACCACGGAAAAGGCGTCGTCGATTTCCGTGGTGGTGACGTCGTCGATGGAAAACGCGGCCACCGCCGCCAGCGGCAAGCCGGCCGGCGCGGCCGGTACGCTCAACTCGGGAAAGCCCTGCCCCTTGGGGAAATGCTCGAACAGGAACTTCGACAGGTGCAACTGCTTGGCGCTGGCGAGGCCGCCGGTGGCCAGCATCAGGCGGGGCGCGCTGGTGTGCAAGTCGTTGCAAGCCGCTTCCAGCGCCTTATATTCGATGCTGTTCTTGTCCGGCTTGAACAACAATGGCAGCACCATGGCTTGCATGGCATCGGGCAATTGCTGAGCCTTCAACTGCGCCACATAGCCGGCCTGGATCAGGGCTTGCTGCTTTTTCTTTTCGATGCCGGCCAGGGCTGCCTTGAGCGACGCTTCCGGGGCCGCCTTGTAGCGCCCGCGTCCCTTCTTGTAGAAATACACCGGGGCCGAATGCAAACTCAAAATCAAGCCGGCCGCTTCCGGCGGCAAGGGCGGGTGACCGAAGTATTCGGTGCCCAGCTCGGCGAAGCCAAACTCTTCCTGGCCCGCCACTTCCCACAGAAAGTCGAGATCGATGTCGGCGGCGATGGCCTTGGCCGCGTCGTACAGCTGGGCCGGCGCGGGCGCCGTGTATTGCAGCAGCACATCCTTGAGCTTGACCTTGGTGCGCTTGCCGCTGGCCATCTCGACCTGGTAAGCCTCGCCCGCTTGCGATAACACGGTGCCGACCTTGAAATCGCCGGATTCTTCGAAAAATAGATTCATTGCTCTGTTCTTATGCTTGGTTCATGAATGGGGTGGCGCCGGGCTCGGCCACAGCTCGCGCGGGCGGCGCGGCGGCAAGCGGGGTCAGCGCCAGCACGGCGGGTAAAAATACTTCGGTCACCAGCAGCAAGCCGTGGCCGCGCCGGTACAGGCAGCGCCGCGCGTACAGCGCCCCGGCCTGGGGGGCGCTCAGGCCCAGCGCGGCGCGCGCCCGCGCGGCCAGCGGGTGGCGCTCGCCCAGGCGTGCAAATTGGAGCGCGCCGCGGCGCACCCTGCGGTCGCCGAACAGGGTGCTGCCCAGCGAGCGTTCGCCCAAGGCGTTAAACAGGGGCCAGTCGCTGGCGGTGGCGCTCAAGGGCACCACGGTGTGGCCGAACACCACCGGCACGCCTTCGCAGCGCAGCAACACTTCGCGCTGCCACACCCTGGCGCGCGGGGCCAGGCCGATCGCGCGCGCCTCGTCGCCCAGACAGGGCGCGCCCGCTTGCATCAGCAGTTGCACCCGGAACGCGCCGGCATGCGCCTTGAGCTTGGCCGTGAGCGAACCGCCGCCGGCCAGCCAGGGTCGCAAGCCGGCCGGCGCGCTCAGCGCGTTCAAGTGGCCATGCCATCGCGCCAGGCGCGGTGCGCGCCCGCTCACCGCGGCGCGCCTTCGATGCCGCAAAACGCCAGCACCGGCGCCAGATAGTCGGCGAACTCGGCGAGGCCGTGGTCGCTGCCGTCGATCACCAGCTGGCGCGCGCCCGCGTAGTGAGCCACCATATCGCGATGGTCGAGCACCGTGTCGCCGCTGGCGGCGAGCAGGAAATAGCGTTGCGGCTGCGTGATGGAGGTCACTTCCAGCGCGCGCAATTGCTCGATGTATTCCCGTTTGAACTCGAACGGCTGGTCCGAATGATAGGCGCTGCCCACCCCGACGTGGCGCTCCAGATCCTTGAGCGGCGTCACGGCCGGATTGAGCAGCACCGCGCGGCAAGCGAGCCGCTCGGCCAGATGGGTGGCGTAATAGCCGCCCAGGGAAGAGCCGACAATGCTCAAGGTGGCCGGATCGGCGCCGTCCACCAGCGACAGCGCCAGCGCGACCGCTTCATCGGGCGAGGCCGGCAATTGCGGGCAAACATACTCGGCCGCGCGGCCCAGTGCGGCCATGCGTCGCCCCAGCACGCGCGCCTTCATCGACTGGGGCGAAGAGCGGAAACCGTGCAGATACAAGATCATGTGGCCAACGCCTGCAAGATCTTTTGGTGCACGCCGCCGAAGCCGCCATTACTCATGACCACGATGCGGTCGCCGGGCCGGGCCGCCGCCGCTACGGCCGCCACCAGCTCGTCCAAGCCGTCGAAACTGTTTGCCGCCGCGCCCAGCGGAGCGAGCGCGTCGGCCAGACTCCAGCCAAGCGCCGAGGCGCTGCCGTAACCGAACACCAGATCGGCCTCGGCCAGGCTGCCGGGCAAGGCGTCTTTCATGGCGCCCAGTTTCATGGTGTTCGAACGCGGTTCCAGCACGGCCAGAATGCGCCCCGCGCCGCCGGCCGCGCGCAATTGCTGGCGCAAGCCGGCCACGGTGGTGGCGATGGCAGTGGGATGGTGGGCGAAGTCGTCGTAGACGGTGATGCCGCTCACCTCGCCGCGCACTTCCATGCGCCGCTTGACATTGTTAAAGCGGGCCAGCGCCTGCACCGCCTGGGCGATCGGCACGCCCACATGGCGCGCCGCGCCGATGGCGGCCAGCGCGTTGGCCCGGTTGTGGCGCCCGCTCAGCGACCAGCGCACCCGGCCCTGCGGCACGCCTTGGAACATCACCTCGAAGCTGCCGTCGTCATGCTCTTGCATGCGCCAGGTGGCGTCGGCGGCCAGGCCAAAGCGCTCTTGCTCGCTCCAGCAACCGCGCCCCAGCACCCGCGCCAGCGCCGGCTCGTCGGCGTTGACCAGCAGCCGTCCGATGCCCGGCACGGTGCGCACCAAGTGGTGGAATTGGGTCTCGATGGCAGCCAAATCGGGGAAGATGTCAGCGTGATCGTATTCGAGGTTGTTGAGGATGGCGGTCCTGGCGTGGTAGTGCACAAATTTGCTGCGCTTATCGAAAAAGGCCGTGTCGTATTCGTCCGCTTCGATCACAAAGAAGCCCGATACGGCGGTATTGCCCGACAATCGGGCCGACACGCCAAAATTCATGGGCACCCCGCCGATCAGGAAACCGGGCGCATAACCGGCGTCTTCCAATATCCAGGCCAGCATGGCCGACGTGGTGGTTTTGCCGTGGGTGCCGGCCACCGCCAGCACCCATTTGTCGCGCAAAATATGTTCGCCGATCCATTGCGGGCCCGACATATAGGGCAAGCCACGGTTGAGGATTTCCTCCACCAGCGCATTGCCGCGCGAGACCACATTGCCGATCACATATAAATCGGGCGCCAGGCTTATTTGCTCCGGACCGAATCCGTGAATCAATGCGATGCCTTGCGCTTCAAGCTGGCTACTCATGGGAGGATAGACGTTGGCGTCGCAACCGGTGACGCGGTGCCCCGCTTCCTTGGCCAGGACGGCGAGCCCGCCCATGAAGGTGCCGCAAATGCCGAGTATATGAATATGCATGAAATGTAATTGCGCAAATAAGCCAGGTGAGATGCGATTTTACCCGACCCGGTGACTTTTTCCGGTTCGGGGTATGATCTGGTCCATATGACGAACCCATTTGACGACGCCCAGCTGCTGCGCAACGAGATTGCCGCGGCCGCCGCGCGCCTGATCGCGCAGGACGGCGCCGACTATGGCACGGCCAAGCGCAAGGCCGCGCGCCAGATCCTGGGCGAGCAGCAGGCGGGCGCCCATGTCTTGCCCGACAACGGCATGATCGAAGACGAAGTCAGGCGTTACCACAGCCTGTTCCTGGCCGATAGCCAACCGGCGCGGCTGGCGCATTTGCGCACGGTGGCGCTCCAGGTGATGGCGGCGCTCGACCAGTTTCAGCCCCATATCGATGGCGCCGTGTTCAACGGCACCGCCGGCGAGCATGCCGAAATCCATTTGCAACTATTTGCCGAAAGCGCCAAGGAAGTGCAGATTTTTTTGCTCGACAAAAATGTGGAGATCGATATCTCGAGCACGCCGCATTTCAAAGGCCAGCGCCATGACCCGGTTGAAACCGTCAGCTTCCTGTGGCATGGCGAAGCCGTGCACGCGGCGCTGTACGGACTGGACGACCTGCGCGGCGCGCGCAAGCTGAAAAACGACGGCGGCCCGGCCCGTACCGACGCGGCCGGCTTGCGGGCCCTGATGGCGCACGCCGCGCCGCCGGTGGCGCCCGCCTGAAGGCGCGGCCGCCCGCCGCTTCATTGTCCCGCACCTCATCCACTTTTTTACCGCCACGAGCGCCAGCCCATGAAAACATCGCATTTATTCGCCTACGGCGCGATCGCCCTGCTGTTCGGGACCAGCGGCGCCTTGGTCGCCAGCAAGCAGGCCGCCGCGCCGGAGCGCAAGGTGGCCCCCGCCGGCGTGACGGGGCCGGTGCAAGCCTTGTTCGGTCAGCGCCTCGACGACGCCAGCGGCAAGCCGCAAGCGCTGTCGCAATGGCGCGGCAAACCCTTGCTGGTGAATTTTTGGGCGCCCTGGTGCGCGCCTTGCGTGCAGGAAATGCCAGAGCTGTCCAGCCTGCAAAACGAGGCGGCGGGGAAAAATCTGCAAATCATTGGCATCGGTATCGATTCCCCTAGTAACATCGCCCAGTTCACCCAGCGCTTAAAAATCAGCTATCCGATTTATGTGGCCGGCATGAGCGGCACCGACTTGTCGCGCCAGTTTGGCAATCAGGCCGGCGGCTTGCCTTATACGGTGTTGATCGGCGCCGATGGCCAAGTCAAGAAGACCTATCTGGGCCGCTTGCAATTCGACCAATTGCGCAAGGATTTGGCCGCCCTGTAAAATCCGGGCCGGCCGGCGCCCCGCCATGGCCTGGCCGGGCGTCACCTCGGCCTCACTTTTATGCTTGCCAATGCCAACCTTTGGCGGCAAAATGCGGAACTTTCTGTAAAGCGGTCTTGATAAAATGGCAAAAAACCTCCTATTGCTCAATGGTCCCAACCTCAATTTGCTGGGCACCCGCGAGCCAGAGGTGTATGGCGCCGCCACTTTGGCCCAAGTCGAGCAGGCGGCCCAGGCCCAAGCGGCGGCGGCCGGCGCCCGCCTGGCCTGCTTTCAAAGCAATCACGAAGGCGCCTTGATCGACCGCATCCACGCCGCCCGCAATGAAGCGGTGGACGCCATCGTGATCAATCCGGGCGGATTGACCCACACCAGCGTGGCCTTGCGCGACGCCTTGGCGGGGGTGGCGATTCCGTTCATCGAAGTCCATATCTCCAATATTTATCAGCGCGAAGCGTTTCGCCACCACTCCTTCCTGAGCGCCATCGCGCAAGGCACGATCTGCGGCCTGGGCATCGAGGGATATCGGCTGGCCATCGACTTTGTACTTAAAACACGTTAATCTTCGGCATCTGCTTGCATTAGCGCGGTGGCGCATGGATGGCATCACCGTTTCACTCCATAACAAATAATTCCAAGGGGTTGTACATGGATCTACGAAAACTCAAGACATTGATCGACCTGGTCGCCGAGTCCGACATCGCCGAGCTCGAAGTGACCGAAGGCGAAAGCAAGGTCCGCATTGTCAAATCGTCGGCCATGCCGCAAAACCAGATGGTCATGATGCAACCGCAAGGCATGGCTTATCAGCCGCCGGCACCTGTCCATAGCGCCCCCGCCGTTGCGCCGGCCGCCCCGATCGCCGCCGAACCGACCGGCTATGTCGTCAAATCGCCCATGGTCGGTACCTTTTACCGCTCGTCCGCGCCGGGCAGCCCGGCATTCGTCGAGATCGGCTCCACGGTCAAGGAAGGCGATACCGTGTGCATCATTGAAGCGATGAAACTGCTCAACGAAATCGAGACCGACCAGGCCGGCGTCGTGACCCAGATCCTGGTGGAAAACGGCCAGCCGGTCGAATTCGGCCAACCCCTGTTTGTGATAGGCTAAGCTTGTCGCCGCGGCCGGCAACGGCCTGACCGGTCCGGCCGGTCGTCTTCACTCACCAGTTGTTTTGCCGGCACGCCGGCTCTCTCACAGACCTACGCCAACCTACCATGTTTGAAAAAATCCTCATTGCCAACCGCGGTGAAATCGCCCTACGCATCCAGCGCGCCTGCCGCGAAATGGGTATCAAGACGGTGGTGGTCCACTCCGAAGCGGACAAGGACGCCAAATACGTCAAGCTGGCCGACGAATCGGTGTGCATCGGGCCGGCAACCTCGACCCTGAGTTATCTGAACATGCCAGCCATCATCAGCGCGGCCGAAGTGACCGACGCCGAGGCGATCCATCCCGGCTACGGCTTCTTGTCCGAAAACGCCGACTTCGCCGAACGGGTGGAAAAATCGGGCTTCGTCTTCATCGGCCCCCGCTCCGAATCGATTCGCCTGATGGGTGACAAGGTATCGGCCAAGCAAACCATGATCAAGGCCGGGGTGCCTTGCGTGCCGGGTTCGGAAGGCGCGTTGCCGGACGATCCCAAGGTGATCGTGCAAATTGCGCGCAAGGTCGGCTATCCCGTGATTATCAAGGCGGCCGGCGGCGGCGGCGGACGCGGCATGCGCGTGGTGCACACCGAAG
>JAZKGI010000084.1:0-18893 GCA_040385995.1 Pseudomonadota bacterium
GGGAATGGTGACCAGGTCCATCGGCACCCCGCCGCCCACGCGCGGGTTGATGGTGGTGCTCTGGCCGTTGGAGAACACGGCGCGCAAGCGCAAACCGGGTTTCACCAGGTCGGCCGGCACCACGGCGCTGTACGAGGTGTTCAAATCCGGCACGCTTGGCACACTGGCCGGCAAGGGGCCGGACGGGGTGTTCAAGCCGATTTCGCGGATCAGATTGCCGTTCCCGTCTTGCACCTGGATCGCGCCGCTTGGCTTGTTGGCCGACGGATCGCCGCTGGTGGCATTAACCTTGACCAGCACCGCCTTGTTGCGCACCAATACCAGCGCGCCGTCGTTGCTGTTGAACAGCTGCGATTGCGCCAGTTCAATGCTGGCCATGGCCGGACCCACATTGGCGGCCCATGGATTGGCGATATTCCAGCTCGAATCTTCCCGGAAGCGATCGGACCGGTCAGAGGCGCGCGCATCTTTTCCGGAAGCCATCCACAGTTCGCTGTTGTAATGGCGCAGGAAGAAGCCCGGCATATTGCTCGATTCCAGGCTCACGCCATTGCCGCTCAAGCCGCTGTGGGCGCAAAAGGTGGCATCGCGGCGGAACCCGTCGCTGCCGTCTGGCGCCGCCAATTTCACGCGGAAGTCTTGGTGACGCAGGTAGTTGCCGCCGATATTTTGCGATTCCAGCGAGTAGCACGAGGCGTCGGACAGGCCGGGCACGATGTTGAAGGTGGCGTCGTTCTTGAGCAGGCCGGCGCTATTGTTGTCGACCACTTCGGTAAAACCCAGGCCCAGCGTATGACGCGCGTAACGGTTGCCCAAGTTGGCGCTGGTTGCTTGCAGGGAATGGGACCCCATGGCCACCGGCACGCCGTGCGACCACGGCGCGGCGACACTCCAGCTGGCGTCGGCCTCGAAATTGACGGCCGTGTCGCCGCCGTTGGGGCCGCCTTTTTTGGCCAGCCACACTTGCGAGTCGACGTGGCGCATGTAGTTGCCGCGCAGGTTGAACGATTCCAGGCTGATGCCGCTGCCGGACAAGCCGGGTTTGCCGCACCAGGTCGCGTCGGCGTCGAACAGGGGCGAGCCGTCGCGCTTGTCTATCCGCACCCGCCAATCCCGATGGCGCAGGAATTGACCAGGATTGTTTTGCGACTCGATCGAATAGCAGCTGGCGTCGGCCAAGCCGCTGACCACACGGAAACTGGCATCGGCCCGGTCCAGCGCCGCGCTGTTGCCGTCATAAGGATCGGTACGCGCCAGGCTGTCGCGGTGGCGCAGAAAACGGTTGGTGAAACCGGCCGTGATTACCTGAAACGATTGATAGGAATTGAGTGCCAGGGTGGAGTTCACTAACGCTTGCGGCTGGCCCTGGGCCGGCAGCGCTTGCGCGCCTTGCGGCGTGGCCATGGCGGCGGCGCTGTGCGGGTCGGACTGTGAACCGCCGCCGCAAGCGGCGATCAAGAGCGCGACACCGATACTGATCAAAGAGAGTTTTAGAATTTGCATGCATTGCTCCTGGGGATTGTTATTAATTGTGCAAATTAGCCGCATCATGCCGCGATGATGCGCTGCTTTTTCCATGTGAACACCGTGCGGCTTGTTGCCCATCGCATCGCGGGCGCCGTCGTTTAGTGTTCGCTGACGCCAGATCGATGCGTCCGTGTTTTGCCCCGAGCGAAATCATACCGAGTATTACAAATGTAATCTTGTTACTTTAAAGATTTTGGCAGGCTGACTATTTAAAATTTACGCCAGCAGGTCACAATTGCCATTCAATAAACATACGGCTTGATTCAGTAGTTTGACTACAAGTTTAGTTATCTGGCTTGATTTTGCTGGACGATGGGCATGCTTATCCAAGCGGCGCGCCGCTCGGTGGAACCCGCTTTCCCAATCGCCCACTCACATGCAGACCCATTTGGAGCGCGTCAACTTGCCTGCACGCGCCGCCTTGGACGCAAGAACACTTATTGGTGGAGAATCTGGAATGAATATAATCACAGGACAATCCGGCGCCAATTATTTTCTCGACCGGTTCGGCGGGCTATTTCGGCCCAGCGCGGATTGCACATCGATTGACAAGGTCACCGATCCGGGCGCCATGCGGGACGCAAGCGAGGGCACCCTGCTGGACCTGAGCGACGGCCAACGCAACACGCCGTCCGGCGACGACAGCATCGGTCCGCCCGCCGCCAAGACTTGCTACGGGCGTACCGAGGAAGACGAGTTCGACTTCGCGCCGACGCGCCGCTCCAACAGGTCGGCCCAGCCCGCGCCCTCCCCCGAGGCGGTGCCGCTGCCGGCCACGCCGCTGCAAGCGGCCGTGGCTCCGGTTCCGTGGCAAGCGGCATCGGTCGCGCCAGCCGAGCCGGTCGCCGACGTGCGCAAGAGCGCGCAGCCCGATGGCGACGCCGGCTTTAGCGACAAAGCCCAGACCGAACGTTATACCGAACAGCAAAGCACCGCGTTCGGCAACAAGCTGGTGGGCCACTTGCAAAAGGAGTTGGGCATCACCGAAAATCAAGCCAAGGGCATTGTGGCCAATCTGACGCATGAGAGCGCGGGTTTGAATCCTGGCATGAATCAGGGCATGAAAATCGGCGACCCGTCGGCCAACATGGCCGACGACAATGCCAACGGTTTCGGCCTGGCGCAGTGGGGCGGCGTGCGCAAGGAGGCGCTGATCAAGCTGGCCGGCGACCAGAACATCCCGGCCTCGAGCGAAAAGGCCAATGTCGATTATCTGGTGAAGGAATTAAAAGAGCCGGGCGCGCTTGACGACTTGAAACGCACCAGCAGCACGGAAGACGCGACCGTATCGTTTTGCAACACCTTCGAGCGCCCTAGCGACCCGCAAATGGCGTCGCGTCTGGAATACGCGCGCAAGCTGGCATGAGCGCGGCGGCTGGCCGGCCTACCGCTAACTGATGTAATTAAACAGCGACAAGCCCGACATGGTGGTGAACGATTTTTGCGCCGCCTGTAGCGTGATTTGCTGCTGGGTGAACAGTGAAAACGCCTTCACATAGTCGAGATCTTGCAAATCCAATAAAGTGGTGGAATATTGGATATCGAGGTCGTCGCCCGCGCTGTCCAAATAATCGAGTTCCTTCAAGCGCGAGCCGACCTCGGCCTGGACGCCAAGTACATTGTCATAGGCGGTGTCGAGCAAGTCGTGGGCCCGGTTCAAGCCGTTGGTCAGGCTGGCCTGGCCGGCCGCGCCGCTACCGGGCGAGCGCAACACGCCAAGCAGGGTTTTCATGGTGGTAAACACCGACTCCTTGGTGCTGGGCTGGACCGTAAATTTGTCCAGATTGGCCGGTTTGCCCTTGATGTCGAATTGCTGGCCGTCGAACACGATCGCCTCGCCGCTCTTATAGGGCACGGGGGTGGCGTCCGGCACCGGCAAGCCGGTGTTGAGGTCGCTCACGATATAAGTGGTGCTAGGCAAGTTGGTGACGGGATCGGGCCCGACCGTGAAATTGATTTCGTATTTATGCCCCGTCAACAGGGTGGCGTCGGCCACCGAACCGCCCGATATGATGCCAGAGCCGCCCCGTCCGAAGTTGGCCGGATCGGCCCCGGTGACAAACGCGCCATTGCCGGTCAGATTGCTTTCAAACACGCTGCTGCCGGCGTCGCTGGTGGCCAGGTTGCGCGCCGAGCCCACCTGCAACTGGCGCTGGCCCTGGTCGCCCTGGTAGGTGGCGCCGCCGGCGGTGGGGCTAAACGGCAGGGTGGTCGATTTAAAGCCGGAAAACAGGTAGCCGCCCGCGCCATCGGCGGTGTTGGCGATGCCCAGCAAATCGTTGAGCCGTCCCTCCAGCTCGATGGCATAGGTTTCGCGGTCGCTATTGCTCAAGCTGCCGTTGCCGGCCTTGACCACCAGTTCGTTGACGTCGGCGATGAGCTGGGTGGCGCTGTTCAAGGCCAGCGTCTCTTGCGACAGGAAATTTTTGGCGTTGCTGCGGTTGGTCACGAACTGGGTATTGATCGATTGCGACTGGGTCACTTCGAGCGCGCGCGCGCTGGCGATGGGGTCGTCGGCCGGGGTCAGATTTTTGCGTCCGGTCGACAATTGCAATTGGGTGCGGTTGAGCGACGATTGCAAAGCGCCCATTTGGTTGGTGCCGCTGTCATAAATCGATTTGGTGCTGATACGCATGATGCTTTCCTTTTGACGGCATTACCTGCCCAGTGACAGCAACACATCGAACAAGGTGCTGGCGATCTGCATCACCTTGCCCGATGCCTGATAGGCTTGCTGATAACGCAGCAAATTGGCCGCTTCCTCATCCAGATTGACGCCCGACACCGATTGCTGGGCTTTTTCCGTCTCGGCTAGCAGGGCGGCGCTGGCCCGCCCATTGACTTGCGCCTCGCGCGTCTTGTTGCCCACATAGCTAACGGTTTCAGCGTAGGCGCCCTGGAAGGTGGCCTTGCCGCCGTCGAGAATATTGGTGGTCTGCAATTTCGCCAGCAAGGCCGCGTTGCGGTTGTCGCCCACGCCGCTGGTGTTGGGACCGACCTTGAAAGTATCCTGGTCGCCGGGCACCCCGCTGATGCTGAAATTGACCCCGCCCAGGTTGATGTTGCTGCCGTCCGTGTAGGGCACGGGGGTGCCGGCCGGATACACCGTGGCCACGCCGTTGCTGGTGACGGTCACATCCTCGGTGGCCGGGCTGAGGGAAAAACTGGCGCTGGCCTTGTCGTAGGTGAGCGTGAGCGGGGCCGTGAGCGCGTTGCCGGGCGCCAGGTAGGCGGCGTCGACACTGCCCGCGCTGATCTTGCCGTTGCCGATGTTGGCGGTGGGCGCGGCGGTGCCAATCGGCGCGGCCGCGGCGATTTTGGCGCGGTCGGTCAGCACCACCTTGAAGCTGGAAGCGCCGCCCACGGTGGGCTGCACCAGATAATTGTCGCCCTGGGCCGCGCTGCTGGCGGTGATCGTGTAATCGACCCCGTCTATGGTTTGCGGCACGGTCTGGGGAAACGGATTGATCACGGTTTTCTGGCCGTCCGACTGGCGCGTGACGACAAACACGGCGCCGTCGTACTTCACCTCGTAATCGCTGGCCGTCATCTTGCTCGGGTCGCTCACGGTGGCCGTGATGGCGGTGTCGCTGGTGGGGTTGTTGCGGTAATCAGGCTTGACCAGCGGCGCGTTGATGGCGAAAAAATCGGTGCCCAGCGCGCCGTTCTGGTCCTGGCCCAATTTGTGCTGGGCGTTAAAGCTGGTGGCCAGCGCGGTGGCGACCAGACCGATCGAGTTCTTCACCCGGTCCAGGCCGTTGGCTCGAAACTCCAGCAAGCCGCCCAGCGAGCCGCCGCTCAAGGCGTTCTCCGGCAATACCGTGGTTTTATTGCCCGTGACGTAAGCCACTTGCAGCCGGCCGGGATCGGTCAACGAGGGCGTGGCCGCCAGCTCGAAGGCGCGGTTGCCCACCACCAGCGGCTGACCAGAACCGATCGATACGGTCAGGGTGTTATTGTCGCCAGGCACGACCGTGGCCCGCACATATTTATTGAGCTCATTGATCAACTGGTCGCGCTGGTCCAGCATGTCATTCGGTTGCACCGTGGGGCCTTGCGTCAAGCCGGCGATGCTCTCGTTGAGTTGCGCGATCTGGGCGCCGTAGGAATTGATCACGTCCACGCTTGACGCGATCTGGGAATTGACGCCCGAGCCGATTTCGGTCAGGCGCGCGCTAATGCTCTGGAAACGCGAGGCCAGCGAATCGGCGCCCGACAGCAGGGCTTGGCGCGAAGCGGTCGAGGCGGGATTGGCGGCCAAGTCTTGCACGCCCTTGAAAAAGTCTTGCAGCGCGGGTGACAGGCCGGAAGTGGAATCGGCCAGCATATTGTCGATCTGGCTGATCTGGCTGGAATAAGCGTCGAGCGAACTGGTGGTGCTTTGCGCCGAACGCACCTGGGAAGCGGTGAAATTGTCGTAAAAGCGCTTGATTTGCACCACTTCGGTGCCGCTGCCAACAAAGCCGTAACCGACATTTTGCCCCGGCAAAGTGCCCTGCACCGCCACTTGACGGCTAAAGCCCTCCACATTGGCGTTCGAGATATTGTGGCCGGTGGTCGACAAGCCCGCTTGCGCGGCGAGTAAGCCGGTCCTGCCGATATTGAGAAGATTTGTGCCCATGGTATTTTTGTCCTGTCTACTCGTTTACGGCAGCGCCAGGCCAAACTTGAAGCGCAACGGTCTACCCGATCAGCGACTGCTTGATAATGCGAGTCAACTTGGTGGCGTAATGGGGGTCGGTGGCATAGCCGGCGCGCTGCAAACCCTGGGCGAAGCTGCTGGCGTCGCCCGCGCTGGCCAACACTTTTTCATACCGTTTATTGTGGGTGATGAGTTTTCCGTAATCTTTGAAACTGTCGGCATAACTATCGTAGGCGCGGAATTTCTCGACCCGGGTGCGCGGCGCGCCGTTCACGTATTCGGTGGTGACCGCTTCGGTGACCTTGCCCTTCCAGTCAGGGCCGGCCTTGATGCCAAACAGATTGTGACTGGCGCTGCCATCGAGGCTCTTGATTTCCCGTTTGCCCCAGCCCGTCTCCAGCGCGGCTTGACCCAGCATGAACTTGGCCGGGATGCCGGTTTCCTTGCTCGCTTCTTCGGCATGCGCGGCCAGCTTTTCCTGGAACGCGCGCACATGGGGTGCTTGCGGGCGGCCGCTGGCCGTGAGCGGCGCCGCCGTGCCGGCCCCGCGCGTGGCGGACGCGGCCGGCACGGGCAGGGCCAGGCCGGCCGCCTCCAGCGCCGCCGACAGCCCCGCCGCGTCCGGCGCCAGCGCACCCTGGGCGCCGATGGCCTGGGTTTCGGCGGCGATGGTGGCCGTTTGCGACAGTTGACGGATCAAGGCATCGGCCAGGCCGGTGCCGCGCTTGGCCAGATTTTGGCTGGTCTGCTGGTCCAGCATGCCGCCAAACATTTTGGCCTGCTCGCTATCCATCGGTCCGTCCTTGGGCGTGGCGTCGCGCATGCTTTTCATCACCATGTTCAAGAACATGGCTTCGAACTGGGTGGCGGCGTTTTTGATGGCGGCCGGATCGTTGGCCTTGGCCGATTGCTTCAGGTCGCCCACACTCTTGCCGTCGTAAGCGGCCTTGCTGGTCAAATCGGTTTGGCTGATCATGGGCTACCTAGTGATTAAATGATTTCCAGTTCGGCCCGCAGCGAGCCGGCCGCTTTCATGGCTTGCAAAATGGCCAGCAAGTCTTGCGGCGAGGCGCCAATCGCGTTAAGCGCCTTGACCACCTCGGCCAGGTTGGCGCCGCCCTTGAGCAGCATCACCTTGCCGGGTTCTTTCTTGATATCGATCTGGGCCGTCTGGGTGACCACGGTTTGCCCGCCGGACACTGGATTGGGTTGGCTCACTTGCGGCTCGACGCTCACGCTGACCGACAAGTTGCCATGCGAAATGGCGCAAGTGTCGAGCGTGACGGCCTGGTTCATCACCACCGAACCGGTGCGCGCGTTCAAGATCACCTTGGCCGCCAGTGGCGAGGGGGTCACGTTCAAGTTTTCCAGCGTGCCAATAAACGCCACCCGCTGATCGCTGTCGCCGGGCGACTGGACCCGGATCACGCGCCCGTCCAGGGCCGCCGCCACGCCGCTGCCGAACTGGTTGTTGATGGCCTCGACCACCCGGCTGGCGGTGGCGAAATCGGTCTGGTTCAATTCCAGCCGGATCAGGTTGCCCTGCCCCAGGGCCGACGCCACCGCGCGCTCGACCGTGGCGCCGCCCGAAATGCGGCCCACGCTCAAGTGATTGACCACCACCGAGCTGCCGCCGGACTGGGCGCCCACCCCGCCCACCAGCACGTTGCCTTGCGCCATGCCGTAAATCTGGCCATCGGCGCCCTTGAGCGGCGTCATCAGCAAGGTGCCGCCGCGCAAGCTCTTGGCGTTTCCCATCGACGACACCGTCACATCGAGCATTTGACCGGGCTGGGCGAACGCCGGCAAGGCCGTGGTGACCATCACCGCCGCCACGTTCTTGAGCTGCAAGCTGGTGCCCTGCGGCAGGTTGACCCCCAGCTGTTGCAGCATCGACACCACGCTTTGCACCGTGAACGGGGTTTGCGTGGTCTGGTCGCCGCTACCGTCCAGGCCCACCACCAGGCCGTAACCCATCAATTGGTTTTGGCGCACGCCGGCGATGCTGGCCAAGTCTTTCAAGCGCTCGGCGCGGGCCGGCGTTGCCGCGCCCAGCAGCGAGGCGGCGAACAGGACCGGCAGCAGCACGGCGGAAAAATGGGCGCACCAGCGGGCGCACCGGCGGGCGGCGCGCGGGGTCGGCAACAATGAGCGGGCGCGCATGATCAGAACGGCAAAATGCTCTGGAAGAAGCGCGACACCATGGCCGTCATCTCTGCCCGGTCGATCTGGCTGTTGGTGCGGTATTCCACCCGGGCGTCGGCCACCTGGGTCGAGGACACCACGTTGCCGGTGCCGATATTGTCGGGACTGACCATGCCGGAAAAGCGGATGAATTCGATGCCCTTGTTCATGGCCACCTGTTTTTCGCCGGCCACCATCAAATTACCGTTGGGCAGCACCTCGATCACGGTGACCCCGATGGTGCCGGTGAACGCGTTGCTGGCGCTCTGATTGTCGCCATCGGCGAACTTGTTGGCGGCGGTGACCGCCACGCTGCCGCCGAAGCGGCTTTGCAGGGGGGCCGGGGTGGTCAGGCTGACGCTGCCGCTCTTGTTGCCGGAACTGGCGCCGGCCTTGACCGCGTTGGTTTTTTCGGAAATGGTGATGGTCATCAAGTCGCCCACCTGGCGCGCCCGCCTGTCTTCGAAAAACGGCCGGTAGGCGCTGTTTTGAAAGATGGCGCCGCTGCTCGGGCCCGCTTGCACGGTGGCCATCGGCCGCGCGCTGGTCGGTTGCTGCACGATCGAGGTGGGGGTGACGGCGCAGCCGGCCAGGGCCGCGGCCAAGGCCGGCGCGGCGACACGCAAAAACGGGAATGCAGGCATGACAAACTCCTAGGGGCCGCCGCGCGGACCGGTTACATGGGCGGGCGCCCCGCTTACAGTTGCGTCAACCGTTGCAACATCTGATCCGAGGTGGTGATCGCCTTGCTATTGATTTCATAGGCGCGCTGGGTCTGTATCATATTGACCAATTCCTCGGCCACGTTGACGTTCGAGGTTTCTATATAGCCCTGCAATAAGATGCCGGAGCCATTGGTGCCGGGAGTATTGGTCTGGGCCGCGCCCGAGGCGCCCGTTTCCACATACAGGTTTTCGCCCTTCGATTCCAGACCGGCCGGATTGATGAAGGTGGTCAGTTGCAACGAGCCGATTTGAGACGAGGCGGTCTGGTTGGGCAAAGTCACCGAAACGGTGCCGTCGCGCGCCACCGCCAGCGTCAAGGCGTTGGCCGGCACCGTGATGGCGGGCTGGATCACAAAGCCTTCCGAGGTCACCAGTTGACCGTTGCTATCGGTTTGAAACGAACCGTCGCGGGTATACGCGGTGGTGCCGTCGGGCAGCAAAACGGGAAAATAGCCGGCCCCGTTGACCATCACGTCTTTCGAATTGCCCGACGATTGGGGATTGCCCTGGGTATGGATGCGCTCGACGGCCACGGTGCGCACGCCGGTGCCGATTTGCAGGCCCGACGGCAGCTGGGTTTGCTGCGACGACTGAGCGCCCGGCTGGCGCACGTTTTGGTACAACAAGTCTTCAAAGATGGCGCGCGATTTCTTAAACCCGGTGGTGCTCACGTTGGCCAGATTGTGGGCGATCACGTCCATCTGCGTTTGCTGCGCCTCCAGCCCCGTCTTGGCGATCCATAATGAACGTATCATGCTCTTCTCCTGGTCTGTGGCGCCCCGGTGGAACCGGGAGGCGCACCGCGCGCCTATTGCACCTGACCATTATGAGCGTGAGCGACTCAATTCAAAGCCAGGATCTGGGTGGCTTTCGCGGCGTTATTCTCGGCGTTCTTCAATAAACTCATCTGGGTTTCGAACTGACGCGCCAGGCTGATCATGCTCACCATGGAATCGACCGGATTGACATTGCTGCCTTCCAGCGCGCCCGAGGCCAGCCGTACGTTGGGGTCGTTGTCGGCGGCGCCGCCATCTTTCAAGCGGAACAGGCCGTCGGCCCCGCGCAGCAGCGATTGTTCGGGCGGATTGACCAGCTTTAAGCGGCCCAGCACCAGCGCCGGGCCGGGTTTGGTGTCGGTGCTGATGGTGCCCACCGTGCCGTCGCTGGCGATCGACACCGTCACCTCGGGCGGCACCGCGATCGGGCCGGTGTCGCCCAGCACCGGCAAGCCGGCCGGGGTTTGCAACTGACCGTTCTGGTTGATCAGCAAGCCGCCGTTACGGGTGTAGGCTTCCGAGCCGTCGGCCGACTGCACCACCAGCCAACCCTGGTTTTGCACCGCCACATCCATGGCGCGCCCGGTGGTGAGAATCGGGCCGGGGGTGAAGTCGGCCCCCACGGTCGAGTCGACCACGAAGGCGCGCGTGGGCAAGCCGTCCGACACCACCGGCACGGCCCGGAACGAATCGAGCTGGGCCCGGAACCCCGTGCTGGCGACGTTGGCCAGATTGTGCGAGGTGGTGGCCTGCTGGTTCAGAATATGCTTGGCGCCTGTCATGGCGGTGTAGATCAGCCGGTCCATCGTGGTCTCCCGCGGGTGCGCGCTTTAACGCAGGTTGACCAGGGTTTGCAGCACCGAATCCTGGGTCTTGATGGTCTGGGCGTTGGCCTGGTAGGCGCGCTGGGCCACGATCATGTTGACCAGCTCGGCCGTCAGATCGACGTTCGACGCTTCCACCGCCGACGAGCGCAGCGGCCCCAGGCTGCCGGTGTTGGGCGCCCCGACCAGGGGCCCGCCCGAGGCCGAGGTCTCGGCCCAGGCATTGTTACCCAGCGGTTGCAACCCGTTCGGATCGGTGAAGTTGGCCAGTACCACCTGGGCCAACGGGCGCGTGCGTCCATTGGTGTATTGGCCCAGGATGACGCCGTCGGGGCCGGCCGAAAAACGGGTCAGCTGGCCGCCCGCGTAACCATCCTGCACCGTCTTTTTCTCGCTGGTGGCGGCCGCGATCTGGGTGCTGCCGGTTAGGTCGAACTGCATATTGAGCACCGGCGTGGCGCCATTGGCGGGAAAGATCGGCACCGCCACCGGCAGCGGCAGCGATTGCGGCGGCGTCAGGCTCAGCATGGCGGTCTTGTTCAGGGTGCCGTTGGCGTTAAACACCAGCGCGCCGGCTTTGACCGCCGGCACATTGGTCGCGTCCGAGATGGCTTGGTCGATCTGGTCCGGATTGCGCGCGCTGTTTTCGCCATCGGCGGCCGGGCCGGTGTAGGTGGCGGCCAGGGCGGCCAGCTGGGCCGGGCTGGCGCCGGCGGCGGCGGCCGCCGCGCTCACGGCCGCCCCCGCCGTCTGGGCGTAGGTGACGGCGGCGTTGCGCACGGCCACCGGGTCGAGCGGCACGGCGGTGACGGCGTTTTGATAATCGGCGCGCCGGGCCAGCGAGCCCGCGTCGGTCTGGACCACGGCGGCCGCGCTCATGCTGGTGATTTCCTTGCCGTCGCTGGCCAGGTAGACATCCCAGGTATTGTCACCGGTCTTGACGTAAAACGAGGACAACACGTGGGCGTTGCCCAGCGAATCGAAGACGTCGGTGGGAATTTGCTTGCTGTACGAGGTGGGCTGGTCGGCGTCGAACGGAAAGGTGGTCGGCATTTCCGTGTCGGAATTCAAATTGACCTGGGTGCTGACCCGGGTGGTGGCGTTCGGCTTCATGTCGGCCGGGTCGATCTGGATCGGGGCCGGCGCCCCGGCCAGGATCTTGCCGTCGCTGTCGGCCACATAGCCGGTCAGCTGGGCCAATTGGGCGTTGATGATGAAACCGTTCTTATCGAGCTGGAATTGGCCGTTGCGGGAAAACTGGATCGCGCCGTTGACCGACATGCGGAAAAAGCCGCCGCCATTGATGGCGATGTCGAGCGGATTGGCCGAGGTTTCGATATTACCTTGGGTAAATTGCTGAGCGATGGTGGACACCGACACACCGATGCCCGGTTGCTGGCCGGCCACGCCATTGAGCGAATTGGCGTAAATATCGGCGAACTGGGCTTGCGACTGCTTGAAGCCGACCGTGCTCGAGTTGGCGATATTGTTGCCGATAACGTCGAGCGATTTGGAGGCGGCGTTAAGGCCGCTAAGCCCTTGCTGGAAAGACATGATGTACTCCTAGAAATGAAAACAACACAGTGCGAATGACAAGCGGCTAATAAGCTACGACCAAGCAAATACGACGCAACGACCAAGCAACTACCACGCAACTACCACGCAACTACCACGCAACTACCACGCGACCACCGGCTTACAAAATCTGCCTCACATCGGCCATCGAGATGGCGCCCAGCGAGGGCACGTTCAATTTGACGCCCTGGGCGTTGGTGGACACGCTGGCCACGGTGCCGAAGGTCAAAGCGGCGGCGTCGGTGAGCGGCTCGCCGCCGCGGGTGGCCGTCACCGCGAAACGGTACTGGCCGGGCGCCATCATGAGCGGCTTGCCCGCGCTATCGAGCTCGTCGCTGGCGCCATCCCAGCCCAGCGGCAAGGTGCCGGCGGGCTGGGCGCCCAGGTCGATGGTGTGCACCAGCTTGCCCGCCGCGTTGCGGATTTCCACCTGCACGCTGTCGGCCGGGGTGGCCAAATCGACCCCCATGATGCCGGCCAGCTTGTTGTCGGCTGTCTTGGCCAGGGTCAGGTCGGTGCCGGCCGTGAGCACGCCGTGCCCGATCATATTGGCGGCCTGCAAAGACTCGGACGCCTGATAACTGCTTTTCAGCGATTCGAGCGTGGTATTGAGTTTATTGACACCGGTGACGGTCGACAATTGCGCCAGCTGGCTGGTGATCTGGGCATTGTCGAGCGGATTCATGGGGTCCTGGTTCTTCAACTGGGTGACCAGCAGTGTCATGAATTTGTCGGTATCGGCCTCGACGCTACCGGGCGCGGCCGTGCTGGCCGGCTTGTTGTTGACGGCCGCCATCAAATCGTTGGAAATGGGCGCGCTGGGGGTGGTGATGGTGGACATGGGAGCCTGATGGTTATTGACCGATGGTCAGTGTCTTGAGCAACAAGGTCTTGGCCGCGTTCATGGTCTCGACATTGGTTTGATAGGAACGCGAGGCCGACAGCATATCGACCATCTCGTCCACCACATTAACGTTGGGCATGGCGACATAGCCCTTGTCGTCGGCCATCGGGTGCTGCGGGTCGTACAGCATTTTCAAGGGCGAGGGATCGTCGATCACTTTTTGCACCCGCACCGCGGTGGCCCCGCCGGCCACCGGCACCGCCTCGAACACCACTTGCTTGGCGCGGTAAGCCTGGCCGCTGGCGCTGGTGGCGCTGTCGGCGTTGGCCAGATTGCTGGCCACCGCGTTCAAGCGCTGGGACTGGGCGCTCATGGCCGAGCCGGACACATTGAAGATATTAAAGAGCGACATGATTATTGTCCTCCCTGTATCGCCGTGAGCATGCCCTTGATCTGGGCGTTGATCAGGGTGACCCCGGTCTCGTAACGGATGCCGTTGTCGGCAAACGCGCTGCGCTCGACATCCATCTCGACCGTGTTGCCGTCCACCGCGCCCTGGGCCGGGGTGCGAAACAGCAAGGGGGTGCCGTCCGGCAGCGTGCCGGCCGGGTTGGCCGCCGCGCCGGGGAAATGACGGGCGGCGCTCACCGTCAGCGCCGACGCGGCCGTGTTGGCGCGCCCCATGGCGCCCTGCAAGGCGGCGGCGAAATCGATGTCGCGCGCCTTGTATTCGGGCGTGTCGGCGTTGGCGATATTGGACGACAGCACTTGCTGGCGCTGGGCCCGCAAATTGAGCGCCACCTCGTTGAAACGCAGATAATCGTCGAGTTTACCTATCATTGCTGACTCCGGAAGAGGTCGCCCACTTGCGCAAACGGGTGGCCGACAAGGGTGAGGACAGAATTCATCATACGTTCCCTCCATGCAAGACCATCGACCGATCAGAGCGCACTTTCGCGCCCTATTCCGCAGTTCAAGCCCAGCCCGCTCGGCTACCATGGCATGACTCCAAAGGCTCATCATGATGATACTCCTAAGAAACGTCCTTGCCACTTTTTTCATCACCGCCCAAGCCGTTTGTGCGCAAAGCGCCACACGGCACGACCCGGCCGCGCTGCGCGAGAGCGTGCAACATTTCCTGGAAATACAGAGCGCCGGCTCGCCCGGCCGCGTCACCGTCACCGTCGGCCCGCTTGACGCGCGCCTGAACCTGGCGCCCTGCCCGGCGCCGCAAGCGTTCCTGCCTGCCGGCAGCCGGGCCTGGGGCCGCACCACGGTGGGGCTGCGCTGCGGCGCGCCCTCGCCCTGGACCATTTATGTGCAAGCGATGGTGGCGGTGGTGGCCGACTATGTGGCCAGCGCGGTGCCGCTGGCCCAGGGCCAGCGCATCGAACCGGCCCAGCTGGTGACCATGCAGGGCGACCTGGGCGCGCTGCCGGCCGGGGTGGCCACGGAAGCGGCGCAAGTGGTGGGCCGCACGCTGGCCATGTCGCTGCCGGCCGGCATGCCGCTGCGGCTGGACGCCTTGCGCAGCGCGCCGGTGGTGACGCAGGGCCAGCCGGTGCGCCTGGTCTCGAGCGGGGCCGGCTTTCGGGTCTCGGCCGAGGCCAAGGCGATCGGCAGCGCCGGCGAAGGCCAGGTGGTGCAAGTGCGCACCGCGGCCGGGCAGCAGATCAGCGGCGTGGCGCGCGGCGGCGGGGTGGTGGAAGTGGCGTTTTAAACCATGGTGACAATTGTAGAGAAATACGTGCTGGTGGCGGGCGCGCGCTAAAGTTTTGTGGCGCGGCGCCGTTATAGACCCATATCCCGGAGTGTATGACTCCAACCAGACGAGGATGAAGCTGTGAAAATCAACGATACATTAAAGAGCACCCCTGGCCCGGCGGTCACCCCGCCCACCACCGGCGCCACGGGCGGCGCGCGCGCCGCCGAAAAAACCGCCGTCAATCCCGGTTCGTCGGACAGCGTGCGCCTGTCGTCGCAAGGTCAGGCGCTGGCGGCCAGCGCGCTCGCCAGCGGCGGCAATGTGTTCGACACCAAAAAAGTCGAACGCATCAAGCTGGCCATCGCCGATGGCCAGTTTCAAGTCAATTCCGAAAAAGTGGCCGATGGCTTGCTCGACACGGTCAAAGATCTGCTGCATTCGCGCAAACGATAGGTGATTCGCCATGTCCAATCCGTGCTCGCCCCTGACCAGTCTGTCAGAAGAACATCAGCTGATGGGCCAGCTGCTTGAGGTGATCGAGCGCGAACAGCGGCATCTGGTGGCGGCCGAGATCGAAGCCTTGAACCAGGTGACGGCGGAAAAATCGCAGCTGGTCGGGCGTCTGGCGCTGCTGGCCGGCGAGCGCCACAGCGCCCTGGGCGCGGCCGCCTGCACACCCGACGAGCGCGGCATGGAAAGTTGGCTGGCCAGCCAGCGCGACGACGTCGCCCTCACCTTATGGGGCGCCCTGCTCGAGCGCACGCGTCTGGCGAAAGAACTCAACCGCGTCAACGGCATGCTGGTCAACCGTCACCTGGCCCATACCCAGGGCGCGCTTAACGCCATGCATCCGCAGCCGCAAGGCGGCAATTTCTACGGCCCCAGCGGCCAAACCACCAGCGGCGCGGCCAGCCGGCGCGTGGTGATCGGCTAAATTCATCGGCTAAATCGATCGGCCGATTTTTATCGGCGCATGTCGCCCATCGGCTTGACCGGCGCGACAACCGCGCGCCACCGCGTCGCGTGCGTTTTGCATCGGGCGTGGCGCCGCTTCAATCGCGGGCGCGCCTCCAACGTCACCCTAACGCAGGCCGCCCGGCGGCTCGGCGACCGGGTCGGGCAGGGCCGATAAAATGGTGACGGCCACGCGCCGGTTGCGCGCCCTGCCCTCGGCCGTGTCGTTCGGCGCCAAGGGGTGATTGTCGCCATGGCCCACCGCCGTCAGGCGCGTGGCGGCCACCCCGCTGTCGATGAATAGCCGCACCACGGCGCTGGCCCGCACCGCCGAGAGCTCCCAATTGGAAGGAAAATTGAGATTGCTGATCGGCTGCCGGTCGGTGTGGCCCTCGACCTGCACCGCGTGCGGATCGCCGCGCAGCAGCACCGCCACCGCGCGCAGGATTTGAACCGATTCGCCCGCCAGTTTGGCCTCGCCCGGCTCGAACAGCACGCTGGCATTGATCTCGACACTGACCCCGCGGCTGTTTTGCGTGACCCGCACCTTGCCTTCCTTGATCAACGGCGCCAGGGTCGAGAGCAGATCCTGGGCCAGGCGCGCCATCTGCTCGCGCTCGCGGCGTAGCGCTTCCAGGCGCCTTTTCAAAGCCGGATTGGGCAGCTGGATCGATTGCGGCGCCTCCATCAAGATCGGCGGGGCGCCACGGCGCAAGCCGAAGGCGTCGCCGATGGCGTCCGAAAAAACCCGGTACTTGCCCACGTTGAGCGAGGAGATCGCGTACATCACCACAAAAAACGCGAACAGCAGGGTGATGAAATCGGCGTAGGAAATCAGCCAGCGCTCGTGATTGTCGGGTTCTTCGTCATAGGGTTTGCGCGCGCGCCGGGTCATCTCAATAGTCCCGCATCAAACTGGCCACGCGCTCCTCGATGATGCGCGAATGGTCGCCGCTGGCGATGTCGTGAAACACCGCCGCCATCACCTCGTGCTGGGTCACCGAATGGGCCACGATGGCCTTGAGCTTGTTGGCCACCGGGTAAAAGAACAGATTGGCCAGGCCCACCCCGTAAATGGTGGAGACGAAGGCGACCGCGATGCCGCTACCGAGCTTGGCCGGTTCGGTCAGGTTTTCCATCACGTGGATCAGGCCCAGCACCGCGCCCAGGATGCCGATGGTGGGCGAATAGCCGGCCGCCGATTCCCAGATCTTGACGGCTTGCCGTTCGGCCGTCTCGTAGGCGCTGATTTCCACGTCGAGCAATTGGCGCAGCTTGTCGGGCGCGATGCCGTCGATGATCATGCGCAAGCCCTTGGCGGCGAAGCGGTCGCGGGTCGACTGCATGAAGCGCTCGAGCGACAGCAAACCGTCGCGCCGGGCGCTCAAATTCCAGGCCGTCAGCTCGCGCGCCAGCGCCTGGCGCCGGTCGAGCGGCGGCGCGAACACCCAGCGCAGCATGCGCACGCCGCGCAAAAAGACCGGCAGCTTGGTCTGCAACAGCACCGCGCCGAAGGTGCCGATCACCACGATGGCAAAGGCGGCCGGCTGCAACAGCGAGCCGATTTTACCGCCCTCGAGCGCCTGGCCCAGAACGATCCCGGCCAGCGCCAGCGCCAGCCCCGCTACGCTGGCCCAGTCCACGCCTGCTCCCGTAAGGCGGCGCGCAGGCGCACCACCGCTTGCGTGTGCAATTGCGACACGCGCGACTCCGACACCCCCATCACGGCGCCGATTTCCTTCAAATTGAGCTCTTCCTCGTAATACAGGCCCATTAACATCTTCTCGCGCGGCGGCAAGGCGTCGATGGCGTCGATCACCGATTGGCGAAAGCCGGTATCGAGCAGGGAGCGCAGCGGATCGCCGCCCTCGTCCACGCAATGGCGGTCGAGGAAGCTGTCGTTGCCTTCGGCATCGTGGAAGTCTTCGTAGTAGACCAGCTGGTGGCCGCCGCCGTCGGACAGCATGTCCTGGTAATCGGCCAGCGACAGCTTGAGCAGCTTGGCCACTTCCGACTCGGTGGGCGGATGGCCCAGGCGCTGTTGCAGGGTGCTCATGGCTTCTTCGATCTTGCGCATGTTCTGGCGCATGCTGCGCGGCAGCCAGTCGCTGGTGCGCAGCTCGTCGAGCATGGCGCCGCGGATGCGCAGCACGGCATAGGTTTCAAACTGGGCGCCATGGGTTTCCTCGTAGCGGTTGATGGCGTCGAGCAGGCCGATCATCCCGGCTTGCACCAGATCGTCGACCTCCACCGACGGCGGCAGCTTGGCCTTCATGTGATGGGCGAGCCGCTTCACCAACGGAATGTGCTCCGTTAGCAGCTGGTCTTTATCGGTTTTCCCTTTGACCGTATACATAGTCATCCGGTTAGGCGTTAGGCGCTAAAATGATGTCCGCTCCCTGTGCGATACAGCGATGCCGCCGGCGCGGCGCCGGCCCCCGCGCCGGCCTGCCCGGCAAAGCGCCCGGCCAGCTGGCGAAACGCGACCGATGCCCCGGCCAGCGGAAACGCGTCCACCACCGCGCGCCCCAGACGCGCGGCGCGGTGCAGATATTCGTCGGCCGGCACCGATCCCATGGACGTCAGATTGACCGCCAGATAGCGGCTCGCCGCCTGTGCCATATTATCGTATACCACTTTTGCCTCGGATTCGTTAGCGCCGGTGACAAGAATTCCAAACGGGCGCCGCCCCAGTTGCTGATTGAGGCCCTTGATCATGCAGTAGGCGGCCTTGATCGAGGTGGCGCTGGACGACACCTGGACCACGATTTCGGCGCTCGCCATCAGGGGCACGGGGAAGCTTTCGCCATCGAAGTGGCCATCGACCACCACGATACCGGTTTGCTTGACCAGCACATCGAACGCCTTGGCCAGGCGGCGCGCCTCGTCCGGGGCCGGACGCGGGCCGGCATGGCCAGCGTGGCGCGCAGGCGACAGCGCCACCACACCGAAGCCCTGCGGCACCTGATTGATCACCTCATTGAGCGCGCATTCCTGGCGCGCCACGCCCAGCAAGGTGGCGTGATCGGCCACCCCCAGGCGCGCGGCCACCCCCTGTTCGCCGCCGCAAGCGTCCACCAGCAGCACGTCGTTGCCGGCGCGCGCCAGCGAGGCGCCCAGGTTGACCAGCATGGCGC